>NZ_JARGDK010000001.1:156009-457931 GCF_029210495.1 Pseudothioclava nitratireducens | reverse complement strand
AGAGAAGCTCCGCTTCGCTATCCGTGAAGGCGGCCGCACCGTCGGCGCTGGCGTCGTCTCCAAAATCATCGAGTGATTTCGATCACATCTTAACGGAAGGGCCGCTCGAAAGAGCGGCCCTTTTGCTTTGTCCGGCGGTTCCGCGCAGGCGTTGCTGTGGGGCGCTCCGCGGGGGATATCTGAGGCAGAATGAGGGTCAGATCGACATCTTCTTAAAGATCGGCTCCGGGATCAGACGGATCACCGTCATCACCACCTGCCAGATGCGCGCGGTGTAGACGACGTTCCGGCGCTTCTCTATGGCCTTCATCAGGTCATCCGCGACCGCCTCGGGCGTGGTCATGAAGGGCAGCTCCATGCCTTGGGTCATCGCGGTATCCACAGGGCCGGGCTTCACGGTGATTACATGGACGCCCTTGCGGCCCGCACGGTTGCGCAGCCCGGAGAGATAGGTGGCGAAGGCGGCCTTGGCCGCACCATAGACATAGTTGCCGAGCCGCCCGCGATCGCCCGCGACCGAGCCCACGCCAAGGATCGTGCCTGCGCTCCGCGCTTCCATATGCGGCACGAGCATTTGCAGGAAAGTGGCGGGGCCGGTGTAGCTATCGGCCATCACGCCTTCGATCAGGGCGGGATTGGCGTCGATGACCTCTTGGTCCGGCATCGAACCCGAGAAGACGGCGGTGTTGAGCACGTCACCCTGAGCGGTGAAAGTCGCGATCAGATCAGCATAGTTCGAATGGTCCCGTGCGTCGAAGCGCATCACCTGCACCGCGGGCGCGCCGCGCAGGCGGCAATCGGCGGCCAGCGTTTCCAATTCCTCCTGGTTCCGTCCAGCAAGGAAAAGGGCGTTGCCCTGCTCCGCGAGCTTGCGGAGGAAGGGGCGCGCCATGCCGGAGGTGGCGCCGAGGATGATCCAGCTGTTCATGTCATGCGGTCCTTAGGTTCAGACGGCGGACCAGATCGGTGACGAGCGCACCGTCGGGATCAGCCTTTTTCACTTCGCGTTGCCATTTCGGCAGGTCGGGATACATCGCGCGGATTTGCGCGCCGGTGGCGAGCCCGTCCTTGGCGAAATAGAGCCGCCCACCCGCCTCGGAGGTCATCGCCTCAAGCCGTTTAATGAGCGCGCGCGCCTCGGGCCGGTTCGGGAAGTCGATGGCGAGCGTGTAGCCCTCCATCGGGAAGGAGAGGTAACCGCCGCGCCCCGGCCCCATGCGCTTGAGCACCGCGAGCGGTGAGGCGAGGCCAGAGCCCGCGATCTCCTGAAGCATCTGGCGCAGCGCGGGGGCGGCGCCGAGTGGCACGACGCATTGGAACTGGTAGAAGCCGCGCTTGCCGTAAAGGCGGTTCCAGTCATGGATCTTGTCCAGCGGGAAGAAGAAATCGCCAAGCGCTTTGACCACCGTACGCCCTCGCGCGGGCACGCGGTGGAAATAGGCCCAGTTGAAGGCTTTGACGATGGGTTTTGCGAGCGCGAAATGAGGCGCGTCGAGTGGGACTTTTGACGCTTTGCCGCGCTTCTTCACCAGCCCCGCGCCGCTCTCGCCCTCTTCGACGATGCCACGCCCAAGCTCGGGCCCGGTCGCAGTCGCGTCGATCCAGCCGACGGTGTAGGTCGCCTCCGAGGCATCGAGGAGCGTGAGATGTTCCTCCCAGTTGCATGCCCGTCGCTCGGTGACGAAGACGAGGTCGCCCTTGCAGGGGATCATCCGGATCTTGGCGCGCAGGATCACCCCGGTCTGGCCAAGCCCGCCCACAGTTGCCTTGAAGAGCGCGGAGCCCGGTTTGACGCGCAGCTCCTTGCCCTTTTGAAGGAGCGTGATCTCGGTCACATGCTGGCCGAAGCTGCCTTGATGGTGGTGGTTCTTGCCGTGCACATCCTGCCCGATGCAGCCGCCGATCGTCGCAAAGCCGGTGCCGGGCATGACTGCCGGAAGCCAGCCGCGCGGGGCGAAGGTCTCGGCGATGTCACCGATGCGCGCCCCGGCTTCGACCTCGAGAATGCCGGTTTTGGGATCGAACGAGAGCAGTCGGTCGAGCCGCGTCATGTCGATCATGCGGCCTTCGGAGTTCAGCGCGGCATCGCCGTAGGAGCGGCGCATCCCCATAGCGGGCGCGGCGCCATCGGCGGCGAGGGCGGCGATCATGTCGGCGCGTTCGGGGCGCGTGACTTCGCCCTTCGCGCTGAGAGCGCGGCCCCATCCGGCATATTCTGTTTTTGTCCAGGTCATTGAACTGCCTGTGATTTTAAGGCTCGATCTTGTGCGAAAGCGAGAGGCGCTCTGCGATCGGGAAGACCGCGAGGCCGATGAGAATGGCGAACCACAGCGTGGTCAGGCGGATGACGGCGGTGGCGGGGATGGAAACCTCGAGCGGGATACCGTCAAGGGAAAGGAGCGCGACCATCGCGGCCTCTGCACCGCCAAGGCCGCCCGGTGCGCCGGTCAGGCCGCCCGCCAGCGTCGAGAAGACGAAGATCGCAACCGCCTTGGCAAGGCCGATATCCGCGCCCATCCAGACAAGCAGCAGGTGGAAGGCATAGCCCTCGGCAAACCAGCCGAGCAGGCCGAGGGTGAGGGCGACGATGGCGGTGGGGGCATGGGTGAAGCGCGAGAGCGAGCGGGCTGCGCTACGGGCGCGGCCAAAGAGGCGGGGGATGCGCCCGGTGAGACGGTAGGCCACGGTAATGAGCGCGGCGAGGAGCCGGGGGCGGGTGGCGACGAGCGCTGCGACGAGGGCGAGGATAGTCACCGGCACCGCGCCCGCGATGCCGCCTGCCGCCAAGGCGACCGAGGCCCCGAGGATGATCCCCATCGCGGCGAGGTCGGAGGCGCGATCCATGAGCACCAGCGGCGCCGAACGTTCGACCGCCCAGCCCGTCTCGCGCCGGATCCAGCGCATCCGCACCAGCTCGCCGACGCGGCCGGGCGTGACCGACATGGCGAAGCCGCCAAGGAAATGCCGCGCGTTCTGCAGGAAGCCCGTGTTCAGGCCGAGGCGGCGCGCGAGGACGTGCCACCGGCCCGCCCGCATGACGTAGTTGACCAACGACAATGCGAGCAGGCCGAGGATTTGCAGCGCGTCCAGACGCCGAAGCTGAGCCATGGTTTCCGCCCACCCGGTCTGCGAGGCGAGACCCGCGAGCCCAAGGCCCACAAGCGCCAGCAAACCGCCCAGCAGCAGCCCGTCGCGGAGGCGACGAGAGCGGGGCGCGGAGGTGGGGGCGTTCATACTCATCATTGGGCAGTCTTTAGCGACAGATTTAGGCGAGATTATGGACTTGTTTCGTCATCGGAGACAATTTTGACGTGCTTGCGAGCGCGATTTCAGGGGGCTTTGCCCCAATCTGCGAAACGCGGACATGCCCCGAGTATTTAACGATTGATGAAAACGAAAAGGCCCCGCCGCAGAGGGGCGAGGCCTTGAATTTAAAGGGCTAACTCCGTCAGTTGACCAGCGTCGCCTCGGTCGCAGCACGGAATTCTTCCTCGGTCACGCCATCGGCGAGTTCGATGAGCTTCAGCCCGCCTTCCACCACGTCCAGCACGCCCAGATTGGTGATGATGCGATTGACCACCGATTTGCCGGTCAGCGGCAGGGTGCATTCCTTGAGCACTTTCGACTCGCCGTGCTTGTTGGTGTGGTCCATGACGACCACCACACGACCGACGCCCGCGACAAGGTCCATCGCGCCGCCCATGCCCTTCACCAGCTTGCCCGGAATCATCCAGTTCGCCAGATCGCCATTCTCGGCCACTTCCATCGCGCCAAGGATCGCCATCGCGATCTTGCCGCCCCGGATCATGCCGAAGCTTTGCGAGCTATCGAAATAGGAGGTCACCGGAAGTTCGGTGATGGTCTGCTTGCCAGCGTTGATCAGGTCCGGGTCCTCGTCGCCCTCATAGGGGAAGGGGCCCATGCCGAGCATGCCGTTTTCCGATTGCAGAACGACCTCGACGCCCTCGGGGATGAAGTTCGGAACCAGCGTCGGGATACCGATGCCGAGGTTCACATAGGTGCCGTTTTGCAGTTCTTTCGCGGCGCGTGCCGCCATCTGATTGCGATCCCAGGCCATCAGGCGTTCTCCCGCTTGCGCACGGTGCGCTGTTCGATGCGTTTCTCATGGTCGCCTTGAATGAGGCGATGCACATAGATGCCGGGCAGGTGGATGTGATCGGGGTCAAGCGAGCCAACGGGGACGATTTCCTCGACCTCCATCACGCAAACCTTGCCGCACATGGCTGCGGGCGGGTTGAAGTTGCGCGCGGTCTTGCGGAAGATCGCGTTGCCCGAGGCATCGGCCTTCCACGCCTTGACGATCGAGAGATCCGCGAAGATGCCCTCTTCCATGATGTATTCTTCGCCGTTGAAGATCTTGGTGTCCTTGCCCTCCGCGATCACGGTGCCCACGCCAGTCTTGGTGTAGAACCCGGGAATGCCAGCGCCACCGGCGCGCATGCGCTCAGCCAGCGTGCCTTGCGGGTTGAATTCCAGCTCCAGTTCGCCCGAGAGATACTGGCGCATGAATTCCGCGTTCTCGCCCACGTAAGAGGACATCATCTTCTTGATCTGGCGCGTGTCGAGCAGCTTGCCGAGGCCGAACCCGTCGACGCCTGCATTGTTCGAGGCCACCGTCAGATCCTTGACGCCGCTTTTCACGACAGCGTCGATCAGAAGCTCGGGGATGCCGCACAGGCCGAAGCCCCCGGCGGCGATCAGCATGCCATCACGCAGAAGGCCCTCAAGGGCGGCTTCGGCGGACGGGTAAACCTTGTTCATGTCCTTCCTCCACTGAACGGTCGTTCAATTAATTCTGGCGGGCGGCGATGCGCCTGTCAATCGCCGCATTGCGGCATTGGCGCTTCACGTTACGCAGCGAGGCCAATAAAGCAAGCCCCGCACGAGGTGGCGGGGCTTTGCGGGGTTATTTCTTTGCGGCGGTTTTCTTGGCTGCCGGCTTCTTAGCGGTTGTCTTCTTGGCAGCGGGCTTTTTGGCGGCAGGTTTCTTCGCCGCCGCCTTTTTCGCGGGCTTCTTGGCCGCCTTGGCTTCGATGAGCGGCAGCGCGATCTCCATCGTCACGGCCTCGGGCTCTACATCCTTGGGCAGTGTCGCGTTGACTTTACCCCATTTGACATAGGGGCCGTAACGGCCCGGCATGACCTGAACCGGCCCGCCCTCGGGATGCTCGCCCAGCTCCTTAATCGGCTGCGCGGCTGCGCCACGGCCCGGACCGCGTGCGAGCTTCTGCGCGAGAACCTCGACGGCGCGGTTCATGCCGATGGTGAAGACTTCTTCCACGTCGGGCAGATTCGCATAGGTGCGGCCATGCTTCACATAGGGCCCGTAGCGCCCGATAGCGGCTTCGACCATCTCGCCATCGTCGGGATGCGGCCCGATTTCGCGGGGCAGGTTCAAGAGCATCAGCGCGCGGTCGAGATCAATCCCCTCCGGCGCCCAGCCTTTCGGCAGCGACGCACGCGGCGGCTTGGGCATATCCTCGGTCGGCTCACCCTTTTGCACATAGGGGCCGAAGCGCCCGATGCGCAGGGTGATCTCCTGACCGTCCGCCTCGCCCAGAACCTTGCCGTCGAGCGCCTGCGTCGCGTCATCGCCATCTGGAGCCGAGAGCGGGCGCGTGAACCGGCATTCCGGATAGTTCGAGCAACCGATGAACGCCCCGCCAGACCGTGCAGTCTTGAGGTTCAGCCGTCCAGCACCACAGACCGGGCAGGCACGCGGGTCGCCACCATCCGCGCGCGGCGGGTAGAGATGCGGGGCCAGAACCTCGTCGATCTTCTCCAGAACCTCGCCGATGCGCAGATCGGCGGTCTCACCCAGAGCGGCCGAGAAATCGCGCCAGAACCGCGCGAGCACTTCCTTGTAGTTGCGATCGCCTGCCGAGATGTCGTCGAGCTGGTCCTCGAGGTCCGCAGTGAAGTCATATTCCACGTAGCGGCGGAAATAGTTGCTCAGGAACGCCGTTACCAAACGCCCGGTATCCTCGGGGATCAGGCGATTCTTGTCCTTGCGCACATAGCCGCGGTCCTGAATCGTGGTCACGATCGAGGCATAGGTCGAGGGGCGCCCGATGCCGAGCTCTTCCATCCGTTTGACCAGCGTCGCCTCGGTGTAGCGGGGCGGCGGCTGGGTGAAATGCTGTTCGGGCGTGATCGCACGCTTCTCGGAGGGCTCGCCCTCCATCAGTTGCGGCAAGCGCTTGCCATCCTCGTCCTCGTCGTCATCGCGCCCCTGATCGTAGACCTTGAGGAAGCCCTCGAAGGTGACGACCTGCCCGTTCGCGCGCAGTTCGACCTCGCCATCCTTCGAGGCGATATCGACCACGGTGCGTTCCATCCGGGCGGCGGCCATCTGGCTTGCGATGGTGCGCTTCCAGATCAGGTCGTAGATCTTGCGCTGATCATCCGCGACTTTCAGCTTTTCGGGCGAGAGGCTCATATCCGTCGGGCGGATACATTCGTGCGCCTCTTGCGCGTTCTTGGCCTTGTTCTTGTACATGCGCGGGCTGGCGGGAACGTAGTCCTCCCCAAAGCGGCGCTTGATCTCGTCGCGGGCGGCCATCACGGCCTCGGGGGCCATGTCGATGCCGTCGGTCCGCATATAGGTGATGTAGCCCGCCTCGTAGAGCCGTTGCGCCGCCGACATGCAGGCCTTGGCGCCCATGCCGAATTTGCGGCTCGCCTCCTGCTGGAGCGTCGAGGTCATGAACGGCGCCCAGGGGTTGCGACTCGCGGGTTTGGCCTCGACCGATTTCACGAAGAGATCGCGCGAGGTCACCGCCTGCACGGCGAGTTCCGCGGCGGTCTCATTGGCGAGGTCGAATTTCTCGAGCTTCTTGCCGCCCAGCACGGTCAGGCGGGCCTCGAAGTCTTGCCCGCGCGGTGTGCGCAGACCAGCGGTCACGCTCCAGTATTCGCGGGCCTTGAAGGCCTCGATCTCCATCTCGCGCTCGACGATGAGTCGCAGGCAGACCGACTGCACCCGGCCCGCCGATTTCGCGCCCGGAAGCTTGCGCCACAGAACCGGCGAGAGGTTGAAGCCCACCAGATAGTCGAGCGCGCGACGGGCGAGATAGGCCTCGACCAGCGGGGCATCGACCTCACGCGGGTGCTTCATCGCTTCAAGGATCGCGTTCTTGGTGATCGCGTTGAACGTCACGCGGCTGACATTCTTGCCCTTGAGCTTCTTCTCAAGCGCCTCTTGCAGGTGCCACGAGATCGCCTCCCCCTCACGATCAGGGTCGGTTGCGAGGATCAGCGTGTCGTCATCTTTGAGCGCGTCGGTGATCGCCTTGATATGCTTTTTCGAGTCGGAGGCGACCTCCCACTTCATCGCGAAATCGTCTTCCGGATCAACGGAACCGTCTTTCGGCGGCAGGTCGCGCACATGGCCGAAGGAGGCCAGAACGGTATAATCCGAACCCAGATATTTGTTGATTGTCTTGGCCTTGGCGGGGGATTCGACAACAACAACAGGCATGGGAGTCCTCTCGGCAAACGGCGCGACACTATTGGGGGCGGACCATGTGGGGTTTCCACTCCGATTGTCAATGGAGCGCCTAACGCAGGGTTCGGAGGGAGGCCGTAAAAGGAGGGGGTGAAGCGGTCAGGCGGCCTCAGCCCGGCTCAGAAGACCGCCGGGGTGACGCTGGATGCGGCCATCGAGTTCCAGTTGCAGAACAGCCTCGGCGAACCGCATCGCATCGGCGCTCAGGTCGCGGATGACCTGATCCTCGGCGGTGGGGCTGGGGCCGATCAGGCCAAGGATGCGGTCTTCGAGCGTGGCGGTTTCTGGGGATGCCTGCACTGGGCGTAGCGTAGCGCGGTCGGAGGTGCCTGTCGCAGTTTGTATCGGGCTTGAAAGCGGGGCCAGCGCGGCGAGCACGTCTTCGGCGCCCCTAACCAAAAGCGCGCCGTCGCGGATCAGCATGTTGCAGCCGCCCGCGCGCCCATCCATTGGATGCCCCGGCACCGCCATCACCTCGCGCCCTTGATCAAGCGCGTTGCGCGCGGTCAAAAGGCTGCCGGAACGCGCGGCTGCCTCGACTACGACGACCGCCTGCGCCAGCCCCGAGATGATCCGGTTGCGTTGCGGGAAGTGGCGGGCTTGCGGTTGCAAGCCGGGCGGCAGTTCGGACAGGCGCAGGCCGCTGCGGGCCATATCCTTGGCAAGTTTCTCGTTCTCCGAAGGATAGATCACGTCGATGCCGCCCGCCTGCACGCCGATCGTGCCGGTCTCGAGGGCCGCCTGATGAGCGGCGGCGTCGATCCCGCGCGCAAGGCCCGAGACAATCACATAGCCCGCAACACCCAAGTCCTGCGCCAGCCGCCGCGCCATTCGCGTTCCCAGCGACGAGGCATTGCGTGCCCCGACCACGGCGATCTTCGGGCGCTGCAACAGTGCCGGATCGCCCATCGCCCAGAGCACGGCAGGCGCGTCGCTCAGATCCATCAGTTCCGCCGGATAGTCCGCCGATCCATGTACGATCAGCCGCGCGCCCGCCCGGCGCCCCGCACGCAGCTCCGCTTCGGCGACGCCCGCTGGGCAGGTTTCGTAGTCGGAGACACCGGCGGCGCGGGCCACCTCTGGCAACGCCTCCAGCGCTGCTTGCGCCGTGCCATGTTCGGCCATCATTCGGTGAAATGTCGTCGGCCCCACACGACGAGAGCGAATGAGGCGGAGAAGCGCGAGTTCGTCTTCTTCCGTGGTGGGTGGGGTGAAGGGGGTGGGGTAAGAAAACAAATCGGTTTTCATCCAGTCCTCCGCCTCAATCGCAAGACCGTCTTAACTCGCTTAACGTTAACAAGTCGTTACCAACTCGCCAAAAGCGGGAATTTTGCGAAAATTTTCCCCTAGACAGCAAAACGCGCGCTGATGGACTGCGCGCGCTGCCAACTGAACTGCGATTTCACGCAGCGGAACCGCCGACCGTCAGCCCGCCGATCATCAGCGTCGGTTGACCCACGCCCACCGGCACCCATTGACCCGCCTTGCCGCAATTGCCGATACCGGGGTCGAGCGCCATATCGTTGCCGATGGCGCGGATCTGCCGCATCGCGGTGGGGCCGTCGCCGATCAGCGTGGC
Organism: Pseudothioclava nitratireducens; assembly: GCF_029210495.1. Taxonomy (GTDB): domain Bacteria; phylum Pseudomonadota; class Alphaproteobacteria; order Rhodobacterales; family Rhodobacteraceae; genus Pseudothioclava; species Pseudothioclava nitratireducens. The sequence continues at coordinate 448,824 of NZ_JARGDK010000001.1, read as the reverse complement.
GCCCTTTACCGGCGCGCCGACGACACCGTTCTTCACCCGATAGGCTTCGGTGCAGGAGAACACGAACTTGCCGTTGGTGATGTCGACCTGACCGCCCCCAAAGCCCACGGCGTAGATCCCGTCCTTCAGATCGGCCAGAATCGCCGCCGGATCGGCCTCGCCGCCCAGCATATAGGTGTTGGTCATGCGCGGCATCGGGATATGGGCATAGCTCTCACGGCGTCCGTTGCCGGTCGTCTCCACCCCCATCAGACGCGCGTTCTGGCGGTCTTGCATGTAGCCCACGAGAATCCCGTCCTCGATCAGCACGTTCTTGCCGGAGGGCGTGCCCTCGTCATCCACCGTGATCGAGCCGCGACGGTCGGGGATCGTGCCGTCATCGAGAACCGTGACGCCCTTCGCCGCGACCTGCTGACCCATGAGACCCGCGAACGCCGAGGATTTCTTGCGGTTGAAGTCGCCCTCAAGACCGTGCCCAACGGCTTCATGAAGAAGCACCCCCGGCCAGCCCGGCCCTAGGACCACATCGAACTGGCCTGCTGGCGCAGGCTCTGCCGCGAGGTTGACCAGCGCCACCCGCAGGGCTTCCCGTGCGGCGGGCTGCCAATGCGCGGGATCGATCAGCCCCGCAAGACCGAATCGGCCACCACCGCCATGGCTGCCGCTCTCACGACGGCCGTTCTCCTCGACGATCACCGAGACGTTCAGACGGGCCATCGGACGAATATCGCTGACCAGCCCGCCCTCGGGGCGCAGGATAAAGACCTCTTGCAGGCTCGCCGCCATCGAGGCGGTCACCTGCACCACGCGGCGGTCGAGGCCACGGGTAAAAGCGTCGATCTCGCGCAGGATGTCGATCTTGGCAGCAAAGGGGGCTTCGGACATCGGGTCGGTGTCGCCATAGAGCTTGCGATTCGTCGCCTTGGGGGGCGGGGCCATCACGCCGCCGCCATCCCCGACCGCCCGACGCGCGGTCTCGCAGGCACGGCGGAGCGCGGCTTCGGAGATTTCGGTGGAATGCGCATAGCCCGCCACCTCGCCCCGCACGGCCCGAAGCCCGAAGCCCTCGGAGGCATCATAGCTGGCGGTTTTCACGCGCCCGTCGTCAAAGACCAGCGCTTCCGAGCGGCGCCGCTCCAGGAAAAGCTCGCCATCCTCGGCCCCCGCCGTCGCGTCGCGCAGAAGCCGAAGTGCTCCGTCACGGTCCAGTTGGGTGTCGAACGGCTCGAAGCGGTCTTGGCTCATCGTCTCTCCTTTGCGGGGCTTGCCGGCACAAAAAGCGACAGGTTGTCGCAGCTTTTGCTTGTCGGACCCAACCTAATATGATTTTAAAATACATACATTCAACGGGGTTCGACGAAGGGACGCGTCGGATTTGCGTTGGGCGGCAGGGAGAGCCGCTTCAGGGAACGGGAAATTACGAATGCGCTTTGCGAAACTCTGCCGCGGCACCGCGGCCGCTTTCACGTCGCTTGTCATTGCGGGGCAAGTTCAGGCTCAGGACATGATCAAAGGGCTTCCGGTGATCGGCAAGCCGGTACCCGAAGGGCTTGGCTTCCAGCCGGCATCGTCGGAACTCGCCCATGAGCAGCAATGGCTCGACGGGATGCTCCTCTGGATCATCACCATCATCACGCTCTTTGTCTTCGGGCTGCTGTTTTACGTGATGCTGCGCTACAACTCGCGCACGAACAAAGTGCCGTCGCGCTTTACGCACAATTCGCCGCTCGAGATCGCGTGGACCTTCATCCCGATCGTGATTCTCGTTGTCGTCGGCTCGTTCTCGCTGCCGGCGCTGTGGAAGCAGCAGGAGATGCCTGCGGCGGATCTCACGATCAAGGTGACCGGTTACCAGTGGTACTGGGGCTATGAGTATCCGGAAGAAGGCATCGCCTTCGACGCGCTGATGCTCGCCAAGGAAGAGCTGGCCGATCACGGCTATGCCGAGGACGAATACCTGCTGGCAGCCGATAACGCGGTCGTCGTGCCGGTCAACAAGACCGTCGTGATGAACGTGACCGCCGCGGACGTGATCCATAGCTGGACCATCCCGGCCTTTGCCGTGAAGCAGGACGCCGTTCCGGGCCGCACCGCACAACTGTGGTTCAATGCCGACAAGGAAGGCGTCTACTTCGGCCAGTGCTCGGAGCTTTGCGGTCAGGCGCACGCCTACATGCCGATCGTTGTCAAAGTCGTCTCGGACGAAGTCTATGCCGACTGGGTTGCCCGCGCGCAGAACGGCTTTGCCGCTGTCGAAACCGAAGAAACCGTGAAGGTCGCCTCGAACTGAGGCGGCCCACACGCGGAGGACCGACATGAGCGATATCGGCTATCTCGATCACAGCAAGGAAGCGCAGTTCGGCGATTTCGTCGCGCTTCTGAAGCCGCGTGTCATGTCGCTTGTCGTCTTCACCGCGATGGTCGGCCTTCTGGTTGCGCCGAACCCGGTGCACCCCTTCGTCGGCTTTGTGGCGATTCTCTTTATCGCGCTGGGGGGCGGGGCGTCGGGTGCGCTGAATATGTGGTATGATGCCGATATCGACCGCGTGATGCGCCGCACCAAGGGCCGCCCGATCCCGGCGGGCCGCGTCACCGAGGGCGAGGCGCTGGGCTTCGGTCTCGCGTTGGCGGGGATTTCCTGCGTGATGCTGGCGCTCGCCTCGAACCTCTTCTCGGGGCTGTTCCTCGCCTTCACCATCTTCTTCTACGCCGTGGTCTACACGATGTGGCTCAAGCGCTCGACGCCGCAGAACATCGTGATCGGCGGTGCCGCGGGCGCCTTCCCTCCGATGATCGGCTGGGCGGTCGCGACCGGAGGCATCAGCCTCGAGTCGGTGGCCATGTTCGCGATCATCTTTCTTTGGACGCCTCCGCACTTCTGGTCGCTGGCGCTGTTCATGAAGGACGACTACTCGAACGCGGGCGTGCCGATGCTGACCGTGACCCATGGTCGCCGCGCGACGCGCAAACAAATCTTCGCCTACACGCTGATCCTTGCTCCGGTGGCGATCGGCACGGCCTTCACCTCGATCGGCGGGCCGGTCTACCTGGCGACGGCACTGGTGCTCAACGCGCTCTTCATCAAGGGCGGCTGGACGATCCTGCGCCGCACCGAAGAGACCGCGCAGGAGGAGACCTACCGTTTCGAGAAGCGCTACTTCTACTTCTCGCTGCTCTATCTCTTCGGCCATTTCCTCGCGCTTCTGGTCGAGGCGGCTCTGCGTCACTTCGGACTCGGGGGCTGGTAAGATGGCAATCACCCGTGACAGCGACATGCATAAGCGCCGTTTCTCCCGGAATATGGGGCTGGGCGTCGTGCTGATCGGCTTCGTGGCCCTCGTCTTCGGCCTGACCGTGGTCAAGGTGCAAGGCGGCTCCAAGATGGAAGCCTTCGATCACCAGCCGCGCGTCTCGGCGCTGCCGGCCAGCGAGCCGGTCGAGGCCCGCCCGCAAAAAGTCGCGCCCGGCGCCCCCGTCGGAGGCACCCAATGAGCGCGCAGAACGCAAATACCAAGGTTGTCGTCAGGCTCGTCGCCCTGATCCTCTTTATGGGCGCAGGGGCTTGGGCCGCCGTGCCGTTTTATGACTGGTTCTGCCGCACGACCGGTTTCGGCGGGACGACTCAGGTCTCGGACGCGGGCTCCGACGTGATCCTCGACGAAGAGGTGACCGTGCGCTTCGTCGCCAATGTCGCGCGCGACATGCCGTGGAAGTTCAAGCCGATGCAGCATGAGATGAAGATGCGGATCGGCGAAACCGGGCTGGCCTATTACGAGGCCTACAACCCGACCGACCGCGTTGTCGCAGGCACTGCAAGCTACAACGTCGCCCCCGACCTCGCGGGCGGCTTCTTCGACAAGATCGAATGCTTCTGCTTCACCGAGCAGGTGCTCCAGCCCGGCGAGCGGGTGGAGATGCCGGTCTCGTTCTATGTCGATCCCGAACTCGTAGAAGATCGTGACGCGGGTCATATCCGCGAGATCACGCTGTCCTACACCTTCTTCGAAACCGATTTGCCCGAACAGCAGGCCGCGCTTGGCCCAGCTGAGACGGCCCCCGTCAACTGAGGCCAACAGGAACCATAAAAATGGCGCACGCTAAGAACCACGACTACCACATCCTTCCCCCCTCGATCTGGCCGATGCTCAGCGCGGTTGGCGCGTTCGTCATGCTCTTCGGCGCGGTCATGTGGATGGCGGATATCACGCCGTTCATCTTCTTCGCGGGTCTGCTGCTCGTGCTCTACTGCATGTATGGCTGGTGGGCGGATGTCGTGAATGAAGGCGAGATCGGCGATCACACCCCGGTGGTGCGGATCGGCCTGCGCTATGGCTTCATGCTCTTCATCATGTCCGAGGTGATGTTCTTCGCAGCCTGGTTCTGGAGCTTCTTCAAGCACGCCATGTATCCGATGGGTCCGCAAAGCCCTGCGATTGATGGCGTCTGGCCCCCCGAAGGCATCGTGACCTTCGACCCGTGGCACCTGCCGCTGATCAACACCGTGATCCTGCTCCTGTCGGGCGTCACGCTGACCTGGGCGCACCACGCGCTGGTCCATGAAAACAACCGTCAGGATGTGCGCAACGGTCTGATCCTCACGGTGCTTCTGGGTGCGCTCTTTACCTTCTTCCAGGCCTACGAATACAGCCACGCGGCCTTCGGCCTCGCAGGCAACATCTACGGCGCAAACTTCTTCATGGCGACGGGCTTCCACGGTATGCACGTGATTATCGGGACGATCTTCCTGCTGGTCTGTCTGATCCGCGTCATGAAGGGCCACTTCACGCCTGAGCAGCATGTCGGCTTCGAGGCCGCGGCCTGGTACTGGCACTTCGTCGATGTGGTCTGGCTGTTCCTCTTCGCTTCGATCTATATCTGGGGCGCGTAAGCCGCACCCCAGGCCGATCTGACGGATAACGTGCGATGCGGCGCGGGGGGCAACCCTCGCGCCGATCCTTTTGAGAGGTTACATGACCCGTTACATATTTCCTTTGATCCTCGGCGTTGGCGGTATCGCCATCCTGATGAGCCTCGGCTTCTGGCAATTGCGCCGACTTGACTGGAAAGAGCAGATGCTCGCGCAGATCGAGGCGCAGATTGCGGGTGCGGTTCAGGAACTGCCGTCCGAGGGCGCAAGCTCAGAGTCGTCGAAATACGTGCCGGTGCAGGTGGCGGGCGCGACGACCGGCGAAGAGATCCTCGTGCTCTCGGGGCAAAAGGGCGTGGGCGCAGGCTATCAGGTCATCGCGGCCTTCGAGACCGGCGAGGGACGGCGCATTCTCGTCGATCGCGGCTTCCTGCCCGAAGCGGCCCGGCGCGACGCCCGGCCTGCGACGGCGCTGATCGTGACCGGAAACTTGCACTGGCCCGAAGAAGTCGAGAGCTTCACGCCGGAGCCGGACCTGAACGCCGGGATCTGGTTCGCCCGCGACGTGCCGCGCATGGCCGCGCATCTGGGGACAGAGCCGATCCTCGTCGTGGCGTCCCGCGTCGAGGGCGACGCGCAGGGCATCGGTCCGCAGCCCGTCACCATCTCCGGCATCCCGAATGACCACATGAACTATGCAATCACGTGGTTTTCGCTGGCAATTGTCTGGGCGGGGATGACAGCGTTCCTGTTGTGGCGTATCAGGCGGCAACAGATCTGAGGACGATTGCGATGCGCTATATCTCGACGCGGGGGGCGGCCCCCGTCCTGACCTTCTCCGAGGCAATGCTGACCGGGCTGGCCCGCGACGGGGGGCTTTACGTCCCCGAGAGCGTGCCGCAGATGAGCGCGGATGAGATCGCGGCGCTGGCGGGTCTGTCCTACGAAGAGGTCGCGTTCCGCGTGATGAAACCGTTCTGCGGCGAGAGCTTCAGCGACGACGAACTCAAGGGCGCCATTGCCCGCGCCTATGCGGGCTTTGGCCATGTCGCGCGGGCGCCCCTGGTGCAGCTTGCGCCGGGGCATTTCCTGCTGGAACTGTTCCACGGGCCGACGCTCGCCTTCAAGGATTTCGCGATGCAGGTCATCGGCCAACTCTTCCAGATCGAACTGGAAAAGCAGGGCCGTAAGATCACCATCGTCGGGGCCACCTCGGGCGATACCGGCTCGGCGGCGATCGAGGCCTTCCGCGGGCTCGACAATGTGGACGTGTTCATCCTCTTCCCGCATGGCCGTGTGTCCGAAGTGCAGCGCCGCCAGATGACCACGCCCTCCGAGGCGAATGTCCACGCGCTCGCGCTCGACGGTGATTTCGACGATTGTCAGGGCCGCCTCAAAGACATGTTCAACCATTTCGAGTTCCGCGATGAGGTGGGGCTTGCCGGGGTGAACTCGATCAACTGGGCGCGGGTTCTGGCGCAGGTGGTCTATTACTTCACCGCCGCCGTGGCGCTTGGCGCTCCGCATCGCAAGATCAGCTTCACTGTGCCGACCGGCAATTTCGGCGACATCTTCGCGGGCTTCATCGCGCGTGAAATGGGCCTGCCGATCGAACAACTGGTGATCGCGACCAACCAGAACGACATCCTGCATCGCTGCCTGACGACGGGCCGCTATGAGATGGACGGCGTAAAGCCCTCGATCAGCCCGTCGATGGATATCCAGATCAGCTCCAATTTTGAGCGCGCGCTGTTCTGGGCCTATGGCAAGGATGGCAAGGCCGTTGCGCAACTCATGGACGAGATGAAGGCCAAGGGCGGCTTCGCGGTAAGCCAAGGCGCGCTCGAAGCCCTGCGCGAGATCTACGCTTCGGGCCGCGTCTCCGAGCAAGAGACCAGCCTGACCATCACCGAGGAACTGGCACGCTCGGGCGAGCTTCTCTGCCCGCACTCGGCGGTGGGCGTGCGCGTGGGCCATGCCCATGTCTCGGGCGCCACCCCGATGGTGACGCTTGCCACGGCGCATCCGGCCAAGTTCCCCGACGCCGTCGAGGCCGCAACGGGCATCCGTCCGCCGCTGCCCCCGCGCATGGCGGACCTGTTCGAGCGCTCCGAGCGCGTGACCCGCGTTCCCAATGACCTCGCCGCGCTTGAAGCGCTCATCACCGAGAGGCGCCGCGCGTGATCGAACTGACGACGCTGCCGAACGGCCTCCGGGTCGTGACGGAAAACATGCCGGGGCTGGCCTCGGCGACCATCGGAATCTGGGTGACCGCGGGCGGGCGCCATGAGCGGCTCGAACAGAACGGCATCGCGCATTTTCTTGAGCATATGGCGTTCAAGGGCACCAAGACGCGCTCGGCGCTGCAAATCGCCGAGTCGATCGAGGATGTCGGCGGCTATATCAACGCCTATACCTCGCGCGAAATGACCGCCTATTACGCGCGGGTGCTGGCCGAGGACGTGCCGCTCGCGCTCGACGTGATTTCGGATATCGTGCTCAATCCGGTCTTCGATCCACGCGAGATCGAGGTCGAGCGCCATGTGATCCTGCAAGAGATCGGGCAGTCGATGGACACGCCCGACGATATCATCTTCGACTGGCTGCAAGAGGCCGCCTATCCCGATCAGGCGATGGGCCGCACGATCCTCGGCCCGGCGGAGAAGGTCGCAAGCTTTGGCCGCCCCGATCTCTCGGGCTTCGTGTCCGAGCATTATGGCCCGAACGAGATGATCCTGTCGGCGGCGGGGGCGGTCGATCACGATCAGATCGTGCGCGCGGCCGAGCAGATCTTCGGCCACCTGTCCCGCGTCATCGTGCCCGGCTCGCAATCCGCGACGTGGCAGGGCCGCGAGCGGCGGGAGATCAAGCAACTCGAACAGGCGCATTTTGCGCTTGGTCTCGAGGGGCCGGCCTATGCCAATCAGGACCTCTATACCGCGCAGGTCTACACGACCGCGCTGGGCGGCGGCATGTCCTCGCGGCTGTTCCAGAAGATCCGCGAAGAGCGGGGCCTGTGCTACACGATCTTCGCGCAGGCGGGGGCCTATGAGGACACCGGCATGATCACGGTTTATGCCGGCACCTCCGCCGAGGAGATCGGCGCGCTTGCGGGCCTGACCATCGACGAGCTGAAGCGCGCCGCCGACGACATGAGCGAGGCCGAAGTCGCCCGTGCTCGTGCGCAGATGAAGGCGGGGATGCTGATGGGGCTGGAATCCGCCTCGGGCCGGGCCGAGCGCATGGCGCGCAATCTGGCGATCTGGGGCCGCGTACCCGGCATCGAGGAAAGCGCCGAGAAGATCGACGCCGTCACCCGCGACAAGGTCCGCGATTTTGCCGGGCGTCTGGCGGGTGAGGGTCGTTCGGCGCTGGCACTTTACGGGCCGGTGTCCGCCGCGCCCGAACTCGGGGAGTTGCGCCGGAGGCTGGCCGCCTGATGCTCAGCCGTCGTCGGAAGCCCAAGATCGAGACGGAACGGATGACGCTCCGGCTGCCGATGCATTCCGACTATACCGACTGGGCGCATCTGCGCGAGGAAAGCCGCGATTTCCTGACACAATGGGAGCCGAGCTGGTCTTACGATCATCTGGGCCGTAAGGCGTTCACCAACCGGGTCTACTGGGCGACGCGCGCCGAAGGGGCGGGGACGGCGGTGCCGTTTTTCCTGATCCGGCGGCAGGATGCGCGGGTGCTGGGCGCGATCACGCTCGACAATATCCGGCGCGGGCCAGCGCAGGCGGGGACGCTTGGCTACTGGATCGGGGCGCGCTATGCCCGGCAAGGCTTCATGCGCGAGGCGCTGGAGGCGGTCGTGCACTTCGCTTTCACCACGCTGGATCTGAGCCGACTGGAGGCCGCATGCCTGCCCGAGAACCTTGCCTCGCGCGGGGTGCTGGAGAAATGCGGCTTCAAATATGAGGGCGTCGCGCAGAGCTATCTGCAGATCAACGGGCGGTGGCGGAACCATGTTCTCTATGCCAATCTGCGCAATGATCGGCGGGGCCGGACGGATGTCGGATAGGGGGCGCTGCCTCCTCGGCCCGATGGGCCTCACCCCCGGAGTAGTTGGAGTTTGATGAAGGGGATGGCTTTGCGCGCAGCGGATCAGGCTTTTGCGGAACGGTTGCGGGCGGCTTTGCCCGACCTGTGGCTTGGCGCGCCGGAGCCCCGCTATCTCGAAGAGCCGCGCGGCCGGTTCACGGGGCAGGGCGGCTACCTTGCCAAGCCGCGCTCGACGGCGGAGGTCTCTGCGCTGTTGCGGGTCTGCCACGCGGAGGGTGTCGCGGTGCTGCCTTACGGGGGCGGGACCGGGCTCGTCAGCGGGCAGGTTGCCGAAGACCTCGCGCCACTGATCTTGTCGCTTGAGCGGATGACGGCGGTGCGGGCGCTTGATGCCGATGCAATCGTGGTCGAAGCGGGTATGACGCTGCAAGCGGTGCATGAGGCGGCTGATAGTGTCGGGCGGCGTTTTCCCCTGACGCTGGCCAGTCAGGGCAGCGCGCAGATCGGAGGCTGTCTGGCGACCAATGCGGGCGGGGTGAACGTGCTGCGCTATGGAAATGCGCGGGCGCTTTGTCTGGGGCTGGAGGTGGTACTGGCCGATGGCACGATTTGGAATGGCCTGTCGCGGCTGCACAAGGACAATACCGGTTACGATCTGCGCGACCTGATGATCGGCTCCGAGGGGAGCCTTGGCATCATCACGGCGGCGAGCCTGAAGCTCGTGGTGCCGCCGGTCGAAGAGGGCGCCGCGATTTTCGCCGTGCCTTCACCCGACGCTGCGGTGGAGCTTTTGGGGCTGGCGCAGGGGCGCTTGGCGGGCTGTATCTCGGCGTTTGAACTGATCGCGAAACAGGGGCTTTCCTTCCTGCGCGAGGTTGGCCCCGAGGTTCAGTTCCCCTTTGCGGAGGACCCTGACTGGATGGTGTTGATCGAGTTGGGGCTGCCTGCGGGAGTGTCGGCGCAAGAGGCCTTTGCCGATCTCTATGAAGCTGCGGGCGAGCGTGTGTCTGATGCCGTGATTGCGCAATCCGAGGCTCAGAGGGCGGCTTTCTGGACGCTCCGTGAGAGCCTCCCGCTTGCCAACCGCCGGATCGGCGCGATCTCGAGCCATGATATTTCTGTGCCAGTGTCCTCGATCGCCACGTTTATTGCCTCGGCGCGCGCGATGCTGGAGGGGATGGGCGACTACCGGATCAACTGCTTCGGGCATGTCGGTGACGGAAACCTGCACTTCAACGTCTTTCCCGCGAAAGGCCGGACGCGCGATGCCTATGAAAACCAGCGCGATGCGGTTAAACGCGCGGTGCATGATTTGCTGGTCCAGCGTTTTGAAGGATCGGTTTCCGCCGAGCACGGGGTCGGGCGGTTGAAGGTCGGTGATCTTGAGACCTATTCCGATCCCGCGAAGCTGGCGATGATGCGGGCGATCAAGGCGGCGCTCGATCCGAAGGGGATACTTAATCCGGGCGTCGTGCTGCGCGCGGAGGGAAAATGAAAAGCGCCCCACCGGGGGGCGGTGGGGCGCGGCACTTTTGGTTCACGTGTTTGCAAGCAGCCGAACCATCAGGCCCGTGCAGAATGGCCCGATTCGCGTGAAGAAACCGTTAGCGGCACTCGGAAACCCGGCTCATGCTCCCTCGAATTCGCACAGCACGCTGACATCCATGCCTAGCCCTTCCAGCAGCTTGCGCCCGCCGAGTTCCGGCAGGTCAACGATGAACGAACAGCCGACGATCTCGCCGCCCAGCCGCTCGATCAGCTTGATCCCCGCCTCGCAGGTGCCGCCCGTGGCCAAGAGATCGTCGACAATCAGGACCTTCTCGCCCGGCGCGATGGCGTCTTCGTGCATCTCCATCACCGCCTCGCCATATTCGAGCTTGTAGGCCTGCGAAATCGTCTGACCGGGCAACTTGCCCTTCTTGCGCACCGGCACAAACCCCTTCGAGAGCTGGTGCGCGATGGCCCCGCCCAAGATGAAGCCCCGCGCCTCCAGCCCCACGATCTTGTCGATCTGTTGCCCGGCCCACGGATGCAGCATCTGGTCGATGGCCATGCGAAAGCCCCGCGCATCCGCGAAGAGCGTGGTCACATCGCGGAACATGATGCCCTCATGCGGGAAGTCGGCGATTGTGCGGATGTAATCCTTCACGGTCTTGCGCGAGTTGTTCATGGGTCAGACTCCGAAACTGGGTTTGGCGATCATCAGCCAGAAGACGGCCATGAGGCCGATGAAAGCAGGCCAGCCAAGCGCGAACCAGAGGCGGTAGTGACGCAGGGCCTGCGGTGGAAGCGGGCGGTTCTGGGCAAGGGCCTCTCCGGCCAGATCGCGGATGCGGATTTGTAGCGATACGACCGGAAGCCAGCAGGCCAGCGCGACCAGATAGAGCGCAAAGCTGGCCAGAAGCCAAGGCGACAGCAGGGAATGCCCCGCGAGATGGGCGAGCCAAATCCCGCTGAACGGCTGAATGATCCCGGCGGGCGTTGTGAAGAGCCAATCCGCGACAACCACGCCAGAGGCGACGGAGTGGATTGTCTCTACGCGGGCTGTCCGCATCGCCCAGACCATCTGAAAGGCGGTGCCGATACCTGTGCCGAAGAGCACGGTGGAGCTTAGGATATGGACCCAGCGGGCCGTGGCATACCAGTCCATTACCGCTCGTCCAGAAGCGCCAGATGCACGGTCAGGAGCGCGAGGATCGGCAGGTTCTTGAGAAGCCCGCCGAGGGGTTCGAGCCACAGATGCGGCGCGAGTGCACTAAGGCCGATCGTATAGCCGAGCACGATCACAAGCTGCGCCCAGGCGATGAACCGGGGCCGCCAATGCCCCAAAAGCGCGATCCCGATCAGGAGGTCGATTACACCACCCGCCCGCGCCATCAACAGCGCAAATCCCTGCGGAACGTCGGGCAAGAGCGCGTAGACCACGCTGTCCGGCGTCAGAATGCCCGCCAGCGCCGAGCCGAGCCAAAGGATTGCAAGCAGCAGCCGGATCAGCGGCTTGAGAAGGTAGAGACGCGCGTGCCAGAGGTCTTGTGTCCCCGCCGGACGGGCCATGACGAATGCGGTCACGCTGCGAGGCCGGGTTTTGACACGCTCCAGCAGCGCCGTCGAATTGGCGGTGACACCTGCCTCGAGTTGCGCCACCGCCGTCGCGGAAATCGGGCCGAAACGGAGCGCCTCGCCGATGCGGCCCAAGCTGCGGGCAAGGCCGGTCGGCAAGCGCAGCACCCGCGCGGGCGGGCGCCCCAACCAACGGCGATAGAGCGCGCCGAGGTCGGATTGGCTCAGTGTCTCCGGCCCGCCGATCTCCCAGATGCCGGGCCCCGGGGGGATGCGCAGACATTCGGCGCAGATGCGGGCGAGGTCATCGGCATGGATCGGGTTGAAGGGCTGCTCACCCGACCCCACGACCGGACGCAACCAGGGCAGCGCCGCAAAGGCGCGCAGGAGCGAGGAGCCGCCATAGGAACTGTCGCCCAGCACGAGGCCCGGACGCAGGATCGTGACCTGCTCCGAAGACCCGAGAGCGGCTTCGGCAGCGCGCCGCCAACGCGCGAACGGGGTCTCGGTGCTGTCGATGCCGACAGCGGAAATATGCACCATCCGTCCTTTGTCGAGCGCAGCCAATACGGCGCTTGGGGCCGCAACATGCACGGCTTCGAACTCGCTCTCCGACCCTGACAGCAGGCCGGCGGCATTGATCACATGAACCGTGCCTTGCAGGTGAGGGCGCCAGAACGCCGCCCGGTGCGTGGCAGGGTTGGTCAGGTCCGCCTTGATCGTGTCGAACCCCATCTCTGCCAGCGCTTTGACCCGCCGCGCCGATGCAATGATCTCGGCCCCTTCGGCGCGCAGGCCGAAGGCGAGATGACGGCCAATGAAGCCGTCCGCGCCGAGGATCAGAACCTTCACAAGACCCGCCCCATGATTGGTTTCAGTTTCGCCACCATCTCAGCATCGTATTTCGCAGGTGCGGTCATGATCGCGCTGTCCAGCGCATGCCCGCAGCCCGCCGTGCAGTCGGTCTTGGGCCCCGCCAGCAACTCTGGCAGCGACGCGACCAAGCTCCGCGCCTTGCCGGCATTCTTGACGGCAACCGCAACGACCTGCGCGACATCGACCGCATCATGGCCCGGGTGCCAACAGTCGTAGTCGGTCACCATTGCGACGCAGGCATAACAAAGCTCGGCCTCGCGGGCGAGCTTGGCTTCGGGCATCCCGGTCATTCCGATCACATCCGCGCCCCAGCTGCGATAGAGGCGACTCTCGGCAAGGGTCGAGAATTGCGGTCCCTCCATCGCGACATAGGTGCCCCCCTGATGCACGGTCACGCCCGTCATCCGCGCCGCCTGGGCACAGGCCTCGGCCAGAACCGGGCAGATCGGATGCGCGAAAGGAACGTGGCCCACCAGACCCGGCCCAAAGAAGGTCTTTTCTCGCGCGAAGGTGCGGTCGATATACTGGTCGATGATCACGAAATCGCCCGGCGCATAGGCTTCTTTCAGCGAACCTACCGCCGAGACCGCGACAAGATCGGTCACGCCTAGGACCTTCATCGCAAAGATATTCGCGCGATACGGCACGGTTGAGGGCGTATGCACATGCCCGCGTCCATGACGGGGCAAGAAGGCCATTCGGGTGCCGTTCAGAACCCCGGTCAGGATCTGGTCCGAAGGCGCGCCGAAGGGGGTCTCGACCTCGGTCCATTCCGCCTGTTCGAGGCCGTCAATCTCATAAACGCCCGAGCCGCCGATCACGCCGATCATCTTGTCCATTCGCCTCTCCATCCGCAGTGCCTCGACTAAGCCTAGACCCGAGAGGCAGCCATGAAAAGGGGGACGGAACGCCCTGTTCGCGGCGGAGTGGATATGTATAAATCGCCGGACGCGCCGGAATGTTCGCCCGCGCGCCGGGAGGGCTTCGGCAATGGATATCAGGCGCGAGAACCTGCGCGGCGCGGCGCTGATGGTGGCGGCGATGGCGGGCTTTGCCGTCGAGGATATGGCGCTCAAACGTGCCACGCAGGAGATCCCGGTCGGCGAGGCGCTGATCCTTTTTGGGCTTGGCGGGATGCTGGGTTTCGTGATGCTCGCAAAACGCGCGGGGCAACGGCTCTGGCATCCGGCGATCCTGAGCCGCCCACTGATCATCAAAGCGGTGATGGAGGTGATCGGTCGGCTTGGCTACACGCTTGGCATCGCGCTCACCCCGCTCTCAAACGCCTCGGCGATCTTGCAGGCGACGCCGCTGGTGGTTGTGGCGGGGGCGGCGGTGCTGTTCCACGAAAAGGTCGGGGTCCGCCGCTGGCTTGCGATTGGGATTGGCTTTCTCGGCGTTTTGATCGTGCTGCGTCCGGGCCTCGAAGGCTTCGTGCCCGCCGCGCTCTGGACCGTGCTCGGCATGTTCGGCTTTGCCGGGCGCGATTTGGCAACGCGGGCCGCCCCCAAGGTCCTGTCGAATTTCCAGCTCGGACTCTATGGCTTCGCTGCGCTGATCCCGACGGGCGTGGTGATGCTGGGGGTAAGCGGCGGCGCGACGCTCCCCGGCCCGGCTGCGACAGGTGCGGTGATGCTGGCCTGCGTGGTCGGCGTGCTCGCCTATTGGGGGCTGACGGCGGCGATGCGGATCGGCGAGGTCTCGGTCGTGACGCCATTCAGATATACGCGGCTCGTCTTCGGGGTCGCGCTGGGCGTGCTGGTCTTCGCGGAGCGTCTGGACTGGCCGATGATGATCGGCGCGGGGCTGATCCTCGCCTCGGGCCTCTACACGCTCTTGCATCGACCGCGCGGGTAAAGGGGCGCTGCCCCCTCTTTGCCTGTCGGCAAATTCACCCCCGGGATATTTCCGGCGATTGGATGTGAACGAAACTTGCTATTCCAATCGCTGCAAATATCCCGGGGGAGCGCGCCAGCGCGGGGGCAGAGCCCCCGGGCCAGGCTAACCGCCAAGGGGGCGCTCGAGTTCAAAGACCTCGGTGATCGCCGCGTAATCACGATAGCCAAGCCGGGCGAGCCGCGGCGGCGGGCTATAGCGCCCGTCATTCAGGCAGTCGTCGCGGATATGGATGCCGACGACCTCGCCATGGATAAGAAAATTCGCGGCACCCAGAAGCGGGATTTCCTGCACGAGCCGACATTCGAGAGTGGCCGGCGCGTCAGACACCCTTGGCACATCTATGCTGCGGCATTCGGCTTTGGTGACACCGGCATGATCAAACTCATCTCCGCCCGCCGGGAGCGGCGCGGAGCTGGCGTTCATCGCATCGATCATATCTGTCGTTACAAGGTTGATCGAGAAAACCCCGCTCTCGCGGATCTGGGCCAGAGTATCCTTCGTGCCGTCCCGATCCGGTTTCGCAGCGGTCGAAGCGAACATGATCTGAGGCGGCGTATAAGCCACCGCATTGAAGAAGGAATAGGGCGCGAGATTATCCCCCAGCTTGCCGCGTGTGCCAATCCACGCGATGGGTCTGGGCGCGACGATGGCGCTGAACGGGTTATGCGGCAGAGGATGTCCCTCGGTAAGTTGGTAGAACATCGCGGCTCCATCGGGTTTGAACCCGAGCCTAGCGCATGCTACCCGCGTGATGAAGGGGAATCGGGGCGCGCGGGGCGGATGTATCAGCTTGAGGAAGAAACCGAAGAGGACTGGTGGGAGGTCGAGGCGCTCTACGACCTCTGCTTCGCGCCGGGCCGAACGGCGTTGTCTTCCTACCGTCTGCGCGAGGGGGTGGCTAAAGTTGCGCCTCTTTGCCTTACATTGCGCGAGGATGGCATCCTTGCCGCTGTGATCCGCTATTGGCCGGTAACGGTTGGCGGGCGGCGCGTGTTGCTGCTCGGCCCCGTCGCGGTGCACCCTACCCGGCAGGGCGAGGGGCTGGGCGGGCTCCTGATGCAGGAAAGCCTTGCGGAAGCGCGGCGCTTGGGGTGGGAGCGCGTCCTGCTCGTCGGCGATGCCCCATACTATGCGCGTTTCGGTTTTGAGAAGCTCGACGATGTGGTGATGCCGCCGCCCACCAACCCGGACCGGGTGTTGGGGCTTGAACTTGTTCCCGGCGCTTGGGAGGGCGTCACCGGCCCTGTCGAAAAAGCGCAGGACTGACTGGTGCAGCCGCCGCACCACCCCCATATTGACCGAAATGGAGGTGCCCGCATGGCCGAGATTTTGCCGCCCGTCACCGATGGAAAGACCAAGGCCGCGCTCGACGCCTTGGCCAAAAGACACCGTGCGGCCTCGGGTGTGGGGATGCAGGTGTTGACCTATCTTGGCGGCACCGCCGAAGGGTTGCTGGCCAAGCTGCCCGCCCCGATCCGTGGTGGGTTGGAAGGCGCAACCGCGCAGGCGCTCGAGACCGCCTTTCATGCCGCCAGCCGGTCGCGCGGTCTGGTCGAGGATCGGCCGGATTGGGTGAATACGACGCTGACCACTGCGATGGGGGCAGCGGGCGGCTTCGGCGGTTTGCCCGGCGCTTTGGCGGAACTGCCCTTCACCGTGACCATGTTGCTGCGCGCCATTCAGGGTATCGCCGCTGAGCATGGCTTCGATCCCGCCTCGGAAGAGGTTCGGGTGGAATGTCTGCGTGTCTTTGCGTCCGCCGGGCCGCTGGCACGGGATGACGGGTCGGATATGGGGTTCATGACTGCCCGAATGACGATCACGGGCGCAAGCCTCAACAGCCTGATCGCGCGGGTGGCCCCCAAACTATCGGCCGTGCTCGGGCAAAAGCTTGCGGCGCAGGCTGCGCCCGTTCTGGGGGCGGTTGCAGGCGCGGCGGTGAACTATTCCTTCACCAGTTATTACCAGGAAATCGCCCATGTGCATTTCGGGCTCAAGGCGCTTGCCCGCGACCTCGAGCAGGACGAGGGGCTGCTGCGCGAGGAACTGATCGCGCGGATTACGCGCAAAACCTGAGCCCTGTCAGTCTGCTGAAAATATCCCCCGCGGAGCGACCCGCCCGAGACAGGTGCGCATGGGTCAGAGGCTTGCGAGATAGCTCATCACCGCAGGGCGTACGCTTTCATCGCCCGCATTGCGCGACTTCTGAATGATCGCGCGCAGCTCGCCAAGATCGGAGCGGCGGATCAGGTGCTTGACCGGGCCGATCGAGGCTGGGCGCATCGAGAGTTTGCGAATGCCGAGCGCGGCGAAGGTCAGCGCTTCGACGGGGCGGCCCGCATCCTCGCCGCAAAAACTCAGCACGGTCCCAGTGGCGCCGCAGCGCGCGATGATGCGCTCCAGGAAGGTCAGGAACGAGCTGTGCAGCGTGTCGTAGCGCCGGCGCACCCGTTCGTTTTCGCGGTCGGCGGCAAAGAAGAACTGCTTGAGGTCGTTCCCGCCGATCGAGATGAAATCGCACGCCTTGTAGAAGCTGTCCGGCGCAAAGCCGAGCGAGGGCGTCTCCAGCATCGCGCCGATCCGCAACTCCTTGGGCACTGGGCGGCCCAACTTGGCCTCGCGGTCGCGCTGGTGCAGGAGTGCATCGCGCGCGCGATAGAACTCTTCCGGCGTCGCCACGAAGGGGAACATCACGCTCAGCGGGCGCCCGTTGGCGGCACGCAGAAGCGCCTGAAGCTGCATCGACAGCACGCCCGGCTTGTCGAGCCCCACCCGCAGCGCGCGCCAGCCCATCGCGGGGTTCGGTTCTTCTTGCGGCTTCATGTAGGGCAGCACCTTGTCGGAGCCGATATCGAGCGTGCGGAAATAGACCCGCTTGTCGCCCGCCGCGTCCATCACCCGCGCATAGAGCGCAGCGAGCTCATCTCGGCGCGGCACGCGCGTTCGGGTCAGGAATTGCAATTCGGTGCGGAACAGGCCGACGCCCGTCGCGCCTGAGCCATCAAGCGACGGCAGGTCCGCCATAAGGCCTGCATTCATCATCAGGCTGATTTCGATCCCCGAGCGATCCCGCGCCGGCTTGTCGCGCAAATCGGAGTAGCGCTTCTGCGCCTCGGCCTGCATCGCGATCTTCTCGCGGAAGGCTTTGGCCACGTTCTCTTCGGGGCGCAGATGGGCAATGCCCTGATCGCCATCCACTAGGATCTGGTCACCATTCAGGGCTTCGGTGGTGATGCGGCTTGCATGGATCACCAGCGGGATCGACAGCGCGCGGGCGACAATGGCGGCGTGGCTGCCAACAGAGCCCTCTTCCAGAACGACACCCTTAAGCGCACGGCCATATTCCAGCAGTTCGGCAGGGCCGATATTGCGCGCGACGAGCACCGGGTCTTCGGGCAGCTCGGCGCCCGTATCCGAGCCCTGACCGGTGAGGATACGCAGGAGCCGATTGGACAAATCATCGAGGTCGTTCAGCCGTTCGCGCAGATAGGGGTCGGGCGATTGTTCGAGACGTGCGCGCGCGGTCGATTGCTCTTTCTCGACGGCGGATTCAGCCGAGAGGCCGCGCTCGATATCCTCGCCCATGCGGCGCATCCAGCCACGCGAATTGGCCAGCATCCGATAGGTCTCGAGAACCTGACGATGGTCCTTGTCCATCGCCGCCGATCCTTCGAGCATTTCGTTGATCTGGTCGCGCAGCGCCTCGATGGCGCGGGTCAGGCGGGCCATCTCGGTCTCGGGATCGTCGCCGACCGGGTTGGTGACAACGACGCGCGGTTCGTGGAGCCAGACGCGGCCTTCGGCGGCACCTTCCTGCCCGGTCGAGCCACGGAACATCACCGGGAAACGGTGCGCCGCGCCAATGCCGTTATTGTTGTCGCCGACGAAAGCGCCCAGTTCGGTCATCTCGGCCAGCACCATCGCCACGACCTCAAGGCCGTAGACCTCGTCCTCGGAGAAGCTGCGCGCCTGTTTCGACTGCACGACAAGAACGCCCAGCTTTTCGCCCACGCGTTGGATCGGGACGCCGAGGAAGCTCGAGTAAATCTCTTCCCCGGTCTCGGGCATGTAGCGGAAGCCCGGCTCCGACGGGGCATCGCCCGTGTTGATCGGGGTGCCCGTGCGCGCCACGCGCCCGACGAGACCCTCGCCCAGCCGCATTCGCGTCTGGTGGACGGATTCAGGCTTGAGGCCCTCGGTCGCGCAGAGTTCGAGCGTTTCGGGGTCGCGGAACAGGTAGATCGAGCACACCTGCGTGCCCATCGAATCCGCGATCAGGTGGGTGATGTGGTCAAGCCGGTCTTGGCCACCCCCTTGGGTGGCCAGCGTGTCGCGCAAGCGCCGCAACAGGTTGCGACTATCGCTTTCGCTGCGATCCGGCATGATGTCGGTTCAGCCCCCGTCTCTCAAAGGGCCCGATTACGATCAGGCCGATTTCTCCAGTTCGAAGGCATCATGGAGGGCCTGCACGGCCAGTTCCATATATTTCCGGTCGATCAGGACGGAAATCTTGATCTCGGAGGTGGAAATGACCTTGATGTTGATATTCTCGGCAGAGAGCGCCTTGAACATTTCGGCGGCGACGCCCGCATGGCTGCGCATGCCGATGCCCACGACCGAAACCTTGGCCACATCGGTGTCGACGATCAGATCATCATAGGCGATGTCGCCGCGTGCCTTGGCCTCTTCCATCGCTTTCTGGGCGCGGGCGACCTGATTGATCGGGCAGGAGAAGGTCATGTCGGTGACCTTGGCCTCGTGATCGGCCTGACGCTCGGAGATGTTCTGAACGATCATGTCCACGTTCACGCCGGCTTCGGCGAGCGGGCCAAAGATCGCGCTGGCGATGCCGGGGCGATCCTCGACGGTCACGAGGGTCATTTTCGCTTCGTCGCGCGAATAAGCCACGCCCGAGACAACTTTCGATTCCATGATTTCATCCTCGCCACAGACCAGGGTTCCAGAATTCTCGTCGGTATCCTCGAAGGAGGACAGCACCCGCAGGCGCACATTGTAACGCATCGCCAGTTCGACCGAACGGGTTTGCAGGACCTTCGCGCCGAGCGATGCGAGTTCGAGCATTTCCTCGAAGGCGATCTTGTCGAGCTTGCGCGCCTTGTCCGAGATGCGCGGGTCGGTCGTGTAGACCCCGTCCACATCGGTGTAGATATCGCAGCGCTCTGCACCAAACGCGGCGGCAAAGGCCACGGCGGTGGTGTCCGAGCCTCCCCGGCCCAGCGTGGTGATCCGGTTTTCCTCGGAGAGGCCCTGGAAGCCCGCGATGACCGCGACCTTCATGCCCTCTTCGAACTTTGCATCGAGGTTCTCGCGCGGGATGTCGACAAAGCGCGCGGCCGAGTGGGCCGAGGTCGTCTTGATCGGCACTTGCCAGCCTTGCCAGCTGCGCGCGGGCACGCCCATCTCTTGCAGGCGCAGCGCCATCAGACCTGCGGTCACGTTCTCGCCCGAGGACACGACAGCGTCATACTCGCGCGCATCATAGAGGGGCGAGGTCTGTTCGACCCAGCCGACGAGTTCGTTGGTCTTGCCGGACATGGCCGAGACGATGACGATGACGTCATAGCCGCGTTCGACCTCGCGGCGCACCTTCTCGGCCGCATTCGCGATGCGGTCGAGATCGGCCACCGAGGTGCCGCCGAATTTCATGACAAGAAGCGGCATCCAGAACCCCCCCTGAGATGGCCCGGTTTCCCGGGAAAAGAATCTGCTGCGTGTTATCGCCCACGAGGCGCGCGTGCAAGAGCAGATGAAGGATTACAAGGGGAAGGCGACCCGCGCCCCGCACCCACGCATCGGCGCGGGTCGCTGGGGCTTTATCGGGTCAAAGGGTCAGACCCATTTCAATTCGCGGGCCATCATCGCGGCCTGCGTGCGGTTGCGCGCGTTCATCTTGCGGGTCAGCGTGCGCACATGCAGCTTGACGGTGACCTCCTGCAAGCCCAGATCGCGGGCGATTTCCTTGTTGGTCTTGCCGGCGCAAATCCCACGCAGAACCTCGCTCTCGCGCGTTGACAGTTTGTCGATGGTGGGGGAGCTTGCCGCCCGCATCAGTTCAATCGGGGCAAAGACCGAACCCGATGCCATCAGCGACACGGCGGAACCGATCGACTTGGCGGGCAGTGTCTTGGGCAGGAAGCCGATCGCGCCCGCCTCGATCGCGGCGCGGGCGACCTCTGGCTTGGCTACCCCCGAGAGGATCGCAACCGGCATATCGGGATGCGACTTCAGCATTTGCTTCAAACCTTCGAGCCCGTTCATGCCCGGCATGTCGTAATCGAGGATTGCCAGGTCGAAAGCGCCCTCTTGCGCGACGATCTGGGCGGCCTCGGTGAAACTCGATGCGGTACGCACTTCACGGCAGCCCGACCCCTTCAGAATAGCCGCGATTGCATCGCGCACGAGGTCATGGTCATCAGCCAGAATCAAACGCATAAGTTGTCCTCCTCTTGCCGGTGGGCGGCCACCGAGAAGTGTATATTTTGTTACCTGGATCGAAATCGTAACTAGACCCTGTTTTAGTCGAGAATATGGCCGCGCGCACGGGCCGTTCCGGGGTCTTTAGGTATGGGTACATATATCCTTTAGGTTAGATGAATATCCCTATGAGCCCGTGTTTAAGCCGCTTGGGTATGCAAATGTGCTTGGGTAATCCTAGCATGGAGGGACCGGAAATGCGAATGTTTACGTCGGAAACGGTGCGCACCGCTGCGCTGCTTCTGGCGCTGAGTGCGAGTGGTGCTCTGGCGCAGGAGAAAGAGACGATTCTGATTGTGCAGGGCGATTTTGACGGCGATGGCGTTGCCGATGAGCGCCGTTTTTCCCGCGATGAGCTTGCGGCGCTGGGCGAAGAGAGCTTCTCGACCAGCACGATCTGGACTGAGGGCGCGCAAGAGTTCGCCGGAGTGCGGCTGCATCGCCTGCTCGAGGCGCTTGCGCCGGACCATGAGGGTCAGGTCGATCTGGTCGCTGTGAATGACTATCAGGTCTCGATGCCCTCAGCTGAGGCCGAGCCGAATGGCGCGCTTCTGGCCTATCTGCGCAACGGCGAGCAGATGACACTGCGCGACAAGGGGCCGGTCTGGCTGGTCTATCCTTACGACGCCTCGGACCTCTATCGCACCGAGGTGGTGTATTCGCGGTCCGTCTGGCAACTTTCGAAAATAACGCTCTCGAACTGACCGCAGGGTCGATATGCCTCTGTTCACACCGCTCGAGAAAGGCACTGTGCAACGCTTGGCCGCGGGGCTGACCGTGCTTGTGCTGTCGCTGTCGCTCTGGGGTCTGTATGTGTTCGGGCGCGAGGTTCAGAAGGAGATCGACGCGCTCGCCATAGCGAATTCCGACAGTCTGCAATGGTCGCTTTCGCAATTCGAGGTCGAGTTTCTGACAATGCGCAGGGCCTGGGACTTCATGCAGGTCGATACGGCTGACCCGGCGGCGGAGTTCCTGCGCCGGTTCGACATTTTCTACAGCCGGGTCGGCACGGTCCTCGAGGCGCGGGGCTTTGCGGAAATCGTCACCGAACCGGGCGTGCGCGAAAAGGCCTCGCGTATTCGGACATTTGTACAAGAGACTGCGGCCCGGATCGACGCATTGCCTGCGCCGCGCGATGCCGCTGCGTTGAAACAGGCGCTTCCTGACCTTCAGGCGCAAATCGAGGAGGCTTCGGACGATGTCCGTGCCATTGCGCTGGAGGGGGTGCGCTCTTTCGCGGCGGCCGCGAATACACAGCGCGAGCGGGTTCACACAGCTTTGCTGCGCCTTGCCGGGATGACGGTGGCGTTGCTGACCGCGCTGACCGGGGGCGGGTTTGCGCTTTGGGCGCTGTGGGTGTACGGGCAGCGTCGCGCGCTTTCGCTGCGCGCCGCGAAGCTGCGGCTTGAAGCAGTGATCGAGACCGCGCTGGATGCGGTGATCGTTGTCGATGACGACATGCGCGTCGTCGAATTCAACGCCGCAGCCGAACATATTTTCGGCTACACCCGCGCGGAAGCGGTGGGTCATGATCTGGCAGAGTTGATCATCCCAAGTCGCTTTGTCGCGGCTCATATGGCGGCCCTGCGGCGGTATCGGGAAACCGGGCTGCGCACGATCGTCGGCACTGGCCTGAAGCGGTTGTTGGCGCGCCGCAAGGACGGCTCGCAATTTGCTGTCGAGTTGTCGATCTCGTCTACACAGATCGGGCGGCGGGAGATTTTCGTCTCTTACCTGCGCGACATCACCGAGCGTGTGGCGGCGGAGCGTGAGCTTGTGACCGCGCGCGACCGCGCCATGGCAGGTGAGCGTGCCAAGGCCGCCTTTGTTGCGGTGATGAGCCATGAGTTGCGCACGCCGCTCAGCGGCTTGCTCGGAACGCTCGAAAATCTGCGTGCGACGCGTCTCACCAACAAGCAGCAAAAATATATTGAGGCGATGCAGCAGGCGGGGGACCTCCTGCTACAGCATGTCAATGACGTGCTGGATGTCGAGCGCCTCGACGCCGGCAAGATGGAGATGTCGCGCCTGCCGTTCGCACCCGAGGATCTGGTGGCAAAGCTGTTCGTGGCCATGGAGTCGGAAGCCGCCGCCAAGGGGAATGCGTTCCATCTCGATGCCGATGCGGACCTTCCCGCGCGGCTCCTGGGCGATTCGACCCGGATTCGGCAGGTTCTGGTGAACCTCGTTGGCAATGCGAACAAGTTCACGGATCACGGCCGGATCACGGTCTCGATCAGCTATGACCGGGCGCAGGGCACGCTCGAATACCGGGTGCGCGATACCGGTATCGGCATCGACACCGATGACCTGCCGCGCATTTTCGATGATTTCGTCTCGCTGCGCACGGAAGCGAGCGGGCGGCATTCCGGCTCGGGTCTCGGGCTCGGAATCGCGCGTCGGATCGTAGAGGCGATGAAGGGCGAGATCGGCGTGGACAGCACGCTGGGAGAAGGGTCGGATTTCTGGGTTCGGTTGCCTGCGCCGATCGCGCCGGGCGGTGAGGCAGTGCCCGAACCCGAGAGCGCGATGACCGGGGCTGATCCCGCGCCCGGCCCGGTCAGCAGCGCCGCGCCCGCCGGGGGGCTGCGTATTCTCGTGGCCGAAGACAGCGATGTGAACCGTGATGTGCTGTGCGAGATGCTCCGGCGTTCCGGGCATCGCGTGGTGGCTGTCACGGATGGTGCGCAGGCCGTGGTTCGGGCCGCCTCGGAGCGCTTCGACGCGGTGCTGATGGATATCAACATGCCGAACAAGGATGGCTTGACGGCCGCGTCGGAAATCCGGGCCGCGGAGGGTCCGAACCGGGACGCGCTGATGATCGCGGTCTCCGCCAATATAGAGCCCGAAATGCGGTTGCGTGCCGAGCTGGCGGGGTTTGACGGACTCTTGCCGAAACCCTTCTCGAAGGCGGCGCTTGACGGTGCGCTTCAAGGTGTCCGCACCAACGCCGACGACCCCGGCACACCCGATAGCGCGGTGCTCAACGCTACGACGCGCGCGGAGTTGGCCGAGGTCCTTGGGCCGGAGCAATTCGCCAAATCCTGCGCGGCCTACCTGACCGAAGGGCATGCGCAGATTTCCGGCCTGAGCCACGCCTTGCGCTCTGGTGAGATGCATCTTCTGGCCTCGGTCGCACATCGCTTTGCCGGGTCCTCGGCGATGATGGGGGCGGATCGTCTGGCTGCGGCTCTGAGGCGGCTTGAGTCGCTTGCGCGAGAGGATCAGCCCGCCCAGACCGCGCAGCCTATGGCTGAGGTGGTCGACCTGTGGCGCCAGACGGTGAAGGCGCTGGTCGCGGACGGCACATTGGACGCCCAGCAGGTCGGGACGGTCGCTGATCTTTAGGGTTAGCGTGCGCCTCCGGGCTGCGCCATGGATGATCTTTCGTTGTCAACATACCCGTTCGATATATCCAGAACCCATTCGGGTATGTGTTGATACTTAAGAAGCTCTTAATGCCCGGAAGAGAAATTGCCGTTAAGGCGTGGTGAATCATACCTTGGCATTAGGAGGAACCGCCTATGCCGTTGGTCCATCACGACACGAAAAATCTGACGAAGTCCGCCCCTGCGGGGCTGTCGAAGATGCTGCACGATGCCATGGCCTCGCTGATGGCGCGCTTTCGTGGCGATGGCGCCAGCGTGAAGGGGGCGGGTTGGACGGATTCGGCGCGTGCCGGCACGACGGCACCCCCGTCGCCGCTGCCGCGCCGGGCAGCCGCGGTGCAAGCGAACCCCACATTCTCGCCCGCGGCTCGCCGAAATGCACGTGCGTCGGATGCCGGCGCCATGACCTACGCCGAGGCCGCGGGCCCGGCCGCTGCGCCGGTCATGCACGCGCTGGATGCCGAGTCGACCTTGCTGACGGTGATGGGCCGTTCTCGCGCCAGTTTGCCTTGCCTGCGCTGGCTCGCAGAGCAGGGCGCAACCCTGGTCTCTGGCAAGAGCTTTGCGCCGAGCGATCCGATCTGGGCTGCGCCGCGAGCTGGGTATGTCATCGTCGATGTCGAGGCGATGGGTGGGATCACTGCGATTGCCTCTGACCTGATGGCGCTGCGTCTCAAGCGCCCCGATCTGATCGTCATCCTCATGTCGAATGAGTTTGAACGGCATGATTTCGGGCAGGAGCGCTTGGCGCTGTGCGACATCTCGCTGCGCCTGCCATGCACCTTCGCTGCGCTCGAATTGGCGCTGGTCGAAGCAGAAATAAATAACTGGGCCTGGTTTGAGCGTCTCTCTGACGCAGCGCATTCGCAAGTCGCATAAACGCGGCTGTTCCTCTCCCTTCGCTGGCTCTGCGTGATTCTATTGAAATTTGCGCAGGTAAGCTTTCACGCCTGTCGGTTGCGTAAAATATACTTGAAGCAGCAGTGCTGGAGCATGAATGTCCGACAAGTCTATTACTCTGCGGGTTTCCGGTTATACGCTTGAGATTTCCGGGTATTCATGTCCCGTCGAAATCGGGTGCATTCTGCAATCCTTTTTCCGAGAAGTATCTGCCTGCACGGCAGCCTTGCGGGGTGATTGCGCCCCCTCTGCGATGGCCACATCAGACGAATTGACTTTGAAGTCTTTGGGAGGAAATGATATTTCGCGCCGGGAAGGTGCGAGTGCCCGTGTCTATTATCTTCATCAAGGACTGCGCGTCTGAAATATACTTTTGCGTACAAATGGCAATCTTTTGGGCCTGCAATATTAAGTGCTCGTTAATTATGGATGGATAAAAAGGTAAATATCGAGCCACTAAACTTATCAATCCACTTAAGCTTCTTTATTGCGGCCATGCCGCGTAACCCCGCACATGAGAATGTTGCGGGGTTATTATATACGAAGTTTGCCCATTATATACTTTTGGCGTGCCGGATATTTAAGGAAGATGAGTTAATATTACCTCATTTAGGAGGTGCGCGATGTTGGGTGCGGGCTCAAAGCATACTTGGATGGTGGAAACCCTGAGTTATCTGGTGGATTATACCGATAACGAGGGGCTGCCCGAGGTCTCCGCGGCTCTCGTAGATGCGCTCGAGGTGATTGCCCCGTTGCTCAATCATCGCCAAGCCCTCGAGCCGCAGCCAATTCCGCGCGAGCCATCGGTGCGATCGTTTGGCGACCAGAACCCGCCGCGACCGGGCGGGCAGGTGTTGCCCTTTCCCGGCCCCGGACGTCGGCGCTGATTGCTGGATCAGTTGGTTTGGCGCTTCGGGATGAAGGGCAGGGGGATCACGGGCACGCCGTCTTCGAGGAGTTTGCGCGCCTCGTCCGGCTTCGCCTCGCCATGAATAGGGCGCTCGGGTGTCTCGCCCTCATGCATCGCGCGCGCTTCGGCAGCGAAATTCAAGCCGACATAATCTGAATTCTGTTCTACATGGTGGCGCATCGCACGCAGTGCCTTTTCGACCTCCGAGGTCGGTTCACCCAGCGGTTGCGGCTCGTCCGTGGTGGCGGGGCTGGTGGCGGCCTTGCGCGCCGGGCGCACTGCGGGAGCCATCAAAGCCTTTTCGACACGCGTCGAGCCGCAAATGACGCAGGCAACATGCCCCTGATCGCGCAGAGAGGCAAAGCTCTCGGCGGAGTTGAACCAGCTTTCAAAAGCGTGGTCCTGATCGCATTTCAAGCTGTATCGGATCATGTCGCGGCCAAACTCGATGATACGCTATCATCTACCCTTCGCGGGTGGGAATGCAAGGGCGGGGCCAAAACGCTCGAGGAGCCGGTCGGCTAGCTCTCCCGGTCCGCCCTCGGGCGAAAGCGGTGCGAGCGCCCTGGCCGCAGCTTGCGCCATCCGGGCCTGTTCCTCGGTGGACAGCGTGGCCAGCGTTTCTGCCAGCGCGGCGGCATCCTGCACCAGAACCGCAGCCCCGGCCGTATCCAGCGCGGTGAAGGCATCGGCAAAATTCGATATGTCCGGCCCGTGCAAGACCGCAGCCCCCTGCGCGGTCGGCTCGAACGGCGTATGCCCGCCCTTTGGCGCGAAGGTGCCGCCGATGACACAGATCCCTGCACTCGCATACCAGTTCGACATCTCGCCCAGCGTATCGGCGAGATAGACCGGCTGTGTGGGCGCTTCGCCCTTGGAGCGGATCGCCACCCCAAGCCCGGCTTTGCGCACAAGTTCCGCCACTTCACCAGAGCGGCGCGGGTGGCGTGGCGCGAGGATCAGCCGCAACTCGGGCACGCGTTCGCGAGCGCGTCGAAACGCCTCGAGGATCAGCGTCTCCTCGCCCTCATGCGTCGAGGCTGCCAGCACCGTTTGCCCGCGTGGCCAATCGAGTGGCGCGCTGGGCGGGGCGAGCGTCACGGAGCCTTTGAGGTTCATCACGGGCAAGATGCGATCACGCGGCAGGCCAAGCGCTGCAAACCGTGCCTCGGACCCGGCATCCTGCGCGGAAAAGGCTGAAATCGTCGCCATGACTTCAGGCCCGAGGCCGATCTTTTGCCAGTTGCGGGCCGAGCCCTCGGACATCCGTGCACCGACAAAGGCGATCGGCAAGCCGGCCTCTGCGGTCAGTCGCAAGCGATTGGGCCAAAGCTCGTTCTCGACCATGATCAGCGCGGCAGGTTCGTGGCGCTCCAGAAAGCGCCGCACGATCCAGCGCAGGTCGAGCGGCGCCAAGCGCGTGGTGATCCGGCGCTCGCGCCAACTCGCAGCAAGGTCCTGCGCGCTCACGGTATTGGTGGTGATCAGCAGATGCAGGTCGGGACGGCGCGCGAGCAGCGTCTCGATTAGCGGGCGCGCCGAGGTCAGCTCGCCGTTCGAGGCCGCATGTAGCCAGACCGCGCCATGTGGCGCATACAGTCCGCCGCCAAGCCTCTGTGCGAGGTCCGCCGTGCCTTCCTGACCGCGCAGCACGCGCCAGACCAGCCCCGCCAGCAGGGCCGGAAACGCCAATGCGATCAGAAAGCGGTAGGCAAGCACAGGCCGATCCCTCGTGGTTTTTCCCCATAGACCTTGCCCGAGCGCGTGATGCAAGGGCTGCGCAGCCTCACGCGCGCCCAGTGTGACCCGACCCGTCAGCGGGTGCAAAGATCATTTTGCGAAATTGTCTGTGCCCAAGGGCGCTTGGATGCGGTTATACCAGAGATATATCAAAGCCGGGTGGGGCATGTGCCGACGCGCGCGAGATGAGGAGGGCTGGCTGTGGAGCAATACGATTACATCGTCGTGGGGGCCGGCAGCGCAGGCTGCGTCATGGCGAACCGGCTGTCCGAGGACCCCAGGAATCGGGTGCTGTTGCTCGAAGCCGGGGGCAAGGACAACTACCATTGGGTCCATATCCCGGTCGGCTATCTCTATTGCATCGGCAACCCGCGCACCGATTGGGGCTACAAGACCGAGCCGGATGCCGGGTTGAACGGTCGGCAATTGCTTTATCCGCGCGGGCGCATCTTGGGGGGCTGTTCGTCGATCAACGGCATGATCTACATGCGCGGTCAGGCGCGCGATTACGACATGTGGGCGCAGGCGGGCTGCACCGGATGGGGCTGGGACGATGTGCTGCCGTTCTTCAAGCGGCAGGAGGATTTCTTCCTTGGCGAGAGCGCAGAGCATGGCGCGGGCGGTGAGCTTCGGGTCGAGAAGGCGCGGGTGCGATGGGACGTTCTCGACTCCTTCCTCGAAGCCGCCGAGCAGGCGGGCATCCCGCGCACTGACGACTTCAATCGCGGCGATAACGAGGGCGGCGGCTATTTCCATGTGACCCAGAAAAAGGGCTGGCGCTGGAGCGCGCCCAAGGCCTTCTTGCGCCCCGCCAAGAACCGCAAGAACCTTCGCATCGTCACCGGCGCGCAGGTCGAACGGCTGCTGATCGAAGAGGGTCGCGTGGTCGGCGTGCGCTATCAGCAGGACAACGCGCCCTACGAGGTCCGCGCGGGCGAAACGGTTCTCTCGGCGGGCGCAGTGGGGTCGGTGCAGATCCTCGAACTCTCGGGGGTCGGGCGGGGCGATGTGCTCGCCGCTCATGGCATCACACCGGTGGCCGAGGTCGCGGGCGTGGGCGAGAACCTGCAAGACCACCTGCAACTGCGTCTGGTCTACAAGGTGAAGGGCGTCAAAAGCCTTAACACCATGGCGTCGAGCTGGTTCGGTCAGGCGATGATCGGGCTGGAATACGCGCTCAAACGCTCAGGGCCGATGGCGATGGCGCCGAGCCAGGCGGGGATATTCACGCGCTCCTTCCCCGAAAAGGAAAGCGCCGATCTGGAATACCATGTGCAGCCGGTGAGCCTCGACAAGTTCGGCGACCCGGTCCACCCGTTCCCGGGCATGACCGCGAGCGTGTGTAACCTGCGCCCGGAAAGCCGCGGCTCGATCCATATCAAATCGAACAGCTTCCGGGATGCGCCCGCCATCGCGCCGAATTACCTCAGCACCGAGGGCGACCGGCGTGTCGCGGCGCAGTCGCTGCGACTCACCCGCGAAATCGTGCGTCAGCCCGCCTTCGCCCGCTATTCGCCCGAAGAACACCTCCCCGGCCCGAGCTATCAGACCGAGGAAGACCTCGTGCGGGCTGCGGGCAATATCGGCACGACCATCTTTCACCCCGTCGGCACCTGCCGGATGGGGGCGGATGAGGGCTCTGTCGTCGATCCGCGCCTGCGTCTGCGGGCGCTCAGGGGCCTCCGGATCGCCGATGCCTCGGTCATGCCGACGATCACCAGCGGCAATACCAACGCGCCGACGATGATGATCGCCGAGAAATGCGCGCGGATGATGCTGGAGGATGCGAAAGGCTGAGGCCCTCGTCACAGCGACGGCCGGAGGCTCCCATCTCTACACCCGGGGCATCCGTTCGGCATTTTGAATAGGTTTCTCCAAGCAAAAGGCCCCCGGTTTCCGGGGGCCTTTTGTTGTGCATTTGACCATGTCTCAGCCCGCAGCGAGTTTTTTCTCGCGCGCTGCACGCCACGCTTTGTCCGAGGGCGAGATGAAGGTGTAGAACATCGGCACCACGAAGAGCGTGAAGCTGGTTCCGATCAGGAGACCCGCGAAGATCACAAGCCCCATCGCCTGACGCGCGGCAGCGCCTGCGCCCTCGGCGAGGATCAGTGGCACGACGGCGAGCGCCATTGCGGCGGTGGTCATAAGGATCGGACGCAGGCGGATCGTCGCGGCCTTCACGATGGCTTCGCGCCGGGTCAGCGCATGTTCCTCGCGCTGCTGGTTGGCGAACTCGACCATCAGAATGCCGTGCTTCGTGATCAGCCCGACCAGAGTGATCAGGCCCACCTGACTGTAGATGTTCAGCGTCCCAAGCCCGATATTCAACGGAAGCACAGCGCCGAAGATCGTCAGCGGCACCGACATCATGATGATGAAGGGGTCGCGGAAGCTCTCGAACTGGGCCGCCAGCACGAGGTAGATCACCAGAACCGCCGCGCCGAAGGCGAGAAGGATCGTGTTGCCTTGGGTGACCTCGAGCCGGGATTGGCCGGAATAGTCGAGGAAGAAGCCCTCGGGCATGATCTCTTGCGCGATGGAGACAAGCTCCGCGAGGCCATCGCCGGTCGAGACGCCCGGCAGCGGCAGTGCGGTGAGGGTCGATGCGTTCAGCTGGTTGAACTGCTCGATGGAGGCGGCGCTGACACCGGTTTCGATATTCACCACCGAGGACAGGGGCACCATCTCGCCAGTGGCGGCGCGCACGAAATACTGGCCGAGTTGCTCGGGGTTCTCGCGGAAGCTTTGCGGCACCTGCGTGATGATGTCGTAGCTGTTCGAGTCCCGGTCGAACTGCGCGACCGCACCGCCGCCGACCAGAAGGCCCAGCGTCGCACCGATATCCGAAACCGGCACGTTCAGCGACGCCGCCCGGTCGCGGTCGATGGTCACGCGGACCTCGGGGGCATCGAAGGCGAGCGAGTTCTGCACGATGATGAATTTGCCCGACTGCATGGCACGCAGTTTGATCTGGTCGGTGATCTCGGCCACCCGGTCAGGCGAGTGGATCGACTGCACCACCATCGAGATCGGCAGGCCGCCCCCGGTGCCGGGAAGCGTCGGCGGCGCGAAGACGAAGCCTTGCACCCCCGCGACCTGATCGAGTCGCGCCTGAATGTCGGCTTGGATTTCGGCCTGCGAGCGCGTGCGGTCCGCCCAATCCTTGAGCGACCAGATATAGATCCCGGTATTGCCCGCGCCCCCGAAGCCCGCGATCGAGAAATCGACCTTGATCTCTTCGATATCGGCGGTCTTTTCGGCGATCTGATCGGTGTAGAGCTGCGTGTAATCGGTGGTCGCATAACGCGGCCCATTTAAAAAGGCGAAGAGCGCGCCCTGATCCTCGTCCGGGGCAAGCTCGGTCGAGGTCTGGGTGAACATGAACCCGGTTACGCCGACGAGCACGACGACGATGCTGAGCGTCACCCACCGCATCGAGAGCGACCCGTCCACACGCCGCCCGTAGAACGCCGCAAGCTTGTCCGAGGCCTTGTCCACCCATGCCTGGAAGCCAGAGGCGTGGCCCGACTTGAGGAGCCGCGCCGACATCATCGGCGTGATGGTCAGTGCGATGATTCCCGACAAGATCACAGACCCGGCCAGAGTGAAGGCAAACTCCCGGAACAGCGCGCCGGTCAGCCCGCCGGTGAAGCCCAGCGGTGCCAGCACCGCCGCCAGCGTGATCGTCATTGCAATCACCGGGCCGGTGATCTCGCGCATCCCCTGCACGGCGGCGGGAAGCGGCTTCATCCCGTCCTCGATATGGCGGTGGATGTTCTCGACGACCACGATGGCGTCATCCACCACGAGTCCGATGGCCAGAACCATCGCCAGCAGTGTGAGCAGGTTGATCGAATAGCCAAGCGCCAGCAGTACGGCCAGCACCCCCACGAGCGAGAGCGGGATCGTGACGATTGGCATTGCGACGGAACGCAGCGAGCCAAGGAACAGCAGGATCACGACCACCACGATGGCGACAGCCTCGGCAATGGTCTTGAACACCTCGGCAATGGAGGCAGAGATGGTTTCGGTTGAATCGTAGACCATCTCGATCGACATGCCCTCGGGCAGGGTGTTGTTGATATTGGGCAGGTCCGCGATCACCGCCGCCGCCGTGTCGAGCGGGTTGGCCGCCGGCGTCGGATAGACCCCGATGAAAGTGCCGGGGCGCCCGTCGAAGGTCACGATCGCATCTTTTTCGGCGCTGGCGAGTTCGACCTCGGCCACGTCGCGCAGCCGCACAACGGCATCCCCATCCGCCCGGATCGGCAGCGCGCCGAAGGCCTCGGGGGTTTGCAGCGTCGATTTGAGCGTGATCGATTGCGCAATGAACTCGTTCTCGGTCTTGCCGGGGGCCGACAGGAAGTTCGACGCGCGGATCGAGGCAAGCACTTCGGAGGCTGTCACATTGCGAGCGGCGAGTTTCAGCGGATCAAGCCACACCCGCATCGCGTAATTGGACGCGCCGATGATCTCGATTTCTGCCACACCGGGGATCGTCGACATGCGCGGGCGAACCACGCGGTCGAGATATTCGGTCAGCTGCTCGGCGGTCATATTCGGGTTCAACGCCGCCAGATACATCAGCGCGAAGGTCATCCCGGTGCCCTTGACGATGATCGGGTCGTTGGCGTCCTCGGGGAGGTCGCCGCGCACCTGCTGAACCTTGGCCAGAACCTCGGTCAGCGCAACATCAGGGTCGGCGCCGAGCTTCATGTTCACCGAAACGACCGAGGCCGAGGGCCGCGATTGAGAGGTGACGTAGTCGATATTCTCGGTCGTCGCGACAGCGGCGGCGATCGGGGCAGTCACAAAGCCTTGCATGAGGTCCGGCGCCGCGCCCGGATAGACGGTGGTGATCGTCACCACGGTCTCTTCGACTTCCGGGTATTCGCGCACGGGCAGGCTGAAGAAGGCCTGGAACCCGAGGAGGAGCATGAAGGCGCCCAGCACGGTCGAGAGCACCGGGCGGCGGATGAAGAGTTCAGTGAAATGCATCGCGCGGACCCCTTACTGCGCCGCGGCGGGCGCTTCGGCGGCCACCGGGGCAACCGAATTGTCGATCAGCACACGCGCGCCGGGCGAGAGTTTATTCTGTCCGGCATTGACCACGCGGTCCCCGGCTTCAAGGCCGGTGACGATCTCGACGAGGTCGGCGGAACGGCGGCCCAGTTCGACAAAGACCTGACGGGCGATCAGTTGCGGCTCCTCCGCCCCTTCGGGCGTTTCTTCGCGGATCACAAAGACCGAGTCGCCATAGAGGTTCGAGCTGACCACGGTCTGCGGCAGGGCGATGACGCCATCCACCTCGGCCAGATCGACGCGCACGCGCAGGAACTGGCCCGGCGTCAGCTTGTCTTCGGCATTCTCGACCTCGGCGCGAAGCGTCACGAGGCGCGAATTGGGGTCGATCTTTGGCTCGATCCCGGTCACCTCACCCGAGAGCGACAGATCGCCCACCTCGGAGGTCACGGTCACAGGCTGACCGACCGACACGAGGCCCGCATCTTGTTCTGACAGGGTGAAGTCCACACGCATGTTCTCGCGGTCCTGAAGCGTTGCGTAGGTCGTGCCTGCCGTCACAAACTGACCGATCTCGATGCGCGGAATCCCGATCGTGCCGCCGAAGGGCGCGGTCAGTTGCTTGGTTTCCAGAACAGCCTTCAGCTTGGCGACGGTCGAGCGCGCTTCCACGGCGCCGGCTTCGGCTTGATCGAGGGTGGTGGTCGCAGAGACACCGCGCTCGCGCAGTTCACGGGCGCGGGTCAGCGAGGTCTCGGCAAGCGCGAGGGCAGCCTCGGCGGCGGCAAGGTCGGCGCGCTCGGTTCGGTCGTCGATCTGCACCAGAAGCTGCCCCTCTTCGACGCGGTCGTTCGCGGCAAAGCGGATTTCACGGACGATGCCGGCGGCCTCGGTCGCCAGATCGACGCCGCGCGCCGCGGTCGCCGTGCCGATGGCATCCAGCCCCGGCGTCCACCGGGTCAGCGCGACATCGCTGACCGAAACGGTGACGGGCGGCGGAGTCATGCCCGCGAAGAACTCCGCGATCATCTTGGAGCGGAACAGGTTGAAGCCGACGATCCCGCCCGCAACGAGAATAAGGGCAAGGAAGGCAAGAAAGGCGCGCTTGATCATGGGATCTCCGGTCAAAATTCAGCGCGCCCGATGGACTCGGGCGCGGACATATCTGAACTGAATGGTTCAGATATTCGATGTCTTGTCAATCTCCGCCCTAAAATGGCTCACCAAATCGCGAGGGCAAGGCGAAAGCCTGTGCGGAAATTGGGCTCCCTGCTGTGCGCCTGTGCGGATGACGTTGCGGCATGCAGGGCGGCTATGCGCTGAAACGCCTACCTTTTGACAATAGAATGATCGGATAATGAAACGGTAACCTGTGTGCCGCAGGCTAAGCCCTGCTCTGATGTGAGGTAAGTGCATGTTCATCGACCCTGTTTCGGCCATGCGGCTGACGTTTGAGGCGACCCGGATCGGGATCGACTCACAATTCGTGATCGGAATGCGCGTCGCGGGGATGATGGGCTTTTGGGCCACCGAGCCGGCAGAGATAACCCGCATGATCGCAGAGAAGCCGCGCGCCGCGCAGCAGGCATTTCAGGCCGCGACGCGGGCCGCTATCCGGGGGGAGTCGCCTGACAAGGTGCTTTCGGCAGGTATGAAGCCGATTGGCAAACGTGCGTCGCACAATGTCAACCGTTTGAAAAAACGCGGCCCCGCGCTGCCCTGAGCGGTTGGGGCGCTGCGAAAACGCCGGGCGAAAGGCCCGGCGTTTTGCGTTTTAGCTGCTGCTGACCGTGGCGGGCGTCACCATCGCTGCCATGATGGCCGCAGTGTCGATCACCCCGATAGGCGTTCCCTTGCGGTCCACAACCTGCGCGCTTTGCGCCCCGGCGGCGGTCATTTCCCGCGCGACGAGTTCCAGCACTTTACGGCCCTCGACGCGGAGTTCGGGCGGGGTTTCACCTTCCGCCATCGGGCGTGCCAGACGGTCCGCATGGATCACGCGGCCCCGGTTCACCTCGCGCACGAATTCCGCGATGTAGTCGTTCGCGGGCCGCAGCACGATATCCTGCCCCGAGCCCACCTGCTCCAGCGCGCCATCACGCAGGATAGCGATGGAATCGCCCAGACGCAGCGCCTCGTCGAGGTCGTGGGTGATGAAGATGATGGTCTTGTGCAACTCGTCCTGAAGGTCGAGCAGCACCTTTTGCATATCCATCCGAATGAGCGGGTCGAGCGCCGAGAAGGCCTCATCCATCAAAAGAATATCGGCGTCGTTGGCGAGCGCGCGGGCCAGACCCACGCGTTGCTGCATGCCGCCCGAAAGCTGCGCGGGATAGTTGTCCTCGAAGCCCGACAGCCCCACCCGGTCGATCCATTTGCGCGCAATCGGCTCCGACTC
Organism: Pseudothioclava nitratireducens; assembly: GCF_029210495.1. Classification (GTDB taxonomy): domain Bacteria; phylum Pseudomonadota; class Alphaproteobacteria; order Rhodobacterales; family Rhodobacteraceae; genus Pseudothioclava; species Pseudothioclava nitratireducens. The sequence continues at coordinate 413,263 of NZ_JARGDK010000001.1, read as the reverse complement.
CGTGCGTGGCACACCCCTGATGTCGAGCCCGTAGCAGGTATTTTCCAGAACGGTTCGGTGTGGCAGCAGAGCGAATTTCTGGAACACCATCGCGGTCTTGGTGCGCCGGAATTCGCGCAATTGCTCTGCGCTCATACTGACGACGTCCTGCCCCTCGTAGAGGATCTCGCCAGCGGTCGGCGCGATCAGCCCGTTGATATGGCGGATCAGGGTCGATTTTCCCGACCCGGACAGGCCCATGATAACCGAGATCTGCCCCGGCTCGAGATCGAGCGAGATGTTCTGAAGGCCGAGCACATGGTTGTGCCGGTCGTTCAGCTCTTCCTTGGTCATGCCCTTCTTGACGGCGTCGATATAGCGTTCGGGATGCGGTCCGAAGATCTTGTAGAGATTGCGGATCTGGATCCCGGAGCGGGCGATGTCTGTGGTCTCAGTCATGGCCGACCCCCTGATGCTTTTGCAGCCGTTTACCGAAGGCCTGCGACGTGCGGTCGAAGATGATGGCGATGGCCACCAGTGCAAAGCCGTTCAGGAAGCCCACGGTGAAATACTGGTTGGTGATGGCCTGAAGCACGTTCTTGCCAAGGCCGCCCACGCCAACCATCGAGGCCACGACGACCATCGAAAGCGACATCATGATGGTCTGGTTGACCCCGGTCATGATCGTCGGAAGCGAGAGCGGAAGCTGCACGCCCCAGAGCTTCTGCCGCGGGTTGGCGCCGAACGCGTCGGCCGCTTCGATCACCTCGCGGTCCACGAGACGAATGCCAAGGTTCGTCAGCCGGATCATCGGCGGCACGGCATAGATCACCACGGCGATCAGTCCCGGCACCTTACCGATGCCGAAGATCACCACGACCGGGATCAGATAGACGAAGGAGGGCAAGGTCTGCATGACGTCGAGAACCGGCGTGAGGAAGGCCTGAAACCGGTCCGAGCGGGCCATCAGGATACCCAATGGCAACCCGATCAGGATGGCGACCAAGGTGGCCACCGTCACCATGGCCAGCGTGATCATCGTGTCCTCCCAAAGCCCGAAAACCCCGATCAGCCCCATCGCGATGGTCGTGCCGACCATGGTCTGCCATTTGCGCGACCCGGCCCAGACGATAGCGAGCAGGAGGAGGAGGATCACGACCCAAGGGGCTTCGGTGAAGATGTCTTCAAGGGTGTTGAGAAAGATTTGAAGCGGTGCGGTGGCCGCGTCGATCGCGTCCGAATAGGTGCGCACGAGATCGCGGAACCCGGTGTCGATGCTCTTGCGCATGCCGCGCAGCGTGCCGTTCGAGAGGGACGGAAACTCACACAGGAGCTCGGGGAGACCCCAGCAACTGGCCATTGGCTATCCTCCGGTCAGGATGAAAGAAGCGCGGGAGACCAGCCCCCGCGCATACTGTTTCTTGGCGTGCCTCAGAGGGCGGCTTCGACCTTGGCGGCAACTTCCGGCGAGACCCACGACTTCCACATGTCCTTGTAGGTTTCGAGGAAGTAATAGGCCGTGTCTTCGTTGTTGCCCTGGTTCTCGTCCATCCATGCGAGCACCTGACCGACGGTCTGGTTGTCCCACTTGCGGGTCTGGACATAGTTCATGGCGACACCCGCCTTTTCCGCGAATTCCTTGGTCACGACGGTGAACACGTCAGAGATCGGATAGGCGTTCGGCTTGGGATCTTCGCACTCGGCTTGCGAGGTGCAGGCGTCCCAATATTCCTTGTCATTCGGCACGCCCCAGTCGAGCGCGACCATTTCGTATTTGCCAAGGATGGCGGTCGGGGCCCAGTAATAACCCAGCCAGCCTGCCTGACGCTCATAGGCATTGGCGATGGAGCCGTCGAGACCCGCCGCCGAACCCGTGTCGATCAGGTCGAAGCCTTTGGTCTCGGCGTCATAGGCCTTGAACAGGTTGGCGGTCGAAATCTGACAATTCCAGCCCGAGGGGCAGTTGTGCACGGCCCCGCGCGAGGGGTCTTCGGGTGCCGGGAACAGTTCCGGGTGCTCAAGCGCGTCGGCCACGGTCTTGATCTCGGGATGTGCGTCGGCGAGATATTTCGGGATCCACCAGCCTTCGACCCCGCCATCCGACAGAAGCGGTGCGGCGATCACCATGCGCCCCTCGGCAACCGCCGCATCGAGCGCGTTCTTCACGGCATTGACCCAGAGTTCCGGCGCCATGTCCGGTTCGGCTTTTTCGTTCATCGAGGTGAAGGTCGGCATGGTGTCGCCGGTCACCAGCGTCACATCGCAGCCGTAGCCCTCTTCGAGGATGACCTTGTCGACCCAGGCGGCGACACCGGCCGAGGCCCAGTTCATTTCCGCGATCGAGACGGTGCCGCAGTCTTCGGCAAAAGCCGGAGCGGCAAGCGCCGCGAAGGGCAGGGACAGCATGAGTTTGGCAAGATTGGCCTTCATGGGTGGTTACTCCTGTCTGGCAGCGTTATCGAAATCGTCGGGCACGCTGCACCGCCTCGACGACGTGAATGGATCGGGCCCCGATGGGCCGTTCAGATGGTCCATGTTGCAAGTCGCGCCTTTTGCGGAGGGCGTGAATTGCTCAAAACCGACGCTACATGTCGTAAATAGAATATATTTCAGGTGCAAGGCGGAATGCACCTTGGCGGGCGGGAGCTGCTGCCCGACGTGGCGGCATGGACAAAAGCGCCAATCGGCCTCAGTAGCGAGCAAGGATGCGAGCGGCGCTGCCGGTCGCGCGCGCAATGACAGACGAGGCAAGACAGTGCTGCAAGGTTCGACCATTCTCCTGACCGGCGGGACCGGCTCTTTCGGAAGCCGCTTCGTGCCGATGACGCTCGAGCGCTACAAGCCCAAGCGCATCATCATCTATTCGCGCGACGAGATGAAACAGTGGGAAATGGCCAAGCAATATGGCGATAATCCTGCCGTGCGGTTCTTCATCGGCGATGTGCGTGACCGCGAGCGGCTTTATCGCGCGATGGACGGGGTGGACTATGTGGTCCATGCGGCGGCTACCAAGATCGTGCCGACCGCCGAATACAACCCGTTCGAATGTGTCAAAACCAACATCAACGGCGCGATGAACGTGATTGACGCGTGCATCGACAAGGGCGTGAAGCGCTGCGTGGCGCTCTCGACCGACAAGGCGTCGAGCCCGGTAAACCTCTAAGGCGCGACCAAGCTGGCCTCGGACAAGCTGTTCGTGGCGGGCAACTCCTACGCGGGCTCCAAGGACTGCCGTTTCTCGGTGGTGCGCTACGGCAACGTGATGGGCTCGCGTGGCTCGGTCATTCCGTTCTTCCTCTCGCTCAAGGACAACGCCGCCCTGCCGATCACCGATGCGCGGATGACGCGCTTCATGATTACGCTCGAGCAAGGCGTGGAGCTGGTCTGGCATGCGCTGGAGGACATGGTCGGTGGCGAAATCTACGTCCGCAAGATCCCCTCGATGAACATTCTCGACATCGCCAAGGCCGTCGCGCCCGAAGCCGCGCACGAGATCATCGGCATCCGTCCGGGCGAGAAACTGCACGAGCAGATGATCGGCCCCGAGGATGCAGCGCATACCTATGAATATGCCGATCACTTCAAGATCATCCCGGCGATCCACAACTGGTCCAAGGACCCGGTGCGCATCAAGGACGGCAAGCCCGTGCCGGAAGGCTTCGAGTATTCCTCGGAGAAGAACACCGAGTGGATGGGCGTTGAAGAGCTTCAGAAATGGGTCTCGGACAACTCTGACAAGATCGGCAAGTTTTGATGATCCCCTATGGCCGTCAGGATATCTCGGATGAGGATATCGCCGCCGTCGAGGCTGTGCTGCGCTCGGATTTCCTGACGCAGGGGCCGGCGGTGCCGCGTTTCGAGGCGGCGATCAAGGCGGCCACGGGGGCGGAGCATGCGCTTGCGGTCAATTCGGCGACCTCGGCGCTGCATATCGCTTGCATGGCGCTGGATCTTGGTCCGGGGGACTGGCTTTGGACGGTGCCGAATACCTTTGTCGCTTCGGCCAATTGCGGGATCTATTGCGGGGCAGAGGTCGATTTCGTCGATATCGACCCAGAGACCTATGTGATGTGCCCCAAGGCGCTTGAGGCCAAGCTGGTCGCGGCCAAAGGGGCGGGGCGTTTGCCGAAGGTGATCGTGCCGGTGCATTTTGCCGGCCAAAGCGCGGATATGGCGGCCATCGGGGCGCTGGCGCGGGCCTATGGGGTGCGCGTGATCGAGGATGCGAGCCACGCCATCGGCGCCCGCTATCAGGGAGCGCCGGTCGGCAATTGCGCCCATTCCGACATCTGCGTTTTCAGTTTTCATCCGGTCAAGATCGTGACCACCGCCGAGGGCGGCGTGGCGACCACCAATGACGCGCACCTTGCGCAGCGGATGGAGCTGCATCGCTCGCACGGGGTCACGCGCGATCCGTCGCTTCTGCAAGAAGACAGCCCCGGCGGCTGGTATTACGAACAGGTCGCTTTGGGCTACAACTACCGCATGACCGAGATGCAGGCCGCGCTCGGCGCAAGCCAGATGACCCGGCTCGACGCCTTCGTCGCGCGCCGGAACGTGCTGGCGGCGCGCTACGACCGGCTGCTGGCCGATCTGCCGCTCACGCGCCCGGTGCAGAACCCCGACAGCTATTCCGCCTATCACCTCTACCCGATTCAGGTCGAGGATCGCGCCCGCGTGTTCGCCTATCTGCGCGAGAACGGGATCGGTGTGAATGTCCACTACATTCCCGTTCACACCCAGCCCTTCTATTGCGCGCGCGGCTTCGCACGCGGCGATTTCCCGGCGGCCGAGGCCTATTACGACCGCGCCATCTCGATCCCGCTTTATGCGGGCCTGACCGAGGCCGATCAGGACCGGGTGTTCGAGGTGCTCAGGGCTGCGCTTCAGGCTTCAAAAGTCGGGGCGATCTCACGCTGGATCAGCCCGAGAATCGTCCGGGCCGCTCCCGCATCATTTTTCGCCTCGTCATAGTCCTTGACGATTTTGACGTAATGCCGATCTACGACCCCATCATGGGCCTGTGCCAGAAGATCGCCCATCGCGGCCTCTAGCGCGGTATGATTTACGCCTGTCCCGGAGATCTCTGCGTAGGTCAGGCCTTCGCGCCATTCGGTCACGCCGGGCAGCTTGCGATACCACGCGTTGCCAAAGACCAGAGCGGGCACACCTTGCCGTATCGCCTCCCACCCCACGGTTCCGGTGATGGTGGCGACGAATCTGGCACCCGCCGTCAACTTATGGGTATCGGCCCAGCTTGGCAGGAAGACCACAGAGGGAATCCGCTTCAGCCGGTGAAAGAAAAGCGGGCCGCGCATATACGCGCCTTGCTTGGGGTTTTCCTTTACGAGGATACGGACACCTTTGGGCAAGATCCCCGCCAGCCGCTCGATCGCATAGGCTTGGTCGCGGAAGCGCCCGCCCAGAGCACTTGTCGTCATTTCCGGCTGAAGCTGAAGCGGGAAATAGATATAGTCCCCGGACAGATCGACCTCTTGGTCCTCGAACGTCGCAAGCTGGTCGAAATAGGCAAGTTCGTCCTCGTGAAAGAAGCGCGCAAAAGGGTCCCGCCATTTTGGGAAAGCGCCGTAGGTCTTTTTCATGTGCCTCACAAGCCGGGCAACATAGACCGGGTTCAGTGCTTTCAGGGGGCGCTTGAGCGCGAGGAAGGTCAGTAGCTGTAATAATGCCTTGCCAGAGATTTTGCCGCCCTCCTCGCGTTGCTGTTTAATCCCAGCCATGTAAAATAGTTCGGGCTTGCTGCCTTTTTCGATCGCGAAGTGCTCTGCTCCGCCGAGAGGAACAAACCCGCCATAGGCTGCCGGGTCGGTCATGGAAAAGAACTTTGCCGGAAACAGTGATTGGGTCACTATCGTCGTTGGAATGTTCAGGGCTTTGGCAGCCTGGTAGAATATTGTGTCATAGGCCAAATGCGGGACGTTGAAGAAAAGACAGTGATTGACACCTCGATCAATCAAAGTTTGCGCCGCAACATCGGCAAGCGTGTGATAGTAGTCCACATAATCCTGCATCGTCCTGAGCGGATGACATTTATGCGAACAAATATCCGACCTTCAATGCAGCTGGTCGATGAAGGTCTCCATTTGCTCCAGAAACCCGTCTTGCTCTATCAGGCTTTGCGCGGCTCCAGTCCATCTTTGGGATGCCATAAGGTGGCCCTCTGTACCAGGCCGTTTGCTCAATCTTGCCAATGAGGATGCCTTGAAATGTCCATCATTGTTGCCAATGTGAAGAACAATTTTTAGCTGATCACCTCCAAGTGTGCCGATCAAGGGCATGATTCTGGTAGTGTTTTCTGCCGTCGAAACGACTGCCAGCCGAATTGTCATCGCAGCATTCTCCAGTCGAGCGGTTCGCCCCGTTTGAGGTCGCGCGCGGCGCGTTTGCCCAGCACCTCGGGCAGATGCTTCGGTGCCAGTCCCAGCCCCGGCCGGATCGAGCGCACATGCGCTTCGGTCAGAACCTCGCCTTCCGCGACATCGGACACGACATAAAGCGAGCGGCGGAACTGGGCATTCGCACCGCCCACGCCCTTGCGGTCATGGATCGGGGCGCCAAGGGCGGCATGGGCCATCCGGCAGTCGTCCACGAGTTGCTTGAACTCCGCCGGTTCGAGCGAGAAATCCGCGTCCGGCCCGCCATCGGCGCGCGCCAGCGTCATGTGTTTCTCGATGATCGTCGCGCCGCGCGCGATGGAGGCGACCGCTACGGCCGAGCCTAGCGTATGATCCGAAAGGCCGATCTGCACCCCAAAGGCCGCGGCCAGCGCTTCGATCGTGCGCAGACGCATATCTTCAGGGCGTGCCGGATAGGCCGAGACGCAATGCAAGAGCGAAACACATTCCGCGCCGCCTTCGCGGGCGGCCCGCAGCGCATCCTCGATCTCGGCGTAATTGGCGATGCCCGTGGACATGATCAGCGGCTTGCCGGTCGCGGCGACCTTGCGGATCAGCGGCGTGTCGACCAGCTCGAAAGACGCGATCTTGTAGGCGGGCGGGTCGAGCGTTTCGAGAAAATCCACCGCCGTCGGATCGAAGGGCGACGAGAACACATGCAGCCCATGCGCGCGGGCGCGCTCGAAAAGCGCGTCGTGCCATTCCCAAGGCGTCGACGCCTCTTGGTAAAGCTCATGCAGGGACCGCCCGTCCCATAGCCCGCCGGAAATGCGGAACTCGGGCCGGTCCGCGTCGATGGTGATCGTGTCGGCGGTGTATGTCTGCAACTTGACCGCATCCGCGCCGGTCTCGGCGGCAGCATCGACCAGTGCGAGTGCCCGGCCCAGATCGCCGTTATGATTGCCCGACAATTCGGCGATGATATAGGGCGACTGGTCCGGCCCGATGGGGCGGTTTGCGATCTGGAACGCAGCGGTCATGGGTCAGTCCTTTCGCAGGGCGCTGTCCGGTGGTGTGGGCAGCCGGAGGCGGGCGCGAACATCCCACGGGTCGCGCGTGAAGGCAAGCACGGCAGGCGTGCTCTGAGCCGGGTCGCGGGCGAAGCCCAGTCGTTCATGCAATCGGACCGAGGCGGCGTTTTCCGACAGAACCTCGGCGCGGATCGACTTCACATCGGGGCGCTCCGCAAGGCCGCGCAGAAAGGCCGCCATCATCCGCCCGCCCGCGCCCTCGGGCGCGTCCTCGGCCCCGATGTAGAAGCTCCACCGGGCGACGCCGTCGCTGTCGATACTTGCACCGGCAAAGCCGATGTCGCAGCCATTCTCGGAATAGATGCGCCACAGGCCATCTTGCCGCGCGGCGGTGCGTGCGACCCAGGCCTCGTGCGTCTCCCAGACGAGCGGGTCCTGCGTCAGGCTGATCGCCCTGATCCGCGGCTGATTGCGCCATTCGAAAAGCCGGGTGGCATCATCCGCGCGGAGCGGTCGGAACGCGCCGCTCAGCGCGCCCAGCACGCGGTCACGGCCGGTCCCGTCACAGATCGTTGTTGCCGCGTGCGACTGCGGCGCCGCGCTTCCGATGGCCTGCCGCAGCGCTGCCGCCAGCGTCTTCTGGTCGCGCGCCTCCTCAAGCGAAAGCGGCACCACCGCGCCGCGGGCGGCCAGTTGCGCGACGCCTTTGCGTTGATTGTCTGCGACCGCCACGGCCAAAGTCGGCAGCCCGAGGCAGCAGCGTTCCCAACTCGTCATCCCGCCTGCTCCGATGCACAGATCGGCCTGCGCCATCCGCGCCGCCATGTCGCCCGCATCGAGGGTCAGCGAAAATTGCGGGTGCGCCGCCACAAGCGCGCGCGTCGCTTCGACGGATTGGCTGGTCGATCCCATCACGACCTCGGCCTGCAAATCGGGAAATTCGGCGGCGAGCAGCCGCAGGCACATCGGGGCCAGCCCCGCCGCATCCATCATGCCGGGTGCAATCAGCACCCGCGTAATGGCCCCGTCACGCCGGGCGAGCGCGGCCTCGCGCAGCTCCGCGAATTCGGGGCGCAAGAGCGCATAGGCCGGGCCGCGCAGCGTGGCGAGCGGTGGGTGGCGATAGGGCTCTGGGTCGAGGCGCGCCTGATCGAGCAGCAAATCGGCGGCCAGCGCCCGGTCGTCGAGATCGTCTATGGCCAGAACCCGCGCCTGCGGGTGCGCGTCGCGGAGCGTCGCAACCCAGTCGGCATCCAGCCCATAATGGTCGAGCACGATCCAGTCGGGAGAGACTGTCTGCGCCGCCGTGGCGGAGAGCCGTGCATCCTCGTCCGGGGGAAGGCGCAGCCATCCGGCATGGGCCGGGGCCTCGGCGGGATTGTGCGCGATTTCGGGCAGTGCCGTCAGTTCATAGCCCGCAGCGCGGACCCGCCCCGCCATCGTGTCGGGCGCATCCACCATCACGAAATGCACATGATGTCCCAAGGCGCGCGCGCCCTCGGCCAGCGTCAGGCAGCGCATCACATGGCCGCCGCCGATCCGCCCGTCGCCATCCACCCGGATCAGCAGGCGCATCCTAGCCCTCCCGGAGTGCCAGAAGGCGTTCGGCCTGATGCCAATCCTCCCAGGTGTCGATATCGAGGCAGCGCTCCGCCGGCAGGATGACGCCGCGTGCGCCGTCCCAGACGCGCGCCTTCGGATCGGCCCAGGTCGCGGCATGGGCCCAATAGAATTGCCCGGCATCGAAATAAGCGGGTTCGAGATCCTGCGAGCGCAGCGGCATTTTCGACGGGTCGCGCGCGGCAATCGTTCCGTCTGTCCCGGTCATCCGGTAGGCGCGGTCGATGGGGGTGCGGTATTCGCCAAGGGCGAGCACCCATGTCGCGCCCTCCGCGAGATAGCCCTGACCGGTCTGCAAATCCTCGGGCAGAAGGAAAAACGCGGTCGGATAGATGCAGCACACCGCATCACCCGCCTCAAGCCCGAGCCGCGTGACGGCATCGCGGATCACATCGGTCGTGCCGGTGTAGTCATCCGACAGCGTTGCATCGCGCAGAAACGGGGTCTCTGCCCCCAGATCGCGTGCAGTCTCGGCGATTTCGGGATCATCGGTGCTGACCACGATCCGGTCGAACAGACCGGATGCCTGCGCTGCGGCGATCGGCCAGCCGATGGCGGGACGCCCGGCGAAAGGGCGTACATTCTTGCGCGGGATACGCTTGGAGCCGCCACGCGCGGGCAGGATCGCAACTGTCTGGGTCATCTGATGCGCCACATTCGGAAAGCTTTCCAAGGATGTAAACGCTCACCAGCCTTGCAGCAAGGCGCGCAGAGCCGCCTTGCATCTCATTCTTTGGCTTTGCGATGCCGTGTCAGACCAAGCTCGGCAAGGATCGCGTAGAGCGCGGGCAGCACCAGCAGCACCAGCACTGTCGAGGCCAGCAGCCCGAACACCACCGAGATCACCAGCGGCTTGAGCGTCTGCGCCTGCGTGGAGCTTTCCGCCAGCAGCGGCGCCATGCCAAGGATCGTCGTCGAGACCGACACGAAGATCGGCCTGAACCGCGCCCGCACCGCGCGCCCGGCGGCCTCTGCCACGGTCGCGCCTTCGGCCAGCGTCGCATTGATTACCTCGACCAGCAGGATCGCGTTATTGACCACGATCCCGGCCAGCGAGGCCGCCCCCACCAGCGAGGGCATCGAGATATTGTAGCCCATGGCGGCATGCCCCCAGATCACACCGAGGAAGGCCAGCGGGATCGTCAGCATCACGATGACCGGCTCGACATAGCTGCGGAACTGGAAGGAGAGCACCAGATAGATGCCGACGATCCCGACGAGGAAGCCGCGTAGGATCGAGCCGACGGTTTCTGCGGAATTGGCGGCTTGCCCTGCGATTTCGAAGCTCAGACCGGGGTAGCGGGTGGCGAGCAGGGGCAGAATCTCGGCGCCCATGCGGGCCGTTATCGCGTCCGCGTTGCCAAGCCGCCCGTCCACATCCGCCTGCACGGTCAGCGAGCGTAGACCGTCACGCCGGTTGATACTGGACCAGCCGCGCGCCTCTTTGATCTCGACCACGGTGCCCAGAGGAACGGCTGTCCCATCCCCCAGCGCCACCATGAAATCGTCCAGATCGGCGCGCGCGTCGCGGTCGCTCTCTCGCAGTTGAACCAGCACGTCGAAGGGTAGATCGCCCTGCCGCACATCGGCCAGCTGCGTGCCCAGATAGGCCGCGCGCAATTGCCCCGCGACATCAGCCGCCGTAAGGCCCAGCGTATGCGCCCCCGCTGCCAGCGTCAGCCGAAGCTCTGGCTTGCCCGCTCGCAGATCAAGCATCGCGTTGCGCACCCCCTCATAGCGCCCCAGCACCGAGAGCGCCTCATGTCCCGCCCGCTCAAGCGTGGTCAGATCGGGATGTGACAGGCGCAACTCGATCGCGATCCCCTGCGGGCCGATGCCCGGCTCGGTCAGGATCAGCGAGGACACACCGGGCAGTAGCCCGGCTTCTGCCCGCCAGTCGGCGATCAGCGTGTCGAGCGTGGTGGTGCGGGTCTCTGCCGAGAGCAGATCCGCAGAGACCGTGGCGACATGCGCGCCGCTTTCGCCCGCAGAGGCATTGCGCCCCATCCGTGTGATGGTGCGCAGCACGAGATCCTGACCTTCCGGTTGCGTGGGTGCAAGGCGCGCGTTCACGCGGTCCAGTGCCTCTTCGACGCTGCGCACCGCCTGTTCCGTGCGTGCGAGGGGTGTGCCGGCCGGCAGCAGTAGCCGCGCTTCGAGCACATCGCCGTCGATTTCGGGCATGGCCTCGCGTTTGACGACGCCGCCGCGCAGCGCGCCGACGGTCAGGATCAGCGCGCCGATGGCAAGCCCTGCCACCAGCCACCGCCGCGCAATGGCGATATCCGCTGCACGGCCCACCACGGTCTCGCGCAGATGATCGAAACCGGTCTCGAACCGCTGGCGGAACCGGGAGGGTGGCTTCGACAGGCTCCGCAGCCCGCCTTTGAGGTGATGCGGCAGGATCAGGAAGGCTTCGATCAGACTCGCGGCCAGAGCTGCGAGCAAGACAAGGGGCAAGACCTCCAGCACCGCGCCCAACTCACCGGAGAGAAAGGAGAGTGGCAGAAAGACCGATACGGTCGTCAGGAACGAAGACAGCACGCCGGGCGCAACCGCCATGACCCCGGCGGTCACGGTGTCCACGCTGATTCCTTTGGCCGCGTGAACGGCGATGGAGTCAGAGAGCACGATCGAGTCGTCCATCACGATCCCGATCGCCATCAGCAACGCGACCAGCGTCATCATGTTGAGGCTCAGCCCCGTCAGCGCCATCCAGACAAAGGCTCCGAGAAAGGCGACGGGCAGCCCCATCGCCGCCCAGATCGCAAAGCCGGGACGGAAGAACAGGCTCATCACCGCGATCACCAGCACCAGCCCGAGGATGCCGTTCTGCACCAGCATCGCCAGCCGGTCCCGGATGATCGAGGTCACGTCCTGCACCACCTCGACATGAATGCCGGGCGGCAGGGCGGCGGCCTCTGCATCGACCACGCGCTGGACATCGTCGAGGGCTCGCAGCGCATCCGCATCGAGGGGTTTATGCACCTCCAGAAGGATCGCGGGGGCCCCGTTCACAAAGGCGGCCTGCTCGGCGGGCTCGAAGGTTTCGCGAATATCGGCCAGATCGCCCAGCCGCAGCACCGCGCCGTCGGGCAGGGTCATCACCGGGAGCGCCGCCAGCGCCGTGACATCGCGCGCCTCGGCGGTGAAGCGCAGCGTCAGGTCCGTGCCCGGCGTCTCAAGGAGCCCCCCCGGCAGGTCAAGGCTTTGCGCGCCAATCGCCGCGGCGAGCGCCGCCGCGCCGAGCCCGTGCTGCGACAGCCGGGCATGATCGGGCAGCACGGACAGCGTCCGCGTGCCGAGCCCCGAGCGGTTCACCTGTGCCACATCTTCCAGCGCGGCCAGCCGGTCGCCGAGCTGCTCGGCATAGCGGTCGAGGTCGCGCAGCGGCGCCGCGCCCGAAACCGCGACCGAAGTCACCAGATCGGTGCGGTGCAGTTCCCGCACGGTGGCGGGATCGGCGCGCTCGGGGAAGGTGTCGATGGCTGCGACTTCGGTTCGCAGCGCATTGAGAAAGCGCAGCGCATCGCCCGCCGGCTCCATCGTGGCAACGGCGCGCGCCAGATTGTCCTGCGCCGTGCAGGTGAAGGAGTCCAGCGCCTCGACCCCCTGCACCGCATCCCAGAGTGGCGCGCAGATGGCGCTCTCGACATCGAGGGCCGCCGCGCCGCGATAGGTGACGCTGACCTCCGCCTCGGTTGGACGGAAGTCGGGGAAGGTCTCGCGCAGAAGCGTCGGGGCCGCGAAGATGCCCGCTGCGATAAACACCAAAAGCAGCAGATTGGCGGCGGTCGGGTGACCAGCAAACCAGCGGATCATGGCGTGTCCTCGATCGGGGTCAGCGCCATGCCCTCGAAGGCCGGGGCCAGATCATCAAGCACGATCCGCTCCCCCGCAGCGAGGCCTTCGCGCAGTGTGACCTGCCCGTCCTGACGGAAGGCCACGGAAACGAGACGGCGCTGAAGCCGGTTCTCCTCGGTCACGAGATAGATTTCGTCCCCGTGGAGTGCGGCCTCCGGCACGGTGATCACATCGGCCAACGGCGCACCGCGCAGCGTGACCTCGACCTGCATGTTCGGCACAAGCGGCAGGCGCAGGGGCGGGGCCGCGCCGTCATAGGGCGCCTCTACCGTCACGACCACGGGGACGGTGCGCGCTTTCGGATCGAGCATCCCCTCGACCCGTGTCACGGTCGCCGCCCAAACCTGCCCGGGATTGTCGATCGGATGAAGTTCCGCCGCGATCAGTTCCGCCGGCCCTGTGCGCATCGCGCTTAGCGTATCGCCCGGAAGATGCAGCGGTGCGAGAAGACGCTGGAAGGCGGGAACGGGCACTTGGACCACGACTTCGACCTGATCGAGCGCATCGCCCTCGATCAGCACCTGCCCGACGGAAACCGGTTGAAACCGCTCGGCGTTTACGCGGGTCACGCGCATGTCGAACGGGGCGCTGAGCCGGGTATGCGAGAGATCGCGTTCGGCCCGTGCAAGGGCGGCCTCGGTGCGGGCTTGCTGCGCCTCGATCCGGGCGCGGCGCGCGGGCATCAAAGCAAGGCTGTTGGTCAGTTCAGTGACCGTCCGGCGTGCCGCAAGAACCGCGCGCTCGGCTTCATCGGCGCGCGTCTGCGGGTTCACGCCCTGCGCCACCAAGCCGTCAATGCGGGTCTGATCTGCCTCGGCCAGGCGCAACCGCTCGGTTTCCAGCGCAAGAACCCGCTCGGTATTGGCCTGCTCGGCCGCGAGTTGCGCAGCCTCCGCCGCAAGCGCCTGCGCATCGGCGCGGGCTTGCGCGATGGCAAGCTCGTAATCCGACGGGTCAATCCGCATCACCTCTGTCCCGGCCCTGATCAGACGTCCCGCCTCCAGATCGGGGTGACGCCAGACGATCTGCCCGCGCACCTCGGCAATGGCGGTCCACCGGGTCGCCGGGCGCACGCTGCCCCAACCATGCGCGACCGGGCGAATCTCGGTCGGGGTGATCGTGCGAACCCGGACGGCAGGCCCTTGCGTTTCAGTGTCGAGCTGCGCCGGCTCGGGCGCGTTGGATACGAACCAGATCGCGGTGGCGACACCGAGGGCAATTGGCGGGAGCGCCCAAAGCGCGGAGAGGCGGGACATGAAGGTCTCCTGTGTCGGTGGGCGGCTCGCCTGTCGGGGCGGCCGAGCGCGCATCAAAATCCGGGGCGCATGAGTCGCCTTGATTGTCGCGCAGGATATGTTAGTGATTGATTACTTACAAGGGGCAGCCATGACCGCTCGCAAATCTGCTACGGACCGCAAGGCCGAAATCGTCGAAGCATTGCTGGTACTATCCGATCGCATCGGGCCAGATCGGCTGACGACCAATGACATCGCACGAGAGGTCGGGATTACGCAGGCGGCGATTTTCCGGCACTTTCCAAGCAAGGCGGCGCTTTGGACGGCTGCTGGCGAGGTGATCGTCGCGCGTCTGGGGGAGGCGTGGGGCGCGGCGCTGGAACCGCAAACCAGGCCGCGTGAGCGGTTGCGCGCGGTGGTCGCGGCGCAGCTGGCGCAGATCGAGGCGTGGCCTGCACTGCCGGTGATCCTGTTCTCCCGCGAGCTGAATGTCGAGAATCCGGCGCTGCGGGGCTGCTTCAATGGTGCATTACAGCGATTTCAGGCGCATCTCGTGGAGGAGTTGACCGAAATTCTGCCCAGAGGTGCGCTCTCACCCGCGGACGCGGCCGTGTTCCTGAGTTCGCTGGTGCAGGGGATCGCAATCCGTTGGAGTCTCGGTGCGCGCGGGTTCGACCTGACGCATGAGGGCCTGCGCCTCTTCGACGTCCAGCTTGCCCTGATCGCGCCCGAATAACCGTTCAGACGATCAGCCAATGGATTCGATATGGATCTGTCGGGAAGATGGAGGCGAGTACCGGAATCGAACCGGTGTACACGGATTTGCAATCCGCTGCGTCACCACTCCGCCAACTCGCCAGCCGTGGTTCGGACTTCGGATAGTGTATCGCGGCACCCGGCGCAAGGGGGGTGTTATATGCGGAGCGGCGAAAACCGCTACGCTTGACCCGCAGCGGTCGCCGGTGTTTTTGCGTGGCAACCATGGCGCGCGTGGTTGCCCAAGCCGTTTTTCTGTGGCAGAACCCGCGCAGGGTTCCTCAGACCGAAGAGTTCCAACATGCAAGATTTCGCCACGCGCCGCACCATGATGGTCGACACGCAGGTTCGCCCGAATGACGTGACCAAATTCCCGATCATCGAGGCGATGCTCTCTGTTCCGCGTGAGGAATTCGTTCCCGCTGCCCGCCGTGAAGCCGCCTATGTCGGCGAGAATATTGATTTGGGGTCGGGTCGTGTGCTTCTGGAGCCGCGCAATTTCGCCAAGCTGCTGGACGCGCTCAACATTCAGCCGACCGATCTGGTGCTCGACCTGGGCTGCGGCCTTGGCTACTCGACCGCCGTCATGGCGCGAATGGCCGAGGCGGTTGTCGCGGTTGAGGGTGAGGATCTTGCGGCGCAGGCCGAGGCGGCGCTCGCATCGGTGGGCGCGGATAACGCCGTCGTCGTGGCCGCTGCGCTCTCGGATGGGTCCGCGAAACATGGCCCCTACGATGTCATTCTGATCGAAGGTGGCGTCGAGGACGTGCCCGCCGCGTTGCTCGACCAACTCAAGGAAGGTGGCCGCATTGGCGCGATCTTCCTCGAAGGGTCGCTGGGCACCGCCCGGATCGGGCATAAGATCGACGGTTCGGTGACCTGGCGCTTCGCGTTCAACGCATCGGCCCCGCTGCTGCCGGGCTTCGAGGCGTCCAAGGAATTCGTGCTCTAAGCGACGGCTTGCGTTCTTAGGCTCGTATAGGCAGAATTGAATGCGTGGCGTTTTCGGCGCCACGGTGCCCATTGCGCCGCAAGAAGTGCAGGGCATGGCCGTTACAATGAGGAAGCCAGGCATGAAACGCAAGACCTTTAAACCCCTTCTCTTGGCCGCAGTCGCGGGTCTTGGGCTGATGGCGACGCCGCTTGCCGCGCGTGCCGAGACCCTCGCCGACGCGTTGGTGGCGGCCTACCGGAATTCCGACCTTCTCGAACAGAACCGCGCGACCTTGCGCGCAGCGGATGAGGATGTCGCGGGTGCGATGGCCGCGCTGCGCCCGGTGATCCGCTGGATCGCGGATGTCGGCTATACCCGCAACCCGCTTGGAGAAGCGCAGACACGAGCGGCGGGTCGGCAACCCGATCGTCTCGGGGCCTCGCTGCAGCTCTCCGGCGAAATGACGCTGTTCGATTTCGGTCAGACCCGGCTTGGCATCGAAATCGCCAAGGAAGCTGTGCTGGCCACTCGTCAGGCGCTCGTCAATATCGAGCAGAATGTGTTGCTCGACACGGTCCAGGCCTATGCGGATGTGAAATCCGCCTCCGAGCAGGTTGCGATCAACCAGAATTCGGTGCGCGTCATCGGTGAGGAACTCAAGGCGGCACAAGATCGCTTCGAGGTTGGTGAGGTGACCCGCACCGATGTCTCGCTGGCCGAAGCGCAGCTTGCTGCTGCCCGTGCAAGCCTCGCGGCTGCCCAAGGGGATCTTTCTGCCGCGCGCGAGGCATATAAGGCGGTGACGGGGCACTATCCCAAGGCGCTCGCCGCGTTGCCGCGCGCGCCATCGCTCCCGAAATCGTTGGAGGAGGCAAGGTCCATCGGCGTGCGTCAGCACCCGGTGATCCGGCAGGCCCAGCATCAGGTCACCGTCAATGATCTGCGTGTTGAACTGGCCGCCAAGAGCCGTATGCCAACGGTGACCGGCTCCTTGACCACGACGATCCCGGAAGACAGCTCGAACGATTACGCGAGCGTAGGCGTGCGCGCCTCGCAAACCATCTATTCCGGCGGCGCGCTGTCCTCGGCGCATCGCAAGGCGATCGCGGGTCGGGATGGCGCGCGTGCCGCGCTTGGCAGTGCTACATCGCAAGTGGCCGAAGCGGTGGCCAACGCATGGGCGGGCATCGAAGTGCGCCGCGCCCAGATCCGCGCCTATGATGAGCAGATTCAAGCCGCGACCATCGCCTATCAAGGTGTGCGCGAAGAGGCGACGCTCGGCGCGCGGACCACGCTGGATGTGCTTGATGCCGAGCAGGACCTGCTGGATGCGCGGGCGTCGCGTATCGATGCCGAGGCAGGGTTGCAGGTAGCTTATTATCAACTTTTGTCGGCTATGGGTCTCTTGACGGTAGAAAACCTCAAGCTCGGAATTCCGACCTATGATCCGGCGGCCTATTACAACGCGGTGCGCAATGCGCCCTATACCAGCACCCATGGTGAAAGCCTGGACCGGGTGCTTCGGGCCATTGGCAAGCCCTGACTTGCTGTATGAGTTTGGAACGGGCGTCTCTGACCGGGGCGTCCGTTCTTGTGTGTCTGGTGCCCCGCTTTCCCGGATTCTCCTGCATGGGGCTGGACTTGTGAGACTGGTAAACGCAGGATGGGGGGCATGATGTCTGATCCCGGAACCAATATCGAAATCGAGGATGTGCTGTCGTCGATCCGGCGGCTCGTTTCGCAAGATGCCGCCGTGCGTCATCGCCCGATGCCGCATCGGACCGCGCCGGCCGAGCACGCCGTCGTGCTGGAGGATGAAGCCCCGACATTGGTCCTCACCCCGGCGCAACGCGTGAGCGAGGAAGATGCCGCCGTCGAAGAGCCGTCCTGTGCCGACGCACCGGCGACCCCCGAGCTGGAGGCTACCTGCGAAGAGGCGACCGCCGCCGACGCAGAAGAAACCTATGAGGGCGAAGTCATTTTCGATGATGACACGGCCTTCCCGCCCGCGCCGGAAACCCAGGTCGATCTGGGAGAAGAGCTGAATCGTCTCGAGGATACCATCGCCGAGATGGAGGCCGCCGTCGCGCAGAGTGGTGCCGAGTTCGAGCCGGAGCAGGGAGATCCCTTTGCGCCCGACGAGGGGGCAGCGCTGGCCGATCAATTCGACGCCCAGTCTGAGTCGCACGATGATGCGCAGGACGCGGCGCCCGAGATGCCGGTCGAGGCGGAAGCACAGGATGCCGAAGCCCCTCAAGCCGATGATGCGCACGAGCCGTTTGCCGCTGAGGCGCAGGATGAGGAGGTCGAACTCTTCGACCCTGAGCTTGCCGAGGCTCAGGAGGCGCTTGTCGATCCCGATCTTGAAAGCGATGCTTGGGCCGGTGATGCAGAGGACTGGTCCGAGGAACCCGCGCCCGCAGCCACCGATCCGCTTGCCAGCGCTGTGACGGGCAAGGTGCTGCGCCGTTTGCATCTTCACGATGCCGAGGAGCAGGTGCTCAACAGCAATGCACGGGCGTCCAGCTACGAGCGCCTGCGCGAGGATATCGCACTCGAAGAGGCCAGCGAGAACATCCTGCGCGACGAAAACGTGATTGCCCCGGCCCTCGACAAGCTTCCGATCTCGGAAGAGGCGCTGCGTGATCTGGTGGCCGATATGATCCGTGAAGAGCTTCAGGGTGCCTTGGGCGAGCGCATCACGCGCAACGTGCGTAAACTGGTGCGGCGGGAGATTCAGCGGGCACTTGTCAGCCGTGAGTTCGAGTGAACCGACTGACTTTGGAGCAGGGCGAAAATACAAAAGGCGCAGCCGGGGCTGCGCCTTTTTGAATGAATTGAGGGGTGCTTACGCGGCCTCTGCCTCTTCCGCGGCCATACGGCGCTCGCTCTCTTCGCGCGACAGCGCGACGGAGGTGCGCACACCCTTGGACACGAATTCCATCAAACCTTTGACGACCCGTTCGTTCGGGTCGATCCCGGCACAGGACAGGACCTCGCGGCCATCACGCGACCGCGCCCAGCGAGCGATCTGCTCGGGGCCGTTGCCATATTTCTTGTCATCGGCAATCGCGTCATCGAGTGCAGCAAGCACAACGGCAGCAAACAGCTTCCGTGCGCGCTGACCTTGTTCGTAGTTGAAGGCGGAGCCGTCAACGAAATCGCGCATTGTTCCGTCCTTTGTTATTGCTCTTGCGTTTCCTGGCGTGAGGGGCATCTATGGCCTTTCTCACTTGATTCGATATGCCCCTCAGATCATGGCAGCCATGCGTTTTTCGCATGGCTCGAACTGACCCACGCAGGATTTAGTCTGCATCCGGGGAAGGCATTCACTAAATCTAGAAAGCGTTTCGCTCTTTTCAAGGTGTTGGCGAGGGAGTGTTTTTCTACTGGCCCTCGGCCCTCACATGGGTTCTCCCCCTTTGAAACAAGGGGCCACGCGATGCGCTCGCCCGTGTACTGTTCTTTCAAGCGAAACAAGTCAGGGCCGTGGCCGTGTAACTCCTGCGGTGTGAAGACGTGGCGCCGTTAACCGCGAAGGAGGACAAGAAACGTCCTGCCGATGGCGCCAGCGGAGGAGAAAAAACTATGCGTCACGCGCATGGCTCGCGGAAAGGTGAACGCTAACACTCAGGCTGGAGTGATCTGCGCCGCACCGGCGCGCAATGGCAAAGAGCCACGATCAAAGCGCAGATAGGCGATGCCTTGCCCCCCCGATTGCGTGTAAAGCATGCCCGCCTGTCTTGTGCCGCCTTCCGCGTCGATGGCGACGATCTCGGTGCCGATGGGGGCTGCGCCCTCCACTGTCACGCGCACGAGACCTTTGCGCAACTCGGTCTTGTGCTTCATCCGCGCGGTGACCTCCTGTCCGACATAGCACCCCTTGCGAAAATCGACGCCGTTCAGTCGCTCTAAGCCCGCTTCGAGGATGTATGTCTCTGGCGTCAACTCGATCCCGGTCTCGGGGATGCAATGCGCAACTCGGATGGAGTCCCAATCCGTGCCGTCATCGCCGCTTGTCTCGCCATAGAGCCGCCATCCAAGATCCGCGTGACGTGGGTCGGGAACAGCGCCAACGGGTGCGGCGCCGGTGCCGCGCCAGACCCCAAGGTCCGAGGGCGTGATGGCGACATCCGCGCGCAATTTATACATCGACAGCCGTTTGATCGTGGCCTCGGCGATCCCCGCAGCAATATCGAGCAGGATCGCATCCCCCTGCGGCACCAGAAAAAAATCGGCAAGATATTTGCCTTGCGGTGTCAGCAGCGCGGCGTAGATCGGCCCATCCGCCAGTTTTCGGGCGTCGTTCGTGATCAACCCTTGCAGGAAGTGAATCCGGTCCGGGCCAGTGATCTCGTAAATCTTGCGTTCGGCCATTGGGGTCTCCTTCGCGTCCGATATAGGCCGCGCGGCTCAGTCCACAAGTTGCATCTGGCACAGCGCGGCATAGGTGCCGCCCGCTGCGAGCAGGGTCTCATGCGTGCCTTCTTCGACAACGCGCCCCTCGGCCATGACCACGATCTTGTCGGCGTTCCGAACCGTCGACAGACGGTGCGCGATGACCAGCGTCGTGCGTCCTTGCGACAGGTCTTCGAGCGCCTGCGCCACCTTTGCCTCAGACGCCGTGTCAAGCGCCGACGTCGCCTCGTCCAGAAGCAGGATCGGCGTGTCGCGCATCAGCGCGCGCGCGATGGCCACACGCTGCCGCTGCCCACCCGACAGCGCCGAGCCACGCGGGCCGGCGCGGGTGTCCAGCCCCTCGGCCAAGGGGGCGACGAAATCCTGCACATGCGCGGCCTCAAGGACGCGGGCGAGGGTCTCGGGCGAGACATCATCGCGCCCGAGGAGCACGTTCTCGCGGATCGTCTCGTCGAAGAGTGCGGCCTCTTGCGCAACCGAGGAAAACTGGCTGCGCAGTTCCGCCAGATCGAGATCGCGCAGGTCAGTGCCGCCAAGTGTCACGCGGCCTTCATTCGGGTCGATCAGCCGGGTCAGCAGACCGAACACCGTGCTCTTGCCGGCGCCTGACGGACCGACAAGCGCGGTGGTCTTGCCCGCTTCGGCGGTGAAGGAGAGCCCGCGCAAGACCGGGGTTTGGCCATAGCTGAGCCGCACATCCTCGAGCCGGATTTCGGTGCTGGCGGGCAGGGGTTTGGGCTGTGCGGGCGGACGGATCGTGGGCTCTGTGTCGAACAGACCATAGAGCCGCTCCAGGCTCGCCGCCGCCGATTGCCACGTTCCCGAGATGTTGCCCAGACGCCGGAGCGGCTGGAATGCCAGCGCCATCGCTGTGAAGAAGGACATGAATTCACCGACCGAGCGCTCGCCAGAGATGATCTCACCGCCGCCCAAGAGCAGCACCGCGAAAAAGCCAAGCCCCGTGGTGACATCGATCAGTGCCGGAATGGTCGCGGTCGAGGCGCTCATTTTCACCTGCGACCGGCGGATCTTATTCACCAGTGCGGTGAAGCGACCCACCTGGTAGTCTTCCATCCGGTTGAGTTTGACAGCGTTGATGCCGTGAAACACCTCGTCGAGATGGGTGGCGCGATCACTCGATTCCTCGCGCATCTGGCGGGTTTTGCGCCGGATATAACGTTGCGCGAGCGCGGTTGGCACGATCAGAAGGGGTGCGCCGATCAGTGCGGCCAGCGTCCAGATCGGGTCGATGGAAATCGCAACACCGAACAGTGACACAAGCGCGACCATATCGCGCCCACCGCCCGCAATGAACACCTGCCATGTGCCCTGCACGGCTTGCGTATCACCCTGCACCCGCTCGATCAGCGCGCCGGGCGGGTTTCGCACGAAGAAGCCCTGATCGAGTGTCAGAATGTGGCGCAGCAGGTCCACCTGCATTGCGGTCGAGGTCTTGAGCGAGATATTCGTCAACACCGTGCGCGACAGGACCGAGGTCAACGCGCGCAGCAAGAACAGGCCGAAGATCGCGCCCCCGACCCACCAGATCATCCCCGCTTCCTTGGCCGAGAACACCCGGTCGAAAAGCGGCTCCAGCATCCAGCTTAGCGCGCCCAGCGTCGAGCCTTCGATCACCATCAGCAAGAGCGCGACGCTCATCAGCGGCCAGTGGGATCGCAGGTAGTCGCGCCACATGCGTGCGAACAAGTCGCGGGAGCTGTATGGGGTGTGGCTTTGGGGCAAAGGCGGGCCTGTGTTCCATGAGCGCGGACATGCGCACGGCTGATCTAGGGTCTAGCCCGAATGCAAACAAGCGGCAAGCGATGCCGCCCGAGGGTGGCGGCATTGCATTGCAGCCAATTGACAATCTCGCGGCGCGCGGATCGGATGGCCCGACACGTTACCGGAGACCCCCGATGCCCCTTTCCCACGGACGGCCCTATCTCTCGATCCCCGGCCCCTCGGTGATGCCGGACCGCGTTCTGCGTGCCATGCATCGCGCCGCGCCCAATATCTATGAGGGCGAACTGATCGAGATGACGGCCGGGATCGTCTCGGACCTGCGCCGTGTCGCGCTCTCGTCGAGCCATGTGGCGATCTATATCTCGAACGGGCACGGCGCATGGGAGGCAGCCATCGCCAACATGTTCTCGCGTGGGGATAAGGCGCTGGTGCTGATCACGGGGCGCTTTGGGCATGGCTGGGCCGAGCACGCTCAGGCCATGGGCGTCACGGTCGAGAGCATCGACTTCGGGCTGCACAGCCCCGCCGATCCGGCGCGTCTCGAGGCCGCGCTCAGGGCCGATACCAAGCATGAGATCAAGGCTGTTCTGGTGTCGCAGGTGGATACGGCGACTTCGGTGCGCAACGATATTGTGGCGCTGCGGGCGGCGATAGACGCGGCGGGGCATCCCGCACTTCTCGCGGTGGACAGCATTGCCTCGCTCGGCTGTGATGCGTTTCGAATGGATGACTGGGGCGTGGATGTCATGGTCGCCTCAAGTCAGAAAGGGCTGATGGTGCCGCCCGGTCTCGCCTTCGTGTGGTTCTCCGACAAGGCGTTGGCGGCAAGCAAAACGGCCGATCTACGTACGCCCTATTGGGATTGGACGCCGCGCGCCTTCCCCGAGATGTTCTACCTGCATTTCGCGGGCACCGCGCCCACGCATCACCTGTTCGGCTTGTCCGAGTCGCTCAAGATGATCCTTGACGAAGAGGGGCTGAGCGAGGTCTGGGCGCGCCACCATCATCTGGCCTCGGCGGTCTGGGCAGCGTTTGACGAATGGGGCAAGGCGGGGGATATTTCGCTCAACATTGCCGATCCGGCGCATCGCGCGCATTCGGTGACGGCGGTAAAGATCGGCGATGGCGGGGCCGGTCGGTTGCGCAAATGGTGCGAGGACGTGGCGGGCGTCACCCTTGGCATCGGGCTTGGCATGGTGCCCTTCGACAGTCCGCGCTACGGCGACTACCTGCGCGTCGCGCATATGGGCCATGTGAACGCCCATATGACGATGGGCGTTCTGGGGGTGATGGAGGCGGGGATGCAGGCGCTTGGCATTCCGCACGGAGCGGGCGGCGTTGCGGCTGCGGCGCGGGTTCTGGCTTTGCCGAACCCGAAGTGATCAGGCGGCGCCGTGCCGCTCGATCCAGTCGATGACCCAGTCGAGATCGTCCGACCCGGTGCTCCCGTCTTGTGCAACCAAGGCGGCCTCGGTCCAGACCAGCGCGGCATCGAGCGGCGGCGGGCTGCTTTCGGCATATGCCCCAAGCGTCAGCGCAAAGGCCAGCGGGCTGAGAAGGGTGATGGTTTTCTGCGCGCGTTTCATGCGACTCTCCTGCTCTTGTTTTGAGGCAAGATGCCGCTCTGGCGGGGCCTCGGCAAATCACCAGCCCGAGAGAAATGCGTGATCGGCGCGCGGTCGCTCAGCCCTTGGCGGCGCGCGCCAATGCGCCGGGAAGTGCGGCTGCCAGCAGATCAAGCTCTGCATCCGGCCCGCAGGAAATGCGGATGCAACGATCTTGCGGCGCGACGAACGGCATCCGCACGAACACATCCGCCGCCGTCAGCTCACGCAGCACAGCGCGGGCAAAAGCCCCATCGCGCCCGCAATCGACCGCGACGAAATTCGTGGCTGATGGGATCGGCGTGAGGCCGTTTTCGCGCGCGATCTCGGCAATGCGCTTACGCGCGCCATCGACCAAGAGCCGCATATAGGCTTGCCATGTGCGATCTTCGATGGCCGCCAACGCGCCCGCCTGACTGATCCGGCACATGCCAAAATGGTTGCGGATCTTGTCGAAGGATTGGATCAGCGGCCTCGCCCCGATCGCATAGCCCACACGCGCCCCCGCCATGCCATGCGCCTTGGAGAAGGTCCGCATCCGGATCACGCGCGGATCATCCGGCGCGATCTCGGCCTCGATCCCGTCCGGGGCAAGCTCGACATAGGCCTCGTCGAGGACGAGCAGCGCGCCTTCGGGCAGACGTTCGATCATCGACGCAATCACTGCGCGCGGATGTGCCGTACCCATCGGGTTGTCGGGATTGGCGAGGTAGATCAGCTTGGCGCCGGTCTTCTCCGCCATCGCCAACAGGGCGTCCGGGTCCTCATGGTCGTTCAGATAAGGGACCTTGTGCAGAACGCCGCCAAAGCCCGCGACATGGTAGTTGAAGGTCGGGTAGGCCCCGTCCGAGGTCACTACCGCGTCGCCCGGCTCGATCAGGAGCCGCACGAGATATCCAAGCAGCCCGTCGATCCCTTCGCCCACGACGATATGCTCGGGCGTACAGCCGTGACGGGCTGCGAGCGCCACGCGCAGGTCGTAGCTGACCGAGTCGCCGTATTTCCAAACCTCCCCCGCCGCCGCCGCCATCGCGGCAATCGCGCGGGGGCTTGGGCCAAACCCGTTCTCATTCGCACCAAGGCGGGCGGCAAAGGGTCGGCCCCGCTCGCGCTCCTGCGTTTCGGGCCCGACAAAGGGCACGGTGGCGGGGAGCGATTGCACGAGGCGGGTATAGCGAGGTCCGGTCATATCTGAGGCGTAGGCCTTCTTTTTCCCCCTCGCAAGGGGGCGCATCGTCCCCCATCTCAAATGCGAAGGGAGATTGCCATGGTGGACAAGCTTTCAAGACGCGGCTTTCTGGCAGGGATCGCAGCAGCCGGCACGGTGCGCGTCGCCCCGGTGATCGGGACGCGCATCGGACAGGTCGTGGCGCAACGGCGAATCCTCACGCTGGTCTATGACAAGGCGGCGGGCGGTTTGCGCGCGGTCGAGAGACTGGTGCCGCGCTAGGAACGCCACGTCATCCTAGGGCCAGCCAGAAGCACCGCTATAGTCGGCGCAAAGAGGAGGCCCCGATGACCCGTGTGACACTTGATATTCAGGACAATCTGGCGCTTGTGACGCTCAACCGGCCCGACAAGATGAACGCGGTCGATTTCGAGATGATCGACGCGGTGATCGCGGCAGGTGAGGCCTTGGCCGCGCGCGACGATTTGCGCGCGGTTGTGCTGCAAGGCGAGGGGCGGGCGTTCTGTGCGGGCCTTGATGTCGTGAATTTCGGTGCGCTCGCGATGGGCGACCCGGAGGCGCTCATCATGCCGCGCACGCATGGGGCTGCGAACAAGTTCCAGCAATTCTCGCTGGTCTGGCGCGACCTGCCGGTGCCGGTGATTGCTGCGTTGCATGGTGTGGCGTTCGGCGCGGGGTTCCAGTTGGCGCTCGGTGCCGACATGCGTATCGCCGCCCCCGAAACCCGGCTGTCGATCATGGAGATGAAATGGGGGCTCGTGCCCGATATGGGCGGCATGGCGACGCTGCCGCATCTGACGCGCGCCGATGTCATCGGGCGCCTGACCTATACGGCCGATGAGATCACCGCAGAGCAGGGCGCGGATTGGGGGCTGGTGACCGAGCTAAACGCCGACCCACAGGCCCGCGCCTTGGCGCTGGCGCAGTCCATCGCGGGGCGCAGCCCGTCCGCGATCCGGGCGGCGAAGCGGCTGATCCGCAAAGCTTTGACCGCGCCCGAGGCTGAGGTGCTGATGACAGAGAGCCGCGAGCAGACCGACCTGATCGGTAAGCCCGATCAGATGGAGGTGATCGCGGCGAACCTGCAAAAGCGCGCACCTCAGTTCAAATGAAAACCCCCGGCGCTCGCACCGGGGGTCAAGATCTCTGACGAGGCGTCTCAGCCCAGTTCCGCGAGCCGCTTGACCGCGGCGGCCACCTTGGCGGCCTCTTCCTCGCGCGCGGCGAGGTTGTCGCGGGCTTCCTCGACCACTTCGTCGCTGGCTTTGGCGATGAATTGCGGGTTCGACAGACGCCCCTTGAGACCGCCGATTTCCTTCTCGATCTTGCCAAGTGCCTTTTCGAGCCGGGCCTTCTCGGCGCCGATGTCGATCACGCCTTCGAGCGGCAGCCCAAACAGCGCGCCCGGCGCCGGGATCGAGATCGCCCCTTTCGGGATCGCCGTTTCGGTGATCGAGTCGATCCGCGCGAGTTTCAGGATCAGCGCCTCGTTATTGGCCAGCGCTGCGCGCGCGGCCTCATCCGCTTC
This sequence comes from Pseudothioclava nitratireducens, assembly GCF_029210495.1. Classification (GTDB taxonomy): domain Bacteria; phylum Pseudomonadota; class Alphaproteobacteria; order Rhodobacterales; family Rhodobacteraceae; genus Pseudothioclava; species Pseudothioclava nitratireducens. Next base: position 387,005 of record NZ_JARGDK010000001.1, on the reverse strand, counting down.
GGCCAGAACCATCGGCAACCTGAGACCCACCGGCACGCCCATCTGCGTGCGCGACGAGCGGATTTCCTCGATCAGGCCGATCACCCAATTCATTTCGCGGTCGGCTTCGGCGTCGATCAGGTCGGCGCCATAGGTCGGCCAGTCCCCATGGACGAGCATCTTTGCCCGCCCGCCTTCGGGCGCGGTCAGCTCCCACAGCTCTTCGGTGATGAAGGGCATGATCGGGTGCAGCAGCGTGTAGCACTGATCGAGGACCCAGCGCATCGTCTCGCGGGTCTCGGCAGCGTCCTCACCATCGAAGAGAGGCTTGGCGAATTCGACATACCAGTCGCAGACCTTACCCCAGACAAAGCCGTAAAGCGCCTGTGCCGCGTCGTTGAAACGGTAGCTGGCAAAGGCCTCGTCCACCACTTCGCGCACGCGGGCGGTTTCGCCGATGATCCAGCGGTTCACCGTGTGCGAGGGCTGCGGGATTCCAGCCGGGGCGGGCCCCTCGAAGACGCCGTTCATCTCGGCGAAGCGGGTCGCGTTCCAGATCTTGGTGCCAAAGTTGCGATAGCCCGCGATGCGGTCTTTCGACAGTTTCAGCACGCCGCCGATGGCTGCCATCGACGTATTGGTGAAGCGCAGCGCATCCGCGCCGTATTCGTCGATGATCTCGAGCGGGTCGATCACGTTGCCGGCGGTTTTCGACATCTTCTTGCCCTTCTCGTCACGGACGAGTTGGTGCAGGTAGACGGTGTGGAACGGCACCTCGCCCGTGACGGCGAGTTGCATCATCATCATCCGCGCCACCCAGAAGAACAGGATGTCGAAGCCGGTGACGAGCACATCGGTCGGGAAATACTTGCGCATTTCCTCGGTATCCTCGGGCCAGCCGAGCGTACCGATGGGCCAGAGGCCCGACGAGAACCAGGTGTCGAGCACATCGGGGTCGCGCCAGACCGGGTAGACCAACTGCGTCGGGTCCTGATTGACCTCATATTGCGCGAGGCTGGCGGCAAGGGTCTCGACTGCCTCGTGCTTGTCCTTCACCTCGACGATCCGCGCCGCATTGAGCGGCGTCGGCAGGTCCGCGATCCCCGCTTTGAAGAGCGATGCCACCGTGTCGAGATCGGCGGCGCAGTGATAGACGTCGCCTTGGTGGACCATCTTGGTTTCGACCAGCAGGCGCCCCATTTCGACCAGGTCGAGAGAGCCATCGCGTTCGTCGTCGACGAAGCCTTCGGCCGAGAGGTTGAGCCCATACCACACCGGGATCTGGTGCCCCCACCAAAGCTGGCGCGAGATGCACCACGGCTCGATGTTTTCGAGCCAGTGGTAATAGGTTTTCTCGCCTGCCTCGGGCATGATCTTGGTGCGGCCAGTGCGCACGGCGTCCAGCGCCTTGCCCACGATTTTCTCGGCGTCCACATACCATTGGTCGGTCAGCATCGGCTCGATCACGACCTTCGAGCGATCCCCGAAGGGCTGCATGATCGGCTTGGCCTCGACATAGGGGATCAGGTCCGGCTCGCCCTCTTCACCCGCTGTCGGGTTGGCGATCATCACGGCGAGACCTTCCTCGGTGATCTGCTGCACCACGGCCTTGCGCGCGTCAAACCGGTCGAGCCCGCGCAGTTCCTCGGGGACGAGGTTCAGCGCGTCGATCTCGGCTTCGGTGAAATCGGCGCCTTTCGAGATGTCCATGGCGCGGGCGGCACAGTCCTCGTAGCTCAGCCCGTCAGCGCGCATCGCGCCCTTGGTGTCCATCAGGCGATACATCGGGATGCCGCCGCGCTTGGCGACCTGATAGTCGTTGAAGTCATGCGCGCCGGTGATCTTCACCGCGCCCGAACCAAAGGTCGGGTCCGGGTAGTCATCGGTGATGATCGGGATCAGGCGGCGATGCTCTTTCGGGCCGACCGGAATTTCGCAAAGCATGCCGACGATAGGCGCATACCGCTCGTCCGAAGGGTGCACGGCCACCGCGCCATCGCCCAGCATAGTTTCGGGGCGCGTGGTTGCGATCGAGATATAGTCGCGCGTTTCGCGCAGGGTGACGTTCCCGTCCTCGTCCTTCTCGACATATTCATAGGTGGCGCCCCCGGCGAGCGGGTATTTGAAGTGCCACATATGGCCCGCGACCTCGATATTCTCGACTTCGAGGTCGGAAATCGCGGTCTCGAAATGGGGGTCCCAGTTCACAAGGCGTTTGCCGCGATAGATCAGGCCCTTGTTATACATATCCACAAAGACCTTGATGACGGCATCATGGAAGTTGCCCTCTTCGCCCGCAGGCGCGCCCGGTGCGCCCGACATGGTGAAGGCGTTACGCTCCCAGTCACAGCTGGAGCCGAGGCGCTTGAGCTGGTTGATGATGGTCGAGCCGTATTTGCCCTTCCACTCCCAGACCTTTTCGAGGAACGCTTCGCGGCCCAGTTCGGTGCGCTTGGGTTGGCCGGTCTTGGCCAGTTCCTTTTCCACCATGAGCTGGGTCGCGATGCCCGCATGATCCTGCCCCGGCTGCCACAGCGTGTCGAAGCCGCGCATCCGGTGCCAGCGGATCAGGATGTCCTGAATGGTGTTGTTGAAGGCGTGGCCGACATGGAGCGCGCCGGTGACGTTGGGCGGCGGGATCATGATGGTGAAGCTATCGGCGCCGGGCTGCGCATTCGCGCCCGCCTTGAAGGCCCCGGCCTCTTCCCATTTCGCGTAGATCCGCGGTTCCGCCTCTTGGGCGTTGAAGGTCTTTTCCATCGTCATCGATCACGTCCTTGTTCGGGCTTGACGCTCTTTAACGCGAGGGCGCGGCAAGGAAAAGCCTTCTGGGCCTAAAACAAAGGGCGCGGAAGACTCCTCCGCGCCCTTCGGGTATCTGCGGATCAGAGCGAGATCCGGTAGCGGGCGAACCCGTTTTCGCCCTCGCCGGCTTCTTCGATTTTCACGCCCTTCACATCGGCAAGGAAGCCCTTGCCGCCGGGACCGGTGTCGAAGAGCACCGTCGTCCCCGGCATCGGCGCGAAGGTCCAGTTGGCATCCGCCGAAGGGTTGATCGTGCCCTCCTTCTGGATGAAGCGCACCAGCAGGTCGCGGTTGGTGTCCGGACCCTCGAAGATGATCTTCGAGCTGTCCACACCCGGGAAATGCCCGCCGCCGCCCGCGCGGTAGTTGTTGGAGGCGACGATGAACTCTTGCGCGGGGTCGATGGGCGCGCCGTCGAACATCAGGTTGACGATGCGGTTGCCATCCGAGATCACCTCGCCGTCATTGTTGTATTTGGACGGTTGGCTGAGGTCGATCTGATAGGTCACGCCGTCGATCACGTCGAAATTATAGGACGGGAAATCGGGGTTCAGGAGCGGCGCATCCTGCGCGCCCGCTTCGATCTGGTTGAATGCCCCGGCAGAGCGTTCGAGCCATTCCTTGACCGTCGCGCCCGTGACCTTCACCGCGCGGAACGTGTTCGGATAGAGATAGAGGTCCGCCACGTTCTTGATTGCGACCGGCCCGGCGGGGACATCGGTGTAGTAATCCGGCCCGCCGCGCCCGCCCGCCTTGAAGGGCGCCGCCGCAGACAGCATCGGCAGCGCGCCGAATTCGGTCTCCTTGAGCATTTCGCGGGCATACCAAAGCTGCGCCTGGCTCACGATTTGCACCGAGGGGTCATCCGCCACCAGCGCGAAATAGCTGTAGAGCGGGGCCGAGGTCTCGCCCACCGGACGGCGCACATAGTCGAGCGTGGCCTGATGGTCGGCGGCGACCGCGTCCGAAACAGCGGCGGTGCTTTCGACAAGGGGCACGGGCTTGCGCTCCACCCGCTCAAAGATCGGACGCGCCTCGGAGGTGTGATCGACGACGCTCCAACCTGCGTCGGTCTTTTCGAGCAGCAGGTCGATCAGCCCCATATGCGAGCCCCAGAACCCGGCCATCACGGCGGGTTTGCCCATGAGCGTGCCGCGGGCCGCATCCACGCCCTCGATCCCCTCGTAATCGGGGCCGGGCAGGGTGCGATGGTGGTGGCCGGTCAGCACGGCGTCGATCCCCTCGACCCCGGCAAGGTAGAGCGCCGCGTTTTCCATGCCGTCAATCCGACCGCCGCCCTCGATCCCGGTATGGGCGAGCGCCACGATCAGCTCCGCGCCCTCGGCCTTCATTTTCGGAACGAAAGCCTCGGCGGTCTCCACGATGTCGCGGGTCGAAAGCTTGCCCGAGAGGTTCGCTTCGTCCCATTGCATGATCTGCGGCGGGACAAACCCGATCAGCCCGATGCGGATTGGGTGCTCATTGCCCGCGCCATCCGTCAGCATTTTGTCGAGAATGATATAGGGGGCGATCAGTGTCTCATCAGACAGCGGGTCTGCGCCAAGCTCCGGCCCCTTCACCGCATTCGCGCAAACGAAGGGGAAATTCGCCCCCGCTAGCGAAGCCGTCAGGAACTCCAGCCCGTAGTTGAATTCGTGATTGCCCAGCGTCGCGCAATCATAGCCCAGAAGGTTCATTGCCTTGAACATCGGGTGCGGCTCGGTCTCGACGCCTTTCTCAAGCGCGATGTAGTCGCCGAGCGGATTGCCTTGGATCAGGTCGCCATTGTCGAGCAGGATCGAGTTGCCGGCCTCGGCGCGGATGCCCGCGATCAGGGTGGCAGTGCGGGCAAGGCCCTGCGTGTCGTCGGGCTTGTCGCCGTAATAATCATAAGGGTTGATCGCAACATGCAGGTCGGTGGTCTCGATAAGACGCAGGTGAACCTGCCCCGCTTGGGCGCGGGCCTTGAACGGATGCAGCGTCAAAAGCGCGGTGGCGGCGGTCCCGGTCAGAAAGCCGCGCCGCGAAAGCCCTGAAAACAAAGTCATGATCTACCCCCATCTGTGCGTGTTGATCCCGGCACGGGGCCGGGTGCATCGGGATAGTGAACGCCTTTTTCGACAATCGCGCGACAGCGTCGCCGCCACATCGGCCAGTTTTGGCCGAAACTGCCCGTTCAGACCGCACGATCCAGTTTCGTGGTCAGGTGAATCAGGCTCTCGGAGTTATTGACGCCCGGAATTTCGCCGATCGTATCCAACACCTTGTCGAGTTGCTGAGTCGAATTGGCGGCAATCTGCACGACAAGATCGACACGTCCCGAAGTGGTCGAGATGCGCTCGATTTCCGGGATCGCCTTGAGCTTCTGTAAAATCGCAGGCTGGACGCGTAATTCAATCTCGAGAAGGGCGGTCGCGCGGAGCCGCCCGGCCCGCGCCGCCTCTCCGAGTTTCACCGTATAGCCCGCGATCACGCCAGTGGTTTCCAGCCGCTCAAGCCGCGCCTGAACGGTGGAGCGCGCGACCTTGAGCCGCCGCGCCATCGTCGCCAGAGATATGCGCGCATCCCCGGAAAGGAGTGCGACGATCTTGCGATCTAGGTCATCCATGCAACACCTAACAATATGACCGGAATTTTCGTCATTATAACGAAGTATCACATCATTTTTGCACTTTCCACAGGTGAAATTGTGCCTCATATGGCGGACTATAGAAAGACAGGAAAAGGGCGGCTCATACGTACCTTGCCTGGGATTGGTTGAAACGCGTAAGCGCTCTCCCAACCCTTATGGGGCAAGAGGTGGCTGCCACTCATTCGGCAAAGGAGAAGCCAATGGGACTGTCGAAGACTATCTGGTCGAACCCGGCCGAAATCATCCGCAACAAGCAGCCCGATCACCCTGTTCTGGTGTTCGCGCCCTCCATCCTTCAGGCGACCGCGCGTCGGTTCCTCAAGGGCTTTCCGGGCCTTGTGACCTATGCCGTCAAATCCAATCCCGACGAGATGGTGATCGAGAATCTCGTGGCCGCAGGCATCAAGGGGTTCGACGTGGCCTCGCCCGCCGAAATCGACATGATCCGCCGCATCGCGCCGAGCGCTGCGCTGCATTATCACAACCCGGTCCGGTCCCGCTCGGAGATCGCCCACGCGGTCCGCGCCGAGGTGAAAACCTGGTCGGTCGACTCGGTTTCTGAACTCGAAAAGCTGATCGAGATGGTGCCGGCCGAAGGATGTGAAATCTCGGTGCGCTTCAAGCTGCCGGTGGCGGGTGCGGCTTATAACTTCGGCGCGAAATTTGGCGCGACCGCGGAGCTGGCGGCCGTGCTTCTGTCGCGCGCTGCGGCGGCTGGCTTCATCCCGTCGCTGACCTTCCATCCGGGCACCCAGTGCACCGACCCCATGGCATGGGACGCCTATATCCGCACCGCCGCAGAGATTTGCACGAATGCCGGTGTGAAGGCGCGTCGCCTGAACGTGGGCGGCGGCTTCCCGAACCACCGGATCGAAGGCCCGGCACCCGAGCTTGAGGCGATCTTTGCCCTGATCGGTCGCGTCACCGAAGAGGCCTTCGGCGCCGATGCGCCCGCTCTTGTCTGCGAGCCGGGCCGCGGCCTCGTGGGCGATGCGTTCAGCCACATCACCCGCGTCAAAGCGTTCCGCGACCGCACCCACATCTTCCTCAATGACGGTGTCTATGGCGGTCTGGCAGAGCTGCCGCTGGTCGGCAATATCGACCGCATCGCGGTCTACTCGCCCGAGGGGGAAAAGCGCATCCGCGCCGCCGAGCCGCGCATCGTTTTTGGCCCGACCTGCGACTCGGTCGACCGCCTGCCGGGCGAACTGCCGCTGCCGGCTGATCTCGAAGAGGGCGATTTCATCGTCTTCAAAGGGATGGGCGCCTATTCCTCGGCCACCAACACCCGCTTCAACGGGTTCGGCCAGATGGAAATCGTGACTGCGCTCACCCTGGCGGACTGAGCGCGCCCGGTTTTCACCGGAACGTCAATGACATGACAACGGACCTTGCCTATACTGGCAGGGTCCTTTTCGTTTCCGGGGAGACATGCCCGAACGCGTTGACATGATCGGCGGAGGGCTGATGACATGCGCGGGCTGATCGAAAAGATCGCCGTCATGTTCCGGCGCCTGCCGCCTTGGGGGCCGCCCGCTCAGCCTAGCACCCGCTTGGGGCGCGAGCCGGTCGATCATGTTCTGTTGTTCGATGGCACGATGGGCTCGCTCAAGCCACATCAGGTCACGTCGATCGGGTTGCTCTATCAATATTTGCGTCGCAGCGGTCTGCATCACTCGCTCTATTACGGCAAGGGGTTGCAGTGGCGCGAATGGCGCGAGTTGTCGGACCTGTGGTTCGGCTGGGGGGTGAACCGCCAGATTCAGCGCGCCTACGGCTGGCTGGCGATGCGGTACCGTCCCGGAGACCGCGTCTTTCTGATCGGCTACTCCCGCGGCGCCTTTGCCGCGCGCTCTCTGGCGGGCATGATCGAGCGGGTCGGCCTCCTGCGCAGCGATGCCGCCATAGAGCGGAATGTGAGCATGGCGTGGCGTCACTATGAAGGCGGCGCGCGCCCCGAGACCTTGCAGGGCTTCAAGGCGAGCCTGTGCCATGACACCTGTCCGATCGAGATGGTCGGGGCTTTTGATACGGTGATGGGTCTGGGCTTTCAGCTTCCGCTCCTCTGGATGCTCTCGGAGCCGCGCTATCGGTTTCACGACCACCACCTTGGGCCTTCGGTCAAACACGGCTTTCAGGCATTGGCCATCGAGGAAACCCGCTCGATCTTTGAGCCATTGATCTGGGATTGCGAGGGCACCGGGGCGGGACGGGTCGAGCAGGTCTGGTTCCGCGGCTGCCACGGTGACATCGGCGGACAGCTTTCGGGCCGAGAGGAGTCGCGTCCGCTGGCGAATATCCCGTTGGTCTGGATGCTGGAGCGTGCCGAAGAGCTGGCCTTCGCGCTCCCGGATACGTGGCGAGAGGATTTCCCGACCGATCCCGCCGCTCCCTCTGTCGGCAGTTGGTCAGGCTGGGGCAAGCTCTTCCTGTTTCGCGCGCCGCGAATCGTCGGACGCGATCCCAGCGAGCGCATCCACGAAAGCGCCATCGGCGCGCGCCGCAGCTGGCAGACCATTCTCGTTCCGGGCGTCTTGCGGCGCACCTTCCAGCCCTCCCCTGCCGAGGCGCCCGCAGCGCCCTCCGGCTCAGGGGGTCATGACGAAGCAGGTGGCAGTGCCGGTGGCATAGAGTCGCCCGTCCGCCGCCCCACGGATCTCGCCGCGGGCGACGCCGGTTGACCGGCCAAGATGCTCCAGCATCCCGATCCCGACCACCTCGGTCCCAAGTGGGATCGCCCGGATCAGGTTGACCTTGAATTCCAGCGTTGTCTGGGTCTGGCCCTTTTTCAGCCCGGTGATAACGGCACAGGTCATGCAGGTGTCGAGCACCATCGCATACCATCCCCCATGCACCCCGCCATAGCCGTTGGTCTGCGGATGCTCGGGCGTGCCACGCACCTCCACGCGGCCCGCTTCGACCTTGCTGATGTGATAGGCCATTGCGCGCTGGACGGTCGGGCTCGGCACCTCGCCGGCTGCCATCTTGTGCATATAGTCCAGCCCATTCTGGGCCAGCACTTCGTCGAGCGAGAGAAAATCCTCGGGCCCTTCGGCGAAAGTCTGTCTGGTCATGGCCCCTCCTTTTTGACGCAGAGTAACCGCGCCGCCGCTGGCCGGAAGGGTGGAAGAAATTTCCGTTGCGTCACGAACGAAAAAGGGGAGCCGCGCCCCCCTCAATCTGCCCGAAATATCCCCGCCGGAGGCTCCCTTCAGGCGACATTCTCCAGCGCCGTTGCCGGGGTCACGCCCAGGGCGTGACACACGTCGCGGGTCATGTTCGGGCGATTCAGCGTGTAGAAATGCAGGTCCTCGACACCGCCTGCGATCAGGTCGTCGCACAGCTCCGTGCAAAGTGCGGTCGCCAGAAGCGCCTCGCGGTCGTCACGGGTCGCGGCCTCAAAAGCCTCCTCCACCCATGTCGGGATCGAGGTCCCGCAACGCTGCGCAAAGTTCTTCGCACCCTTCCATGACTGGATCGGCAGGATGCCGGGGATGATCTTGGCGTCGATGCCTTCTTTTTCGCAGGCATCGCGGAAACGGAAGAAGGTTTCCGCCTCGAAGAAGAACTGCGTGATTGCCGAGGTCGCCCCAGCCTCCACCTTCCGCTTCAGCCATTTCACATCGGCCAGCGTATTGGCGGCCTCGGGATGGGGCTCGGGGTAAGCGCCGCAACGCAGGGTGAACCGACCGTCCTCGGCCAGCCACTCGATCAGCTCGACCGACGAGGCAAACCCCTCTGGATGCGGGGTGAAGCGGCTCGCGCCTTTCGGCGGATCGCCGCGCAGTGCAACGATCTCGGTGACGCCCGCCTCGGCATAGGCGTCGATGATCTCTTTGGTCTCGGCGCGGGTTGCATCGACACAGGTCAGATGCGCGGCCACGTTCAGACCGTAATTGCGGTGGATGGTCCCGACCGCCTCATGGGTGAGCTTGCGGGTGGTGCCGCCAGCGCCATAGGTCACCGAGACGAAGTTCGGCTTGAGCGGCGCAAGCATCTGCGCAGTTTCCCACAGGCGGAAGGACGCATCGAGCGTCTGCGGCGGGAAAAACTCAAAGCTGACATTGGGCGTCGTCATGATGATGGTGTCCTTTCGTTGCACCCCTTGTGCCAAAAATCGCAATGTGAGACAAACTCATAATCCTCAAGATTGTTATGAGCCCAACCACAAGATGCATCTCGAGTTCCGACATCTCCGCACGATCAAAGCGATCCATGACGCCGGGGGGCTCGCGCGGGCGGCCGATATCCTTCACATCACGCAAAGTGCGCTCTCGCATCAGATCAAGGGGCTAGAGGATCAAGCCGGGGTCGAGCTGTTCGTGCGCCGCTCGAAGCCGCTGAAGCTGTCCTCGGCGGGCATGAAACTCTTCCGTCTTGCGGAACGCATCCTGCCGGAAATCGAAGCCACCGAAGAGGAATTCGCGGCGCTGCGCTCGGGGCGGGCAGGGCGGCTGCATATCGCCATCGAATGCCATGCCTGTTTCGATTGGCTCTTCCCGGTCCTCGAACAGTTCCGCCGCGCTTGGCCCGATATCGACGTGGATATTCGGCCGGGGCTCGCTTTTAATGCACTACCCGCGCTGATGCGTGAAGAGGTCGATCTGGTAATCTCCTCCGATCCCGAAGACCTGCCCGGCGTCACTTTCAATCCGCTCTTCGATTACCACCCGACCTTCGTCGCCGCCGCCAGCAATCCGCTGGCCGAGAAGCCCTTCATCGAGGCCGAGGATTTCGCCGATCAGACGCTTATCACCTATCCGGTGGATCGCGGGCGCATCGACATTTTCACCAAGCTTCTGACCCCCGCGCGGGTCGAACCCAAGGCGCACCGCCAAGTTGAATTGACCGCCGTGATCCTGATGCTCGTGGCCTCAAATCGCGGCGTCGCGGTCCTGCCCGATTGGGTTCTGCGCGAGGTGAAATACCAACCCGATTACATCACCCGCCCGGTCACCGAAGGCGGGCTGACCAAACGGCTCTATGCGGCCACCCGCAGCGAAGACGCGACACAGCCCTTCATGGCGCATTTCCTGCGCCTCGCGCGGACCGAGCCGGTCAAGCTTCAGCGCAGTTGACCTCCAATCGCGCCAAATATCCCCGGGGGTAGGTGCGCGCAGCGCACCAAGGGGGCAGGCAGCCCCCTTTCCCAGCGTGCCACCATGCCTAAACCTCTTGGAATCCCATGCGCGCGCGTGTAAGGCACGCGCTTGAACCGAAGGAGCCCCGGCATGCAAGGCAGCGCAAACCTCAACCTGATGATCAAGGCCGCCCGTAAGGCGGGCCGTTCGCTCGTGAAGGATTTCCGCGAGGTCGAGAACCTTCAGGTCTCGGCGAAAGGCCCGGGCGACTTCGTAAGCCGTGCCGACCGTGAAGCCGAACGCATCATCAAGGACGAACTCCGCGGGGCGCGCCCCAGCTATGGCTGGCTTGGCGAAGAAACCGGCGAGGCGGATGGCGAAGACCCGACGCGTCGCTGGATCGTCGATCCGCTCGACGGCACCACCAACTTCCTGCACGGCCTGCCGCATTGGGCGGTCTCGATCGCGCTCGAACACAAGGGCGAGGTTGTCGCCGGTGTGATCTTTGACGCCGCCAAGGACGAACTCTTCTACGCCGAGAAAGGCCTTGGCGCCTATATGAACGACACCCGTCTGCGCGTGTCGGGACGACGCAACATGATCGAGGCTATTTTTGCGACGGGTGTGCCTTTTGGTGGGCGCTCGACGCTCCCCGCAACGCTGCAAGACCTCGCGCGGCTGATGCCGGTCTGCGCGGGCGTGCGCCGTTTCGGCTCTGCGGCGCTCGACCTCGCCTATGTCGCGGCGGGGCGCTACGACGGCTATTGGGAACGTGGCATCAACGCGTGGGACATGGCGGCGGGGCTGATTCTCGTGAAGGAAGCCGGTGGGTTCGTGGGGGCTGTGCGCGAAGGCCGCGAGATCTTCGAATCGGGTTCGGTGATTGCGACCAACGCCGAAATGTTCGATCCGCTGACCAAGATATTGCGTCAGCCGGCCTAAGGCCTACCAGTCGTTCCGTCTTCGGAACGGATTGGGAACATTCTGGCGCTCGTTCACAACTTGTTCACCCTGATATGTCACCGTTCTCTCGGTCAGACATGCGGGGAGTAATGTGATGCTGCGACAATCGAACTGGGCGCCAGTTGGTGGTTTTTTCCTGCCTATGGGCGAGGATAGCGGTCTTTATCCGGTCGAGACGGCGATGGACGATATTGGCCGTGCGGTGCGCGATGCGGCTTTTGTCGAAGCGGCGGAAGTTATCGCGCGCGATCGGGTCGCGATGCTGCGCCAGATGATCGTTGGCTGCGAGGACGAGCTGTCGCACCGTGAGGGTGAGGCGTTTGAGCGGCTCAGCGATACCATCGACACTTTACGCGAGGAGTTGGCGAGCCTTGAGGAAACGCTGCCGCTTGAAACCGCCTTTCGCGCCGATCAGCGCGATCTCTTGCGGGTCCGGATCACCGATGCGCAGGATCGGTTGCGCCGCTTTCTGATCGATCCGGCCGCGCGGGAGAACGCCTTCGATCCTTTGCTCACGCTGGACGAGGCCATCGAGCGGGTCGAGACCGCGCTGTCACGCGGGCCCGACGATATTCTGGCCGCCGCCCGGGCAGAGGCCAGCGCGCGGATCGCAACCGCCCCCGTTCTTGCTCCGGAGGATTGGGCCTGAGGGCGGTGCGGCTCAGTCCCGTTTCGGGATCACGAGGCCGCGTTGCACGGCTGGCCGGGCCAGGAACCGATCAAGATAGGCGGGCACGTTGCGCAGCTCAGCCCAGCCGGTGATATCCCCCGCCTTGTAAAAGTCGCGCAACGTCCGCAACCACGGTGCCGTGGCGATATCGGCGATCGAGTAATCCTCGGCCAGCCACTCCCGCCCCTCCAGTGTGCCGTCGAGCACGCGAAGCAGGCGCGCGACTTCGGCGCGGTAACGCTCTTTCGGGCGTGGGTCCTCGATCTCCTTGCCCGCGAAACTGTGGTAGAACCCAAGCTGTCCGAACATCGGCCCGACGCCACCCATCTGGAACATCAGCCATTGCAGCACCTGATAGCGCCGTGCCTGTGGCAGAAGCTGCCCGGTCTTTTCGGCCAGATAGATCAGGATCGCGCCGCTTTCGAACAGGGCCAATGGCGCACCATCGGGGCCATTCGGATCAATGATCGCCGGGATCTTGTTATTGGGGTTGAGCGAGAGGAATTCCGGGGTCATCTGATCGTTGGTGTCGAACTTCACGAGATGCGGCTCATAAGCGAGCCCGGTTTCCTCCAGCATGATCGACACCTTGACCCCGTTCGGCGTGGGTAGCGAGTAGAGCTGTATGGCCGTCGGATCGGTGGCCGGCCAACGCTGTGTGATCGGAAAGTCGGAAAGTGTATCCAAGGTATGCTCCAGGTTGTCTTTGCGTCGTCGATTTCGAATAGGACTGTTTCGTCCCTCTACCCTTATGATAACGTTACCATGCCGGAAACAAACCGGGCAGAGTACGAGGGACGGAATATGATCCAAGAGTTCAAAGATTTCATCGCCAAAGGCAATGTCATGGACATGGCCGTTGGTATCATCATCGGTGCGGCCTTTACCGCGATTGTCAGTTCGCTTGTTGCCGACCTGATCAATCCGATCATCGGGCTGTTCACGGGTGGCATCGACTTCACCAACAATTATGCTGTTCTGTCGGGCGATGTGCCCGAAGGGGCGAGCCTTGAGGCCGCGCGCGAAGCCGGGGCTTCGGTCTTTGCCTATGGGGCCTTTCTGATGGCGATCATCAACTTCCTGATCATCGCTTTCGTTGTCTTCATGCTGGTCAAGATGGTGAACCGCGTCAAGGAAGCGGCCGAAAAGCCCGAGGAAGTCGCCCCCGAGGTTGCGACCGGTCCGAGCGAACTCGACGTACTTCTCGAGATCCGCGACGCTTTGAAGAAGTAAGCAGATAAGATCAAACGAAAAGGCCCGGGTGTTCCCCGGGCCTTTTTTGGTCACAGCTCGAGGGCTGCCTCGGGCGTGATCGCGGGCAGGCCCAAAGCTTCGCCGACGGGCGGGCAGGTGATCTGCCCGGCATGCACATTTAGCCCCGCGCGCAGATGCGCATCGTCGCGGCAGGCCTGCCGCCAGCCCTTGTTGGCTAATGCGACCACGAAGGGCAGCGTTGCATTGCCAAGTGCCTGCGTGGATGTGCGCGCGACCGCGCCGGGCATATTGGCCACACAGTAATGCAAGATGCCATCGACCTCGAAAATCGGGTCCTGATGGGTGGTGGCGTGCGAGGTTTCAAAGCAGCCGCCCTGATCGATAGCGACATCCACGATCGCCGCGCCCGGCTTCATTGTCGCCAGCATCGCGCGCGTCACGAGTTTCGGTGCCGCCGCACCGGGGATCAGCACCGCACCGATGACCATATCCGCCGATGCGATCTGCTCGGCGAGATTGGCGCTCGAGGAATACAGCGTGCGGAACTGCCCGGCATAAACCTCATCGAGATAGCGCAGCCGCGCGACCGACCGGTCGAGGACAACGACGTCCGCCCCCATACCTGCCGCGACACGCGCGGCATTCGTGCCGACGACCCCGCCGCCGATGACCGCCACACGGGCGGGCGATACGCCGGGAACCCCGCCCATGAGAACACCCCGCCCGCCATTCGCCTTTTGAAGCGTCCAAGCCCCCATTTGGGGGGCCAGTTTCCCGGCCACCTCGGACATGGGCGCCAGAAGCGGTAATCCGCGATTGGCGTCGGTCACGGTTTCAAACGCGATGCATGTAGCGCCCGACTTGATCAAATCCTCGGTTTGGGCGCGGTCTGGAGCGAGGTGCAGATAGGCGAACAGAACCTGGCCCGGACGCAGCATCGCGCGTTCCGCAGGCTGCGGCTCCTTCACCTTGACGATCATCTCCGCGAGATCGAAAACTGCCTGCGCCGTGGGCGCGATCTGTGCCCCAACCGCGCGGTAATCGTCGTCCGGATAGCCGGAGCCAACCCCCGCACCCGCCTCGATCACCACATCATGGCCATTCGCAATCACCTCTTGCGCCGCCCCGGGTGTGAGTCCGACCCGAAACTCCTGCGCCTTGATTTCCCTGATGCATCCGACTTTCATAACTTCCTCCCTTGGGCGCTTGCGGACCTTTATGGTTCTCAGTTTGCGCGCCTTTGGATGATGACGGATTGAAAATTCCTCTTGGAAATCGGGATACTGTGCAATTATTGTGCGCTTAATGGCGAAAGCAGAGAAGAAAAATCGGAAACCATGACATTGGACGCCACGGATCGCCGCATTTTGACAGTCTTGCAAAAGCAGGGCCGAATCTCGAATGCGGACCTGTCGGAACGCGTGAACCTATCGGCCTCGGCCTGCCACCGCAGGGTACAGCGGCTTGAGGAAGAGGGTTACATCCGCGACTACGTGGCATTGGTGGACCCGCGCAAGCTGGGTCGCCCGACGACCGTCTTCGTCGAGATAACGCTGTCGACTCAGGCGGATGAGGTTCTGGACGCGTTCGAGCGCGAGGTGCGCAAGATTCCTGATGTGCTGGAATGTCACCTGATGGCGGGGACGGCGGATTATCTGCTCAAGGTCGTGGCTGAGGATACCGAAGACTTCGCACGCATTCACCGGGCCAAGCTTGCGCGGCTTCCGGGCGTGGCGCAGATGCAGTCGAGTTTTTCGCTGCGTTCGGTGTCGAATACCACGGCGCTGCCGGTCTGACGGGCACCAAAAAACCCCCGATGGCGAGCCATGGGGGTTCCCGGTGCGGGCAAGCCCGCCAGCATTTTCAAACGCTTAGAGAGCGCCTTCGCGTTGGGCCTTCTTGCGTGCCAGTTTACGGGCACGGCGGACGGCCTCAGCTTTTTCGCGCGCTTTCTTCACGGACGGTTTCTCGAAATGTTGACGAAGCTTCATTTCGCGGAACACGCCCTCGCGCTGAAGTTTTTTCTTCAGGGCACGAAGCGCTTGTTCGACGTTATTGTCGCGAACGCTGACCTGCATGTGGTGTCACCACCTTCCTAAGTTAAAGTTGCATCAGATTGCAGGAAGCGGCCATATAGCAAAGGCCAGACGGTTTGTCTACCTTTGCCAGCGGGAGAAAATGCCATGAAAAACGACCATTTGGATGTGGCGCGGATGACGGCGGACCTGTTGGCGGCGATTGTGCCGCATGTGCCTTTCGATGGCTGGTCGGAGCCCGCGCTTCAGGCGGCGATTGCCGATCTCGGGATTGACCCGGCGCTGGTGCGCGTGGTGTTGCCGCGCGGCGCGGTGGACCTTGCGGTGGCCTATCACCGGGCGGGGGACGCGGCGATGGAAGAGGCGTTGGCAGCGGCCGACATGACCGGTCTGAAGTTCCGCGAGAAGGTCGCGCTCGCGGTTCGGCTGCGTCTTGAGGCGGCGGACAAGGAACTGGTGCGGCGGGGGGCGAGCCTCTTCGCACTGCCGCAGAATGTTGCCACAGGCAGCAAGCTGATCTGGGAAACGAGCGACCGGATCTGGCGCGTTCTGGGTGACACGAGCGAGGATTATAACTGGTATTCCAAGCGCTTGACCCTCTCGGGCGTCTATAGCTCGGTCGTGCTTTATTGGATTGGCGACGAGAGTGAGGACCATGTCGAGACGTGGAATTTCCTCGACCGCCGGATCGGCGATGTCATGCAGTTCGAGAAGGTGAAGGGAACGCTGACCAAGCTGCCTTTCGTGACCTCGCTGCTCGGCTCGATCCGCGCGCCGAAGACTGAAACCGACCTGCCCGGCAAGGAGACCCGCGCATGAGCCTGCCGCATCAGATGACCGCCGTGGAGATCAGTGCGCCCGGCGGGCCCGAGGTGTTGCGCATGACGACCCGGACGGTTCCGGTGCCGGGGCATGGAGAGATCCTGATCGAGATCGCCTATGCGGGCGTGAACCGCCCTGATGCTTTGCAGCGTGCAGGGGCCTATCGCGCACCTCCGGGGGCGTCGGACCTGCCGGGGCTGGAATGCTCGGGGCGGATCGCGGCGCTGGGTCCGGGGGTCGAAACCTGGAAGGTGGGCGACCGGGTTTGCGCGCTTTTGCCGGGTGGAGGCTATGCGCAATACGCCACGTGTCCGGCGGCGCATGCGCTGCCGGTTCCGGCGGAAATCGACATGAAATCAGCGGCTTGCCTGCCGGAGACCTGCTTCACCGTCTGGTCGAATATCGTCCAGCGGGGGGGCCTCAAAGCGGGGGAGCGGTTCCTCGTTCATGGCGGCTCAAGCGGCATTGGCACCACCGCCATCCAGATCGCCGCGGCGCTGGGCGCACGCGTCTTTGCCACCGCCGGATCGGATGAAAAATGCGCGGCCTGCACCGAGCTTGGCGCCACCGCGATCAACTACAAGACGCAGGATTTCGTCGAGATCCTGCGCGCGGAAGGCGGCGCGAACCTGATCCTCGACATGGTCGGCGGCAGCTATATCCCGCGCAATATCAAAGCCTTGGCTGATGACGGACGGCTTGTCTTCATCGCCTTTCTCGAAAGCCCCAAGGCCGAGATCAACTTCGCCCAGATCATGCTGCGCCGCCTGACGATCACCGGCTCCACGCTGCGCCCGCAATCGGATGTCGCCAAGGCGCGCATCGCCGAGGAGCTTCTCGCGACGGTCTGGCCAATGGTCGAATCGGGGCGGCTCCGGGTGGTCCATGACAGCGAATTCGCGCTTGCCGAGGCCGCCGAGGCCCATGCCCGGATGGAGAGCAGCGCGCATATCGGCAAGATCGTCCTGAAGGTCGGCGGCTAGGCCAGATTCAAAGCCAGCTTTCGTCTGGTTTTGCGCTGGATTCGCGCCAGCAAAAATCCCGCCGCCCTCACGCTGCCCAAAATATCCCGGGGGGTGAATGGGCGAAGCCCAGAGGGGGGCAGCGCCCCCCTTCGCGCGCCCTCCGCTAGCGCACGCCCTCCATCAGCGCGCCCTTCATCGTGCAGTCGCGGATCGTGTCCGCGCCACAGCGGCGCGGCTCCAGATCCTTGGTCAGGCACACGCGCACCTCTTGGATTCGGCCCGCCTTGCAGGTGACCGTCAGCATGTCGCGCGTAAGGCCGGGGTTGGCCTCGAGAAAGGCTTCCTCGACCACGGCGGCGGGCAATTTGTAATCCTTGACCATCTGCGCGAAGACGGGCGGCACGGTGATGCTCTCGTAAGCTTCGCGCGCGGTCTCGAAATAGGTGTCTGCGCTGAGGCCTGCGCAGCGGCCATGCTTTTTCCACTGATACCACGCGGTGCCGGGCGCCCCCATGATGTCCTCCATCGCCGCCGTCTGCCCGCGCGAAGGGTCGCGTTGGGTGGTGCGGCAATAGCTTGGCCAGCCCTCTTCGTATTGCGGCCAAAGCCCGTGCAGGACGAAGGCGTAATCCTTGGCGGGATCACATTGCGGGGAGCCGCGATCGTCGCCTTCGAGCGCGCACCATGTTGGCGACCAGCTCAGCGCGAGGAGATAATAGTCGAAATCGCCCGCGCGCTCGCCCTCGGCCAGCGCCGCGCCAGCCGTCAGGCCAAGCAGGGCCGCAATCGTTACAGGTTTCATTTTCTCTTTCCTCTCGCCGCGTTCGGCACTATATACACCGCCAATTCCCCTTCCAGAAATGGACCGCGGCAGGGAATTCCCGCGCCGCAGCCGATTTCTCGGCCCGGGAGAGATTTGTAAAGGATGGCTCCGATGACGAACAAGCCCCTGATGGCCAAAGCGACCGCAGTCTGGCTGGTCGACAACACGACGCTCAGCTTCAAGCAGATCGCGGATTTCTGCGGGCTGCACGAGTTGGAAGTGCAAGGTATCGCCGATGGTGACGTGGCGGCTGGCGTGAAGGGGTTCGACCCGATCGCTTCGAACCAGCTCGACCAGGGCGAGATCGAGAAGGGCGAGGCTGACCCGCTCTACAAGCTCAAGCTGAAGTTCAACGCGGCGGCACTTGGCGAAGACAAGCGCCGTGGCCCGCGCTACACGCCGCTGTCGAAGCGTCAGGACCGCCCGAACGCGATCCTGTGGTTGGTGAAGTTCCACCCCGAGCTGGCCGATGCGCAGATCGCGCGTCTGGTGGGCACCACCAAGCCGACGATCCAGTCGATCCGTGAGCGCACCCACTGGAACATCCAGAGCATGACGCCGATCGACCCGGTCGCGCTGGGCCTGTGCCGCCAGTCTGAACTGGATAGCGAAGTGCAGAAAGCCGCCAAGAAGCGCGCCGCCGAAGGCGTGATGTCGGATGACGAGCGTCGCAAGCTGGTCTCGACCGAGCAGTCGCTGGGCATGTCGGACGAGCCGCGCCTGCCGACCGCGATTGCGGGCCTCGAGAACTTCACCCTGTCGAATGACAAGGACGAGGATCACGACGCCAAGGACTTCTCGAACGCGGACAGCTTCTTCAACCTGCCCGATGCGGACGAGGATGAGGACGAGGACGACAAATAAGTCGTCCCTCCCGCCCAAGGATAAAGGCCGCCTTTCGGGGCGGCCTTTTGCATGTCCTCAAACCTGGAATATGCCGGGGTGAATGGGCCGGCGGCAAAGAGGGGCGGCGCCCCTCCGCCGGGCTCAGACCGAGAGGCAGATATATTTCATCTCGAGGTAATCCTCGATGCCGTGATGGCTGCCTTCGCGGCCCAGCCCCGATTGTTTGACGCCGCCGAAGGGGGCGAGTTCGGTCGAGATGATGCCGGTATTGACGCCGACGATCCCGTATTCGAGGCCCTCCTGCACGCGGGTGATGCGGCCGATATCGCGGGCGTAGAAGTAGCTGGCGAGGCCGAAGATGGTCGCGTTCGCCTTGGCGATGACCTCTTCCTCGGTGTCGAATTTGAACAGCGGCGCGACAGGGCCGAAGGTTTCCTCGGTCGAGACTTTCATCTCCTGCGTGACCCCGGTGAGCACGGTCGGCTCGAAGAACGTGCCGCCGAGCGCGTGGCGTTTGCCGCCCGTCACGATCTGCCCGCCGCCCGAGATGACGTCCGCGATATGATCTTCGACCTTGGCGACGGCCTTGTCGGAGATCAGCGGTCCGGTCGTCGTGTCGGCCTCGAGCCCGTCCCCGATCCTGAGCTTCTCGACGGCGGCGGCGAGTTTGGCCGCGAAGGCATCGTAGACGCCCGCCTGCACGTAGATCCGGTTCGCGCAGACGCAGGTCTGGCCGTTATTGCGGAACTTCGACATCATCGCGCCTTCGACAGCCGCATCCAGATCGGCGTCGTCGAAGACGATGAAGGGCGCGTTGCCGCCCAGCTCCATCGAGCATTTCATCACCTGATCGGCGGCCTGACGCAGCAGGATGCGCCCGACCTCGGTCGAGCCGGTGAAGGTGAGTTTGCGCACGTCGTGGTTCTCGCAGAACTCCTTGCCGATCTCGGAGGATTTCGTCGAGGTGACGACCGAGAGGATGCCCTTGGGCAGGCCCGCGCGTTCGCCGAGCACCGCCATGGCGAGCGCGGACAGGGGCGTCTCGGCGGCGGGGCGGGCGACGAAGCCGCAGCCGACCGCGAGTGCCGGGCCCGCCTTGCGTGCGATCATCGCGTTCGGGAAGTTCCACGGCGTGATCGAGCCGACCACGCCGATCGGCTGCTTGATCACGGTGATGCGCTTGTCGCGCTGATGGCCGGGGATGGTCTCTCCATAGACGCGCTTGGCCTCTTCGCCGAACCACTCGATGAAGGCAGCGCCATAGGCGATCTCGCCCTTGGCCTCGGCCAGCGGCTTGCCCATCTCGGCGGTCAGGATCGCGCCCAGATCGTCCTGATTCTCCATCATCAGGTCGAACCATGTCCGCATGACGGCGGCGCGTTCCTTGCCGGTGCGCGCGGCCCAGTCCTTCATTGCCTCCTTGGCGGCTGTAATCGCACGCGCGGTCTCGGCGCGGCCCAGATCGGGCACGGTGCAGATCACGTCGCCCCGCGCGGGGTTGGTGACCTCGAAGGTTGCGCCGTCATCGGCCCCCACCCACTCGCCCGCGACAAAGGCGCGGGTTTCGAGCAGCGACGGGTCCTTGAGCAGGGATTTCAGGTCGGATTTCGTGTCGAGCATCATGGCCTCCCATTGGCTTTGGCGCAGCATCGCCGGGCACGGGCCGCTTGTCCATCCTTGGCCTCGCAGCTAGCGCAAGGGGCGCGCCGGACAAGGCTCAGCCGAAGCGTGCGGCCCATGTCGGCTGCGGGTCGCCGGGCAGGTCGCTGGCGGCATGAACCCCGCGCGCAATCGCCCGCGCCAGACAGCAGGCGGCGGCGTGCCCCATCTGGAACGTGTCGCGCAAAGGGTCGCGCAACGCCCGCGCGCCGGTGGCCGCCGCAAAGACCAGATCGCCGTCGAGCGGCGTGTGGGACGGCACGATCGCGCGGGCCATCCCGTCATGCGCGGCGACCGCCAGCCGCGAGCATTGCGCCTGTGTGAGCGCCGCATCGGTGGCGACGATGGCGATGGTCGTGGCCTCGCCCGCGCGCTTCATCGGCTCGGGTTCGGCACCCGGATCATGGCCCGACCCAAGTCCCAGCCCGCCGAACTCCGCCCCCATCTCGAACGGCGCGGCCCAGAAGTTCGGCCCCTCGCCCACGGTCACCGAGCCAAGCGCGTTCACCGCGACCAGCGCGCCGATGGTGATGCCGCTCTCCAGAACCACCGAGGCCGAGCCGAGCCCGCCCTTGAGCGTTCCGGTCATCGCGCCAAAGCCCGCACCCGCCGTGCCGATCTCGAACGCCGCATCCGCCGCCTCGCAAGCGGCCCGGCCAAGCGCGGGATACGGGTTCTCGGCCCAGTCCTTTGCGCCCCCGTTCAACAGGTCGAACAGGATTGCGCCCGGCACGATCGGCACGCGCATCTCGCCCACGGCAAAGCCGCGACCGGCGGCGCGCAGCCCCGCCATCACCCCATCCGCCGCCGCAAGCCCAAAGGCAGATCCGCCCGAAAGCACCAGCGCATCGACCTCCTGCACCAGCTTGTCGGGCGCGAGAAGATCGCTCTCACGGGTGCCGGGCGCGCCGCCCATGACATGCAGTCCCGCCACGAAGGGCCGCTCGCCCAGAAGCACGCTCACCCCGCTGCGCAGCGCCCCATCCTCGGCATTGCCGACCCGAAGGCCCGCTACATCGGTAATCAGGTTTCTCGGTCCCGGCTTCATGTTCCAATCGCTCCAAATATCCTGCGGGGGTCCGGGGGTGCAAAACCCCCGGCGCGCGGGTTCAGATACAGCGCCCGCCATCCACTTCGAGCGCAACCCCGGTGATCATCGACGCCTCGTCCGAGCACAGGAACAGCGCGGCGTTCGCCATGTCCTCGGGGGTCGAGAACCGCCCCAGCGGGATCGTCGAGAGGAACTTCGCGCGGATCTCGGGGGTGTCCTCGCCCATGAAGCTTTTCAGAAGCGGTGTCTCGCCCGCGACGGGGTTGATCGCATTCACACGGATGCCCTCGGGGGCGAGTTCCACGGCCATGGCGCGGGTGGCGGTGATCATCCAGCCCTTGGAGGCATTATACCAGCTGAGCCGCGGGCGCGGGCTGACACCTGCGGTGGAGGCGACGTTGAGGATCGCGCCCGAGCCCGCGCGCTTCATCGCGGGGAGGATATGGCGCGCGGTGAGGTAGACCGACTTCGCGTTCACGGCGAGCACGCGGTCGAAATCCTCTTCGGGGATTTCCTCCATCGGGCCGGGGAGGTGGGTGACGCCCGCGTTGTTCACGAGAATGTCGATCCGGCCCCACGCGTCGAGGGCGGCTTGGGCCATGGCGGCGACCGAAGCGTCCTCGGCCACATTGACGGCGCAGCCAAGCGCGCCGAGTTCGGCGGCAAGGGCTTGGGCGGCGTCGGCGTTGATGTCGGCGATCATCACCTGCGCGCCTTCGGCGGCGAAGCGGCGCGCGATGCCGGCGCCAAAGCCCGAGGCGGCGCCGGTGACGATGGCGGTTTTGTTTTCAAGTCTCATGGGCCTGTGTCCTTGGTGGCCGGGCCGGGGGCGCTGCCCCCGGACCCCCGGGATATTTAGAGCAGAATGAACGGTCAGCCGTGCCAAGCGGCGACGGTCTTGAGGGCGGAAAAGCCGTAGAGCGCCTCGAAGCCCTTTTCGCGGCCATGGCCGGATTTGCCGGTGCCGCCGAATGGCAGTTCGACGCCCCCGCCTGCGCCGTAATTGTTGAGGAACACCTGGCCTGCGCGCAGTTTGCGCGCCATGCGCATGGTGCGGGGGCCGCTTTCGGACCAGACGGCGGCGACGAGGCCGTAATCGGTGCCGTTGGCGATGGCGATGGCTTCTTCCTCGGTGTCGAAGGGGATCACCAGTTGCGCGGGGCCGAAGATTTCCTCTTGCGCAAGGCGGTGGTCGCCGTGACCGCCCGCGATCAGGGTGGGCGTCACGTAATGGCCGGTCTCGGGCGCGTCCGGCGAGATCGTGCCGAGGGCTGCGATTTCGAGGTCGGAGGCGAGGGCGAGGTAGCCTTCGACGATCTCTTTCTGGCGGGCGGAGATAAGCGGGCCGAGCGAGAGGTCGGAGAGCGCGGGGCCCGCGATCAGGGTTTTGTAGCGCGCGGCCATGAGCGCGACGACCTCGTCGTAGCGGCTGCGTTCGACGAGGATGCGCGAGGCGGCGGAGCAGGTCTGGCCCGCGTTCTGGATGCCCGCGTTGACGAGGAAGGGGAGCGCGCGGGCGAGGTCGGCGTCCTGGAACACGATTTGGGGCGATTTGCCGCCGAGTTCGAGTGTGACGGGAACCACGTTGCGGGCCGCTGCGGTCTGGATCATCTGGCCCACGCCCACGGAGCCGGTGAAGCTCAGGTGGTTGACGCCGGGATGGCCGGAGAGCGCCGCGCCCGCCTCTTCGCCAAGGCCCGGGACCACGTTGAGCGCGCCCGGTGGCAGGCCTGCTTCGGTCGCGATGCGGGCGAAGGCGAGCGCGGTCAGCGAGGCCTCTTCGGCAGGTTTGAGGACGGCGGCGTTGCCCATGGCGAGCGCCGCGCCGACCGAGCGGCCGATGATCTGCATCGGGTAGTTCCACGGCACGATATGGCCGGTGACGCCATGCGGTTCGCGCAGCGTGTAGGCGGTGTAGCCGTTCTGGAAGGGGATGGTCTCGCCCATCACCTTATCCGCCGCGCCGCCGTAGAATTCGAGGTAGCGCGCGAGCGCCGTGACATCGGCGCGGGCCTGGCTGAGGGGTTTGCCAACATCGAGCGCTTCGGCGGTGGCGAGCGCCTCGGCATTGTCGAGGACGAGTTGCGACATGCGCATCAGCACGCGCCCGCGTTCGGCGGCGGTGAGCGCGCCCCAGTCGCCTTCGAGCGCGTCTTGCGCGGCATGGACGGCGGCATCGACCTCGGCGGCGCCCGCGCGCCCGATCTCGGCCATCTCCTGACCGGTGGAGGGATTTTCGACGGGGAGGCGGTCGGGCGCGGGCAGCCATTGGCCGCCGATCAGCATTTCGGTCGGGTCAAACCAGAGCGGCAGGGTCATGGGAATGGTCCTCCATCCATTCGGGCGGTATGTGCGGCGCGGCCTCGATCAGGCGGCGCGTGTCGGGGTGGCGGGGCGCATCGAAGAGGGTCTCGGTCGGGCCGTCCTCGATCAGCTTGCCATGCGCCATCACGAGGCAGCGCGTGGTCACGTTACGCACCACCGAGAGATCATGCGAGATGAAAAGATAGGCCAGATCGTGGCTTTGCTGAAGCGCGGCGAGCAGGTCGAGCACCTGCGCGCGCACGCGGACATCGAGGGCGGAGACCGCCTCGTCCAGCACGATCAGCCTGGGGCGGATGATGAGGGCACGGGCGATGGCGATGCGCTGGCGCTGGCCGCCGGAAAACTCGTGGATGAAGCGGTGGCGGTCATCGGGGGAGAGGCCGACCTCACGCAGGGCCTCGGCCACGCGGTCGCGCCAATCGGCGGGGCGGCCCGTGAGGTGGAAGGGCTCGGCCACGAGGCGCTCGACCCGCTGGCGGGGGTTGAACGAGCCGTAGGGGTCCTGAAACACGACCTGCACATCGGCGCGGAGGGCGGGGGGCATCTCGGGCGAGACCGGGTGGCCGCCGAGATGGATGCTGCCCGCTTGCAAGGGATCGAGGCCGAGGATCGCGCGGGTGAGGGTGGATTTGCCACAACCGGATTCTCCGACGAGGCCGAGGGACTCGCCCGCTTGCACGGTGAAGGAGACGCCATCGACCGCGCGCAGTTCGGGGTGGGGCGCAAAGGCCGAGGGGCGCGGCAGGCGGTAGATGCGGGTGGCGTTCTCGACCCTCAGAAGCGGCGCGGCGGTGGCGCGGGGCGCGGGGCGCGCGCGGTGGGTCGAGGCGGCAAGGAGCGAGCGGGTGTAGCCTTCGCGGGGGGTGCGGAAGAGGGGTTCGGTGGCGGCGTCTTCGACGATTCGGCCCGATTTCATCACCGCCACGCGGTCGGCCATCCCCGCCACGACGGCGAGGTCATGGGTGATCAGGATCAGCGCCATGCCCTCGTCGCGGGCGAGGTCGCGCAGCAGGTCGAGCACCTCGGCCTGTGTGGTGACGTCAAGCGCGGTGGTCGGTTCGTCCGCGATCAGCAGGCGCGGGCGCAGCGCGATGGCGAGCGCGATGGCGACGCGCTGGCGCTGGCCGCCCGAAAGCTCGTGCGGATAGAGTGTCAGCGGAAAGCGCGGCGCGCGCAGGCCCACCCGGTCGAGCCGTTCGCGGGCGATGGCGAGGGCCTCGGTGCGGGGCATCTTGCGGTGCACCATGAGGGTTTCCGCGACCTGATCGCCGATGGTCATCAGCGGGTTGAGCGCCGTCATCGGCTCTTGGAAGATCATGCCGATCTCATTGCCACGCAGCGCGCAGAGATCGCGCTCGGACAGGCGCAGGAGGTCGGTCTCGCCAAGGCGGATGCTGCCCGTGGCCGAGGCGCGATGCGGCAGAAGCCCCATGATCGCAAGCGCCGTCATGGATTTGCCCGAGCCGCTTTCGCCGACGAGGCCGAGGATCTCGCCTTCGGTCAGGGTGAGCGTCACCCGGTCGAGGATGTGCGACGCGCCGATGGTGACGGAGAGCTGGTCGAGGGTGAGTAGCGTCATGCGACACGCCCCCGGAGCCTTGGGTCGAGCGCATCGCGCAGCCCGTCGCCCAGCAGGTTGAGGCCCAGCACCGTGGCGACGATGGCCAGCCCCGGCGCCAGTGCGACATGGGGGGCGAGGGTGACGAAGGTCTGGGCCTCGGCCAGCATCCGGCCCCAGCTTGCGGTCGGGGGTTGTGCGCCAAGGCCGACATAGCTCAGCCCCGCTTCGGCGAGGATGCCGAGCGAGAACTGGATCGTGCCCTGGACGATCAGCAGGTTGGCGATGTTGGGCAGGATGTGCTCGGCCGAGATCCGGGTGCGGGATTTGCCCGCGACACGGGCTGCGCGGATGTAATCGAGCGTCCAGAGCGAGAGCGCGCCAGCGCGGGAGACGCGGGCGAAGACGGGGATGTTGAAGATGCCGATGGCGATGATCGCGTTGAGCGCGGAGGGGCCGAAAACGGCGGTGATCAGGATCGCAATGACGAGCGAGGGGAAAGCAAAGATCAGGTCGTTGCCGCGCATGATCAACTCGTCGATCCACGACCCGCGCCGGGCCGCCGCGGCAAGGCCAAGCGGCACGCCCACGCCCATCCCGATCCCCACCGCGACCAGTGCAACGGCGAGCGAGGTGCGTGCCCCCGCCATCAGCATCGAGGCGATGTCGCGCCCGAAATGATCGGTGCCTGCCCAATGCGCGGGGCTGGGCGGGCGGAGCTTTTGCGCGATGGCCATCTGGGTGATGTCGTAGGGCGTCCAGACGAGCGACAGGAGCGCCGCCGCGAGGGCGGTCAGCGACAGTGCCGCGCCGAGGATCAGGAGCGGGCGGATCATGCGCGTCTCCGCAGGCGGGGATCGACCAGCGCATAGGCGAGGTCGGTCAGGAAGGTCACGAGGATGACCGCGAAGACGAGGATCATCACCACGGATTCGACGACGATCAGGTCGCGCTGGGAGATCGCCTGAAAGATCAGCCGTCCGAGCCCCGGGATGTAGAAGACGTTCTCGATGATGATCGCGCCCGCGAGCAGGAAGGAGAACTGCATGCCGAGGATGGTCAGCACCGGGATCAGCGCGTTGCGCAGCGCGTGGCGGGTCAGGGCCTGAGCCCGCGAGAGGCCCTTGGCGCGGGCGGTGCGGATATAGTCCTGGCCCAGCGTCTCGATCAGCGCGGAGCGGAGCACGCGGGCGAGGATCGCGGCTTGCGGCAGCGCCAGCGCGATGGCCGGAAGGGTAAGGGCGCGGAGTGCCGCGAGGGGGTCGGACCAGCCGGGAAAGCCGCCCGCCGGGAAAAGCCGCCATTTCACCGCAAGCAGCAGGACAAGCAGCATGGCGAACCAGAAATTCGGGACCGCGATGCCGACCTGCGTGCCCGCTATGATCGCCGCGTCCGTGGCCCGCCCGCGCCGCGCCGCCGCGATCAGCCCGACCGGCACGGCCACGATCACGGCCAGGGCGAGCGCGAGGAGGGCGAGGGGCAGCGAGACGGTGAGCCGCGCGGCAACCAGATCGGCGACAGGGATCTTGTAGGTATAGCTCTGCCCGAAATCGCCGCTGAGCATCCCCGCGACCCAGCCGAGATAGCGCAGCGGGAGCGGGCGATCGAGGCCCATCTGCTCGCGCAGCGCCGCGACGGTTTCGGGGGCGGCATTGAGCCCCAGCATGAAGCTCGCCGGATCGCCGGGCGTCACCTCGATCAGCGCAAAGATGACGAGGCTCGCCACGATCAGGCTGAGCGAGAGCGCCGCGAGGCGTTTGA
The DNA here is from genome assembly GCF_029210495.1 of Pseudothioclava nitratireducens. Lineage (GTDB taxonomy): Bacteria > Pseudomonadota > Alphaproteobacteria > Rhodobacterales > Rhodobacteraceae > Pseudothioclava > Pseudothioclava nitratireducens. The sequence goes on along the minus strand of NZ_JARGDK010000001.1, from coordinate 359,814 downwards.
GAAAATACCGTGCCATGCGCGCCGAGGTTCCTCCGCGCGGGCGGCGCGGTCAAGTCGGAAGACGGGGGCTGTCCGCCCCCTCTGGCCTGCGGCCATTCACCCCCGAGGATATTTTGGGCAGACTGACAGGAGGCTCTTTCAGTCTGCCAAAAATATCCCCGCCGGAGGCAACCCGGCAGGCGCCGCCCGCGCGCGCTGCGGGGGATTGCGCGGGCGCCGGGATTGCGGCAATCTGAACGCGGCCGCAGCGATGGCGTCGCTGCCGGGAGGTTCCCCGAGAGCCGCTGTCGCCCTGTACGCCGGGGCTTCGTTCAGGGGACCTCAGACAATGACCAGACCCGAATTCTATACGTGTGAAAATGGCGCCAAGGCCGCGCTGCCCTTCGGTGCGGCGGAATATGAGGCGCGGCTCGCGGGCTTGCGCGATTTGATGGAGATGCACGATCTCGACGCCTGCCTGATGACGTCGATGCATAACATCGCCTATTACTCGGGCTTTCTCTATTGCAGCTTTGGGCGGCCCTACGGGCTGGTGGTAACGCGAGATCGCTCGGTGGTGATTTCGGCGGGGATCGACGCGGGCCAGCCATGGCGGCGCTGCCACGGGGAAGCGCTGACCTATACCGACTGGGCGCGGGATAATTTCTGGCGCGCGGTGGTGCATGTGATCGGGACCGGCAAGGCGGTGGGCTGCGAGGCCGATCACCTGAGCATGCTCAATGCCGAGAAGTTCAACGCCTTCCTCAAGCCCAAGCGCGGGGTGGATATCGCGCCCGGCACCATGGCGCAGCGGATGGTCAAGTCCGAGGCCGAGATCGTGCTGATCAAGCATGGCGCGGCGGTGGCCGATGTCGGGGGCTACGCGATCAAGGACGCGGTGCGCGAGGGCGTGCGCGAGATCGACGTGGCGATGGCGGGCCGCGACGCGATGGAGGCGGAGATCGCCAGGCGTTTCCCGGATGCCGAATATCGTGACACCTGGGTTTGGTTCCAGTCGGGGATCAACACCGATGGCGCCCATAACCCGGTCACCGGGCGCAAGCTGAAGCGCGGGGACATCCTGTCGCTGAACTGCTTTCCGATGATCTCGGGCTATTACACGGCGCTGGAGCGGACGATGTTCGTGGGCGAGGTGGATGCGGCGAGCCTGAAGATCTGGGAGGCCAATGTCGCGGCGCATGAATATGGCATGAGCCTGCTCAAAACGGGCGCGGTTTGCTCTGAAATCACCCACAAGATCAATGACTTCTTTGCCGAGCGCGATCTGCTGCAATATCGCACCTTTGGCTATGGGCATTCCTTCGGAGTATTGAGCCATTACTACGGGCGCGAGGCGGGGCTGGAGCTGCGCGAGGATATCGACACGGTGCTGGAGCCGGGGATGGTGATCTCGATGGAGCCGATGCTCACGCTGCCCGAGGGGATGCCGGGTGCGGGCGGTTACCGCGAGCACGACATTCTGGTGATCGGGGAAGACAGCAGCGAGAACATCACCGGCTACCCCTACGGCCCCGCGTTCAACGTGGTCGGCTGAGCCGGGATCGGCGAACTCCCGCGCGGCGGCCCGAAAACCGTGGCGCGGGAACCAGATAGCGCGAAGAACGTTCTGGCAGGTGTTGACTCCGGGCGGCTGTCCCGGACTCATGCGCGGATGCCCGGCGATCTGCCCGCCGGGGTCGTGACTGTTCTGGGAGACTGCTGCTGTGCCCTATGCCAAACCGAAATCCATCGCCCTGCCGCGCCGGGGCGTGATGCTGGGGATGCTGTCGATGGGGGCGCTGGCCGCCTGCGATCCGAACATGCCGGATTCGGGGCCGGGGCTGAGTGCGTCCACCAAGGGGCAGGGCTGGGAATACCGCGCGCGTCAAGATGGCGAGCGGGTGATTCCGGCGGTGAACCCGGTCTATTTGCAGGGGCGCAACCGCCGCCAATGGGTCGATTACAACGGGTTCGAAGAGGCCAATACGCTGGTCGTCGATCCCTATGCGCGCGTGCTGTATCACGTCACCGGACCGGGGCGCGCGATGCGTTTTGGCGTGGCGGTCGGCAAGGCGGGCCGGGGCTTTTCGGGCAACGCGGTGGTGCGTGTGAAGAAGGAATGGCCCAGCTGGACCCCCACCAAGAACATGATTCGCACCGATCCCGATCTTTACGGGCCGCTCGCGGGCGGGTTGAAGGGCGGGCTCGACAACCCGCTGGGCGCACGGGCGCTTTATCTTTATCGTAACGGGCGCGACACCTATTACCGCATCCACGGCACCATGGACCCGAGTTCCATCGGCAAGGCGACCTCGGCGGGCTGCATCCGGCTGTTCAATCAGGACATCATCGACCTGTACGACGAGATGGAGATCGGCGCGCGGGTGAAGGTGCGCTCGCGCTCGGAGAGCCTTGAGATGGAAGGGCGGATGGTCGAGTTGCATTCGGGCTATGTGGTGCCGGAAACGGATACGGCCGCGATCGAAGCCGATCAGGCCGCGTTCGAGGCAGGCCGCATTCCGGATCGCGCGCGTGTCGAGGCGGCGGAGCATGCGCGCGATGTTGCGGCGGCTGAGGCGCAGGCTGCGGGGCTGAGCCCGATGGAGATCGAGGCCGCGGCGGAGGCGGCGGAGGCGGCCTATTGGGCGGACCCGAATTCGCCTGCGGCACAGGCCGCGCGGGACGCGGCGCTTCAGGGCAGCTGAGGCCACGCGCTCAGGCATGAAAAAAGGCGCGAGGGGTGGCCCTCGCGCCTTTTCGTTTGTCAGGCGGTTACTCGACCCATTTGACGGCGGTCAGGTCATTGGCCTGCGTCGGCGCGTTTTCCCAAAGCCCTTCGATCCTGGCATTGGCGACCCCGGTTTTCGCAAGCTGGAACAGGTAGCCGTTCACGAAATCCTCGGCGATCATACGCTGGGCGGTGCGATTGAGCGCCGAGCGTTGTTCGGCATTGGAGGTGCGTCCGAGTTCTTCCATCAGCGCCACGAATTCGGGCTTCGCATAACCGAAATAATAGTCATCGCGGGCGTAGATGTTGATGTCGGCGGGTTCGGTATGGCTCACAATGGTGAGGTCGAAATCGCGGCCCTTGAACACGGTTTCCAGCCAGCCGGCCCATTCGAGATTGGTGATCTCTGTCTGGATGCCGACTTGGGCCAGTTGGGCGGCGATGATCTCGCCGCCCCGGCGCGCATAGGTGGGGGGCGGCAGCGCGAGGCGCAGCTTGAGGTCCGTTACCCCCGCCTCGGCCAGAAGCGCGCGGGACTTGTCGGGGTCATAGGCCGAAAGCGCGGTCAGGTCTTCGTAATCGGGGTTGTGCGGGGCGAAATGGGTGCCGATCGGCGTGCCATAGCCGAACATCGCCCCGTCGATCACGTCCTGCCGGTTGATCGCGTGCGCAACCGCCTCCCGGACGAGCGGGTTGTCGAGCGGCGCGAGGCGGTTGTTCATCGCGAGGATCGTCTCACCCTCGGTCGAGCCGACGATCACCTTGAAGCGGGGATCGGCCTCCAATTGCACAAGGGTTTCGGGCGCGGGGAAGTTCGGGAAGGCATCGACATCGCCCGCCATCATCGCCGCAAAGGCCGCCGTCGGGTCCGAGATGAAGCGGAAGGTGGCGGTGGCGATCTCGGGCGGCTGGCCCCAATAGCCCTCATAGGCGGAGAGGGTCACATGATCGCCCTGCACCCACTCTGCGAAGGTGAAGGGGCCGGTGCCAACGGGTTTTGTCGCAAGATCGGCGGCGCTTTCGGGTGCGACGATGACGGCATCGCCCCAAGCCATCTTGAACGGAAACGCGCCATCGGGCGCGGAGAGTGTCACGGTGACCGTTTGCGGGTCCACCACACGCACATCGGTAATCCCCGCAAAGAGCGCCTTCTGCGCGTTGGCGCTGTCCTCGGCGCGGGCGCGGTCGAGCGTGAATTTCACGTCCTCCGCATCGAAGCCCGTGCCATCGTGGAAGGTGACGCCCGTGCGCAGATGGAAGGTATAGGTGAGCTGATCCTCGCTCAGATCCCAGCTTTCGGCGAGCGCCGGGCGCACCGAGCCATCGGGGCCGAACCGGGTCAGGCCTTCGAAGAGATTGGCATAGACCACCTCGTCAATAGCGGCGGCGGCCCCTGCGGTCGGGTCGAGATTCGGCGGCTCCAGCACCATGCCAAGCGTGATGCTGTCCTGCGCGGCCAGCGCGGGGCCGGCCAGAAACGCAAGCGCTGCGGCGGTGGTCCAAAGGCGATAGGTCATCGGTGTGCCTCCCTGTGGCAATGGGGCGTAACAGCCTGTCGGATCACATGATTGACCCGATCCCCCCTTGGATCAAGGCAAATGACGCTGCGTCGAAAAGGGGGAAAGGGCGCGCAAATCTCCCCCGTGGTGCTGCGCTGCGGCGTAATTATCTTTGCGTCATGGGGGCCGGGCGGCTATGCCTGTGCCCAAGGGAGAGAGGAGGCGCTGATGAGTGCAACCGGACAGGCGCGGCAGCTGATGCCCGCGGATATCTTGGCCAGGAAGGGCGGCGCGCCGATCGTGTGCCTGACCGCCTACACCACGCCGATGGCAGCGATGATGGATGCGCATGTCGATCTGGTGCTGGTGGGGGACTCGGTGGGGATGGTGCTCCATGGGCTGCCCTCGACCGTGGGCGTTACGATGGACATGATGATCCTGCACGGGCAGGCGGTGGCGCGGGGCCTCAAACAGGCGCTGATGGTCATCGACATGCCCTTCGGCAGCTACGAGGAAAGTCCCGAGCAGGCGTTTCGCAATGCCGCGCGGCTGATGCGCGAGACGGGCGCGGGGGCGGTCAAGCTCGAAGGTGGGCAGCATATGGCCGAGACCATCGCCTTCCTCGTCAAACGCGGTATCCCGGTGATGGCGCATGTGGGTCTGACGCCCCAGTCGGTCAACACGCTGGGCGGCTACAAGGTGCAGGGGCGCGGTGCCGATGGCGAGCGGCTGATGGCGGATGCCAAGGCCGTGGCGGCGGCGGGCGCGTTCTCGGTGGTGCTGGAAAAGGTGCCGCAGGGGTTGGCGGATCGGGTAACCGCCGAGGTCGCGATCCCGACGGTCGGCATTGGCGCGAGTGCGGGCTGCGACGGGCAGGTGCTGGTGGTTGATGACATGCTTGGCCTCTTCACCGCGTTCAAACCGAAATTCGTCAAACGCTTCGGCACGCTGGGCGAGCAGGCCGAGGCCGCGATTGCCGCCTATGCCGCCGAAGTGCGCGCCCGGACGTTTCCGGCGCCCGAACATGTCTTTGCCGATGAGGTGAAAAAATGACCGAAGTGATCCGGACCTCCGCCGAGCTGCGCGAGAAGGTGGCGGCGTGGAAACGCTCGGGAATGCTGGTGGGTGTGGTGCCGACGATGGGGGCGCTCCATGACGGGCACCTGAGCCTTGCGCGGGCCGCGCGTGGGCAGTCGGACCGGGTGATCGTGACCATTTTTGTCAACCCGATGCAGTTCAACAACGCCTCCGATCTCGACAAATACCCGCGCGACGAGGCGCATGATCTGGCGCTTCTTGAGGCCGAAGGCGTCGATGTGCTCTTCGCGCCGGGCGTCGATGAGGTCTATCCCGAGGGCTTTGCGACCAAGGTGACGGTCGGCGGCGTCTCGGAACCGCTGGAAGGCGCGATGCGGCCCGGCCATTTCGACGGGGTGGCGACCGTGGTCTCCAAGCTCTTCGGCATGACGCAGGCGGGGCGCGCCTTCTTCGGTGAAAAGGACTGGCAGCAGTTGCAGGTCGTCAAACGGTTGGTCGAGGACCTCAACATTGCGACCCGGATCATCGGCTGCCCGACGATCCGCGAGGAGGACGGGCTGGCGATGTCGTCGCGCAATGTGCGGCTCAGCCCGGCGGAACGCGCGCAGGCGCCGGTGCTCCATGCCGAGATGCAAAAGGCGGCAGAGGCGATGCGCGCGGGCACCCCGGTGGCCGTGGCGCTGGAGGCCGCGACCCGCGCGATCACGGCCGGCGGCTTTGGCGCGGTCGAATATCTCGAACTGCGCACGGTGGATGGGCTGCGCCCCGCCACCGACCTCTCGGAACCCGCACGACTTCTGGCCGCCGCTTGGCTGGGCGATGTGCGCCTGATCGACAATATCGCCGTGTGACAACGCGAGCGAAGGGGGCTGTCTGCCCCCTCTTGGCTGGCGCCAATTCACCCCCGAGGATATTTCGCGCGATTGGAACCCAAGACGGTTTGCGCTTCCAATCGCTTCAAATATCCCGGGGTGAGGCGCGCAAGCGCCGAGGGGCAGCGCCCCTAGAGGCCGAGCAGTTCGGCCAGCACCAAGGCCATCACGCGGGCACTGTCCTGCATGTCCTGCACCCCCACCCATTCGTCGGGCTGATGCGCGAGGGCGAGCAGGCCCGGCCCATAGGCGATGCAGTTCTTCAGCCGCCCGATCCGGTCGATATGCTTCTGGTCATAGGTGCCGGGGCTGACGACATAGGCGGCCTCGCGCCCGAGCACGGCTTCGATGGCGCTGGCGGTGGAGCGCACGATGGGGGCGTCGCGGTCGGTCATGCTGGGCTGGACCTCGAACAGGTCGCGGATCTCGTAGGTGAAGTTGTGGCGCCGCGCCTTGACGCGCTCCATGAGCGCGGTGATTTCGGCTTTGACCTCGTCGATCTGTTCCTCGATCAGGAAGCGGCGGTCGATCACGATGCGGCAGCGGTCGGGGACCACCGGGGCGGGCAGGCCGGTATAGCCCGGCGCCTGCTCGGCCTCGCCGCCATGGATCGAATTGATGTTGAGCGTGCTTTGTTTCGCGCCTTCGGGGATCACCGGCATTTCGGTGCGTTTGCCAAGGAGGAGCGGGAACAGGGTTTCTTCCATCTCGGCCAGCACCGCGCCCATGTGGCGGATGGCGGAGTCCCCCAGAAACGGCATCGAGCCATGGGCGATGCGGCCATGGGTTTCGATCTCGGCCCACCACACGCCGCGATGGCCGAGGCAGATCTGATCCTTGTGGAGCGGTTCGGGGATGATGACATGCTGCACGCGGGCCGGGTCGAAATAGCCGCGTTCCGCGAGATAGGCGACGCCGCCATAGCCGCCGGTTTCCTCGTCGGCGGTAGCAGAGATTTCGATGGCGCCGCGATAGTCGGGGCAGGCGGCGATGAAGGCTTCGGCGGCGATGATCGAGGCGGCGAGCCCGCCTTTCATGTCGCACGCGCCGCGCCCGTAGATGCGGTCGCCGTCCAGTTCGCCGCCGAAGGGGTCACGGGTCCAGCCATGGCCGACTTCGACCACGTCATGATGCGAGTTGAAATGCACGCACTCGCCGGGCGCGCGGCCTTCGCGGCAGGCGACGAGGTTCCAGCGCGGGGTTGCCTCGGCATCGCCCGGCGCGCCATGGGCGCGGATCATCTCGGTTTCGAAGCCGCTCGCGAGCAGGCGCGTTTCGAGATAGGCGCAGATGTCGTGATAGTGCCGCCCCGGCGGGTTCAGCGTCGGGATGCGGATCAGGTCCTGCGTCAGCGCGATCAGATCGTCGCGCCGCGCCTCTATTTCGTGCCGGATGCGGTCGTTCAAATCCATTGGGTGAGGCTAGCGCCCCGAAATCGCGCCGTCCATGCGAAAGCAGTGGTGCTGCGCGCATGATTTGGTTAGCTTTTTCGCAAGATGGGACTTCACAAACGGGTGAGGGCTTCCCAGATAGTAAATAGGATTAACATTGGAGGGCCCGATGGCCGGTTTTGACACCCAGATCGCCGAGAGCCAGAAGCAGGTTGCCGAGGCACAGGCGCGGATTTCCGAGATTACCAGCCGCATCGAGGCCGCGAAAAGCAAGATGGATGCGGGTCAGGACATCGCGCTCGATATCGAAAATGCGAGCCTTGCCGATGTGCAGGCCCATTCCGAGGCGATGAACGCGAACATCGCGGAACTGATCATGGGGCTCGACGATGTGACGGCGGGGTTCTCCAAGGATTTCGATGAGTTGCGGTCGAAAACCGGTTGGGAGAGCTTTGTCGGCATTTTCGCCAAGGGGAAGTCGGAATCGATGCGGGCGGAGCGTCTGCGGGCGGCCTCGATCGACACGAAATTGCAGGACCTGATCGCCAAATCGGACACCATCGTGAAGCTGCTCGAAGGGCAGTTGGCGGTGCTGGAGGAGCAGAAGGTCAAGGTCGAGACGAACCTCAAGGGCACGCTTGATGAGCGTGAGTTCACGGTCGGCGATCTGGAGGGGCTGCGTGCGGAGATCCTTGGGATGGACCCGAAGATCATCGAGCTGGAGAACAAGATCGCGGTCGAGCAGGACGCGGCGGCGCGCACCAAGCTGGAAACCGAGCTCGCCGATCTGAACGTGAAATATAACGCGCTGGTGCAGGACGAGCAGGTGAAGCTTGCCAAGTCGCAGACGCTGGAGCGCTATATCGAGAAGGGCAAGACCTGGGTCGACAGTTTGCAAAACCAGGCGGCAACGCAGATGGTGCTGATCAACAAGCTGCGCACCGATACGCAGCAGCGCGTGGTGCTTTACGATGCGCTGACCAAGTCGCTGAAAACCGCGCAGCAGCAGGATGTGGCGCACCGGATCAACGAGATCGGGGTGCAGACCGACCAGGAGGCGCAGACCGCCATGGCGGGCATCGGGGCCGCGACCAATGCGAAGATGGCCGAGATGCTGGAGGCGCATGAGGGCCACATGGTCTTTGCCCGCAAGGTTCTGGAGCAGAAGGCCAAGGCCGACGAACGGTTCGCGCGGCGCTTTCAGGCGATTGTCGAGAAGCACGACAAGAACCTCTATGGCGGCTGACGGGGCGGGGCGCGGCGGTGCGCCCCGGTTCCGGGCTGAAAGGACGGGCCGATGAGTGACGCCAAGGTCGATCTGACCAAGGACCATCATGCGATCAAGGACGATCTGGCGGCGCGGCGTTACTTCGCCAAGTTCGAGCGGATCACGCGGATCCTTGGCCATGTGGCGCAGGAGATGGAGATGGACCGCGCGCTGAGTTCCAGCGATGCGGGCATCCTGATGGGCTATTTCAACGCCATCGCCGGGAGCTTCAAGGCACTGTCGATGAAGTATCTGGTTTCGGGCCGGGTTGTTGGCCCTGCGCGGCGGCACCTGACGATTGACCTCCATGAGAGCGGCTTTCCGATCTATCAGGAGCTGGTCTCGATGGCGAATGACGCGGCGCAGGCGCATCAGCATCTGGCCGGCATGGCGAGCGCGGACGAGCTGCGCGATCAGATGGTGCGCCAGATCGTCGGCGCGCGCGAGATTCCGACGGACCTGCAATATGCGATGAGTCAGCGGCTCTATTACGAGGCGCTGGCGCATGATCCGCAGCGGCTGTTCTGGGCGCAGATGCATCCGGTGGCGCTGCCGGGGCCGGAGATGGGAGAGCGGCGGCGCTTTGTGATCCATTGGGCGATCTACGACACGCAACTCAACGTGCCCGTGGTCTATATCATGGAGCTGGAAGACAGCGGGCGCCGCGCGCTGCCGCGCGACGAGGGGCGCTGGGAGCGGGTCAAGGCGCATCTGATGGCGCAGTCGGTGGGGGGGCTGAAGCTCATTACTATTGGCAAGGGGTTCGATACGGATTTCGACGATCTGCATCCGAAACGGCTGCGGCGCATCCATCTGGGGCCGATGTATTCCAACGCGTTCACGCTTCAGACCGGGCCGATCCGCGAGGTGCTTGACGAGGCGAAGGCGCCGGTGGGCGAGGATTGGGCGCTCGCATGGACCGTCGAGGAGCTGGAAAGCACCCGTGTCGAGATGGAGAAGGGCTGGTTCAGTGCGACCGAGCGGGAGGTGTTCGACCTCGACCCGCTGGGCGCACGGGCGGCGGAGACCGGGGCCACGCGGATGAGCCGTGCGATCATCCTGCCGCAGCGCCCGTTTCAGGTGTTGGCGGAAAAGGACCCGGCCGGTTTCAGGGATGTGCGCAAATTCGTGGTCGGCGCGCATGAGCGGGTGATGGTTTACGGATAGGCGCCCGGTGCGCCGGGGGCTGTCTGCCCCCGGACGCGCGAGAGGTTTGGGCGTTTGATGAAAGGGTGAAGGCGGATGAGTGCACCGCGCGACGAGATGGAATTGCGGGAAGAGGCGATCCGGGCGCATTACGCGGCGGCCGCGGGGATGCTGTCGGGGGTGGATCATGCGCCGCGTCTGGCCAAGGCACAGGCGGTGGAGCCGCCGAAGGAGCGCTCGCCCGGTGTGAGCACAGGCGGTGTGACGGCGACGGGGCGGCGGTTCCGCTCGACCACGCCGGGGCTGGTGACACGTTCGACCGCACGGCCCGAGGGGGTGCGGCTGGCCGACCGGATCGAGGCGGTGGGCGCGGACGATCTGCCGACGCCTGCGCAGGCGGTGGTGTTGCAAAGCCTGCGGCGCGCGATTGCGATTGCGCTGGCGGTGGGCGAGGCGGTGGCGGAGGCGACCGGGCTGGTCGAGTTGAAGCGCGCCAATCTGGAGGGGCGTCTGCCCGATATGAAGCGCGCGGAATTCGGCGAGTTGCTGAGTGCCGAGGCGTTGGCGGTGCTGTCTGTTTTCGGCAATGCGACGGCGTTCTTGCTGGCGCCTCATGCGGGTGAGGTCTCGGTCGAGATCGGTGAGGTCGAGGAGGTTCTGACCGACAATCCGATCCTTGCGTTGCATGGCGCGCTGTGGGAACTCGATCAGGACGTGGCGCTTTTGGCGGATAGTGACGAGACGCTGGTGGCGGTGGTTCTGGCCTATGCCGAGGCGCTGATGGACAAGGTCCGGCTGCGGGGCGAGGCGGCGCCGCGGATCGGGGCGTTCACTGGCGCGGCGTGGCGTGTCGAGGCGGATGACCTGCCAATCGCGGGCTTTGCGCCCGCCCGCAAGGCGCGCGGCACGACGCTGACGATGCAGTTCAAGAAGCCCCATGAGGTGGTCGGCAACCATATCGCCAAATATCAGGCGATGCGGCTGGCCAAGATGCTCATGGCCTATGACTTCGAGCGCAAGCTGAACCCGTTCGCGGAACTGGGCGGGTTCATTTTTACTTTCATGGGCGACGGCAAGCCCGGTACCGGCAAGACCACGCTGATCCAGATGATGGCGGGGCTGTTAAACGACTATTGTCAGGTCGCGGGCTATCCGTTCCGCTACCAGAATTTCGGCATCGACAATATCGACAGCTATCAGGGCAAGTCGGGGCAGAACGCCAAGGCGTTTATCCAGAATGTGCTTGATCCGGGTGTGATCGGGTTTGGCACGATTGACGATATCGACCAGATCGCGGGCAAGCGCGGCGACCGGCAGTCCTCGGCGGGGCAGCAGGAGGTGACGGCGGTCTTCATGGAGGCCTTTGCGGGCGCGAATACGGTGGTGCGCGGGAACTGCACCTTTGGGATGTTCTCGAACTACCCGGAGAATGTGGACGATGCGCTGCGTCAGCGGGCGGGGGCGCGGTTCCTCGTGGACGGGCCGCAGAGCCGCGAGGATTACATCGACATCCTCGCGCTGCTCTTGGGCAAGAAGCACGACATCCCGCTGGGCGATCACGAGCTATACGCCGCGCAGCAGATCCAGCGCGCGGTCGCCAAGAGCTTCGAGGGGCATAACCGCCCGCAGGAGGGTGGGCTGATCCGGGTCTTTGACGCGGTGCAGGAGCGTGTCGGGCCGCTTGATACGATCGCCAGGCTCGGCGCCTATCTCAAGGCGATCCAGGAGGCGGATGAGCGCTTCACGGGGCGCGCGATCAAGAACATTACGGACGCGGTGAAGGTGCGCGCGATGGATTTCGAGCTGCCCGATGAGTGGATGGAGAACCCGGATCTGTTCCTGTTCAAACCCTATGACGAGAAGGCCGCGATGATCTCGGAGCTGCGCCGCCCGATCACGGTCGAGATGGTCATTCAGGAGATCAACCGCTATGCCGACAGCGAGTTCCGCTACGCGGACAAATCCGACGAGGCCGCGATCGAGGGCATGGTGCGCGACATGGGCCGCACCGAGGAAGCCCGGCGGCGCTATCTGGAGAGCAAGACATGAATTCCTTTTTGGCCTTTCTGCTTATCATCTGCCTGCTGATCGGGTTCTGGTTGTCGAAGAACAGCTGGGGCAAGATGCTGGTGGTGATCCCGCTGGGCGTTCTGGTGCCCGCCTTTTACGGGGCGGCGACGAATTGCGGGCTGGGGTTCATGCTCGACTTCTTCGGGCAGGGCGAGTGCCGGGGCGGCAACACCCCGCGGGAAGTGTTCGGAGCGATCTATATCCTGTCCTTCGTGCCGGTGCTGGTGTTCTCGGTGCTGGCCAAGCTGGGCCGGGTCTGGGCTGAGAAGAAGAAAGGGGCGTAACGGGACGCGATGAAACGCCTGATCGAAAAGGGACTGATGTTCGGCAATCTGGTGCGGGTGGATGCGCCCGCGCTGGTCGAACGCTATAACCGGGCGCTGGCGCATCTTGGCAAGCCCCGGACCGCGCAGACGGAGTTCCATATCGACATTTCGGGCTATAGCCCCGAGATCGGCGACGAGTTGGGCGATCATCTCTATCTCAACCCCAATGGCGTGAACCGGCAGTTCATCCTGCTCTCGACCGAGCAGAAGAACAGCCCGCTGCTCAACGCGAAATTCTCGATGGAGCGGGCGATCCTGCGCGCGTTCATCGAGGCCAATGAGGCGCAGCTTTTCAGCCTCACGGCGCGCGATGCGGTGGCCGGAGAGCTGGAGGACACGGTCTATGACCTGAGCGATCCACGGCGGCTCTTTGACATTCACCGGATGGTGGTGGTGGCCGATACGACCGGCAATCATGTGGCGGAGTCGGAGAAGCTCACGGGGCTGATCGAGCGGTTCCGCGCAGAGCCGGACGCGTGGTTCGACGATGTGCTGATCGCGGACATGATTTCGCTGGCCAAGCGCACGGGCGATGTGACGCGCAACCCGGTCACGCTGCGCTCGACCCGGTTCGAGACCGAGGATTTCTGGACCGCGCATTTCGGCGGGGTCTATCTGTTCCGCTCGGTGCCGCATCCGGCGGCGATCTGCATGGGCGAGCGCGAGGTGCTGGGTGCGTTGCCGATCCGCTATGTGTTCAGCGGCACGCAGCGCAACGAGATTGCGAAATTCCTTGAGTTGAACGGGCTGGTCGAGCCGATCGTGAGCGCGGGCGGGGCTGATGTGGGTGCGATCCTGCGTCAGAAGATGGATTTCATTCTGGTCGAGGCGGCGGCGGAACTGGGTCTTGAGACCGGTGCGGGCACGCGGCGCGACCTGCGGATGGTGGCGCAGCGTCTGGGCGAGCGGCTGCCTGCCGAGTTCCACGCGCTTGCGGCGCTGTTGCGCTGGAAAGAGGCGGGCGGGCCGTGGCCCCGGATCGACAGCCGCCACCCGGCTTACTTCTACACGCTGCGCGCCGCGCAGACGCCGCAGAAGGACCTTGTGAACATGCTTCTGGCAGAGTTGAGCCCGCTCGATGTGCGCCAGCTTTTTATCTGTCACAAGGAGCTGTTCTACCGGCTTTACGCGACCTGGCCCGATGCCAAGCGCGCCTATGTCGCGGACTTCCTTGAGCGCGAATATCAGATCGACAAGGCGGGCACGCGCGAGGCGCTGTTTGGCCCCGAACCGTCGATGGAAGCCGCCGAGGCGGGCGGGCGGCCCGCGCGTCAGGTGAAGCCGTCGCGCGATGTGGTGGATATCGTGGGCCCGTGGGGCCGGATCGGGGGGCAGCGATGATCGGGTTTGCGCGGCTGATGATCGTGGGGCTGATCGGGCTGACGCTCGCCTATTGGCTGATGCTGATCTACATGCGTTCGCTGCGCCGCGAGGCGCTGGAGAAGGACTGGGACAAGGCGGTTGCGGAGGGGCAGCAACCCGGCCCGCGCGAGGCCTTTGTCGAGGATGGGCTGGCCGCTTATGAGGGCAGCCTGAGGCGCAAGCTGATCTGGCTTGTGGTGATCGTGCCGATCTGTCTGTTCGGTATTCTGCTCTATGTGATGAATTTCAGTTCGTGAGGCTGTCATGAGATATGTGAAATGGGGTTTTCTGGCGCTGATCGTGCTCATCGTGGGCAGCTTCCTGCATTACACGCTGCCCCAGCATGACATCGTGCGCGTCGTCGGCACGTATCAGGAGCGGCAGGATCTGGGCGACTGGACGCGGATCTTCTGGTCCTCGCCGGACGATCAGTCGGGCACGCTGGTGAACCGCGACGTGCAGTTCATCCAGACGGTGCGCGCGAATGGCGATCCGATGGTCTATCGCAACGAGGATACCGGCTGGGGCTGGCCGCCCTATTTCAAGTTCGACACGGCGAGCCTTCAGACCGAGGCGGATGACCTGCGCTCCTCGCGCGAGGCGCCGGTCTGGGCGGTGGTGACGCATTACGGCTGGCGCTCGGAGTTGTTCTCGATTTTCCCGAACGCGATTGGCATCCGTGAGGTCGAGGGGCCGGATGTGACGATCATCCCGTGGGTGAACATCATCCTGCTGGTGATCCTGCTGGTCATCATTCTGACCATCCGCGCCATGCTGCGCCAGTTCAAGGAACGCTCCATCGACCCGGTTCTGGAGGATATGGGCGAGGCTTGGGACGAGGTCGAAAGCCGGGCTGACGCGGCGGGCGACGAGGTGCGGGGCGTCTGGGGCCGGTTCAAGGGCTGGCTTGGCACGTGGAAGGGGAAACCCCGGAAATGAAAGCGGTATTTTGGGTGGCCGCCGCGCTGATGGGGGTCGGCGGCGGGTCCGCGCTGGCGGGTCCGCAAGAGGATCTGGCGCGCGCCATCGAGGCGGGCGTGAAGCATGCCTATCAGGATGAGCGTCTGGAGGCCGAGGTCGAGGGCTGCCAGATGACGACCTATCGCTGGCGCGATCTGCCCGAGCAGGGCTGGGTGCTGTGGACCGTGTTTCAGTTCGACATGGCCGATGCCAGCCCGCGCGAGGACAAGCTGCGGCCGGGGATGAAATACGCCTATTCGCCGCTGGCAAAGGGGCCGGAGGGCCATGGCTTCGCGATCATCGGGTTCGAGATGCGCGAGGGGGCTCGGGTCCGGCAAGAGCGCTCGATCCTGCGCCCGCCATCGGGCGAGACACAGCCCTCTCCGCGCAACGATGGCACGACCCATTACTACGAATGGCGGGACGAATTTATCTTTGCCTTCGAGGGGCCAGAGCTTGAGCCGAAAGTCGCGGGGCTCGTTCAGGACTACGAGACCTATGTGAAGGAGTATTGCACGCCGCGTAGCTAGCGGCGTGCTGCTTTATGCGC
Organism: Pseudothioclava nitratireducens; assembly: GCF_029210495.1. Taxonomy (GTDB): domain Bacteria; phylum Pseudomonadota; class Alphaproteobacteria; order Rhodobacterales; family Rhodobacteraceae; genus Pseudothioclava; species Pseudothioclava nitratireducens. The sequence goes on along the minus strand of NZ_JARGDK010000001.1, from coordinate 344,626 downwards.
CGTAGGGCACCCAGATCGTTTTGACCTGCGTGGCGCGGGTGAGGAAATCGCGGCCTTGGGCGTCGGTCCAGTCGCGGTTGCTCATCGTCCATGTCGCCTTGAGGTTCCCGGCGCTTTCAGCCTCGGCCATGGTGCGACCCTCGGCCTCGCCGCAATACCAAACTGCGGCCACGTCGTCGTGCTGGGCGAGGGTCTTGGCCAGTTCGTCCTTGGGGCCGGTCACGATATTGACCACGCCGCCGGGCAGGTCCGAGGTGTCGAAGACCTGATAGAGATCGGTCGCGGCCAGTGGCATCGAGGCCGAGGGCACGGCCACGACCCGGTTGCCCATCGCAATCGCGGGTAGCACCAGCGAGGCAAAGCCCAGCAGCGGCGCGTCATCGGGGCAGACCACGCCCATCACCCCGAAGGGTTCATTGATCGCAAGCGTCACCATGTTGCCCGTGGTCGATTTCACCGCGCCGTCGAACTTGTCGGCCCATGCGGCATAGTAGAAAGCGCGCGCGATGGTGGCTTCGGCCTCGGCCGGGTTGGCGCCCATCTCGCGCAGACGGGATTCGAACTCGCGCTGCCGGGCGGAGAGGTTCTCGGCGAGGTAATAGAGCACCTGCGCGCGGTTGTGGCCGGTGGTTTTGCCCCAGCCGGACGCCTTGTGCGCGGCCTCGACCGCGTTGCGGATATCCTTACGAGACCCGAGCGGCGCGAGGCCGATCTCGGTGCCTTTGGCGGTCACGCGATAGGATTGTCCGCTGTCGGGCCGGGCCTGCTTGCCGCCGATATAGAGCTTGGGCGTTCGGTCGATGGCCGGATCGCCCTTGCCGGGCGCGCCGGGATGGGGGGCGGCGTCGAAGCTTGCCTGCGCCTCGGGGCGGGGTTTGGGCGAAGGCCCACGCAGATAGGCGAGCATCCCCTCGCGCCCGCCTTCGCGCCCGAAGCCGCTCTCGCGCATGCCGCCAAAGCCTGCGCCCGCATCAAAAAGGTTGGTGCCGTTCATCCAGATAACCCCCGCCTTGACCTGCGACGCGATGTCGAGGGCGAGGGTGATGTTTTCGGACCAGATCGAGGCGGCCAGCCCGTAGCGGGTGTTGTTCGCCAGTTGCACGGCCTCTTCGGGGGTGCGGAAGGTGGTGAGCGTGGCGACGGGGCCGAAGATTTCCTCGGTGCTCGCCGGGTTGGCCGGGTCCGCGCCGATCAAAAGACCGGGGGCGAAGAAATGACCCGCGGCGGGGAGTTGCCCCTCGCATTGGACAAGGGTCGCGCCCGCCGCCTCGCCCGCGCTGACCAGCGCGGCCACGCGCTGCCGTTGGGTGGCCGAGACGATCGGCCCCATATCGGTGCATTTGTCGAGCGGGTCGCCGACGCGGAGCTTCGAGAGCCGCGTTTGCAGACGTTCGGTGAAGGTATTGGCGACGGCCTCGGCCACGAGGATGCGCGACCCCGCGCAGCAGACTTGGCCTTGGTTGAACCAGATCGCATCGACGACGCCTTCGACGGCGGCGTCGAGATCGGCATCGGCAAAGACCACGAAGGGCGACTTGCCGCCGAGTTCAAGCGTCAGCGCCTTGCCGCTGCCAGCGGTGGCACGGCGGATCTCGCGGCCGATTTCGGTCGAGCCGGTGAAGGCGATCTTGTCCACGGGCGCGGCGGTGAGCGCAGCACCCGTGCGCCCGTCGCCGGTGACGATGTTCACGACGCCTTTGGGCAGGCCGATCTCGGCGCAGATTTCGGCAAAGGCGAGCGCGGTGAGCGGCGTCTGTTCGGCGGGTTTGAGGACGACCGTGTTCCCGGCGGCCAGCGCGGGGGCGATCTTCCATGCGAGCATCAGCAGCGGGAAGTTCCACGGGATGATCTGCCCACAGACGCCATGCGGTGCGAGGCCGGGGAATTCGTCCGCCAGCATCTCGGCCCAGCCGGCATGGTGGTAGAAATGCCGGATCGCGAGCGGGATATCGACATCGCGGCTCTCGCGGATCGGTTTGCCATTATCGAGGGTTTCCAGCACGGCGAGGAAGCGCGCGCGTTTTTGCAGGCTGCGGGCCAGCGCATAGAGGTATTTCGCGCGCTGATGACCCGAGAGCTTCGCCCATTTCGGCTGTGCCTTGCGGGCGGCATCCACCGCACGGGCGACATCCTCGGCGCTGCCCTGACTGATCTGCGCAAGCGTCGCGCCGGTCGCGGGATTCTCGGTCGCGAAGGTGTCGGCAGGCGTGGTGAAGCCCCCGTCGATATAGTGCCCGAACGCGCCGCGTGCGCCGAGCCAGCCCATGACTTCGGCGCTGCTTTCAGGCGCGGGGCCATAATCCATGCTGTCGAGGATCTCTTTCACGGTCGGCATCTTTCCCTCAGGCCAGTGCATGGCGGCTGGAGGACGCATAGCGTCCGGTGACATGGTGTTCGAGTTGGCGCTCGATATCGCCCAGAAGCGACGACGCCCCGATACGGAACAGGTCCGGGCGCAGCCAGTCGCGGCCCAGCTCCTCGTTCATCAGGATTTGCCAGTTGAGCGCGTCCTTGGCGGTCTTGAGCCCGCCCGCTGGCTTGAAGCCGATCTTGGCCCCCGTGCGCGCGCCGTAATCGCGCAGCGCCCGCACCATGGTAAGGCTGACGGGGAGGGTCGCGTTCACGCCTTCCTTGCCGGTCGAGGTCTTGATGAAATCGGCGCCCGCCTGCATGGCGACCATGGAGGCCTTGTAGACATTGCTTAACGTCTGGAGGTCGCCGGTGGCGAGGATCGCCTTGAGATGCGCGTCGCCGCAGGCCTCGCGCATGGCGGCGATCTCGTCGTAGAGCGCGGACCAGTTGCCGCCCAGCACATGGGCGCGGGTGATGACGATGTCGATCTCGGCGGCCCCTTCTTCGACGGCATAGAGGATTTCCGCCAGACGCAGGTTCATCGGGGTGAGGCCCGCCGGGAAGCCGGTTGCAACCGAGGCGACGGGGATGCCGCTACCGTCGAGCGCCCGCACGGCGGCGCGCACCATCGTGGGGTAGACGCAGACCGCGCCGGTGGTCACGCGCTCCAGCCCGAGCCCGGTCAGGATGTGGTCGGCGAGAGGGTTTTTTGCCTTTGCGCAGAGGCGCTTGACGCGCGCCTCGGTATCGTCCCCCGCCAGCGTGGTGAGGTCCATGCAGCGGATCGCGTTGACGAGCCATGCGGCCTGATAGGTCTTCTTAAGCGAGCGGCGCGCGGGCAGTTGCGCGGCGCGGCGCTCGGCGGCGGGTGTATTCACCGCGTGGCCCTCGAACCAGTCCGGGTCGAAGGCCGTGCCGGGATTGCGCGCGAAATCGGAAGGGCTCATGGGCGGTCCTGAATGGCGGCGCGCAGGGGTGCGCGAGAGGCGCTCAGGCTAGCGAATGGCGGATAAGGCATCAATGGGCTTGCCGGGGGGGACGTTGCGGTAAGAAAGGTTAATCTTGTGCTGGTGTGAGCGCCGAAACTGATGCAAATCTTAGCTATCTTATTGCTGTAACTCTGTTCTTTCGTCAGCATCCCGCTTTGGGCAATGATGGCGCCCCCGATGATGATGCTGAGTGATGTTGATCTTCGTATTGGTTACGCCATCGAGCAATTGATGGAGCCGGGCGATGCCTGGCGCGCGCTCGTGCGCGACATGGTCGCGCGCTGGCCCGATGTGCCGCCGCTGGAGTTGTCGATGTCGCTGGTGGCCGCCGCCGCGGCGATCGAGGGGTCGTTCACCGGAGAGGGTCCGTCCGCCCAAGCGGCGGCGCGCGGTTATCGGCTCGCGGCGCTGCTGAGCGTGGATTACTACGCGATGGAGCTTTTGGGGATGCCGCGCGGGACCGCGCGCGATTATCTGACTTATTGGAAGCAGGACCCGTTCTTCGCGCGCCTCTGAGCGTCAGATATGACAAAGCCCCGCGCGGGCGGGGCTTTGTCGGTCATGTGGCCATCACTCAGGCGTTTGCCGCGCGGATCTGCTCGGCGGCTTCCTTGTTGTAGCCGACACCCTCGTCGTCGAAGAGCTTGTCGAGCTCGCCCGAGAGCGTCATCTCGGTCACGATATCGCAGCCGCCGACGAACTCGCCCTTGACGTAAAGCTGCGGGATGGTCGGCCAGTCCGAGAACTCCTTGATGCCCTGACGGATCTCGTCATCGGCCAAAACGTTCACGTCCTTGTAGGTCACGCCCATGAAGTTGAGCACGCCCGCCACCCGCGAGGAGAACCCGCATTGCGGCATTTCCTTGGTGCCCTTCATGTAGAGCACCACGTCATTCTCGGTGATATCCTTCTGGATCTGGTCTTTCGCCGTCATCATGAGTTCCTTTGTTCGCGCTTTGCCACGCTCTGGTGGCACAGATTGGGATCGCGGGGCTTGACCAAAGTCAGGCCTTACTCGGGCGCCTTGGTCGTGAGCGCCAGCGCATGGAGCGCACCGTTCGGCCCGTCCATCGCCCCTTTCAGCGCCGCATAGACCATGCGTTGCTGCTGCACCCGGTTCTTGCCGCGGAAGCTCTCGTCGATCACCTCGGCGGCCCAGTGGTTTCCGTCACCGGCCAGATCCGTGATGGTGATCTGCGCATCGGGAAATTCCGCGCGGATCAGGGCTTCGATATCATGGGCTTCCATCGGCATGGGGGTCTCCTGTCCTTTGACGGCAAATCTAGGGCTGTGGCGGACAGGCTGCAAGGGCGCGCGGCGCCGCATCCCCGCCTGTTTCATCAAACCCGAAATATTCCGGGGGGTGACTGGACCGTGGTCCAGAGGGGGGCAGCGCCCCCCTTGCCCTGTCTTAGCCCTCGACCGCGGCGGCAAAGGCCGTGCGGAACAGCGTCGAGAGATCGGCCAGCGGTGCCGAGGCCCCGCCAAACGCCACATCACTGCCGCCGAAGCTGCCGACGCGGGCGATGGTGACGCCAGCGGCTTTGGCGGCCGCTTCCAGAGCCGACGCGTTCTCGGGCGAAGCGGCAACAAGGTAACGCGCCTGATCCTCACCGAAGAGGGTCGGGATGTCGCCCGCGTCGAGCGTGACGCCAAGACCCGCCTCTTCCGCCATTTCAAAGGCCGCCAGCGCCATGCCGCCATCCGACAGGTCGGCCGCTGCGCGAACCAGCTTGCCGTTGGCACGCAGGAATTCACCGTTCTGACGCTCGGCGTCGAGATCGACATGGGGTGCGTCACCCGCCTCGATCCCGAAGGCCTCGTAGGCGAGGGCAGATTGCCCGAGATGGCCTTTGGTCTCGCCGATCACCAGCGCGATGTCGCCCTCGGCGGGCAGGCCCGCGATCAGCGCGTCAAGCGATGTGAGCAGACCCACCGCGCCGATGGTCGGGGTCGGCAGGATGCCCTTGCCGTCGGTCTCGTTGTAAAGCGAGACGTTGCCCGACACGATCGGCACGTTCAGCGCGCGGCAGGCCGCGTCGATGCCTTTGATGGCGCCCACGAACTGGCCCATGATCTCGGGTTTTTCGGGGTTGCCGAAGTTCAGGTTGTCGGTGGTCGCAAGCGGCAGGGCACCCACGGCGGTCAGGTTGCGATAGGCCTCGGCCACGGCTTGCTTGCCGCCTTCGAACGGGTTGGCGCGCACATAGCGCGGCGTCACGTCCGAAGTGAAGGCCACGGCCTTGTCGGTGCCGTGGATGCGCACGACGCCCGCGCCCAGACCCGGACGGCGCACGGTGTCGCCCATCACCTGCGTGTCGTATTGCTGGTAGACCCACGACTTGTTGGCGTAGTTCGGCGAGCCGATCAGCGCCTTGAGCGCGTCGATGGCGCCGATCGCGGGCAGATCGCCCATCGGCGCGGCGGCGGGCGTTTCCACCCACGGGCGGTCATATTCCGGCGCGGTCGAGGAGAGTTTCGACAGCGGCAGGTCGGCCTTGACCTCGTTGTGATGCAGGATCAGGAAGCGGTCCTCGGCGATGGTTTCGCCGACGATGGCGAAGTCGAGGTCCCATTTCTCGAAGATCGCGCGGGCTTCGGCCTCTTTCTCGGGCTTGAGCACCATGAGCATCCGCTCCTGGCTTTCCGAAAGCATCATCTCATAGGCGGTCATGTTGACTTCGCGCTGCGGCACGTTTTCGAGGTTGAGCTTGATGCCAAGGCCGCCCTTGTCGCCCATTTCGACCGCCGAGCAGGTCAGACCCGCCGCGCCCATGTCCTGAATCGAGATCACCGAGTCGCTGGCCATCAGTTCGAGGCAGGCTTCGAGCAGGCATTTCTCGGTGAAGGGGTCGCCGACCTGAACGGTCGGGCGCTTCTCTTCGATGGTGTCGTCGAACTCGGCCGAGGCCATGGTCGCGCCACCGACACCGTCGCGCCCGGTTTTCGCGCCGAGATAGACGACCGGCATGCCAACGCCCGAAGCGGCCGAGTAGAAGATCTTGTCGCTGTCGATCAGACCGGCGGCGAAAGCGTTCACGAGGCAGTTGCCGTTATAGGAGGGATGGAAGCGGACTTCGCCGCCCACATTCGGCACGCCGAAGCAGTTGCCGTAGGAGCCGACGCCTTCGACCACGCCCTTCACGATATGCGAGGTCTTGGGGTGGTCGGGCATGCCGAAGGAGAGGCTGTCCATCGCCGCGATCGGGCGCGCGCCCATGGTGAAGACGTCGCGCAGGATGCCGCCGACGCCCGTCGCGGCACCCTGATGAGGCTCGATATAGGAGGGGTGGTTGTGGCTTTCCATCTTGAAGACGATGGCCTGCCCGTCGCCGATATCGACGATGCCCGCGTTCTCGCCCGGCCCGCAGATGACCTGCTCGCCCGAGGTATGCAGCGTGCGCAACCATTTCTTGGACGATTTGTAAGAGCAGTGCTCGTTCCACATCGCCGAGAAGATGCCAAGCTCGGTGAAGGTCGGTTCGCGGCCGATGATGTCGAGGATGCGCTCGTATTCGTCGGGCTTGAGACCGTGGGCTGCAATCAGGTCGGGGGTGATCTGCGGCTCGTTCATGGCGTCCTCTTGGGCTGGCGCGGCGTTTGCGTTCTCTTAGGGCAGAAGCGCGCGCGGGGAAAGAGGCTGCACGGGCAAAACACGCGTGTCCGCGCAGGGAAAACGGTGATTTCGCGGGGGGTGTGCAGGCGCGGCGGAGCCGGTGGCGGGGCGGCGAGTCGGATCATCGGCGGCGCGCGAGTTTAGCGCGGGCGAAAAAAAAGGCCGAGACAAAGCTCGGCCATAGTCCAACAGGGAGGTAGAAGGTGATGAGAGTTTCCTCTGATCATCGCCTTCAACGCTCGATTTATGGGCAGTTTGCGAACGCATCAAGTCTAAACATGCTGCAAGTGCAACATGCCCGCCATGCGTTGCGCGCATGCCTCACTGATCGGGGGCGCCTTCGTCCATCTGTTGGCGACGGTAGGCGAGGATTTCTTCCTGCACGAAATCGCGGAACGCGGTGACGCGCCGCGAGGAGCGCAGTTCCTCGGGATAGGCGAGGAAGACGGGCACCTCGACCGATTGCACCTCGGGCAGGACCAGCTCGATGCCGGGGAAGTCGAGGGTGAGGTAATCGGGCAGGATGCCGATACCGATATGGTTCAATACGCCCTGAAGCACGCCAAAATAGTTGTTCACCGTCAGCGTGGAGGCCATATCATAGCCCAGCACCTCTTGGGCGAGTTGCGCGCCTGCGGAAACCTGCGGGGTCGCAGGGTTCTGACAAATCAGGCGATGCGCGCTCAGGTCCGCCATGGTCGCGGGGCGCCCGGCGCGTTCGAGATATTCGGGCGTCGCGTAAAGCCGCATGCGGATATTGAGGAGCCGCTTGCGGATCAGATCAGCCTGCGCCGGTTCCTTCATACGGATCGCGACATCGGCTTCGCGCATGGGCAGGTCGAGCACCCGCTCTTCGAGCATGAGGTCGATTTTCAGGTCCGGGTAGCGTTCGTAAAGCTTGGTCAGGCGCGGCGCGAGCCAGAGCGTCCCGAAGCCGGTCGTCGTGGTCACGCGAAGCTGGCCGAAGACCTCTTCCTCGGAATCGCGGATGCGTGCGGCGGCGGAATCGAGCTTTTTCGCCATGGTCGAGGTGGCCTCGAACAGCAACTCGCCCTGCTCGGTGAGAATCAGCCCCCGTGCATGACGGTGAAACAGCGTGGTTCCAAGCGCATCTTCAAGCGCGCGAATCTGGCGCGACACCGCCGATTGGGACAGGTGCAGCGCGTCGCCGGCATGGGTCAGGGACCCGGCATCGGCCACGGCATGAAAGATTCTGAGCTTGTCCCAATCCATTCCGGTCACTTTCGCATTACTGGCAAACTGTTCGCGCAACGATCAATACATTTATCCGGTAAACTTAACAAACCTGTTTCAGTGGAAAATTCCCTTTGTAGGTCAGCTTTTTTGACCTATCATGAAGATATGCTCACGCCGCAACGGGAGGTGCCTAATGGGCAGGCAGGAAATAACTTTATCCGATCGCTTTGACCTGACCAAAAGCCCGGTTCTGCTGAATGGGACGCAGGCCTTGGTGCGGCTTGTCTTGGCTCAGGCGGCGCGGGATCGCGCGGCGGGGCTGCACACGGGCGGCTATGTCACCGGCTATCGAGGCAGCCCGCTGGGGGCGGTTGACCTTCAGATGCAGCGCGCGACCAAGGAGCTGGCGGCGGCGGATATCCTGTTTCAGGCGGGTCTGAACGAGGACCTCGCGGCGACGGCGCTTTGGGGCACGCAGCAGGCGGAATTGCGCGGCGAGGGCAAGTATGACGGCGTGTTCGGCCTTTGGTATGGCAAGGGGCCGGGGGTGGATCGTTCGGGCGATGTGATGCGTCATGCCAATATGGCGGGAACCTCGGCGCATGGCGGCGTGCTCATGGCGATGGGCGATGACCACACCGGCGAGAGTTCCACCGTGCTGCACCAGTCCGACTGGGCGATGGTGGATGCCTATATGCCGGTGCTGAGCCCGGCGGGGGTGCAGGAAATCCTCGATCTGGGGCTTTACGGCTATGCGCTGAGCCGCTTTGCGGGCGTCTGGGTGGGCCTGAAGACGATGAAGGACACGGTCGAGGCGACGGCGGTGGTCGACGGCGACCCGATGCGGATGCAATTCGTCACCCCCGATTTCAGGATGCCCGAGGGCGGGCTGAATATCCGGCTGGGCGATACGCCGGTCGCGCAGGAAGCGCGGATGATCGACTACAAACGCTTTGCCGCCGAGGCCTTTGCCCGCGCCAACCGGATCGACAAGCGCGTGCATGGCAAACCGGGCGCGAAGATCGGCTTTGTCGCGGCGGGCAAGAACTGGCTCGATCTGGTCCATGCGTTCTCGCTTTTGGGCATCAGCGAGGCCGAGGCGGAGCGGCTGGGGCTGACGACCTATAAGGTCGCGCAGACCTTCCCGATGGACATGAAAAGCTTTTCCGAATGGGCGGAGGGGCTCGATCTGATCGTCGTGGTCGAGGAAAAGCGCAAGCTGATCGAATTACAGGTCAAGGAAGCGATCTTTGACAAGCGCAAGGGCCGCCGGGTGATCGGCTGGCGCCATGACCTGACCGGCGAAGAGGTGTTCCCGACGCGCTATGCGCTCGACCCGATCTGGATTGCTGAGAAGATCGGCGGCATCCTGATTGAAGAGGGGCGCGGCACGGATGCGGTCAAGGCGGGGTTGGCCCGCGTGGCCGAGGCGCGGCGCGCGGATAATGCGCCCGAGCTTGCGACGCGGACGCCATGGTTCTGTTCGGGCTGCCCGCATAACAGCTCGACCAAGGTGCCCGAGGGCAGCCGCGCCTATGCGGGGATCGGCTGTCACTACATGGTGCAGTGGATGGACCGCGACACGCAGGGCTTTACCCATATGGGCGCGGAGGGCGCGAACTGGGTGGGCGAGGCGCCGTTCTCGACGCGCAAGCATGTGTTCCAGAACTTGGGCGACGGCACCTACAACCACTCGGGTGTGCAGGCGATCCGGGCGGCGCTCGCGGCGAATGTGAACATCACATACAAGATCCTGTTCAATGACGCGGTCGCGATGACCGGCGGGCAGAAGAACGAGGGTGATCTGACCGCGCCGCAGATTGCGCGCGAGATTGCGGCGATGGGGGTGAAGCCCATCGTCATCGTCTATGACGAGAAGGAAGAGATCGATCTGTCGGCCTTTCCGCCCGAGATGGAGAAGGTCGAGCGCCGCGATCTGATGGCGGTGCAGAAGCGGCTTGCCGAGACCGAGGGCGTGTCCGCGATCGTCTATGTGCAGACCTGCGCCGCCGAAAAGCGCCGCCGCCGCAAGCGGGGGGCCTTCCCGGACCCGGACAAGCGGGTCTTCATCAACACCGATATCTGTGAGGGCTGTGGCGATTGCGGGGTGCAGTCGAACTGTGTCTCACTGGTGCCGGTCGAGACTGAATTCGGCACGAAGCGCGCGGTCGATCAGTCGAGCTGCAACAAGGATTTCTCCTGCCTGAACGGGTTCTGCCCGAGTTTCGTGACGCTGGAAGGGGCGAAGCTGAAGAAAGCCGCGCCCAAGGCGTTGGAACTGCCGGACCTGCCAGAGCCCATGCTGCCCGAGATCGAGGGCACGCATAACGTGGTCATCACGGGCGTGGGCGGCACGGGGGTCGTCACCATCGGTGCGGTGTTGGCGATGGCGGCCCATGTCGATGGCAAGGGCGCGGGCATGATGGAGATGGCGGGGCTCGCGCAGAAGGGGGGCGCGGTGCATATCCACCTACGGCTCGCCAACCGCCCCGAGGATATCAGCGCGATCCGCGTGGCCGTCGGCGAGGCGGATTGCGTGATCGGCGGCGATCTGGTGGTAAGCGCGGGGGCGAAGACGCTGGGCCTCATGACGACGGGGCGCACGGGGGCGGTGGTCAACGCGCATGAGATCGTCACCGGCGAGTTCACCCGAAACCGCGATTTCCGTCTGCCGACAGACCAGTTGCGGCTGAGCCTTGAGGCGCGGCTGAAGGATCGGGTCGCGTTTTTCGATGCCTCGGAGATGACGCGCAAGCTCTTGGGCGACTCGATCTATTCCAACATGGCGGTGCTGGGGGCGGCGTGGCAGATGGGCTATCTGCCGCTGAGCCACGACGCGATCTGGCGCGCGATCGAGTTGAACGGCGCGGGCGTCGAGGCCAACAAGCGGGCATTCGAACTGGGGCGCTGGGCGGTGGCCTTCCCCGAGGCGGCGCGCGAGGCGATGGCGGATGATGCGCCCGATGTCGCGTCGGTCGATCCGATTGAAGCCCGCGCCGCGCATCTGGAACTCTATCAGGATACGGCGCTGGCCAAGCGGTTCCGCGATTTCGTGGCCCGCTTCCCGGAGGACCTGCGGGTGCCGGTTGCGAAGGGCTATCACAAGCTGCTGGCCTATAAGGACGAATACGAGGTCGCCCGGATGCATCTGGACACGGCCCGCAAGGCGCGCGCCGAGTTCGATGGCGATTTCCGAGTGACCTATCACCTTGCGCCGCCGATCTTTGGGGGCGAGGGCGCGGATGGCCGCCCGATCAAGCGGGCTTTCGGACCGTGGATGGGGCGGGTTTTCGAGGTTCTGGCGCGGATGAAGGGGCTGCGCGGCACGGCGTTCGACCCGTTCGGGCGCAGCGCCGAGCGCAAGATGGAGCGCGCGCTGATCGTGCAATTCGAGCGCGACATGGCGGAGGTTCTGGAACGCCTCAGCCCCGCCACGCAACAGATCGCTCGGGAGCTTGCGGAACTGCCGCTCTCGATCCGGGGCTATGGGCCGGTCAAGACGGCCTCTGAGACGATGGCCGCCAAGCGGCGCGAGGCGTTGCTGGCGGCGTTGCGCGATGGCGGCAGCCCCGATCAACTCGCTGCGGAGTAGCAAATCCCCCGTTTATTTCCGCGCCGTTAGGGCATAATAGGGCCAAAGCCGCGACGCATGGCGCGTCGTGGCGCGTGCGGAGGGCAGGCGATGGCGGTTGGTGTGTTCGACAGTGGTCTGGGCGGTTTGACGGTGTTCGACGCCGTGACCAAACGCTTGCCCGATGTGCCCTTTGTCTATTTCGCGGATAGCGCGCATGCGCCCTATGGTGTGCGCACGGCGGACGACATTTTCAACCTGACCTGCGCCGCGGTGGAGCGGCTTTGGGACGAGGGCTGCGATCTGGTGATCCTCGCCTGTAACACGGCCTCGGCGGCGGCGCTCAAGCGGATGCAGGAGACGTGGCTGCCCAAGGACAAGCGGGTGCTGGGCGTGTTCGTTCCGATGATCGAGGCGCTGACCGAGCGCAAATGGGGCGACAACTCCCCGCCGCGCGAGGTCGAGGTCAAGCATGTCGCGCTGTTCGCGACGCCCGCGACGGTGGCAAGCCGCGCCTTCCAGCGCGAGCTGGCCTATCGCGCAATCGGCGTCGATGTCGAGGCGCAGCCCTGCGGTGGCGTGGTCGATGCAATCGAGGCGGGTGACGAGATCCTCGCCGAGGCGCTGGTGAAGTCGCATGTCGAGGCGCTCAAGCGCCGGATGCCGCTGCCCGAGGCGGCGATCCTTGGCTGCACGCATTACCCGATCATGGAAGAGACCTTCCAGGAGGCGCTGGGCGCCCATGTGAAGGTTTACAGCCAGGCCAATCTGGTGGCGGCTTCGCTTGAGGATTATCTCAAGCGCCATCCCGAGATGATCGGTCCAGGCGCTGATCCGAAATTTCTGACGACGGGTGATCCGTCTACGGTTTCGAACCACGCGACGCGCTTCATGCGCCGCAAGGTGACATTCGAGAAAGCCTGACCCGTCAAGGACCCCCGATGGAGAGACACATGACCAAGAAAATCGCGATCCTCGGTGCGTCCGGCTATACCGGCGCGGAACTCGCCCGGATCATCGCCACCCATCCCGATATGGAAATCGTCGCGCTTTCGGGCGACCGTAAGGCGGGCATGGCGATGGGCGATGTGTTTCCGCATCTGCGCCACATGAAGCTGCCCGATCTGGTCAAGATCGAGGAGATCGACTTTGCCACCGTCGATCTGGCCTTCTGCGCGCTGCCCCATGCCACGAGCCAGGCGGTGATTGCGGAACTGCCGCGCGATCTCAAGGTTGTGGACCTCTCGGCGGACTTCCGACTGCGTGATCCGGCTGCCTATGAGAAATGGTATGGCAAGCCGCATTCGGCCGTCGAATTGCAAAAAGAGGCGGTCTATGGCCTCACCGAATTCTACCGCGACGAGATTCGCGGCGCGCGTCTGGTGGCGGGCACGGGCTGTAACGCGGCGACCGGCCAATACGCGATCCGCCCGCTGATCGAGGCGGGTGTCATCGACCTTGACGAGATTGTGATCGACCTCAAGGCGGGCGTGTCCGGCGCGGGGCGCTCGCTCAAGGAGAACCTGCTCCACGCTGAGCTGTCGGGCGGCACGCATCCCTATTCGGCGGGCGGCGCGCATCGCCACCTTGGCGAATTCGATCAGGAATTCAGTAAGTTGGCAGGCCGCGACGTGCGCGTGCAGTTCACGCCGCACCTGATGCCGTTCAATCGCGGCATCCTTGCGACCGTCTATGTCCGGGGCGAACCGGCGGAAATTCATGCCGCTCTCGCCGCGCGCTATGCCGATGAGGTGTTTCTCGAGGTGCTACCCTTTGGCGCACTCCCCTCGACACGCTCGATTGCAGGCTCCAATTACGTTCATGTCGGCGTGATTGGCGACCGGCTGCCCGGGCGGGCGCTGGTGGTGGTCGCACTCGACAACCTGTGCAAGGGCTCTTCGGGGCAGGCGATCCAGAACGCCAACCTGATGCTCGGCCTTGAGGAAACCGCGGGTCTGATGCTGGCTCCGGTTTTCCCTTGATATAAGTCAGGGCGAAACGCGCGCGAACCGCGTATGCCCACGTCGGAATGCGGAGGAAACGCGGATGAAGAGCCTCAAGAAGAAACGCCGGATTCAGGTCCTGCTTGCGACCGCGGTCGCGCTTTTTGCGTCGGTTGCCATGATCGGTATGGCCTTTCAGGATGGGATCAACTTCTTCCGCGCGCCGACCCAGGTCATGGAAGAGCCGCCCCAGCCCGGCGAGGTCTTCCGTCTGGGCGGTCTGGTCGAGGCGGGTTCCATCAAGCGCGGCGATGGCGAGACCATCACCTTCAACGTGACCGATGGCGGCGCGGTCGTGCCGGTGAAATTTACTGGAGTGCTGCCCGATCTCTTTGGTGAAAATCAGGGCATGATCGGCACGGGCGTGATGGAGGGCGAGGTGTTCGTCGCCGATGAAATCCTCGCCAAGCACGACGAAAGCTACATGCCCAAAGAGGTCGTGGACGCGCTCAAGGAGCAGGGCGTTTATCAGGAGCCCAGCTCCTGACCGTTCGGCCCGTTCCGGCACCGTTAACCTGACACGCGCACATTTCCCCGGGGGAGCTGGGGAAATGAGCGATGAAATCAGTCACTGAAATTGCACGAGAAATCGTCGCCCGTGAGGGCGGCTTTGTGAACGATCCCGACGATCCGGGCGGCGCGACGAAATATGGCGTGACGCTAGGCACGATGCAGCGTCTTGGTCTGGATATGACCGGCGATGGCGCGATCACCGAGATGGATGTGCGGGTGCTCTCGCGCGCGCAGGCCGAAGAAATCTTCGTCAAACATTATTTCGAGGTCCCGCGGATCGCGGAACTGCCCGAGGCGCTTCATGCCTCGGTCTTCGACATGTATGTGAATTCGGGCTCCAACGCGGTGGTGATCCTGCAACGGCTTTTGCGGAAGATGGGCCATGAGGTAGCGGTCGACGGGGCCATCGGCCCACAGACCATCGCCGCCGCCCGCGCGGCACAGGCCGAAGCGCCCGGCCATCTCGCGGATGCCTACGGGATCGCGCGCCGCAACTTCTACTACGCGCTCGCCGACGCCCGCCCCGCCAGCCGCAAATACGCGCGCACCCGCGCGGGGGGCAAAGGCGGCTGGATCAAGCGCGCCGAAGAGTTCATCTCGCCGCGCTTTCACCTGTCCGAGGCCGAGCACCGCGCACGGGTGGCGAAATGGGCGTGATCGACAAGCTGATCGGAGGGGCGAGTTCGACCCGCGCGCTCGGGCAGGCCGCGACCGGTCTGGCCGAGGTTTTCATCCCGAACGCCACCAAGAAAATGGAGGCTGCGCATGACGCCTATATCGCGGCGATGGACGAGCATGGGGCAGAGTTCGAGCATATCCGCCCCGGCCTCTTCGACCGCTTCGTGAACGGTCTGAACCGGCTGCCGCGCCCATTCTTGGCCTTCGGGACGCTGGGCCTTTTCGTCTATGCGATGATCGAGCCGGTCGGGTTCGCGCGGCGTATGGTAGGGCTCAACTATGTGCCCGAGCCGCTCTGGTGGCTCTTGGGCGCGATTGTCGGCTTCTATTTCGGGGCGCGTGAGGCCTATTACTTTCGCACCAAGCCGACAGTGACGCCGCGCGCGGAAACCCTGCCCGAAGAGGTGAACCCCGCCCTTGAAGAATGGCGCGCAAGCATAAGGGCGACTGAATAGCCGCCCTTTCCTCAAACTTCACATTCCGGGGGTGCGGGGCCGCGCCCCCGTTCAACCGCGGGTCCCGGCGAAGCGCTGCTGCCAGTCTTCGCGCTCTTCGTCGGCGATCTTGCGGAACAGGTTGTCCGGCACGTCGAACGCATGGCCCGCCGGCAGGAAGGACAGCGCGGCGCGGACATCGCCGGGCCAGCTCGTATCGTCGGTCTTCATCGCGGCGAGCATCGTTTCCGACGCATCGGGGATGAAGGGCGCGGACAAGACCGCATAGACCCGGATCAGGTTGAGCGCGAGGCGCGCCTGCGCTGCGGCCTGCGCGGGATCGGTCTTGAAGGCCGACCACGGCGCGGCGGCCTGAAGATATTCGTTGCCCGCCACCCAGATTGCGCGCAACTCATTGGCGGCCTTGCGGACTTCCTTGTCGTCCATGTGCCGCTCGTACTCGGCGATACGGGTCGTCAGCTCCGCAATCAGCGCCTCTTCCTGCGCGCCCCATGCGCCACCCTCGGGTAGCGCCTCGCCGAATTTCGAGCGGGTGAACTTGGTGATGCGGCTGACGAAATTGCCCAGCACATCGGCGAGGTCCTTGTTCACCGAGGCCTGGAAATTCTCCCAGGTGAATTCGCTGTCCGCGCTTTCGGGCGCATGGCTCAAGAGCCACCAGCGCCAGTAATCGGAGGGCAGGATTTCCAGCGCCTGATCCATGAATACGCCGCGCCCGCGCGAGGTCGAGAACTGGCCGCCATCGTAGTTCAGGTAGTTGAACGACTTGATGTAATCGACGAGCTTCCACGGCTCATTCGAGCCAAGGATCGTCGCCGGGAAGCTGAGCGTGTGGAAGGGGACGTTATCCTTGCCCATGAATTGGGTGTAAGTCACATCCTCGGCGCCCGCGTCGGTGCGCCACCAGCGCGCCCAGTCGCCGCCGGTCTTGTCGGCCCATTCCTGGGTCGCGGCGATATATTCGATGGGCGCGTCGAACCAGACATAAAAGACCTTGCCCTCCATGCCTTCCCACGGTGCGCCCTCGAATTGCGCCGGCACGCCCCAATGCAGGTCGCGCGTGATGCCACGGTCTTGCAGGCCGTCGCCATCGTGCAGCCATTTCTTGGCGATCGAGGTGGTCAGCACCGGCCAGTCGGTTTTCGAGTCGATCCACGCATCGAGTTTGTCCTTCATCGCCGACTGGCGCAGGAACAGGTGCTTGGTCTCGCGCATCTCCAGATCGGTCGAACCCGAAATCACCGAATGCGGGTTGATGAGGTCCACCGGATCAAGCTGCTTGGTGCAGTTGTCGCATTGGTCGCCGCGCGCGCTCTCGAAGCCGCAATTCGGGCAGGTGCCCTCGATATAGCGGTCGGGCAGGAAGCGGCCATCGGCCTTGGAATACATCTGCTGCTCGGTCACTTCGCGGATCAGCCCGTTCGCAGCGAGCGCCTTGGCGAAATGCTGGGTCAGCGCGTGGTTCTGCGCGCTCGACGAGCGGCCGAAATGGTCGAAGCTCAGGCGGAAGCCGCGTGCGATCTCGGCCTGCACGTCGTGCATCTCGGCGCAATAGTCCGCGACCGGCTTGCCCGCCTTGTCGGCGGCGAGTTCGGCGGGGGTGCCGTGCTCGTCTGTCGCGCAGATAAACATCACCTCATGGCCGCGCGCCCGGCAATAGCGGGCAAAGAGGTCCGCCGGAAGCTGGGAACCGACGAGATTGCCCAGATGCTTGATGCCGTTGATGTAGGGGATCGCCGAGGTGATCAGATGCCGCGCCATGTCAAACCCGTTTCGCCTTGTGTTGCGCGCGGTTTACAGGGGATTCGGCCCCGAGGCCAGAGGGCAGAGCGGAGTGGCCCCGCGTGGCGTTGCCCTGCCGTCTCTCGGCGCGACCAATGGGAGCACGGCAGAGCCGGGGCCAGCGATTCTGTGCGAAAGGGCAGCGTTGCTTACCTTGGGGAATGCCTGAAATATTGGCAGGACATGCAGATAGTGCAACCCTTGCGTGTATTTTCTGGGTCTAAACCGGGAAAATATGCTAGAACCCAGCCAAATCCACCCCGCGATTTGACAGAATCGGGTGATGCCCCGCACAGTTAAAGCCTGTGAAAGTGAATTTTTACTGGGACTTTGGGGGATTTCTCATGCAAGCAACGGCGAAGACTTATGCCGCGCCGCTTCTGCAGCGGCATGGTAGACTTGAAGACCTGACCCATTGGGGGTCCAGCTGGGGCTGGGGGTGGAGTTGGGGCGGCGGCGGCCACCACGACGGCCATCACGACGGCGACGGCTGTGAGTGCAAGGGCGACGACTGCCTGTCCTTCTCGTAAGGCTGCTGTCATCAAACCGACCGGGGCATGCGGCGGACGCGTGCCCCGGTTGTTTTTTGTTCAAAGCCCGCGCGCGATGACGATCCGCTGCACGTCGCTCGTGCCCTCGTAGATCTGGCAGACGCGCACATCGCGATAGATCCGCTCGACTGGGTAATCGGCGAGATAGCCATACCCGCCATGGATCTGAATCGCGGCGGAACACACGGCTTCGGCCGCCTCGGACGCAAAGAGCTTGGCCATCGAGGCTTCTTGCAGACAGGGACGCCCCGCCTCGCGCAGCGCTGCCGCATGCAGAACCATTTGCCGCGCCGCCTCGATCCGGGTGGCCATATCCGCGAGGCGGAAGGCCACGGCCTGATGTTCGATGATGGGTTTGCCGAAGGTCACCCGCTCGCGCGCATAGTCGCGGGCAGCCTCGAAGGCCGCGCGGGCCATGCCGACGGATTGCGCGGCGATGCCGATGCGCCCGCCCTCAAGGTTCGCCAGCGCGATCTTGTAGCCCTCACCTTCCTCGCCCAGGCGGTTTTCGACCGGCACGCGCATGTCGGTGAAGGAGAGCGCGCAGGTGTCCGAACTATGCTGGCCGAGCTTGTGTTCGACCGAGACGACCTCATAGCCGGGGGTGTCGGTCGGCACGATAAAGGCAGAGATGCCGCGCTTGCCGGCGTCGGGGTCGGTCACCGCGAAAAGGATGATGACATCGCCGTTCTTGCCCGAGGTGATGAACTGCTTCGCGCCGTTGATGACGTAGTGATCGCCATCGCGGCGCGCGCGGGTCTTGAGCGCAGAGGCGTCCGATCCGGCTTGCGGTTCGGTCAGGGCGAAGCCGCCGATCCACTCGCCCGCCGCCATCTTCGGCAGGAAGCGCTGTTTCTGCGCCTCGGTGCCAAAGCGCAGGATCGGCGCGCAGCCGACAGAGCTGTGGACCGAGAGGATGGTCGAGCAGGCCCCGTCGCCCGCCGCCACTTCCTCAAGCGCCAGCGCATAGGCCACCGCGCCCAGATCCGAGCCGCCATAGCTCTCGGGCACCAGCATCCCCAAAAGGCCCAACTCGCCCATCGCGCGCAGTTCCGCACGCGGGAAGGCGTGGTCACGGTCGCGTTGGGCAGCGCCGGGCGCCAGCCGCTCGGCGGCGAAGGCGCGCACCATGTCGCGCACCTGCTCTTGCGTTTCGGTCAGCAGCATCAGGACACCCGTTCGATTGCGATGGCCGTCGCTTCACCGCCGCCGATGCAGAGCGATGCGACCCCGCGCGAAAGACCGTAGGTCTCCAGCGCGGCGAGCAGCGTCACCATCACCCGCGCGCCGGACGCGCCGATCGGGTGGCCAAGCGCGCAAGCCCCGCCATGCACGTTCACCTTGTCATGGGGCAGGTCGAGATCGCGCATCGCCGCCATGGTGACGACCGCGAAGGCCTCGTTGATCTCGAAGAGATCGACATCGCCCATTGCCCAGCCGATCCGCTCCGACAGGCGGCGCATCGCGCCGATGGGGGCGGTCGGGAACAGGTTGGGCTTGTCGGCAAAGGTGGCGTGGCCGTGGATGACCGCGCGCGGGGTGAGGCCGCGCTTCTCGGCCTCGGAGCGGCGCATCAGCACCAGTGCCGCCGCCCCGTCCGAGATCGAACTGGAATTGGCCGCCGTGACGGTGCCGTCCTTGCGGAAAGCGGGCTTGAGGCCGGGGATCTTGTCGAGCCGCGCCTTGCCGGGTTGCTCGTCGATCTCGACCAGCACGTCGCCCTTGCGCGTCTTCACGGTGAAGGGCGCGACCTCGGCGGTGAACTTGCCGCCCTCGATCGCGGCTTGCGCGCGCTTCAGTGAGGTGATCGCGAAATCGTCCTGCGCCTCGCGGGTGAACTGATAGGCCTCGGCGCAGTCTTCGGCGAAGGTGCCCATCAGGCGGCCTTTGTCATAGGCGTCTTCGAGCCCGTCGAGGAACATGTGGTCCATCACCTGCCCGTGACCCATGCGGTAGCCGCCGCGCGCCTTGGGCAGCAGGTAGGGGGCGTTCGACATGCTCTCCATGCCGCCCGCGACCATCACATCGGCGCTGCCCGCAAGAATCAGGTCATGGGCGAGCATCGCCGCCTTCATCCCCGAGCCGCACATCTTGTTGACTGTGGTCGCACCGGCGCCAAGCGGAAGGCCCGCGCCAAGCGCCGCCTGCCGCGCCGGGGCCTGACCCTGACCGGCGGGAAGCACGCAGCCGAAGATCACCTCTTCGACGGCCTCGGGCGACAGGCCCGCGCCTGCGAGGCTTGCGCGGATCGCGCTGGCGCCCAGTTCGGCGGCGTTCGCCCCGGCGAGATCGCCCTGAAACCCGCCCATCGGCGTGCGGGCGCTGCCCACGATGACAATCGGATCGTCCTGCATGGTTTATCCTCCCTGAAAGGCGCCTTAGCGCGGCGCCATGCGAAGCGCGCCGTCGATGCGGATCACCTCGCCGTTGAGCATCTGGTTCTCGATGATCTGGCGCACCAGCGCCGCATATTCCGCAGGCCGCCCGAGACGCGGCGGGAACGGCACCGAGGCCCCGAGGCTGTCCTGCACCTCTTGCGGCAGGCCCAACATCATCGGTGTGCCGAAAATCCCCGGTGCGATGGTGACGACGCGGATGCCGAACCGTGAGAGTTCGCGCGCGGCGGGCAGGGTGAGCGAGGCGACGCCGCCCTTGGAGGCCGCGTAGGCCGCTTGCCCGATCTGCCCGTCAAAGGCCGCGATGGAGGCGGTGTTGACGATCACGCCGCCATCCTCGCCCTCGGCGCGCGCCTGCCTGGAGATCGCGTCGGCGGCAAGGCGCAGCATGTTGAAGGTGCCGATCAGGTTGATCGAGATCGCCCGCGCGAAGCTGTCGAGCGCATGCGGCCCCTCGCGCCCGACGATCTTTGCGCCCGGCGCGACGCCCGCGCAATTCACGAGCCCGTCGATCCGGCCAAAGGCCTCTTGCGCGGCGGCGACTGCAGCGCGTCCGTCGGCATCGCTCGTGACATCCGTTTTGCAAAAGAGCGCGTTCGGTCCAAGCGCTTCGGCCTGCGCCGCGCCCGCTTCGGCATTCACGTCGAGCAGCACGGCCTTGCCGCCCGCCTCGACCACCATCTGCCCCACGGCCGCGCCCAGACCCGAGCCGCCGCCGGTGATCAGAAATACCCGATCCTTGATCTGCATCCTGTCCTCCCAGTGCATCCGCACGCCTCAGCTTAGCGAGGCCTCCGCCTTCTGTGCTAGTCCGACGTCATATTGCAAACAATGACATTGCGGGTCTAATAGAATGATCGGTTTTGCAATGCAGGTGCTGGCCATGGAGCGGCGCATGATTTCGCCGGGTTTTGTCGAGGATGCGCTCGACTGCCTGCGCGCGCAGGGGCGGGAGGTGACGCCCTTTCTGCATCGGCTGGGCCTGCCCGATCCGATCACGGAACCGGTCACCGCCGAGCAATATGGCGCGCTCTGGCTCGCCATGGCGGAAGAGTTGGACGACGAGTTCTTCGGCCTCGCCGCGCGCGCCATGCGGCCGGGAAGCTTCGCGCTGCTCTGTCATGCGGTGCTGCATGCGCGCACGCTCGAACAGGCGCTGAACCGGGCGCTGCGGTTTCTGCGGGTGGTGCTCGACGATCCGGCGGGGGTTCTGGAGGCCCATGACGGGCAGGCGGAAATCCGGCTGCGCGATGCAGGCGGGCCGCGCCGGGCCTTTGCCTACCGGACCTATTGGCTGATCCTGCACGGGCTGGCCTGCTGGCTGGTCGGGCGGCGGATTCCGCTGCGCCGCGTCGATTTCGCCTGCCCGCCGCCCGCGCATCGGGCCGACTACCGGGTGTTCTTCGGCGCGCCCGTGCAATTCGATGCGCCGCAAAGCCGTCTGGCCTTCGATGCCGCCTATCTCGCGCTGCCGGTGATCCGCACCGAGGCGGCGCTGCGGGTCTTCCTGCGTGGGGCGCCGGCGAATTTCCTCGTGCGCTATCGTCACGACGAGGGGGTCACGGCCCGTCTGCGCGCGCTCTTGCGTGACCTGCCTGCCACGGACTGGCCGCGCTTTGACGACCTTGCGCGGCAATGGCATCTGCCGCCCGCCACGCTTCGTCGCCGTCTGCGCGCCGAGGGGCAGAGTTACGGCGCGCTCAAGGATGAGTTGCGTTTCGTGCGGGCGCAAAGGCTCTTGCGGGACACCGACCGCCCCGTCGCGCAGATTGCCGCCGATCTCGGCTATAGCGAACCGAGCGCCTTTCACCGGGCCTTTCGCAAATGGTCGGGCCAAAGCCCCGGCGCGTTTCGGCTGGGTGGTTAGCCCGCGCCGATCTCGCGCAGGAGCCAGTCGCGGAAGGCGGTGACATGGGGCGCGGGGGCGCTGTGCTCGGGCAGGAACAGCGCGTAGTCGTCGCCGGTGCGGAACCGACGCGGCGCGGCCAGCATCAGCCGCCCGGAGGTCAGCGCCTCGCGCGCGACGATTTCGGGGACGAGACCCACGCCCAGACCCACGGCGGCCGCGTCGATAATCATGTCGAAATGATCGAACCGCGCCCCGCGCAGGATCAGCCGCGCGTCGGCCCCGGTCTCGCGGAACCAGTCGAGCCAAAGCGTCGCCCGCGTGGACTGTTGGAGGAGCGGCAAGCGGAGCACGTCTTCGGGCGAGAGTTCCGACCGCCCCGCCATCAGCGCGGGCGCGGCCACCAGCACCAGCTCTTCGGCAAGGATCGGCTCGGCCGCGACCGCCGCCTCATGACGCGCGCGCATGATTGAGAGGTCAAAGGGCTCGTGGGCGAAATCGACCGGCGTCAGCCGCGCGGCAAGATCGACGGTCACCTCGGGGGCCTCGGCGGCGAAACGGTGCAGGCGCGGGATCAGCCAACTGCGCCCGAAGCTCGGCAAAACCGCCATCCGCAGCACGGTGCGCTCGCCCCCGAAGGCAATGGCCGAGGCGGTCGCGTCGCTCAGGTCTGCCAGAAGCCGCTCGGCGCGTTCAAGAAAGGCTGCGCCCGCGGGCGCCAGCACCAGCCGCCGCCGCACCCGGTTGAACAGCGCAACCCCCAGCCGGTCCTCAAGCGTGGCCAGTGAGCGCGATACCGCGCTTTGCGTCAGGTTGAGTCGACGCGCGGCCATCACGGTCGTGCCTTCGCGCGCGCAGGCGGTGAAGGCTTCGAGTTCCGAGATGCTGGGGATATGGCTTTGCGGCATTGTTTACGCCTGATTTGCTGCTTTCCGGCCAAAGTCTATTACTTTTACTCATTGACTGACCAGATATTATCGTTTCACACCAGCCTCGCGCCCGGCTAGGATCGGTGCAAATCCAGATATTCAGCCCCGGAGCCCAGCGATGACCAGCCCGCTTAAACCCAAGGACCGCCCCGATCTCGCAGGCTTCTCGTGGGAGGACCCCTTCCTTCTCGACGATCAGCTCACCGAAGAAGAGCGGATGATCCGCGACTCGGCCTACGCCTTCGCGCAGGACAAGCTCGCCTCGCGCGTGACCCAAGCCTATCTCGATGAGGTAACCGACCCGGAGATCTTCGCTGAAATGGGCGAACTGGGGCTTCTCGGTGCGACCATTCCCGAAGCCTATGGCGGTCTGGGTGCATCCTATGTCGCCTACGGTCTGGTGGCGCGCGAAGTGGAGCGTGTCGATAGCGGCTACCGCTCGATGATGTCGGTGCAGTCGAGCCTCGTCATGTATCCGATTTTCGCCTACGGCACCGAGGCGCAGCGCCAGAAATACCTGCCCAAACTCGCCAGCGGCGAATGGATCGGCTGCTTTGGCCTGACCGAGCCGGATGCGGGATCGGACCCGGCGGGCATGAAGACCACCGCCAAGAAAACCGATGGCGGCTATGTGCTGAACGGCTCGAAAATGTGGATCTCGAACGCGCCGATCGCGGATGTCTTCGTGGTCTGGGCGAAATCCGAGGCGCATGGCGGCAAGATCAAAGGTTTCGTGCTTGAGAAGGGCATGAAAGGTCTCTCGGCACCGAAGATCGGAGGAAAGCTCTCGCTCCGGGCTTCGGTGACCGGCGAGATCGTGATGGAGAATGTCGAGGTCGGCGAGGATGCGCTTCTGCCCGAGGTTTCGGGTCTGAAGGGGCCGTTCGGCTGTCTTAACCGGGCGCGCTACGGCATCGCATGGGGTGTGATGGGCGCGGCAGAGGATTGCTGGCATCGCTCGCGCCAATACGGGCTCGACCGCAAGCAGTTCAACAAGCCGCTGGCCGGCATGCAGCTTTACCAGAAGAAGCTTGCCGATATGCAGACTGAGATCACGCTCGGCCTTCAGGCCGCGCTGCGTGTCGGTCGCCTGATGGACGAGGCCCGCGCCGCGCCCGAGATGATCAGCCTGATCAAGCGCAACAACTGCGGCAAGGCGCTCGATATCGCGCGGCTGGCGCGCGACATGCATGGCGGCAACGGCATTCAGGCCGAATACCACGTGATGCGGCATGCGGCGAACCTCGAGACGGTGAACACCTATGAGGGCGCGCATGACGTTCATGCGCTGATCCTTGGCCGTGCGCAAACCGGCCTGCAGGCGTTCTTCTGATGACGCGGCCACCGCTCGATGGGGTGCGGGTTCTCGAACTCGCCCGGATTCTCGCGGGGCCTTGGGCGGGGCAGATCCTCGCCGACCTTGGGGCGGATGTTCTCAAGGTCGAGGCCCCGGAGGGTGACGATACCCGCCGCTGGGGTCCGCCCTTCGTCGAACACGAAGGTGACCGCGCTGCGGCCTATTTCCACGCGACGAACCGGGGCAAGCGCTCGGTCACGGTCGATTTCCGCACGCCTGAGGGGCAGGCGCAGATCCGCGAGCTGGTGCGGGACGCGGATGTGGTGATCGAGAACTTCAAGCTGGGCGGGTTGAAGAAATACGGGCTGGATTACGAGAGCCTGTCGCAGATCAATCCGGGGCTGGTCTATTGCTCGATCACCGGCTTTGGGCAGGACGGGCCCTATGCGCCGCGCGCGGGCTATGACTTTTTGATTCAAGGTATGGCGGGCTGGATGTCGCTCACCGGTGATCCGGCGGGCGAGCCGCAGAAGGTCGGCATCGCCTTCGCCGACATTTTTACTGGGCTGTATGCGGTCATTGGCATTCAGGCGGCACTGGCTGCGCGCGCGCAGACCGGGCGCGGGCAGCTGGTCGATATGGCGCTTTTGGATTGCGCAGTGGGGGTTCTGGCCAATCAGGGGATGAACTTCCTGACGACCGGGCGTGCGCCCTCGAGACTGGGCAACGCGCATCCCAATATCGCGCCCTATGAGGTGCTGCCGACGGGCTCCGGGGATATCATCCTCGCCGTCGGCAATGACGGGCAGTTCGCGCGCGCCTGCGGCGTGCTGGGACTGACGGGGCTTGTTGGCGATCCGCGTTTTGCGACGAACGAGGCGCGCGTCGCCAATCGGCTCGTGCTGCGAGAGAGCCTTGTGGCGGCGCTGATAACCTGGGACCGCGCGGAGCTTCTGGCCGCGTTCGAGGCCGCCACCGTGCCCGCCGGGCCGATCAACACGCTCGATCAGGTCTTTGCCGATCCGCAGGTGATCGCGCGCGGCATGCAGATCGACTCGGAGGGCGTGCCGGGCCTGCGCTTGCCGATCCGCCTCTCCGAGAGCCCCCTTGCCCCGGCCCATGCCGCCCCTGCGTTGGCGTCTGTTGATGCCGCACCGGCAGGATGGCGACCGCGCGAGGAGGGGTGAGCGAGCGGGTATAAAAACCCGTTTGACATCCGCGGTCTATCGCGCGCGAAATCGAGCGGCGCGGGGCAGGAGCCTCGCGCCGTTTTCCAAAGGAGTGTCACGCATGGCGCATGGCTATGAGTCCGGTCGCTTGAACCTGCCCTTCGTCGGCATCTCGACCTTCGCCAAATCCCCCTATCAGCCGGACTGGAGCGCCATCGACGCCGATGTCGCGGTGCTCGGTGCGCCCTTCGACGCGGGCACCCAGTGGCGGGCGGGTGCGCGGTTCGGGCCGCGCGGTATCCGCGAGGCCAGCACCCTGTTCTCTTTCGGTCATGCGGGCGCCTACGATCACGAGGATGACGTGACCTATCTCGACGGGGTGCGGATCGTGGATATCGGCGACGCGGACATCATCCACACCGATACCAAAGGCAGCCATGCCGGGATCGAGGCGGGCGTGCGGGCGATCCTGAAGGCGGGGGCGCTGCCAGTGGTGCTGGGCGGCGATCACTCGATCAACATCCCCTGCATTGATGCGTTCTCCGAGCAGGAGCCGATCCACATCGTCCAGATCGACGCGCATCTCGATTTCGTCGATGAGCGCCATGGCGTGCGCAATGGACACGGCAACCCGATGCGCCGCGCAGCCGAGAAGCCTTGGGTGACCGGGCTCAGCCAGTTCGGCATCCGCAACGTCTCTTCGACCGCCAAAGAGGGTTATGACGCGGCGCGGGAGATGGGCTCCGATATCCTCTCGGTGCGCCAGATCCGCGCCCTCGGCGTCGAGGCCGTGTTGGAGCGTGTGCCTGCGGGCAAGCGCTATTACCTCACGATCGACATCGACGGTTTCGATCCTTCGATCGCCCCGGGCACGGGCACGCCGAGCCATGGCGGGTTCCAATATTACGAAGTGCTCGAACTGGTCGCGGGGCTGGCGAAGCGGGGGCAGATCGTCGGGATCGACCTTGTCGAAGTGGCACCACCCTACGACCCGACCGAGATCACCTCGATCCTTGCCGCGCAGCTTTTGCTCAATACGCTAGGGCGGATATTCGCGCCGCGCTAAACCGCGAAAGCCCGTGCGTCGTCAATAGCGCGCATGGGCGTGCCCGGCGCTGCTAGGAATCAGATTTAGGAAGTGATTGGTGGAGCCAAGGGGAGTCGAACCCCTGACCTCTTGAATGCCATTCAAGCGCTCTCCCAACTGAGCTATGGCCCCACC
This sequence comes from Pseudothioclava nitratireducens, assembly GCF_029210495.1. GTDB lineage: Bacteria > Pseudomonadota > Alphaproteobacteria > Rhodobacterales > Rhodobacteraceae > Pseudothioclava > Pseudothioclava nitratireducens. The sequence continues at coordinate 318,060 of NZ_JARGDK010000001.1, read as the reverse complement.
GGAGGTCTCGCGCGGGCAAGCCCATCGCGTGTGGGAGGCGTATAGAAACTTCGTGGGCGGGGCGCAAGAGGAATTTCATCCTGCGCGCGCGAAAATCCTGCGCGCTGACGCGGGGCCGATCCGAAAAAGCAAAAGCGCGAAAGCCGTAGCTTCCGCGCCCAAGCCATTCGGGACAGACGGGACTTAGTTGTCCTCATCCTCCTTGCTCACATCGGCGATTTCGTCGAGCGAGACGTTATCGTCGTCGTCATCCTCGAGCAGATCGTCGTCCAGATCCACGTCGCCGGAATCGTCGTCGAGATCGTCCGCATCGTTCAGATCGTCAACATCGACCTGCGACGTCTTGCTGGTCTTTTCGGAGCTGATCACGCGGCTACGGCCTTCGGTCAGGCTTTCGAGCGTGAAGCTGTTCGCGCAGACGGGGCAGGTCATCGGGTCTTTGTTCAGATCGTAGAACCGGCTCGCGCAATGCGGGCAGAGGCGCTTGACGCCCCATTCCTCTTTGGGCATGGAATTCTCCTAGCATCGCTCTCATCAGAGTCGCAGCCAACTGCCATACTGGTTGCGGGGTGTCAAAGCCTTTCTCGCTCTCGCTGGCCGCAAGCCGTGCCAAAGCCGCAATTCATCTTTCGGAGACCACCCTGAGCCCCGCCAAACCCCCGATCCTGTCGCTGCCGGACCGGCGCGAGGTGCCGCTGGTTCTGCGTCGCTCGGCGCGGGCGCGGCGCTACAGTCTGAGGGTGTCGCGCCTTGACGGGGCGGTGACGCTGACCCTGCCGCGCTTTGCCTCCGAGGCTGACGGGATCGCCTTTGCGCAGTCGCAGGCGGACTGGCTCGCGCGGCAATTGGCGCAGATCTCCCCAGTGCAGAGGGTGACGTTCGGGGGCCTGCTGCCCTATGAGGGGCGCGAGTTGACGATCACGCCCGCCGCGCTGCGCGCGCCCCGGATCGAGGGAGAGGTGGTGTTCGTGCCGCAGAACCCGGAGCGGCTGGGCGGCAGTCTGGAGGCATTTCTGAAGCTCGCCGCCCGGCAACGGCTGCAAGCGGCCAGCGAAGCCTATGCCGCGCAGATCGCCCGCCCGATCCGGCGGATCACACTGCGCGACACGCGCTCGCGCTGGGGCTCGTGCAGCCATGACGGCTCGCTCAGCTATAGCTGGCGGCTGATCATGGCGCCGCCCGCGGTGCTGGACTATGTTGCCGCGCATGAGGTCGCGCATCTGGCAGAGATGAACCACTCGCCCGCCTTCTGGGCGGTCGTCGAGCATCTGCGACCGAGCTTCCGCGCCGAGCGGGCGTGGCTCAAGCGCGAGGGTGGGCGGCTTCAGGCGATCCGCTTTCGTGATTGACGCAAGACGCGTTTGTGATCACAAATGCCGCTATGACAACGCTTACCACCCGTCCCATAGAAACCGCCGCGCATGACCGGCTCTATCGCACGCTGCGCCAGCAGATCATGCATGGCGAGATTCAGCCGGGACAGGCGCTGACACTGCGGGGCTTGGGCAAGCAATATGGGGTGTCGATGACGCCCGCGCGCGAGGCCTTGCGGCGGCTGGTGGCGGAGGGCGCCTTGATGCTGTCCTCGTCGGGGCGGGTCGGGACGCCGGAGCTGTCCAACGAGCGGATCGAGGAGCTGGCGGCGCTGCGGGCGCTCATCGAGCCGGAGCTGGCGGCGCGGGCCTTGCCGCGCGCGCACCTTGCGCTGATCGACCGGCTGGCGGCGATCAATACCGCCAATGCCGAGGCCGTGGCGAAGCAGGACCCGGTGAGCTATATCCGCACCAATCTGGAGTTCCACCGCACGCTCTATCTGCGCGCGCAGGCGCCCGCGATGCTGGCGGTGATCGAGACGGTCTGGCTGCAGCTTGGGCCGACGATGCGGGCGCTCTACAACCGCGTATCGCGCAATGAACCGCCGCGCCATCATCGCATGATCCTGACCGCGCTGCGGGCCGGGGACGAGCCGGCGTTGCGGCTTGCGGTGCGCGCCGATGTGACCCACGGGCTGCGGCATCTGGCGGGGTAAGAGGGGCTCTGCCCCCTTGGCCTGCGGCCAATTCCCCCGGAGTATTTCAGGTTTGATGAAAGCGAAAAGGGCGACCGCACGGGCCGCCCTTTGTCATTGATTTGATGACAGAAATCAGGCGTGGATCGCACCGTCGCCACAGGCGAGCGCGGCCTCGCGCACGGCCTCGGAATAGGTCGGGTGTGCGTGGCAGGTCAGCGCGATGTCCTGTGCCGAGGCACCGAATTCCATCGCGACGCAGATTTCGTGGATCATGTCGCCAGCTGCCGGGCCGATGATATGGCAGCCGAGGATGCGATCGGTGGCCGCATCGACGATCAGCTTGACGAAGCCATCCGCCTGGAACACGGCCTTGGCGCGGCCGTTGCCCATGAAGGAGAACTTGCCGACCTTGTAGGCGCGGCCCTCTTGCTTGAGCACCTCTTCGGTTTTGCCGACGGAGGCGACCTCGGGGGTGGTGTAGATCACGCCGGGGATCACGTCGTAGTTCACATGGCCATGCTTGCCGGCGACCACTTCGGCCACCGCCATGCCTTCGTCCTCGGCCTTATGGGCGAGCATCGGGCCGGTGATCGCGTCGCCGATCGCGTAGATGCCGGGGACCGAGGTTTGCCAATGTGCGTCGGTTTTGATCTGACCGCGCGGCAGCATCTCGACGCCGAGCGCTTCGAGGCCGAGGCCATCGGTATAGGGTTTGCGGCCGGTGGCGACGAGCACGACCTCTGCGTCAAGCGTCGCATCCGAGTCGTCCTTGCGCAGCTTGTAGCTGACGGTGGCCTTGCCCTTGGCGGTCGAAACGCCTTGGACGGCGGCGCCGAGGACGAACTTAAGGCCCTGTTTCTGAAGGATCTTCTGGAAGCTCTTGGCGATCTCGCCATCCATGCCGGGGGTGATCGCGTCGAGATATTCGACCACGGTCACATCGGCGCCGAGGCGCGCGTAGACCGAGCCCATTTCGAGGCCGATCACGCCTGCGCCGATCACCACCATCGACTTCGGGATCTTGGGCAGCGAGAGCGCGCCGGTCGAGGTCACGACGGTCTTTTCGTCGATCTCGATGCCGGGCAGCGAGGCCGGTTCCGAGCCGGTCGCAACGATGATCTTCTTGGCCGAGTGGACTTCGTCACCGACCTTGACCTGACCAGCCGCGGGGATCGAGCCCCAGCCTTTGAGCCAGGTTACCTTGTTCTTTTTAAAGAGGAATTCGATGCCCTTGGTGTTGCCGCCGATGACATCATCCTTATAGGCTTGCATCTGTTTCCAGTCGACCGAGGGGCTTTTGCCCTTGAGGCCCATCTTGGCAAAGTTGTGCTCTGCCTCGTGGAGCTGGTGGGTCGCGTTCAGCAGCGCCTTGGAGGGGATGCAGCCCACGTTGAGGCAGGTGCCGCCGAGCGCGTCACGCCCTTCGACGCAGGCGGTTTTCAGCCCGAGCTGGGCGCAGCGGATGGCGCAGACATAGCCGCCCGGGCCGCCGCCGATCACGATCACATCAAAATCTGCCATGGTGTTTCGTCCTTTGCTTCGAGGCTGAAATCAAAAGCTGGTTTTCAGCTGGTTTTCAGCCAGATTTCCGCCAGATCGCCACCGCGTCACATCTTGGGGCAGGGCGGGCCCGAAGCGGGCCGAGGCGCGTCAGTGTGAGAGGGCGCGCGCCCCGCGACCCACGAGGGGCCGGGGGCGCGCAGAACGGATTACAGATCCATCAGCAGGCGGCGCGGGTCTTCCAGCGCCTCTTTGACGCGCACGAGGAAGGTCACGGCGCCTTTGCCGTCGACGATGCGGTGATCGTAGGAGAGCGCGAGATACATCATCGGGCGGATCTTGATCTCGCCGTTGATGACCATCGGGCGGTCCTGGATCTTGTGCATGCCGAGGATACCCGATTGCGGCGGGTTGAGGATCGGCGAGGACATCAGCGAGCCATAGACACCACCGTTCGAGATGGTGAAGGTGCCGCCTTGCATCTCGGCCATCGAGAGCTTGCCGTCACGGGCGCGCTTGCCCTTCTCGGCGATGGCTTTCTCGATCTCGGCGAAGGACATCTGGTCGGCGTCACGGATCACCGGAACCACGAGGCCGGTGGGCGTGCCCGCGGCCACGCCCATGTGGACGTAGTTCTTGTAGACGATGTCGGTGCCGTCGATCTCGGCGTTCACTTCCGGCACTTCCTTGAGTGCGTGGCAGCAGGCCTTGGTGAAGAAGGACATGAAGCCCATGCGCACGCCGTGCTTCTTCTCGAAGGCGTCCTTGTAGGTGTTGCGCAGCGCCATCACCTCGGTCATGTCCACCTCGTTATAGGTGGTGAGCATGGCGGCGGTGTTCTGGCTGTCCTTGAGGCGCTTGGCGATGGTCTGGCGCAGCTTGGTCATGCGCACGCGCTCTTCGCGGGCGGCATCTTCCTGGTTCGGCGTGCCGCGCGGCGCGGCGGCGGCGGGCGCGATGGACACGGCAGGCGCGGTTTTCGCACCGGCATTCGCCACGTCTTCCTTCATGATGCGGCCGTCTTTGCCCGAGCCCTGAACCGAAGCCGGGTCGATGCCCTTCTCGGCCATCAGCTTCTTGGCGGAGGGTGCGTCTTCGACATCCTTGGCGCCCGAGGCGGCCGGAGCGGCGGCGGGGGCCGGTGCGGCGGCTGCGGGGGCAGCGGCGGCGGCGCCTTCGCCTTCGGCGATCACGGCGAGCTTGGCGGTGGCGTCGACAGTGTCACCCTCTTTGGCGAGGATTTCGGTCAGCACGCCTGCGACCGGCGAGGGAACCTCGACCGAGACTTTATCGGTTTCAAGCTCGCAGAGCATTTCGTCCTGCGCGACGGTGTCGCCGACTTTCTTGAACCAGGTGGAAACCGTCGCCTCGGACACCGATTCGCCGAGCGTGGGGACCATAACGTCAGTCATTTTGACCTCATTGGATTGGGGCGCGGCTGCGGCGGCGCCGGTATTTTCGGATTTCGGAGCGGCGGGCGCGGCGGCGGCGCCCGCTTCGGTGATCATGGCAAGGAGGGCATCGACACCGACCGTCTCGCCTTCGGCGGCGACGATCTCGGCGAGGGTGCCAGCGGCGGGCGCGGGCACTTCGACGGTCACCTTGTCGGTTTCAAGCTCGCACAGCATCTCATCCTGCGCGACCGCGTCACCCGGCTTCTTGAACCAGGTGGCGACGGTGGCTTCGGAGACGCTTTCGCCAAGCGTGGGAACGCGGACTTCGGTGCTCATCTATCAACCCTCCAATGCGTCATGGACGAGCGCTTCCTGCTCGGCCTTGTGGCGGCTGGCCAGACCCGTCGCGGGCGAGGCCGAGGCGGCACGGCCTGCGTAGCGGGCGCGCCCGTGTTTGGCGTCGATCTTGCCGAGTACCCATTCGATGTTCGGTTCGACGAAGGTCCAGGCGCCCTGGTTCTTCGGCTCTTCCTGACACCAGACGATCTCGGCGCCCTTGAAGCGCGAGAGTTCCTTGACCATCGAATGCGCCGGGAACGGGTAGAACTGTTCGAGGCGCAGGATGTAGACATCCTCGAGACCGCGGGCGTCGCGCTCGGCGAGCAGGTCGTAATAGACCTTGCCCGAGCAGATCACGACGCGCTTGATCTTGTCGTCGGCGGCCAGCTTGAACTCCGAGTTACCCTGATGCTGGGTGTCGGCATCGTCCCACATCACGCGGCGGAAGAAGGAGCCGGTGGTGAACTCTTCAGCCTTCGAGGTGCAGAGCGGGTGACGCAGGAGCGATTTCGGCGTCATCAGGATCAGCGGCTTGCGGAAGTTGCGGTGGATCTGACGGCGCAGGATGTGGAAGTAGTTCGCCGGCGTCGAGCAGTTGGCGACGATCCAGTTATCCTCTGCCGAGAGTTGCAGGAAGCGTTCGAGACGGGCCGAGCTGTGCTCGGGGCCCTGACCTTCGAAGCCATGCGGCAAGAGGCACACAAGGCCCGACATCCGCAGCCATTTACGCTCGCCCGAGTTGATGAACTGGTCGAACATGATCTGCGCGCCGTTGGCGAAGTCGCCGAACTGGGCTTCCCAGAGGGTGAGCGCGTTCGGTTCCGCCAGCGAGTAGCCGTATTCGAAGCCAAGCACCGCGTATTCGGAGAGCATCGAGTCGATGACCTCGTAGCGCGCCTGACCCGGCTTGATGTTGTTCAGCGGGTAGTAGCGCTCTTCGGAGGTCTGGTCGATCAGGCCCGAATGGCGTTGGCTGAACGTGCCGCGGGTACAGTCCTGACCCGCGAGGCGGACCGGGAAGCCTTCGGTCAGGAGCGAGCCGAAGGCCAGTGCCTCGGCGGTCGCCCAGTCGAAGCCCTTGCCGGTCTCGAACATCTTGGCTTTCGCCTCGAGCTGACGGCCCACGGTCTTGTGCAGGTCGAAGTTCTGCGGCGGCGTCGAGAGCGCGCGGCCCACTTCGGCGAAGGTGGCGGGGCTGACCGAGGTCACGCCCGCGTCGTAGTCTTCCTTCTCGCGGTCAAGATGCGACCAGCGGCCATCGAGCCAGTCGGCCTTGTTCGGCTTGAACTGTTTGCCGATCTCGAACTCTTCGTTCAGGTGCGCCTGGAAGGCGGCCTTCATGTCCTCGATCTCGCCCTCGGGGATGAGACCGTCCGCGACGAGACGCTCGGTATAGAGTTGCAGCGTGGTCTTGTGGCCCTTGATGCGTTTGTACATCTGCGGGTTGGTGAACATGGGCTCGTCGCCTTCGTTGTGACCGAAGCGGCGATAGCAGAACATGTCGATGACCACGTCTTTGTGGAACTTCTGGCGGAACTCGATCGCCACCTTGGCGGCGTGGACCACAGCCTCCGGGTCGTCGCCGTTCACGTGGAAGATCGGGGCTTCCACCATGAGCGCGATGTCGGTCGGATAGGGCGAGGAGCGCGAGAAATGCGGCGCGGTGGTGAAGCCGATCTGGTTGTTCACCACGATATGGATGGTGCCGCCGGTGCGGTGACCGCGCAGGCCCGAGAGGCCGAAGCATTCCGCGACGACGCCCTGACCGGCAAAGGCCGCATCCCCGTGCAGCAGAACCGGGAGAACCTGCATCCGCTCTTCGGTGTCGTTCAACTGATCCTGCTTGGCGCGGACCTTGCCGAGGACGACCGGGTTCACCGCCTCGAGGTGCGAGGGGTTGGCGGTCAGCGACAGGTGGACCTTGTTGCCGTCGAACACGCGGTCCGACGAGGCGCCGAGGTGGTATTTCACGTCGCCCGAACCGTCCACGTCCTCGGGCTTGTAGGAGCCGCCCTGGAATTCGTGGAAGATCGCGCGGTAGGGTTTCGACATCACGTTGGCCAGAACCGAGAGGCGGCCACGGTGCGGCATGCCGATCACGATCTCCTTGAGGCCAAGGCTGCCGCCCCGCTTGATGATCTGCTCCATCGCCGGGATCAGCGCCTCACCGCCATCGAGGCCGAAACGCTTGGTGCCCATGTATTTCACATGGAGGAACTTTTCGAAGCCCTCGGCCTCGACCAGCTTGTTCAGGATCGCGCGGCGGCCCTCACGGGTGAAGGTGATTTCCTTGCCATACCCCTCGATCCGCTCCTTGAGCCATGCGGCCTCATCGGGGTTCGAGATGTGCATGTATTGTAGCGCGAAGGTGCCGCAATAGGTGCGCTTCACGATGTCGATGATCTGGCGCATCGACGCGATCTGGAGACCCAGAACGTTGTCGATGAAGATCGGGCGGTCCATGTCGGCCTCGGTGAAGCCGTAGGATTTCGGCTCAAGCTCCGGGTGCGGGGTGCGCTCGGCCATCCGCAGCGGGTCGAGATCGGCGATCAGGTGGCCGCGAATCCGGTAGGCGCGGATGATCATCAGCGCGCGGATACTGTCGAGCACGGCGCGTTTGACCGCCTCGTCCGAGACCTCGACGCCTTTCTCGGCGGCTTTGGCCTTGATCTTGTCGCCTGCGGCCTTGCCTTCCTTGGCGGGCACCACCGGCCATTCGCCGGTGAGCGCGCCGGTCATGTCATCGGCGGGCGCGGGCGGCCAGTCGGCGCGGTCCCAGCTTGCGCCGGCAGCCGATTTCTTCACGTCGGTCTCGATATCGCCCAGCGAGGCGAAGAACGCGGCCCAGGCATCGTCGACCGAGGTCGGGTCGGCGGCAAAGCGCGCGTAGAGCTGTTCAACATATTCGGCGTTATGCCCTTGCAGGAAGGACGACGCTTGGAACTGGTCGTTCGGAGATTGGTCGTTCATGATATCACCTTGAGGCGTCTGAGCGTGTCTGTGTTCATCCGGGCCCTTGTCAGGGCGCGAGGTTGCATTGCGTCGAGGCATCGATCCGGGCGTCGGGCGCCACGCCGCAGATATCGCGGGCCATGGCGAGCGACATGAGGCCGATCTCGTCCTCGGTCATCTGGGTGAGGTCCTTGCCCTTGAGACGGGCTTCGATCTCGGCATTTGAAGGGTTCGCCTCGATTGCGCGCGCAAGGCCCGGCGCGGAGCGTCGGATCTCGTCCATGCTCATCGCTCCGGGTTGAGCGAGGGCCGGTGCGGGACCAGCGGCGGCGGGTTTGCCGTAGGACGAGGTGTAGGTCGACTTGGTATAGGCGACCGGCCCGTCAGTGCGGCCTTGGAGCGGGGCGCCATCACAGCCCGCGACAAACGCGGTGCCGATCAGGGCCAGGGCGGGGTACAAGCGGCGCATCGGTGCGGCTCCGCTTACTGGCACATGGCCTGGGTGGTGGTCCCCTGACCACCGACCACAGAGGTTCGGCCAAGATCGGCCCCCGAGAGCGTCTTGCCGAGGCCGTGGCAGTGCTGGGCGGCGACGCGGAGCTGTTCCTCCGGGGTGAGCTGACGGTTGGTGGTGAAGGCGGTCTGGCCGGTCACCGGATCGACGACGACGATGCCGACATGCGCGGGAGTGTCGGTCGAGCTGACCGGCGCGGGGCCATTGGCGGCATAGATCAGGCTGGGCGGAGTGCCGCCGGATTGCGCACCCGAACAGGCGGCGAGCGCCACGGCGCAGGCCAAAGCGGCAAACGGTTTTGCGTCGCTAAATGTGCTGGTCATTCGATCCTCCCCCGATCGTGCCAAAAAGGCCGACAGCCGGGTGGGCACGGAGCGCACGGACCCGCGCGCCCTGCGGCACGCCTTTGCGGGTCTGTCGGTCATATTGGCCGTCATCAAACGCACTCCATGGCCGGCGGCTTGCCGGTGTCTTCCGAGCTTGGCTCGAAAGGGCAAAGCAGAGGGGGCCGGTCTCTGATTTGCTCTTGCGAGAGGCGCGCGCGTGGCGCCGAAGGGGTGGGGGCGGCGTGAACCGCCCCCGCAGATGTCATGCGCCCTTGATCGCCTTCATCACGGCTTCGCCGAGATGCGCGGGGCTTTCGGCGACCACGATGCCCGCCGATTTCATGGCTTCGATCTTGCTCTCCGCATCGCCTTTGCCGCCGGCGACGATTGCGCCCGCGTGGCCCATGCGGCGGCCCGGAGGGGCCGTGCGGCCCGCGATGAAGCCAGCGGTCGGCTTCCAGCGGCCTTTCTTGCGTTGCTCGGCGAGGAATTCCGCGGCTTCCTCTTCGGCAGTGCCGCCGATTTCACCGATCATGATGATCGAGGTGGTTTCCGGATCGTCGAGGAACATGTCGAGCACGTCGATATGCTCGGTGCCTTTGATCGGGTCGCCGCCGATGCCGACGGCCGAGGACTGGCCGAGGCCGAGGTCGGTGGTCTGCTTCACGGCCTCATAGGTCAGCGTGCCCGAGCGCGAGACGACGCCACAGGAGCCGCGCTTGTGGATGTGGCCCGGCATGATGCCGATCTTGCACGCGTCCGGGGTGATGATGCCCGGGCAGTTCGGCCCGATCAGGCGCGATTTGCTGTCCATCAGCGCGCGCTTCACCTTCATCATGTCGAGGACCGGGATGCCCTCGGTGATGCAGACGATCAGTTCCATCTCGGCGTCGATGGCCTCGAGGATCGAGTCGGCCGCGAAGGGCGGGGGCACGTAGATCGCGGTCGCGTTGGCGCCGGTCACGTGTTTCGCTTCGTGGACCGAGTTGAACACCGGCAGGTTCAGGTGGCTGGTGCCGCCTTTGCCGGGGGTCACGCCGCCGACCATCTTGGTGCCGTAGGCAATCGCCTGCTCGGAGTGGAACGTGCCCTGCGAGCCGGTGAAGCCCTGACAGATCACCTTGGTGTTTTCATTGACGAGGACTGCCATTGGATTACCCCTTCACCGCTTTGACGATTTTCTGGGCGGCGTCGGCGAGGTTGTCGCCCGCGATGACGTCGAGGCCCGAGTTGTTGATGATCTCTTTGCCCTTCTCGACGTTGGTCCCTTCGAGACGCACGACGAGCGGAACCTTGAGGCCCACCTCTTTCACGGCCGCGATCACGCCCTCGGCGATGACGTCACAGCGCATGATGCCGCCGAAGATGTTCACGAGGATGCCTTTGACGTTCGGGTCCGAGGTGATGATCTTGAAGGCCTCGGTGACTTTCTCTTTGGTGGCGCCGCCGCCAACGTCGAGGAAGTTCGCCGGTTCGGCACCGTAGAGCTTGATGATGTCCATCGTGGCCATTGCGAGGCCCGCGCCGTTCACCATGCAGCCGATTTCACCGTCGAGCGCGATGTAGTTCAGGTCGAACTTGGAGGCTGCGAGTTCCTTGGGGTCCTCTTCGGTCTCGTCGCGCAGAGCGGCGATGTCCTGATGGCGATAGATGGCGTTGCCGTCGAAGCCCACTTTGGCGTCGAGCAGCTTGAGGTTGCCGTCTTCCATCACGATCAGCGGGTTGATTTCCAGCATCTCCATGTCCTTCTCGGTGAAGGCACGGTAGAGGTTGCCGAGCAGCGCGACCATCTGCTTCACCTGCGCCCCTTCGAGGCCCAGCGAGAAGGCGACGCGGCGGCCATGATAGGGCATGTAGCCGGTGGCCGGGTCGATCACGAGGTTGAGGATTTTCTCGGGGGTCGAGGCAGCGACTTCTTCGATGTCCATGCCGCCCTCGGTCGAGCAGACGATCGACACGCGCGAGGAGCCACGATCGACGAGCAGCGCGAGATAGAGTTCGCGCGAGATGTCCGAACCGTCTTCGATATAGATGCGGTTGACCTGTTTGCCCGCCGGGCCGGTCTGGTGCGTCACCAGCGTCTTGCCGAGCATCTGCTTGGCCATCGCTTCGGCCTCTTCGACCGACTTGGCGAGGCGAACGCCGCCTTTTTCACCGGCTTCGGGCTCTTTGAACTTGCCCTTGCCGCGGCCACCGGCGTGGATCTGCGCCTTGACGACCCAGAGCGGCCCGTCGAGTTCGCCGGCTGCGGTCTTGGCTTCGTCGGCCTTGAGGACCACACGGCCGTCGGAGACCGGGCAGCCGTAGCTCTTGAGGAGCTGCTTCGCCTGATATTCATGAATGTTCATGGCATTTTCCCATGCTGGTGCGATTTGTGGCCTTCTGGCACATCCGGGCAATGTGACAAAACGATAAATGCCCTTCGGGCGGCCAGATCGGCATAAAACCGCCTTTTGTGATCACAGGTTTTAAAACTGTGATCACATTGACCTTCGGACCTGCGGGAAATCGGGGGCTGGCGCGACTCGCCGGGTTCGGGTCATGTGTCTGCGGCAAGATTCGCAAAGGCTTCGGTTGATTTGAGCAATTCCAGGAAAGACCCTTCGGCTTTGCCGCGCTGGGGCGTGGTGGCCACGGTGGACGAGCCGCTGCCCCTGATCGCGGCGTTCGTTGCGCATCACCACGCGGTCGGCGCGGATGAGATCCATCTGTTCTTCGACCGTCCCAACCCGCAGGCCGAGGCGCTGGTGGCGCAGGTTGCGGGCGTGCATGTGCATCACTCGGGCGAGGATGGCTGGGCGCGGGCTTGGCAGGCCAAGCGCCCGCCCCGGATCGAGGCGCGGCAGAAATATAATGCGACGCGGGTTCTGGACGAGAGCGGGCTGGATTGGGTGGTGCATTGCGACGCGGACGAGTTCGTCACGCTGGAGCGCCCGCTCGAATGGGAACTGGCGCGGGTGCCGCCGCAAAAGGGGTGGCTCAAGCTGGAGGTGGATGAGCGGGCCTATGTGACGCGCCAACCCGGCCTGCATATTTTCGAGGGCGTGTTCCGGCGGCGCTGGCCGGATTTCAAACATGCGGGCGAGTTGCTTTACGGCGCGCGGGCGCGGTTTCTCAACAAGGGGCTGACCGGCCATGTCGCGGGCAAGGCCTGTGTGCGGGCCGGGCGCGGCTATGCGATGGGCGTGCATTTCTGCCTGAAAACATGGGACGAGACGCAGAATGTCGTGCCCTATCGGCCCAGCTATAACGCGCGTTTGCAGCATTATGACGGGCTGACGCCGCTGCATTACGTCCTGAAAATGCTGCGCCGGGCCTCGACCGTGGTGGCGGGCGATCCGATCCCTTATTCGGGGCCGCGTTCGGCGCAGTTCATCGCGGCGGAGGCGATTGCCGGGGATGCGCGGGCGCTCTCGGATCTGTGGTGGGATGTGCTGGGGGTGAGTGCGGAGGAAACGGCGGCGCTTGAGGAATGTGCGGCGCTGTCGCGGGACCCTTCGGCCATCGCCGAGGAGGTGGCTGCGCTCTTCCCGCAGGTCGATCTCAGCCCGCGTGCCTTCGATCTGGCGCTGCTCGGGCATGAGGCCGATCTGATCCGGGCGGCGCGGGACCGGTGGGGGTTCGATCCCGCGCCGCTGGTTTCCAAACCTTAGTTCAGTGTGAGCATCATCAGCCCGGTGCGGCCCTGCACCACACGGGAAAAGGCGCGCCAGTTGGTGTCGCTGATCGGCGGCGCGTCGCTGCGATACTCTAGCGCGGCCCAGCCCTGCACCCAGCCGACGAAGTCGACCGGGGCGGGGTTTTCGAGGAACGCGTTCAGGTCCAGTCCGATGGGCGCGCGCCAGAACGGGATCGCGCGGGTGCCGGTCAGGAGCGCCTCGGCATCGTCGAGCACTGCGCCCCATGTCTGGTCAAGACCTTCGGGGAATTCGATGCCAAGCGCGGAGGTCTGGCGATCATTCGGAATCCACTCGCGGTCGTTGTCGGTTTCCGTGGCGAGCGCGGCCCAGAACAGGCGGTTATCCGCAATCATGCCAAGCCAATGTGTCCGCGCGGCGCGGGTGCGGGTGGCGTCCGGCCTCTGGCGCAGCGTACCGTCGAGCATCGCAACGACATCGACGAAGCTGCCAAAGCCATAGAGGTCGCGGTTCGGGTCGGGCTGCGCGGCGGTGATCTCGGCGCGGCTGGCGAGCACGCGGGCGATGGCGGGGGCCGGGTCATAGGCGAGGATCATCTCGGTCGTGCCGGAGATCAGCTGCGTATAGGCGCGCAGCCAGTGCCGGTCGGCCGCGTCGAAGCGGATCACCGGCAGCGCGGCGTCCTGCGGGCGCTCGCGCCAGGTCCATGTGCCGACCAGCGCGGGGCCGACGAGATCGGCCATGCCCTCGCCATCGCCACGCGCGCCGTCGCCGTCAATGTCGAACCAGGGTGCGCCGAAATCGACGATCAGGGCGGGGTCGGCCTCGGACGGGATAGCGTCGAGCGCGGCGCGCGCGCGCTCCATCGCGGCGAGCGTGTCGGTGAGGCTTTGCGTGATTACCTCGGCGGTCAGCGGTTCAGGGGCGGGGGGGTGCGGACCATCCATGTAGCCGGTGAAGGGCGAGGCGAAGAACGCCTCGAGCCCGTGGCGCGCGCGCAACTGGTAGGTGCGCTCGACCGCGCCAAGGAATTCCAGCCCGGCAATCGCAAAGTGCGTGTCGGCATCGGGCGCGGGCCGGGCGCGTAACTGCTCCAGCATGGCGGAGATGCTGGTCGTGGACAGCTCCGCCGAGAGGTCGAGTTCGGCCAGCGCGGGCAGGGGCGCGAGCGCGGCCAGCGCGGCGAGGGGAAAGAGACGCATGAAACCTCCGAAATGAAAAAGGCGCCCCCGAAGGGACGCCTTGAACAGTAGAACCGTTTGGCCGATCAGGCCAGCGTCGGGTCGATGCCCTTGCAGGCTTCGACGAGGCCTTTGACCGCGTCGACCGACTTGTCGAACATCGCTTGCTCTTCCTTGTTGAGCTTGATGTCGACGACCTTCTCGATGCCACCGGCGCCGATGATGGTCGGGACGCCGACATACATGCCGTCGAGGCCGAAGGCGCCTTTGACGAAGGCCGCGCAGGGCAGGAGACGCTTTTGGTCCTTGAGATAGGCTTCCGCCATCTCGATGGCCGAGGTCGCCGGAGCGTAGAAGGCCGAGCCAGTTTTCAGCAGGCCGACGATCTCTGCGCCGCCGTCACGGGTGCGCTGGATGATCGCGTCCAGTTTTTCCTGCGTGGTCCAGCCCATTTCGACCAGATCCGGCAGCGGGATGCCGGCAACGGTCGAGTAGCGTGCGAGCGGCACCATGGTGTCGCCGTGGCCGCCCAGAACGAAGGCGGTGACGTCGCGCATCGAGACGCCGAATTCGACCGAGAGGAAGTGGCGGAAGCGCGCCGAGTCGAGCACGCCGGCCATGCCGACGACTTTCTCCGCGGGCAGGCCCGAGAACTGTTGCAGCGCCCAAACCATCGCGTCGAGCGGGTTGGTGATGCAGATCACGAAGGCGTTCGGCGCGTGCGCGGCGATGCCTTCGCCGACCGATTTCATCACCTTGAGGTTGATGCCGAGCAGGTCGTCACGCGACATGCCGGGCTTGCGCGGCACGCCTGCGGTCACGATGCAGACGTCTGCGCCCGCGATGTCGGCATAGTCGTTGGTGCCCTTGAACACACCGTCGAAACCTTCGGACGGGCCCGACTCTGCGATGTCGAGGGCTTTGCCCTGGGGGGTGCCTTCGGCAATATCGAACATGACGACGTCACCGAGTTCTTTGATCGCGGCGAGATGGGCGAGCGTGCCGCCGATCTGACCTGCGCCGATAAGGGCAATCTTGGGTCGGGCCATTGGAGTCCTCCGAAAAGTCAGGATGGATGGGTTGAAACTGACGCGCATGGGTTAGCGGGTCGCGGGGCTTGTGGCAAGGGCGCTGCGCTGCGGCGGAGCGTTTGTATGCCGTTGTGCACCGAAAAAGCGTGAGAATCCGGGGGAATTTTTTAGCGCGGCGTGGCTGGCCTTTGACCGGGACGCGGGGCAGAAGAGGCTGTTAGCGCCGCAACTTCGGGCGGCGGCTGAGGCGATTCTGGGGACGCGCGATGGAAATCGGGACGATCGGCTGGGTGCTGGCGGTGCTCGCGGCGATGGCGGTGGGCCTGTCGAAGGGCGGGTTGCCAGTGGTCTCGGGGCTGGCGGTGCCGCTTTTGGCGCAGGTGATGAGCCCGGTTCAGGCGGCGGGGCTGCTCTTGCCCGTCTATATCGTCTCGGACATGGTCGGCCTCTGGGCCTATCGGCGCGAGTTCGACCGAAAGGTGCTGCTGATCGTGTTGCCAGCGGCGGCGCTGGGCATCGGGATCGGCTGGGCGACGGCGGAGATTGTGCCGGAGGCGGCCGTCGCGGTCTTGGTCGGGATTATCGGCGCGGTCTTTGCGCTGAATGCGATCCTGCGCCGTCCGGTTGTGGCCGAGCCGCGCGAACCGCAGGTCGCGCCGGGGCTGTTCTGGGGCACGATCACCGGCTTCACCAGTTTCGTGAGCCATTCGGGCGGCCCGCCCTGGCAGGTCTATGCGCTGCCGCTGGGCATGTCGAAGCTGCGCTTCGCGGGCACCTCGACGGTGCTCTTCGCGATCATCAACGCGTTGAAACTCTTTCCCTATTTCATGCTGGGGCAGTTGAACGCCGACAGCCTTGGCGTGGCGAGTGTGCTGATGGTGCCGGCGGCGCTGGCGGTGCTGATCGGGGTTTGGGCGGTCAGGGTGATCCCGCAGGTGATCTTTTTCCGGATCGTGATCTGGGCATTGCTGTTGATCTCGCTGCGGCTGATCTGGACGGCGGTGTTCTAGGGTCAGATCCCCTTGCCACGCGCAGGCAGCATGTCTTGCAGAAGTTCAAAGGCCTCGCCGCTGGCGATCAGGCAGGTCTGCCCTTCGGCGCTTGTCGCAAGCATCGTCCACGATCCGGTGTCGGCGGCGTAAATCTCGACTACGGAATTGTCGGCGGCGAGCGCGATGGCGCGGCGGCGTTCCTGATAACGGTCCGCCAATTGCTCGATGATCGGCGTGCGCGCCCCACAGCGCGGGGCGGCTGTTTCGGCATGCGCGTTTTGTACGGCCGCGATCAGCGCGACAAACCCGAGCGAGAGAGCAAAAAGACGATCCGTCATGGCAGGGCCTTTCCGTGTGGCGATGCGAGGAGCCTGCGCAAGAGCGGCAAAGATATGGTTAACGGCCCGCGCGGATGACGCGACGCGGCGGCGTTTTTCTGCGATGCGGCAAATCGGGGGTTGCTGATTCTGTCCAGATCATGACATTTGACGCAACTTTATTGCGAGGAGAGAATCAGATGGCCGATCGTCCCTATCGTTCCGTGCTCTATATCCCCGGCTCCAAGGAGCGCGCGCTGGAAAAGGCGACGGGGCTTGTCTGTGACGCGATCATCTTCGACCTCGAAGACGCTGTGGCGATGGATGAAAAGGTCAATGCGCGCGGGCTTTTGGCTCAAACGCTCAAGACCGCAGATTACGGTCAGCGCGCGCGGATCGTTCGGATCAACGGGCTCGACACCGAATGGGGCGCGGAGGACGTGAAGACCTTTGCCGCCGCGATCAAGGACGGGGCCAAGGTCGACGCGATCCTGATCCCGAAAGTGTCGAAAGCGGCCGATCTGGATGCGGTTGCGGCGATGATCCCGGATGTGCCGCTTTGGGCGATGATGGAGACCGCGCTGGGGATGCTGAACGCGCATGAAATCGCCGCGCATCCGCGTCTTGAAGGCATGGTGATGGGCACGAACGACCTTGCCAAGGAGATGCAGACGCGGTTCCGCGCGGATCGTCTGGGGCTTCAGGCGGGGCTGGGGCTGTGCCTGCTCGCGGCGAAGGCCTGCGGCAAGATCATCGTGGACGGCGTCTATAACGCGTTCAAGGATGACGCGGGGCTGAAGGTCGAGTGCGAGCAGGGCCGCGATATGGGCTTTGACGGCAAGACCCTGATCCACCCGGCGCAGCTTGAGATCACCAACGCGGCCTTTGCGCCGTCGGAGGCCGAGATCGACCTCGCGCGCCGCCAGATCGCGGCGTTCGAAGAGGCCGAAAAGAACGGTCTGGGCGTGGCGGTTGTGGATGGCCGGATCGTCGAGAATCTGCATATTGTCACCGCGCGGCAGACGCTCGCCAAGGCGGAGGCGATTGCCGCGCTAAACAGCTAAGGGGCAATCATCATGGCACTTCTCATCCTCGGCGTCCTTCTGTGGGCGCTTGCACATCTGGGCAAACGTATCGTCCCCGGCTTTCACCGCAGCCTGAAGGGCGCGGAGCGGCCGATGGTGACGGGGCTGATCGCGGTCGGGATCGTGCTCATGGTGATCGGCTACCGTGCGGCGGATGGGGCGGTGTTCTGGGGGCGCAGCCCGGCGATGGTCGGTGTGCAGAACCTGTTGATGCTGGTTTCGGTCTACCTGTTCGCGGCCTCGGGGATGAAGACGGCGGTCGCGCGCAAGCTGCGCCATCCGATGCTTTTGGGCATGATCCTGTGGTCGGTTTCGCACCTGCTGGTGAATGGAGATGTCGAGAGCTTCGTGCTGTTCGGGGGCTTGGGCCTTTGGGCGGTGCTGGAGATCGTGCTCATCAACCGCGCCGTGCCGAACTGGGTGCCGCCCAAGGCGAAGCCCGCGAAATTCGAAGCGATGGCGCTGGCGGGGACGGTCATCGTCTACGGTGCGATTGCCGGGCTGCATTACCTGTTCGGCGTGCCGGCATTCGGGTGAGGACAAGAGATGAAGCTTTACCGTTTTCTCAGTGCCGATGACACGAGCGAGTTCTGCCACAAGGTGACCGATGCGTTGAACAAGGGCTGGGAGCTTTATGGCAGCCCGACCTATGCGTTCGATGCGGCCAAGGGCGTGATGCGCTGCGGGCAGGCGGTCGTGAAGGAAAAGGACGGGGACTATTCCCCCGACATGAAACTGGGTGCGCAGTAAAGCGCCCGCGAGAGAGGACAGATCATGGCAAAGACCAATCCGGGCCGCTTTTTCGAGGATTACAAGATCGGCGACGTGATCCGTCACGCGGTGCCGCGCACCGTGGCCGAGGGTGAGCGCGCGCTGTATCACGCGCTCTATCCGGCGCGCCATGCGCTCTATTCGAGCGATGAATTCGCCGCCGCCTGTGGTCTCGACGGCAGCCCGCTGGACGATCTGGCGGCGTTCCACGTGGTCTTTGGCAAGACGGTGCCGGATGTCTCGCTGAACGCGGTGGCGAACCTTGGCTATGCCGAGGGGCGTTGGATCAAGCCGGTCTATCCGGGCGACACGCTGCGCTCGGAATCGCAGGTGATCGGGCTCAAGCAGAACTCCAACGGCAAGTCGGGCGTGGTCTATGTGCGCACGCGCGGGCTCAACCAGATGGATGAGGTCGTGCTGGAATATGTGCGCTGGGTGATGGTGCGCAAAGGCAATCTGGATGCGCCTGCGCCCGAGACGGTGCTGCCCGATCTGGCCAAGGTCGTGGACCCCAAGGAGATCGTGATCCCCGAGGGCCTGAGCTTCGAGACTTACGATTTCGGTCTGGCGGGCGAGCCGCATCGCTGGGGCGACTATGAGATCGGCGAGAAGATCGACCATGTCGACGGCGTGACCATCGAGGAAGCCGAGCACATGATCGCCACGCGGCTCTGGCAGAACACCGCCAAGGTGCATTTCGACGCGACCTTCCGGGAGGATGGGAAGCGGCTGATCTATGGCGGGCACGTGATTTCTATGGCGCGCGCGCTCTCGTTCAACGGGCTGGCCAATGCGCAGATGATCGTCGCGCTGAACGGGGGCGCCCATGCGAACCCGTGCTTTGCGGGCAATACGGTGAAGGCGTGGTCCGAGGTTCTGGACAAGGCCGAGACCGATGCGCCGGGCGTGGGGCTGATCCGGCTGCGGCTGGTCGCGGTCAAGGAAGGCGCGGCGGAATTCGCGCTGAAGGGCGAGGACGGGAAATACGCGCCCGAGGTGCTGCTCGATCTCGACTACTGGGCGGTGATGCCGGTCTGAGATCGGCCCCGCAGGCGTGCGCCGGGGCGCCCCCGAAGCACGCCGCCCGCACCCCTCGCGGCGGTCCGGAGGCGGTGAGTCTCTGACCCGCCCTTGGGGAAAGCGGAAAGCGGCTGATGGCCGCTAACATGTGATCACGCCCGGAAAATTTGTGATCACAAACCCAATTTTTCGCCCTTGAATGTAACGAAATGCTGACTTTCCCGCCTCTCGGCGCGTGACTTGGGCGAAATATGCGCTATTGAAGAGACGCAATTCCGGCCAGCTCCGCGACCCGCGCGATGCCCTGCACCGCACCCGCCCGGAGCCCAGCGACAGAGGGACCCATTATGGCTGATGTGAAACGGGTGGAACGGCCCCTTTCCCCGCACCTCCAAATCTATCGCCCGCAGCTTACCTCGCTCACCTCGATCCTGACGCGGATCACGGGCAACGCGCTCATCGTGGGCGTGCTGCTGGCGGTGTGGTGGCTGCTCGCGGCGGCGACGAGCCCCGAATATTTCGAGACCGCCAACGCGGTCGCCACCTCGTGGTTCGGCGATCTGGTCTTTACCGGCTCGCTCTGGGCTGTGTGGTATCACTACCTCGCCGGTCTGCGTCACCTCTATTTCGACGCTGGCAAGGGCCTTGAGATCGAGACCGCCGAAAAGCTCGGTCTGGGCGTGATCGTCGGCTCGGTCGTGCTCACCATCATCACCATCATTCTGGTCTGAGGAGACGATCCATGCGTTACCTGACCGCACGCAAACGCGCCGAGGGCAAGGGTGCTTCGGGCACCGGCACCGAGCATCACTGGTACATGACCATGTCGGCCGTCGGGCTGGCCTTTCTGGTTCCGGTCTTCGTCTACATCTTCGGCAAGACGCTGGGCCAGGGCCATGAGGCGGTGATCGAGACCTTCTCGCGCCCGTTCCCGGCGATCCTGACCGCGCTGACCGTCGTGGTCGGCATGCGCCACTTCGCCAAGGGCGCGCAGATGATGATCGAGGATTACGCCCGCGGCACCAGCCGCAAGATCGGCATCATCATCGCCTATTCCATTTCCTACGCCGTGACGGCGGTGGCGCTCTATGCGCTCGCCAAGATGACTTTCATCGGCTTCATCCTCGGCGCGATGGGCGCTTAACCTGACGGGAAGACTGACAGATGGCTGCTTACCAATACGAAACGCACGAATATGACGTCGTGGTGGTCGGTGCCGGTGGCGCTGGTCTGCGCGCGACGCTGGGCATGGCTGAGCAAGGGCTGCGCACGGCCTGCGTGACCAAGGTGTTCCCGACCCGCTCGCACACGGTTGCGGCGCAAGGCGGTATCGCCGCCTCGCTCGGCAATATGGGTCCGGATAGCTGGCAATGGCATATGTACGACACCGTGAAGGGGTCGGACTGGCTGGGCGACACCGACGCGATGGAATATCTCGCGCGTGAGGCGCCCAAGGCGGTTTACGAGCTGGAACATTACGGTGTGCCGTTCTCGCGCACCGAGGAAGGCAAGATCTACCAGCGCCCCTTCGGCGGCCACACCACCGAATTCGGTGAAGGCCCGCCCGTGCAGCGCACCTGTGCCGCCGCTGACCGCACCGGTCACGCGATCCTGCACACGCTTTACGGCCAGTCGCTCAAGAACAATGCGGAATTCTTCATCGAGTATTTCGCCATCGACCTGATCATGTCGGACGATGGGGTTTGCCAGGGTGTGGTCTGCTGGAAGCTCGACGACGGCACCTTCCACGTCTTCAACGCGAAGATGGTGGTTCTGGCGACCGGCGGCTATGGCCGCGCCTATTTCTCGGCGACCTCGGCCCATACCTGCACCGGCGACGGTGGCGGCATGGTGGCGCGCGCGGGTCTGGCGCTTCAGGACATGGAGTTCGTGCAGTTCCACCCGACCGGCATCTACGGCTCGGGCTGTCTGATCACCGAAGGCGCACGCGGCGAGGGTGGTTACCTGACCAACTCCGAAGGCGAGCGCTTCATGGAGCGTTACGCGCCCCACTACAAGGATCTTGCGCCGCGTGACTATGTTTCGCGCTGCATGACCATGGAAATCCGCGAAGGCCGCGGCGTGGGCGATGGCAAGGATCACATCCACCTGAACCTGTCGCACCTGCCCGCAGAGGCGCTGGCGGAACGTCTGCCGGGGATTTCGGAATCGGCGAAGATTTTCGCGGGCGTCGATGTCACCAAAGAGCCGATCCCGGTTCTGCCGACCGTGCACTACAACATGGGCGGTATCCCGACGAACTACTGGGGCGAGGTTCTGAACCCGACCAAGGAAAACCCGACCGCGGTCGTGCCGGGCCTGATGGCCGTGGGCGAGGCGGGCTGTGCCTCGGTGCATGGCGCGAACCGTCTGGGCTCGAACTCTCTGATCGACCTCGTGGTGTTCGGCCGCGCGGCCGCGATCCGCGCCGGTCAGGTCGTCGATCCGAAGGCCCGCAATGGCGTGCTGAACCAGGCGTCCGTGGACAAGGCCTTCGACCGCTTCGATGGTCTGCGCTATGCCAAGGGTGGCGTGCCGACGGCGGAGCTGCGTCTGGAAATGCAAAAGACGATGCAGGCCGACGCGGCGGTGTTCCGCACCGACAAGACGCTGAAGGAAGGCGTCGAGAAGATGACCGCTGTGGCGGCCAAGCTCGACGATCTGGCGGTCACCGATCGCTCGCTGATCTGGAACTCCGACCTGATGGAGACGCTGGAACTCACCAACCTGATGCCGAACGCTCTGGCGACCATCGTCGGCGCAGAGGCCCGCAAGGAAAGCCGGGGCGCGCACGCCTCCGAGGACCATGCGACCCGCGACGACGAGAACTGGCGCGTGCACACCGTCAGCCGTGTCACCGGCAACACGGTGGAGCTGAGCTATCGTCCGGTCATCCTCGATCCGCTCACCACGGAGACAGAGGGCGGCATCAGCCTCAAGACCATCGCGCCGAAAGCGCGGACGTTCTGATGCTGGGGCGCGCTTCGATCCTTTGCTGTGCCGGGGTCTGTCTGACCTTGGCCGGCTGTGGCGAGCAGAATATCCTGCGCTATCAGGGTCGCCCGGCACAGACCGCACAGGAATGCGAGGCAGCCTATAAGGACGCCCGCGCCCGCGGCAGCTACCAACCCGCGCCGACCAATGGTGCGGGGCTGTTCGGGGCGGCTCTCGGCAAGGGGATTGCCAAGGGTATGATCGAGGCGGCCTATGAAAGCTGTCTCGCCCGTGTCTCGGCCACGACCCCGCAAGGGGCATATCGCGCCGCCGTCGTCGCCGAGCAAAACGCGGCGCGCTATCCGGCGGCCACCAGCGGAACCTGTCAGCGGGGTCTGGGCGTCATGCAGGGGGGGAGCGGATATTGTATCAACTATTGAAAACGGCCCCCTTCGCCGCAGTCATCCTGCTGGGCGCCTGCCAGATGAGCGGCCCGCTGGAGCAAAGCGCCGAGGAGATCGCCCGCACGCAGGCGAAAACCGTCGTCAATGGCGTGGTCGCGCAGAAACTGCCGGGGGTCAACGCGGCCCCGGTCACGGACTGCATCATCGACAATGCCGAACTGTCCGAGATCTACACCATCGCCAAGGGCGCGGTGGTCGGCGTCACGGATGAAACCGTTTCGACCGTGATGGGCGTGGCACAACGGCCTGAAACCGTGCGCTGCATCGCCCAGAACGGCGCGTCACTGCTGTGAGGAGGGAAGGATGACTGTGCTCATGACCCGTCAGACGGCACTGCGCGGCACGATGGCTCTCGGCCTTGCCGGTCTGATGGCGCTCTCGGCCTGCGGTCCGGTGCCGGTCGCGGTGGCAGAGCAGCAATGCTACGACATCGCACAGCGCACCCGCCCGATCAGCGGCGAGGCCAAGTTCGGCTTCAATCAGGATGGCGCGATCTATGACATCGACACCACGGTCTCGCTTGGCAATCTGACCGGGCAGGACCCGAACGAAGTCTACGCGCGCTGCGTCTATCAAAAATCCGGCCAGCTCCCGACGCGGCCGCTCTATTCCCGCTAACCGAAAGGGATCACACATGGTTCAGTTCACACTTCCCAAGAACTCGAAGATCCGCGTCGGCAAGACCTGGCCGAAGCCCGATGGCGCGACGAATGTCCGCAAGTTCCAGATCTATCGCTGGGACCCGGATACCGGCGAGAACCCGCGGGTCGACACCTATTTCCTTGATATGGACAAGTGCGGCCCGATGGTTCTGGACGCGCTCATCAAGATCAAGAACGAGATCGACCCGACGCTGACCTTCCGCCGCTCCTGCCGCGAAGGCATCTGCGGGTCCTGCGCGATGAACATCGACGGGATCAACACGCTGGCCTGTATCTATGGCCTTGATGAGGTGAAGGGCGACGTCAAAATCTACCCGCTGCCGCATATGCCGGTGGTCAAGGACCTGATCCCGGACCTGACGCATTTCTACGCGCAGCACGCTTCGATCATGCCGTGGCTCGAAACCAAGACGAACCGCCCCGCGAAAGAGTGGCGTCAGTCGATCGAGGACCGCAAGAAGCTCGACGGTCTTTATGAATGCGTGATGTGCGCATCCTGCTCGACCTCGTGCCCGAGCTACTGGTGGAACGGCGACGAGTATCTGGGTCCGGCGGCGCTGCTGCATGCCTATCGCTGGATCATCGACTCGCGCGATGAGGCGACCGGCGAGCGTCTGGACAACCTTGAAGACCCCTTCAAGCTCTATCGTTGCCACACGATCATGAACTGCGCGAAAACCTGCCCGAAGGGTCTGAACCCGGCCAAGGCCATCGCAGAGATCAAGAAGATGATGGTGAACCGCGTCGTCTGAGCGCGCGCAACCGGAATGACAAAGGCCCGGAGGTCTCTCCGGGCCTTTGTCATTTACCCGGGGTCCTGATCCTTGAGCCGCGCGGGGTCGCGCTCTGCCTTGCGCCAGTTCCGGGTGAGATCGGCGATCAGCGTGTCGCGGTCGGCTTCGGCCCAGCCCTCTTCGGTGCCGCGGACATAGCCCACGAAATCCATCGCGCCACGTTCGGTCACAGCGAGGGCCACAACATCGTCGGGGACGATCGTCTGGCGCCCGTAAAGCCGCCGGGTCGGCATCTGCGCCTCGGGCATGGCGCGGGCGGCCAGTTCAGCGCAGTAGAGCGCGTCGGTCGAGGCGTTATCGAAGAAAAAGTCGAAATCGGCGCCCAGGGCGCGGGCGAGATTGCGCAGCGTTTCCTGCTTGCGCGCGCGTGAGGTGATCGGCGGACGCAGCACCGCGACCGCATCGGTGGCCAGCACATATTCGACATCGGACAAGTGAACGCCGGGCGAGTCGGATTCGATATAGGTCTTGCCCGCACGGATCGCCGCGTGATGCGGCACCAGCGCGGGGTCGTCCCAAATGCCGAGCGCGCGCAGGTCCGCTTCGGTGCCCAGATAGATCACGACATGGCTGAACAGTCCCGGCAGCATCGTGCCCGACAGGCGCCCCTTGGAGCTTACGAAAAGCACGTCGAGCGGTCGCAGGTCCGCCTCGACGGCAGCATAAGCGGCGGGTTTGGCGATATAGCCGTCACGCATCACGATGGCTCCGACGACGCGCCCAACGGCAGGGGCGAGCGGATCGGCCAGATGGATCAGCGGTGCTGGATAGGTCTCGGCATTATCGCAGCACCCTTCGAGCGGCGTGTTGCGCAGCTCGCGCTTGGACACGCCCGGATCGGGCGCGGCACAGGCTGCAACGCTCAGGCCGAGCGCCAGCAGCGCCAGCGGTCGCAAATGGGTGCGAATGCGCGAAAAGGATAGGCCGCGAAAGATCATGGCTAGGGTTTTGGCACTGCTTTGGGCAAAGAACAAGCGCCGGAACATGGGCGGGATTGGCGCTGCGGCTCACGTCCGCGTGAAATTGCTGCATTGCGGCATACGCATGGCGAGGTTGCATAAACAGACCTGTTCGGGACTGGGGCGCACCCCTATCTACGCCAGCAGGGAGGAACTCGAGTAATGGAGAGTTCCATGGCCAAGATCGTTACCTTCCCCCGCAAGCTGGACGCTGCGCGCAGTCTTGAGGACTCGCTTGCCTATTACACCCCCGAGCCGAGCCGACCGATCCCTGCCGAGCGGGTTCTGACGCCCCTTGAGCAGATGTACGAATATTACAGCGCGGCCTGAGGCGGCGCTTTGGAATGTGAAAGGCCCCGCTATGGCGGGGCTTTTCTTTTGCGCAAGGGCCGGATTTGATGCGCGCAAAGGAGACCGATATGTGCGAACCGAAAGACGCCGCTGAACGCCGGGCCCGCCCCGCCGTGATCTGTTACCCGACCGAGACCCTGCCGCATCCCGATCTGGCGGGCTATCGCGCCGCAAGGGCAGGGTGGAAGCGCGTGGCCTCGCATGTCGCGGACCCGCGCGAGGCGGCCTGTTTCGAAGTGCCGGCGGGGCATTTCTTTCGGATCGTGTCGGTCGAGGGCCCGCAGGTGGGCGATCTGAATATCTGGTCGGCGGATCTGTCGGAGCGGTTCTATTCAGGCAAGACACGGGCCCTGCATGGCACGCATCTGAGCACAGGCGACCGGCTTTGGTCCTCCTTCCCGACGCTGCGCCCGCTTGCGACGATCACCGAGGATACGCTCGACTGGTATGGGATCGACGCGGATGGCGGCTCGGTGCATGACGTGATTGGCACGCGCTGTGATCCCTATACGCATAACCTGTTGAGTGGCGGGCAGTATCACCATTGCTGTCATTCGAACCTGACGCGGGCGCTGGCGCAGGCGCGCGGGCTGTCGCTGTCCGAAGCGGAGGCGCTGGTGCATGATGTGCTCAATGTCTTCATGTGCACCGGGTTCACGCGGGACACGGGACAATATTTCATGAAGGCGAGCCCGGTGCGCCCGGGCGATTACCTTGAATTCTTCGCGGAAACCGATCTCTTCGGCGCTTTGTCAGCCTGTCCGGGCGGCGATTGCGGGGCGGAGCATAGCTCGGACACGGCCGCCTGCTATCCGTTGCAGATCGACATCTACCGCCCCGACGCGCCGCCTGCTGGCTGGGTTTCGCCCACGTTAAACGGTTACGACCGCTCGCACGGGGTCTGAGGCCGGGGGCGCTGCCCCCGGACCCCCGGGATATTTGGGGCAGACTGAAAGAGGTCTCTCCCTGTCAGTCTGCGAAAAATATCCTGGGGTGAATGGGCCGTGAGGCCCAGAGGGGCAAAGCCCCTAGCCCTCTTCACCAAATTCGGCGGCCAGGAAGCGTTCGAACGCGTCGAGATCCACCGGTTCGAACTGGCCGAAGCCCTGAATCCAGGTCGTCGCATCGCGCAACGCATGGGGTTCGAGCTTGCACCATTTCACCCGGCCGCGCTTTTCCTGCGAGATGAGGCCGGCATCCGCGAGGATGGTGAGGTGTTTCGAGATTGCCGCGAGCGACATCTCGAAGGGCTCGGCCACATCGGTGACCGCCATGTCGTCTTCGAGCAGCATCGTCAGGATCGCGCGACGCGTCGGGTCGGCGAGGGCGGCGAAGATGGCGTCGAGGCGCTGGGCAGGGGCGAGGCTCATGGGGCTTTGATTGCTCGTTCCCGGCGAAACGTCAACCGATCGGTTGAATATTCGCTTGGGACGGTTTGCGGCCTGAAACCGGAGTGGTCAACAGAGTTGCGCTGATGCGAAAATTGGAAAACACATCAAAATCAATCACTTGTCGGCAGTGGCGGCGAGCGCTAACGCAATTGACTCACGCTGGCGTGACGTCTATCAAGCGCAAGAGTTTTTGCGGGGGCTGCCCATGACCGATCACCCCTCTGATGGACCCGATCCGGCGCGACTTGAAGCGCTTGAGAAACGGCTCAAGGAGGTGAAGCGGTCGACGGAACCGGCCCCCCGCGTCGATGTCCAGATGGATCAGGCGAATATGGCCTGGCGGATGGTCATCGAGATGGTTTCGGGGCTGGGGATCGGCTTCGGCATCGGATACGGGCTCGATGTGCTGATCGGCACGCAGCCTTGGTTGATGGTGCTGTTCACGCTTCTCGGACTCGCGGCTGGCGTGCGGGTGATGCTGCGCACGGCTGAAGAGATGAACAAGGAACGTGCGGCTGCGCCCGCAGCCGATGAAGAGGGAAAATAGACGTGTCGGAAGCAACTGGCGAAGGTCTCGTGTTCCACCCGATGGATCAGTTCATCGTGAAGCCGCTCTTCGGAGAGGGCCCGATCCACTGGTACACGCCCACCAATGCGGCGCTGTGGATGGGTATCACGGTTATGGCGATCATCCTGCTGCTGGTCATCGGCACCCGCGGCCGCGCCGTGATCCCGACCCGCATCCAGTCGATTGCGGAACTGGCCTATGGCTTCATCCACAAAATGGTTGAGGACGTGGCTGGCAAGGATGGCCTCAAGTTCTTCCCCTATATCTTCACCCTGTTCCTGTTCATCGTGTTCTCGAACTTCCTCGGCCTGCTGCCGAAAGCGTTCACGCCGACCTCGCATATCGCGGTGACCGCGGTTCTCGCGATGCTGGTGTTCCTCACGGTGACCATCGTTGGCTTCGTCAAGAACGGCGCTGGCTTCCTGTCGCTGTTCTGGGTCAGCTCGGCGCCGCTCGCGCTGCGTCCGATCCTCGCGCTGATCGAAGTCATCTCGTACTTCGTGCGCCCGGTGAGCCACTCCATTCGTCTTGCGGGTAACATGATGGCCGGCCACGCCGTGATCAAAGTGTTCGCCGCCTTCGCGCCGCTGATCCTGATGTCCGGCATCGGTATCGCCGTGACCCCGCTCTCGATCGTCGCGATCACCGCGATGTACGGGCTCGAAGTTCTCGTGGCCTTTATCCAGGCCTATGTGTTCACGATCCTGACCTGCGTTTACCTGAAAGACGCGCTGCATCCGCACCACTAAGCGGATAAGGCCCGGATCCCGAAATAACCAAATTCTGCCAATTCCAACCTCAAGGAGTAACGAACATGGAAGGCGATATCGTTCAAATGGGTGCATACATCGGCGCTGGCCTGGCCTGCATGGGCATGGGTGGGGCAGCTGTTGGTGTGGGCAACGTTGCCGGCAACTTCCTGTCGGGCGCCCTGCGTAACCCGTCGGCCGCAGCTGGCCAGACCGCGACCCTGTTCATCGGCATCGCGTTTGCGGAAGCCCTGGGGATCTTCTCGTTCCTCGTCGCGCTTCTGCTCATGTTCGCCGTCTGATCCCTTTTTCGCATCCTTGCGGTCGGATGGGCCTTTTCGGGGCCCATCCGGTTTTCTGAAGGGTCCAGGGGGACGACATGGCTACTGAACACGAAGCGGCCGAAATGGCGCAGGAAGCGGGTCACGCCGCAGCGGAAGCTGCCGGTCACGCCGCCGAATCCGCCGGTATGCCGCAACTCGATTTCTCGACGTTCGGGAACCAGATCTTCTGGCTTCTCGTCACCCTCGTCGTGATCTACTGGGTGCTGTCGCGTATCGCCCTGCCGCGCATCGCGGCGGTTCTGGCGGACCGTCAGGGCACTATCGCAGGCGATCTTGCGGCTGCGGAAGAACTCAAGCTGAAGGCGCAGGACGCCGAGGCCGCCTATGAAAAGGCCCTCGCCGATGCCCGCTCCGAGGCACAGAAAATCGCTGCCGAGACCCGCGCCGAGATCCAGAAGGACCTCGACGCCGCAACCGCCAAGGCGGATGCGGAAATCGCGGCCCGTGCAGCGGAATCCGAAGCCCGCATCACGGAGATCCGTGCCGGTGCTGTCGAAGCCGCGAAAACCGTGGCCAAAGACACTGCCGCCGAGATCATTGCCGCGATGGGTGGCAAGGCCGATGCCAAGGCGCTCACCGCTGCGGTTTCGGCACGGCTGAAAGGGTAAGATGATGAAGAAACTTACGCTCCTTCTCATTCTCGCCGCTCAGCCCGCTCTGGCCGCTTCGGGTCCGTTCTTCTCGCTGCGCAACACCGATTTCGTGGTGACCATCGCCTTCCTGCTGTTCGTGGGTGTGGTGCTCTATGCGAAGGTGCCGAAACTGTTGGGCGGTATGCTCGACAAGCGCGCCGAAGGCATCAAAGCGGACCTCGAAGAGGCGCGCAGCCTGCGTGAAGAGGCCCAGTCGATCCTCGCGACCTACGAGCGCAAAGCCCGTGAAGTGCAGGCGCAGGCCGACGAGATCGTCGTCGCCGCCAAGCGCGATGCGCAAAACGCGGCCGAGCAGGCGAAAGCCGACCTCCAGGTCTCGATCGCACGTCGCCTGAAAGCGGCCGAAGATCAGATCGCCTCGGCCGAGTCGGCTGCGGTCAAAGAGGTCAAGGACACTGCCGTGTCGGTGGCCGTGGCTGCTGCGGGCGAGGTTCTGGCCAAGCAGATGACGGCGAAGGACCAGTCGAGCATGATCGACGCGGCCATCGCCGAGGTGGAAACCCGTCTGCACTGAGCGGGTCACCCGGGCTGAAATCGAAAACCCGGCCCTTGGGCCGGGTTTATCCATTCAATGATCGTGTTCATGTCGTAAGCGCAGCCGGGCCAGTTCCTCGTGTCGTTCGGCCTTGCGCTGCTCGCTGAGCGCCTGATCCACGAAGTCCATATGCGCCGCGACCGCCGCCCGTGCGGCTGCCCCATCACGGGCCTGAATGGCCACGTTGATCGCGCGATGCTGTTCGAGCAGCGCGTCCCGGGTCGAGCGGTTCCGGAACATCACCGAGCGGTTGTAGAACACCCCCTCGCTGAGCAGATCGAACATCGCGCGCATCATATGCAGCATGATGACATTATGGCTGGCCTCGATGATTGCCATGTGAAACTGCGCGTCGAGTTCGGCTTCGTCTGCGGGATTGCGCTTCACATGCGCGATTTCCATCTTCTCGAAAATCGTGCGGATCACCGCAAGATCGGTGTCGGACCCCAGATGTGCGGCGCGCTCGGCGGCCAGCCCTTCAAGATCGCGGCGGAAGGACAGGTAGTCGAACACTGCCTGATCGTTGGTCGCAAACAGCCGGATCAGCGCGGGCGAGAAGGCGGAGCCCAGAACGTCCGCCACGAAGATGCCGGATCCGGCCTTGGTGGTCAGAAGACCGGCCTCTTGCAGCTCTGCCACGGCTTCGCGCAGGCTGGGGCGTGACACGCCAAGGCGCTCGGAGAGTTCGCGCTCAGAGGGCAGGCGCTCTCCGGGGCGCAGAATGCCTTGCAGGATCAGCCCCTCGATCTGGCGCACGACCGCCGAGGCAAGTTTTTCGGATTCAATCTTCTGAAACGGCATATTCTCCCCCCGTTCTGGTCAAGATGTATGACCACTGCGCGGGCGGGGCAATAAAAAAGGCCGGGTTGCCCCGGCCTTTTGGTGTGCGTCGCCTGTGTTTACTGGTTCGGCGTGATGATGAATTCGACGCGCCGGTTCTGCGCTCGGCCCTCGGGCGTGAGGTTGGTTGCCACCGGCTGATCCTCACCGCGCCCGTAAGAGAGAACGCGCTGACGCGGCACGCCCGCCGAGATCAGCACATAGGCGACTGCATCCGCGCGATCCTCGGAGAGACGCTGGTTATAGGCGGCAGTGCCCTCGCTGTCGGTATGGCCGATCACCGAAACAGTGGTGTTCGGGTAGCGGTTCAGAGACACGGCGAGCGTGTAGAGGTCCTGACGCAGATCGGGGCGCAGCTCGGCACTGTCGGTCGCGAAGAGCACGTCTTGCGGCATGGTCACGATCAGCTCCTTGCCGGTGTTGACGATGCGCACGCCTTGCGTGTCGAGATCGCGGCGCAGCTCTTGCGCCTGAGCGTCGAGCGAGGCGCCGATGGCGCCGCCCACGATCCCGCCCACGGCGGCACCTGCCAGTGTCTTCTCAAGGCGCTCATCCCCGTCCGCGGTGGCGGCGCCAAGGATGCCGCCCATCAATGCGCCTGCAACGGCGGCCTGATTGCGGTTGGCATTGGGATTGGTGCTGTTGTCGCTTGCATAGGGGTCCATGCAGCCCGCGAGGCCCGTCGCGGCCAGCGTCGCCAAAAGAAGGGGGGTCGTCAGTTTCATTGCTCTCGCCTTTTGTCTTGGGCCGGGTCCACGGTCCGGCGCCTGATTTCGCTGCGCAGATTACGCGCAAATGGCGAGCTGGTTCCATCACTTGTGCGGGCGCGCGCGGGTTTCCGCCCATCAACTCCCTGCGAGCGGAAAGGCGCTGGCTCCGGCATCGGCGCGCGCCGCCTCCCATGCGAGCAGCGCGCGCTTGACCGGCAGCCCCCAGTGATAGCCG
Organism: Pseudothioclava nitratireducens; assembly: GCF_029210495.1. GTDB lineage: Bacteria > Pseudomonadota > Alphaproteobacteria > Rhodobacterales > Rhodobacteraceae > Pseudothioclava > Pseudothioclava nitratireducens. The sequence goes on along the minus strand of NZ_JARGDK010000001.1, from coordinate 286,800 downwards.
CCCAAGGCGCCCGATTTGCGCAGCGCCCGGTGGCACGGGATCAAGAGCGAGATCGGGTTGCGCCCGATGGCGGTTCCCACCGCACGGACAGCGCGCGGATTGCCGATAGCGGTGGCGATGTCGGAATAGGTGGTCACTTCGCCCGAAGGGATGGCGAGAAGGGCCTCCCAGACTTTGATCTGGAACGGCGCGCCGATCAGCGTGAGCGGTGCTCCGTGACCGCCAAAAGCGGCCTCCACCCATGGTGCGATAGCCGTGGGATCTTCGACAAGGTGGGCGGCGGGCCAGCGCCGGGCCAGATCGTCGAAGGCCGCTTTGATCCCGATTTCAGCGGCAAACCCCATGCCGCAGATACCGCGCTCGGTCGCCATGACTATGGCGGGGCCAAAGGGGGTGTCAAATGCGCCCCAGCGCAGCGTCAGGCCCGCCGCCCCTTGTGCGAATTCGCCCGGCGTCATTGCCTCCCAGCGCAGCACCAGATCGTGAAGCCGCCCGGTTCCCGAAAGACCTGCCGCATCCGCAAGCGCATCGAGCGGCTCGCGCTCTTGGGCAAGACGCTCTCGGATGAAATCGAGCGTAAGATATTGCTGGTAGCGTTTGGGCGAGACCCCGACCCAAGCCGAAAAGACGCGTTGAAAATGTGCGGGGCTCATGCCCAGACGCTCTGCTAGGGCATCGAGGGAGAGTGAGATGCGCGCCTCTTGTGCGGCGTCAATCTCGGTCAGCGCGCGTGCAATCAGCTTGTAATGGTAGCGGTTTTCCGGGGCGGATTGGGTCATGGCTCTCTCCTCCCGGTCACTCTAGGCCGGCAGGGCCGCATGGGCGACCCGAAACATGCACATTGCTCAGGCCGCGAGCCGAGCGCGCCTTGCCTTGCGTTCGCGGGCGAGCATGCCGACCTCCCAGGCCGCCATCCACGCGCGGGCGGGCTGAGTATGTGGGGCGGCCAGACGCGGGCCAAGCACGCCACGCACCCCGTCAGGCAGAAGAGAAATGAAATCGGGATCGACATGCACGGTGCTGACCCAAAGCCCTTCTGCCAGAATGATGTCTGGCTGGTCGAACACGAGCGAATAGAGCGGCTGCGCCCCGTCTGCGCGATCGTCGCAATTTGGCAGGGTGTCGAATCGGGCCAGCATTTCGGATTCGCCAAACCAGAGATCAAGCTCCGGCCCCGCCAGCAGCAGCCCGGTTCCCGGCGTCGCCACAAGGTCACGCGCGGGTTGTCCGGCGCCGAACTGATCGAACCGGACACGGCGCGGGCGCGCGTCGGATGCGGCCCGGCGCGGCATCATGTGCTGGCCAAGCCATAAAAGCGGCTGATACCCGTTGTCGCGCGTGAGGATCATGTCGCCCGGTCGCAACCAGTCGACCGGCATCTCACCCTGATCGGTCGCGATCATCGTTCCGGCCCCGAAGGCCGGCAGGTTTGCCAATTCCTCCGGTGCGGGATGGCGCCCCCCGGTGAGTTTCAGCGGCTGTTCCAGATAGCTTTGCCCCGGCTGCATCGGCGCGGAGGCGAGATAGAGCACCGTGTGCCCGTCAATTTCGAGCGGCTCAAGGCGCAACTCCTGCTCCCCGCAGCTAAGCAGAACAGGAAGATCGGCAGAGATCACCCCTTCGTACACGCAGCCCCCGCCCGCGTCGAGCACGCGCGCGGTGGCCCCCGCATCGACGATCCGCCACATCCCGTCGACCGTGTCGAACCCGGCATCCAGCCGCCATGCCCTTGCGGCCCTGTCATGGGTGATTGCCGTTGCCGGATAACCGCGGTCCATAGCTTTGTCCGTTCCTGCCATTCCCCGTCAGTTTGCGCAGAGTTCACAAACGCCCGGTTAACGCCGCCCGGAAAATCCCGAGTTTTTTCGGCAAACCCATCGAGGCCCTTGCCGCAAGCCGGGGCGCGGGGCATAGGAAAGCATGGCCAAGCAACTCGACTACATGACGATGAAAGAGGTCTTCGCGCGCTTCGAGGCGGCGGAGCCTCATCCCAAGGGTGAACTCGACCACACCAACGCCTACACGCTGCTGGTTGCGGTGGCGCTCTCGGCGCAGGCGACGGATGTGGGCGTGAACAAGGCGACCAAGGACCTGTTCCCGATTGCCGATACGCCCGAGAAGATGCTCGCACTCGGCGAGGCAGGCTTGATCGAGCATATCAAGACGATTGGGCTGTTTCGGCAAAAGGCCAAGAATGTCATCAAGATGAGTCAGATCCTCGTGGAGCGCTACGAGGGTGTCGTGCCCAGCTCGCGCGCCGCGCTGACTGCGCTGCCGGGTGTCGGGCGCAAGACCGCAAATGTGGTGCTGAACATGTGGTTCGGTCACCCCGCGCAGGCGGTCGACACGCATATTTTCCGGATCGGCAACCGCACCGGCATCTGCCCGGGCAAGGATGTGGACGCTGTCGAGCGCGCGATTGAGGACAACGTGCCCGTCGAATATCAGCGCCACGCGCATCACTGGCTGATCCTGCATGGCCGCTATACATGCGTCGCGCGCAAGCCCAAATGCGGCGCCTGCGTGATCCGCGACCTCTGTCCCTTCGAGGACAAGACCGTTTAACCAAGGAGACCTCCGTGACCAGTTATCAGGTGGTGGGCATCGGCAATGCCGTTGTCGATGTGATCAGCCAGAGTGACGACAGCTTCCTCGAACATATGGGGATCGAGAAAGGCATCATGCAGCTGATCGAGCGCGAGCGCGCCGAGACGCTTTATGCCGCGATGTCGGATCGCACGCAGGCGCCGGGCGGGTCGGTCGCGAACACCATCGCGGGTCTGGGCAATCTGGGTCTGCGGACGGCCTTTATCGGCCGGGTGCGCGACGATGCTCTGGGCCGCTTCTACGAGGCCGCGCTGCGCGCCGAGGGGACGGATTTTCCGAACCCGCCGGTCAAGACCGGCGACCTGCCGACGTCGCGCTCGATGATCTTCGTCTCGCCCGATGGGGAGCGGTCGATGAACACCTATCTCGGGATTTCGGCCGAGGTCTCGACCGAGGATGTCTCGCTTGAGGTGACCGAGAACGCGCAGATCCTGTTCCTCGAGGGCTATCTCTTCGACAAGGACCACGGCAAGGCGGCGTTTCTCAAGGCCGCGCAGGCGACCCGGCGGGGCGGTGGCAAGGCGGGGATCTCTCTATCGGACCCGTTCTGCGTGGATCGCCACCGCGACAGCTTCCGCAGGCTCGTGCGCGACGAGATGGATTACGTGATCGGCAACCATCACGAATGGGAATCGCTCTACCAGAGCGATCTGGAAAGCGCGCTCAAACAGGCCGCCGCCGATTGTGCGATGGTGGTCTGCACGCGCTCGGGCGACGATGTGGTGCTGATCCGGGGCGAGGAGCGCGTCGAGGTCCCCGTCCACCGGGTGGTGCCGGTCGATGCGACCGGCGCGGGCGATCAGTTCGCGGCGGGATTCCTTTATGGCTATGCAACCGGCCAGAGCCTGAAAGTGGCAGGGCAGATGGGCTGCGTCGCGGCCGCCGAAGTCATCAGCCATTTCGGCGCCCGCCCCGAGACTGATGTCAAACAGCTCTTCCGCGAGCACGGGCTGATCTGAGGCAAAGGGGCGCTGCCCCTCTTTTCCTTCGGAAAATTCACCCCGGGATATTTCGGGCAATTGGAAACGAGACCTTTCGTTCCAATCGCGTCAAATATCCCGGGGGGGTGAGGCCAAAGGCCGAGGGGGGCAGCGCCCCCCTTCTTGCGTTTGGCTCAGGTGCCGAGCTTCGCATGGACCTCGTCGAGGTCGATTTCGCCGATCGGCATCTTGTTGTCCGGATCGTCGAAATCGTATTGGAAGAGCTGGAAGTCCTTCTTGTAGATTTCCCAGACGAGGTGGCGCGAGAGGTCGTCGAAATACTCGCTGACCTTATGCGCGCGCTTCGGCCCATGCCCTTCGGATTCATTGAAGCGCGGCACCTTGTCGAGATCGACCTTCACGGGCGTCTCGCAATTGTCGAGAACGACCTGCATGCCCTCGTTGAACTTCTCGGTGAAGAAGATGTGGTCGTAGCTGCCGCCGTTGCAGATGAAGGTCGAGATATGGCCCGACATTGCGGACCAGTGGATGTCGGGCTCCATCGGGCGGCGCCAGCGGATGGTGTCACGCGCAAACAACAGGAAGCGGCGGAAGCTCTTGATCTGGTCGAAGTCGAAATTGTCCTCGGGCGAGCCGACCTCGATTCCGTATTTCTGCACCAGTTGCGGCACGAGGTTGCCGCGATAGCGCTTGCCGTTGCGCTGGATGCCACAGATCTTGTCGAAGAACGACGACAGGATGCGGGCATAGGGATTGCGCACGCAGGTGAAGGCATAGGATTTATGCGATTTCACGTTTTGCTCGATGAGCTTCTGGCTGTCCGCCATCGACCATTTATGCATCCGCCCGGTCGCGTCATGGATGTCGCCATCGAAGAATTCTCCGTGGTCGGAATAGAACATGATCTGCCCGATCGACGAGCAGGCGCATTTGGGCACGACGCGATAGACCATGCTCTCGCTTTCGGTCATCCAGGTCCCTGGAAACCCCATATTCATATCCTCCAGATGCGCGGGTAAAAAACTCTTCAGGAAAGAGGCGCGTAAGATTTAGCCCCTAAAGAGCAAAGAACCTCTGTCTTTTCAACGGCTATTGACGTTAAACAGACCCACAATGCGGTAAGTTGCGAGCGACCTGTTTCCGAAATGGCCAAAATCGCCTTCATTCTGCTCACGCACAAGGACCCGGAAGGGGTCATCAGTCAGGCGCAGCGTCTGACGGCGACGGGCGATTATGTCTCGATCCATTTCGACGCGCGCGCGAAACCCGCCGATTTCGAACGTATTCGCACCGCGCTGGCGCCCAACAAGGCGGTCACCTTCGCGGCCAAGCGGCTCAAATGCGGTTGGGGCGAGTGGTCGCTGGTCGGTGCGACGCTCGAAGCGGTGAAAGCGGCGGTCGAGGCCTTCCCGCAGGCCACGCATTTCTACATGCTTTCGGGCGACTGCATGCAGACCAAGACCGCCGAATATGCGCATCGTTTCCTCGACGCGGAGGATGTCGATTACATCGAGAGCTTCGATTACTTCAGCTCCGACTGGATCAAGACGGGGTTCAAGGAAGAGCGGCTGATCTATCGCCACTTCTTCAATGAGCGCACGCAGAAGCGGCTTTTCTATACGAGCTACAATCTTCAGAAGCGGCTTGGCCTGACCCGTGACGTGCCCGATGACATCCAGATGATGATCGGCTCGCAATGGTGGTGCCTGCGGCGGCGCACCATCGAATGGGTGCTCGATTTCTGCGAGCAACGCCCCGATGTGATGCGCTTTTTCAAGACGACGTGGATCCCGGACGAGACGTTCTTCCAGACGATCGTGCGCCATGTCGTGCCCGAGACCGAGATCCGCACCCGCACGCTCACTTTCCTGATGTTCACCGATTACGGGATGCCGGTGACGTTCTACAACGACCATTACGATCTGCTGCTGAGCCAGGACTTTCTGTTCGCGCGCAAGATCAGCCCGGACGCGCTGACGCTCAAATCGGCGCTGAGCGAGCTGTGGGGGCAGACCGGCGTGCATTTCCCGATCTCGAACGAGGGGCGTTCGCTGTTCAAGTTCCTGACCGGCCGTGGCCGGATCGGGCGTCGTTTCGCGCCCCGTTTCTGGGAAACCGAATCGAGCCTCGGACGCGAACGGACGCTGATGATGGTGGTGTGCAAGAAATGGCACGTCGCCAAACGCTTCGTCGATCAGGTGCAGCGGCTCACCGATATTCCGGCGGTTGAGTATCTGTTCAACGAAGAGGGCGGGTTGCCCGATCTCGGCGGGATCGAGAGCACGCTGGAAAAACGCAACCGCCACCGTCGTGCGCTGGTGCGGATGCTGTTCGATTATCACAAAAGCGACAAGCTGTTGATCTGTCTCGATCCGGCGGCCTTCGATCTGATGCAGGATTTCACCTCGGACAAGGCGAATACGCGCATCCTCGAAATCGAATGCGAGTTCTCCGACGAGTATCTGCTGGGCCACGCGCGCCGCGTCGGGCTTGCGGGTGAGCGCACGCCGCAGGATGTGATCGACACGCTCTTGCCGACGATCCGCTACGATCTGCGGTTCGAATCCGACCGGATGCGCGATGCCAATTTCCCGGCCTTTACCCGGATGCGAGAAGCGGCCGGCCCCGAGGAAAACACCTTGCCCGTCGCACGCTTTCTTGGTGTGGACCCCGAACTCGCCCATTTGATCGCGGCGACCGATTATCTCTTTGTCGACTGAGGAGACATCCCATGGCCTATGCCTATGACGACCAGAATATCTTTGCCAAAATCCTGCGCGGCGAGATCCCGAACAATACCGTTCTGGAAACCGAGCATACGCTGGCCTTCCGCGATATCGCGCCCAAAGCGCCCGATCATGTGCTTGTGATCCCCAAGGGGCCTTATGTGTGTTTCGACCATTTCTGCAATGACGCCAGCGCCGAGGAGATCGTCGATTTCGCCCGCGCGGCCGGGCAGGTCTGCAAGATGCTGGGCTGCGAGCCGGGCCATGGCGGCGAAGGGTTTCGCGCGATCACCAATGCCGGCGAGGATGGCGTGCAGGAAGTGCCGCATTACCACCTGCATATTCTGGCCGGTCGGCCGATGGGCCCGATGCTCTTGATGCGGTGAGGGGCGCAGGGGGCGCTGCCCCCTCTGGGCTATGCCCATTCACCCCCGGGATATTTCGAGCGATTGGACGCAGGGGTCGCTCGCTTTCATCGAACGTCAAATACGCTCGCCGGAGGTATCAGGCTTTCGAGGTGAGCGCGACGAAGACTTCCTCGAGGCCGGGCTGTTCGGTGGCGACGTCGCGGATGGTGATGCCGCTCGCACGGATCGCGTCGAGCAGCGCTTCGGGTGAGGTCTGCGCGCGCGAGTAGCTGAAGGCGAGGCGGCCGCCGGGGCGGGTTTCCATGCTGACGCCCTCGGGCAGCGCGATTTCGGTGGCCGGGGGCGTTTCGGGTTCGACCACGAGCGCCTTGCGATCCATACGGCCCAGCAGGTTGGGGGTGGTGTCGCGCACGATCAGCTCGCCGCGGTTGATGATGGCGATTTCGTCGCACATCTCCTCGGCTTCTTCGAGGTAATGGGTCGTGAGGATGATCGTCATCCCCTCTTCGTTGAGCCGCCGGACATTCGCCCAGAGCATCGTGCGCAGTTCGATATCGACACCGGCGGTCGGTTCGTCGAGGACGAGGATCTGGGGGCGGTGCACCAGCGCCTTGGCCAGCAAGAGCCGCCGTTTCATCCCGCCCGAGAGGTTGCGCGCGTAAGCCTCGGCCTGTTCGGTGAGACCAACGAGTTCGAGAATCTCATCGGTCCAGCGTTCGCGCGCGGGCACGCCATAGAGCCCGGCCTGCATCTCAAGGGCGGCGCGGGGCGTGAAGAACGGGTCCATGTTGAGTTCCTGCGGCATGACCCCGATGGCCGCGCGTGACTGGCGCGGGTTCACATCCTGGTCGAAGCCCCAGATCGTCACCTTGCCGGATGTCTTGCGCACCAGCCCCGCGAGAATGTTGATGAGCGTGGACTTGCCCGCGCCGTTCGGGCCGAGCAAGCCGAAGATCGACCCGGCCGGGATCGAGAGGTCGAGCCCCTTGAGTGCGTCTTTCGGCCCTTGCCTGCGGGTCGCGGCATAGATTTTGCGCAGCCCCTGAACCTCGATTGCCTGCCGTTCCATCTTGCCCTGCCTCTTGCCGGTGGTAGTATGCGCGCCGATCCCGGCGCAGCCCGCGCCGCCACCATAGACGGAGCCGCCCATGACTGCCACCGCCCCGAACGCGCCGGAAACGCAAATCGTGACCACCTGGAAAGTTGCCTGCGATGGCGGCGAGGGGGCGCTGGGCCATCCGCGCGTCTGGCTTTCGATCCCGAAAGACACGGGCGAAGTGGAATGCGGCTATTGCGACAAGAAATTCGTGATCGACCGCGCGCATGCGCATGACGATCACTGAGAGCGGCGCGCTCTGAGGAAACGGGCGGTCCTTCGGGGCCGCCTCTTGTTTTGGTCGCGGGGCCTTAGCCCTTGCCGCTCTCCTTGCGCGCTTCGGCGGCGGCTTTCATTCGGGCCAGCAGTTCGGCCTTGGTCTCGGCCTTGCCGAACGGGTTCTTGGCGCTGCCCTTGGCGTTATGCTCGGCGTGGCGCGGTGCGTTCTTGCCGAGCTTCGCGCCGCCCGATTTGCTGTAATCCATGTGTCGCGCTCCTTGGTGACCGTTCCCCTGTCATGCCCGAGCCGCGCACCCGGCGCAAGGCTGCTGGCAGGTCGGGGCGGGTTGTGGCAGAACGGGGAAAACGCGCGGAAGGGAGACCCGTCACATGGCATTCGGAAAAGGCTGTCACCTGCATCTGATCGACGGTTCGGCCTATATTTTCCGCGCTTATCACGCGCTGCCACCGCTCACGCGCAAGTCGGACGGGCTTCCGATCGGGGCTGTCGCGGGCTTTGCCAACATGATCTTCAAATATATCGAAGACGCGAAGGGCGATGATGCGCCGACCCATGCGGCGGTGATTTTCGACCATTCCTCCAAGACCTTCCGCAACGAGATTTTCCCCGAATACAAGGCGAACCGCCCTGAACTGCCCGAGGACCTGCGCCCGCAATTCCCGCTGACGCGCGAGGCGACGAAGGCATTCAACCTCGCCTGCATCGAGACCGAGGGCTACGAGGCCGACGACATCATTGCGACGCTGGCACGGCAGGCGCGCGAGGCTGGCGGGCGAGTCACCATCATTTCGTCGGACAAGGACCTGATGCAGCTTGTCGGCGGCGGCGTCGAGATGCTCGACGTGATGAAGAACCGCGCGATTGGCCGGGCCGAGGTCGAAGAGAAATTCGGCGTGCCGCCCGAGAGGGTGATCGACGTGCAGGCGCTGGCCGGGGACTCGGTCGACAATATTCCGGGCGCGCCGGGGATCGGGATCAAGACGGCGGCGCTTTTGATCAACGAATATGGCGATCTGGAAACGCTGCTCGCGCGGGCAGACGAGATCAAGCAACCCAAGCGCCGCGAGACGCTGATCGAGAAGGCGGACCAGATCCGCATGTCGAAGAAGCTGGTGACGCTCGATCAGAACACGCCCTTGGATTTCACGCTCGACTCGCTGGAGGTGAAAGACCCGGAGCCGGAAACCCTTCTCGAATTCCTGAACCAGATGGAATTCCGCACGCTGACCAAGCGCGTCGCCGACCGCTATGGCAAGGACGTGCCGCCCCCGCCCGTGATCGAGGCGTTGGCCTCGGAGGCCGCGTCCTCTGTGCCCGCCGCGCCGGAGCATCCGGCGATTGACCATGACGCCTATGAGGTGATCCGGGACGCGGCGGCGCTGGGGCGCTGGCTCGATCAAGCCCGCGCCAAGGGTTGGGTCGCCGTCGATACCGAGACCACAAGCCTTGACGAGATGCGCGCCGAACTGGTCGGCGTCTCGCTTTGCATCGAGCCGGGGCGCGCGGCTTATCTGCCGCTCGGCCACAAGCAAGGCGGCGACGATCTTTTCGGTGGGGCAGCGCTGGCTGAAGGGCAGATGCCCCTGCAAGAGGCGCTCGATCTGCTCAAGCCCGTGTTGGAGGACGCTGCGATCCTCAAGATCGGGCAGAACATGAAATACGATTTCAAGATTTTCGCCCGCTACGGCATCCGGGTCGCGCCGATCGACGACACCATGCTGATGTCCTATTCGATGCATGCGGGATTGCACGGGCACGGGATGGATACGCTCTCCGACCGCTATCTCGGGCATCAGCCGATCCCGATCAAGGACCTGATCGGCTCGGGCAAGTCGCAGGTGACCTTCGATCAGGTCGATCTCGACAAAGCCGCCGTTTATGCCGCCGAGGATGCGGATATCACGCTGCGCCTGTGGGATATGTTCAAGCCGCAGCTTCACCGCGCCCGCGCGACCACGGTCTATGAGACCGAGGAGCGGCCTCTCGTGCCGGTTCTGGCCGATATGGAGATGGCGGGCGTCAAGGTCGAGGCGCAGGTGCTCTCGCGCATGTCCAACGCGTTCGCGCAGAAGATGGCGGGGCTTGAGGCCGAGATCCAAGAGGTGGCGGGGCAGCCGTTCAACGTGGGCTCCCCCAAGCAGCTTGGCGAGATTCTGTTCGAGGTGATGGGCGCCGAGGGCGGCAAGAAGGGCAAGACCGGGGCCTATGGCACGGGCGCCGATGTGCTTGAGGATATCGCGGCCTCCGAGAATGAGACGGCGGCGAAGCTGGCGGGGCTGGTGCTCGACTGGCGGCAGATCTCCAAGCTGAAATCGACCTACACGGACGCGCTTCAGACCCATGTGAACCCCGAGACGGGCCGCGTGCATACCTCCTATTCCATCGCGGGCGCGAATACCGGGCGGTTGGCCTCGACCGATCCGAACCTGCAAAACATTCCCGTGCGCTCGGAAGAGGGCCGCCGCATCCGCGAGGCCTTTGTGGCGGAACCCGGCAAGGTGATCGTCTCGCTCGACTATAGCCAGATCGAGCTGCGCATTCTCGCCCATGTCGCGCGCATCCCGGCGCTCCAGCAGGCGTTCAAGGACGGGATCGACATTCACGCGATGACCGCCTCCGAGATGTTCGGGGTGCCGGTCGAGGGCATGGACCCGGCGATCCGCCGTCAGGCGAAGGCCATCAACTTCGGGGTGATCTACGGGATTTCAGGCTTCGGTCTGGCGCGCAACCTGCGCATCCCACGGGCCGAGGCGCAGGGCTTCATCGACCGCTATTTCGAGCGTTTTCCCGGCATTCGGCAATACATGGATGACACGGTCGAATTCGCCAAGGAGCATGGCTATGTCGAGACCCTGTTCGGGCGGCGCATCCACACGCCCGAGATCAATGCCAAGGGGCCGGGGGCGGGTTTTGCCAAGCGCGCCGCGATCAATGCACCGATCCAGGGCGCGGCGGCGGATATCATCCGGCGCGCCATGGTGCGCATGCCCGATGCCATCTCGGACATGCCCGCGAAGATGCTGTTGCAGGTCCATGACGAACTTATCTTCGAAGTGGACGAGGGCGCGGTGGACCCGCTGATCTCAACCGCGCGCGCGGTGATGGAGGGGGCGGCCGAGCCGGTCGTCAAGCTGGCCGTGCCGCTCGTCGTCGATGCAGGGCAGGGTGCGAGCTGGGCCGAGGCGCATTGATCTGCGCGCACCGCCGCGGGCGTCAGCCGGCGGATGCCTCCGGCGGGCGTATTTCGGGTTCTATGAAAGCGGGCCCGAGCGAGAAAAGAGGGGCGCGATGCCACATGACCACCACCACCACGGAGACGATCACCACCACCATCATCTGAGCGCAGATGCGGGGGATCGCCGGGTCGTCGCGGCGGTCGGGATCAACGTGCTGCTGACGGTCGCGCAGATTATCGGCGGGCTCATCGCCGGGTCGGTGGCGCTCATTGCGGATGGGGTCCACAATTTCTCGGATGCGCTGGCCTTGGTGCTGGCCTTTGGCGCGCGCAGGCTTGCCCGCAGGGGGGCCGATGCCGCCATGAGTTTCGGCTGGGCGCGGGCCGAGGTTGTGGCGGCGCTGGTGAATTATGTCTCGCTGATCATCGTGGCGATCTGGCTGATGGCCGAGGCCGTGGGCCGCCTGATCGACCCGCCGGGCGTCGATGGCTGGATCGTGGTGTGGCTCGCGGGGCTGGCGCTTGTGATCGACCTGGGCACGGCGGGGCTTACATGGCGGCTCTCGAAGGAAAGCGTGAATATCCGCGCGGCCTTCTTGCACAATATGGCCGATGCGGGGGCCTCGGTCGCGGTGATCGTGGGCGGCATCCTGATCCTGCTTTACGACTGGCGGCTGGTGGACCCGCTCCTGACGATCGGGATTTCGCTCTTCATCCTGTGGCATGTCGCGGGCGATATCCGGCCCGTGCTGCGCATCCTGATGCTGGGCGCGCCCATGCGCCATGAGGTGCCCGAGGTTGCCGCGCATCTCAACGCGCTGCCGGGCATCGCCTCGGTGCATCATGTGCATCTGTGGCAGATCGACGAGGCCCGCAATTCCTTCGAGGCGCATCTGGTGCTGGAGGATGGGGCGGATTTCACCGCGGTGATCGCGCGGGCCAAGGCGATGCTGGCCGAGGAATTCGGGCTGTTGCATGTCACGCTCGAACCCGAAACGCAGGCGGCGGGGTGCGCGGATCAGGAGGGTGCCTGCCCAGAGGGCGCGGCGCTCTAGACCTCAGGGCGCGATCCAGCCGAGCCCTTCTTCGGTGGTCAGCGCGGGCGTATATTCGCCGCTGACAAAGCCCTTGTAGCCCTGCGCATCGAGCGCGGCGAAGAAGGCGGGGTAGTCGATGTCGCCCGCGACGGGCTCGTGCCGTCCGGGCGTGCCCGCAACCTGAATATGCACGGCGCGGTGCCCATGCTTCCGCCAGACCGTCGCCCCGTCTCCGGTCAGCATCTGCGCGTGATACATGTCGAATTGCAGATGCAGGTTCGGCGCGCCGACCGCGTCGAGAATTTCTGCGGCTAGGTCGAAATCGTTCAGGAAATAGCCCGGCATGTCGATCGGGTTGATCGGCTCGATGGTGAGCGAGCGTTTCGGCGCGCGCCCGGCGGCCCATTTCAGGTTCTCGATATAGGTCGCACGGGCGACCGCCCCGGTGGCCTTGCCCGACATGATGTGAACGTGATGGGGCTTGAGCACATCGGCAAAGCGTAGCGACCGCTCGAAATCGCGCCGAAAGCGCTCTTCCGCGCCCGGCACGGCGGCAAAGCCCCGGTCACCCCCGGTCCAGTTCGGCGGCGGCACATTCATCAGCACGAAGGTCAGGTCGTTCATCACGAGTTGATGACGCATCTCCTGCGCCGAGAACTCATAGGGAAACAGCACCTCGACCGCGTCGAAGCCAGCTTCCTTGGCGGCCGCGAACCGCTCCATGAAGGGCAGTTCGGTGAACAGCATGGTCAGATTGGCTGCGAATTTCGGCACTCAAAGCTCCGCCATCGGGATGATCGGAAAGAAGCTGCCACAGGACCACAGCCCGAGCCAGTCCTCTCCGTCATGCGCGGCGGGGCGGGCGATATCGACCAGCCGGTAGAAGGTCTTGCGGTCGATCAATGCCTCGAGCCCTCGGCGCACATGCACATAAGGCGCGGGTTCGCCATCCTCGGCGCGCACGACCCGGATCGGGTTCTTCGCATCCGCCGTGACCCGGTCGCCGACATTGGTCACGAATGTCAGCCGCTGATCCGAGCCAGAGCCCACAATCTCGCAATCGACGGCAACAAAGGGGGCATCCTCGACCCGGATGCCGACCTTCTCGACGGGCGTCACGAGAAAATATTTGCCGTCTTCAAGTTTCAGGATCGATGCAAAAAGCCGCACCAAGGCCTCGCGGCCGATCGGCGTGCCAAGGTAGAACCACGTCCCGTCGCGGCGGATTTCCATGTCCAGATCCCCGCAAAACGGCGGATTCCACAGGTGAACCGGCGGCGGACCCTTCTTGGTCGCCTTGCTGGCCGCTTGGGCGATACCGTCGGCGGACGGGCTGTTCACGGGCTTTTGTGGCTTCGTCATGCGCGTCTTTCGGTCTTTGCGGTTTGTTCCGGCAGGAATATCTGCTTTGCTGACAAATATAATATGCGGGGAGCATTTGTCATGGCCGGGACCGACGATCTGATTGCTGAAATCGAGGCGCTGGGCGCCAAGCTGGGTCAGGCGCGCGATTCGATCAATCGCCGCTTCATCGGACAAGAACGGGTCGTCGAGCTGGTTCTGGCGGCGATGCTGTCGGGTGGTCACGGGCTTTTGGTGGGTCTGCCGGGGCTCGGCAAGACGATGCTGGTGGACACGCTTTCGACGGTGATGGGGCTCAGCTCCAGCCGCATTCAGTTCACCCCTGACCTGATGCCCGCCGATATTCTCGGCTCCGAGGTTCTGGAAACGGCAGCCGACGGCACGCGCGCGTTTCGCTTCCTCGAAGGTCCGGTCTTTTGCCAGCTTCTGATGGCCGACGAGATCAACCGCGCGAGTCCGCGCACCCAATCCGCGCTGCTGCAAGCGATGCAGGAGCGCGAGGTGACCGTTGCCGGTCAGCACCGTCCGCTTGGCCCGCCCTTCCATGTGCTCGCGACGCAAAACCCGATCGAGCAAGAGGGCACCTATCCGCTCCCCGAGGCGCAGCTTGACCGTTTCCTCGTGCAGATCGACGTCGAATATCCCGACCGCGCCACTGAGCGCGACATTCTGCTCGCCACCACCGGGGTCGAGGCCGCCGCCGCGCATCAGGTCTTTGCCCCCGAAGAGTTGATCGCCGCGCAGGCGCTGGTGCGCCGGATGCCCGTCGGTGAAAGCGTGGTCGAGGCGATCCTCGATCTCGTGCGCGCCTGCCGCCCCGGAGAGGCCGAAGCCTCGGCGGCGGTCAAGGACGCGCTTGCCTGGGGGCCGGGGCCGCGTGCAGCACAGGCGCTGATGCTCACCGTGCGGGCGCGGGCGCTCATCCATGGGCGGTTCGCGCCGACCATCGAGGATGTCGAGGCGATGGCGCGCCCGGTACTCACGCACCGCATGGCGCTGAGCTTCGCGGCGCGCGCGCGCGGCGTCACGCTTGCCGAGGTGATCGCGCGGGTTGTGGCCGAAGTCATCGGCGGTGATGCCGCCGGGGCGGCGGCTTGACGCTCACCGACCAAGACACGCCGCAAGCGCTTGAATTGCGGCGCGGCGCCGAGGCGGAGGCTTCGGCGCTTCCCGCGCTATTGCTGGCAGCAGAGCATCTGGCGGCAACCGTCCAGATGGGCGCGCATGGCCGCAAACGCGCGGGCGCGGGCGAGGAATTCTGGCAATACCGCCCCGCCCATTCGGGCGATGAGGCACGGTTCGTCGACTGGCGCCGCTCGGCCCGGTCCGACACGCAATTCGTGCGCGACCGCGAATGGCAACTTGCGCAATCGGTGCATCTTTGGGTCGATGAGGCCGCCTCGATGCGGTTCACGGGGGCCGAAACCGGCCGCGCGGCCCGCTCGACCAAGGGCGACCGCGCGCGTCTTCTGGCCTTGGCGCTGGCCGTTCTGATGATCCGGGGCGGAGAGCGCGTGGGCCTTGCCGGGCCGCTTTGCCCGCCGCGTCCGGGGCGGGCGCAACTGATGACGCTTGCGCAGTCGCTCGCGGGGGGAGGCGAGGGCGCCGATTATGGCGCGCCCGAAGTCATGGCCATCACCGCGCAATCGCGCGCTGTGTTCGTGTCGGATTTCTTTGGCGATCTCGATGCGATCGGCTTGGCGCTTGGCACCTTGGCCGACCGTGGCGTGCGCGGCGTCATGCTTCAGGTGCTCGATCCGGTCGAAGAGGACTTCCCCTTTGACGGGCGGGTGATCTTTGAATCGATGGGCGGCACGCTCGCGCATGAGACCCGCAAGGCGGGCGACCTGCGCGCGCGGTATCTCGACCGACTGGCGGAGCGGCGCGACCGGCTTGCGACGATGGCGCAGGCGGCGGGCTGGCAATTCTCGACGCATCACACCGGCGACCCGGCGCAGGCGGCCCTTCTGTGGTTGCATGCCGCGCTCGAAAGGGGGCTGTGATGTGGATGCTCGGACCCGTCGGCTTCACGGCGCCTTGGCTCTTGCTGGGGCTGGCGGCACTGCCGGTGCTCTGGCTGTTGCTGCGCGCAGTGCCGCCCGCGCCGCTGCGCCGCCGCTTTCCGGGCGTCGCTCTGCTTCTGGGGCTCACCGACGAGGATGTGCAGGCCGAGCGCACGCCGTGGTGGCTTATGCTTCTGCGGATGGCGGCGCTGGCGGCGGCGATCATCGGCTTTGCCGGTCCCGTTCTGAACCCGGTCGTGAGCGTGCCGGGGCAGGGGCCGCTTCTGATCGTCGCGGATGCAAGCTGGGCCTCCGCGCGCGACTGGTCGCGCCGGATCGAGCGGATGGACCGGGCGCTGGGCGAGGCGCAGGCGGCGGGCCGCCCGGTGGCGCTCTTGTCGCTGACCGAGCCGCCGCCCGCGCGGCTCAGCTTCGCCGATGCGGGGAGCCTGCGGGCGAGCCTGCCGGGGATTGTGCCGCAGCCGTGGGAGCCGGGGCCGCTCGAAGATATCCTCCCCGAAGGCGCGTTCGAGACGTTTTGGCTTTCGGATGGGCTGGCGCGCGAGAGCCGCGATCTGCTGCTCGAACAGCTTGAGGCGCGTGGCGCCGTGCGTGTCTGGCAGACCGGCACGCCGGTCGTCGCGCTGGGGCGCTCGGCAATCGAGGATGGGCAGATTGCGCTGCCGATCCGCACGAGCCTCGCGCCGCCCGCGCCGCTTGAAGTGGCCGCCATCGGCCTCGACCCCGCCGGGATCGAGCGCGAACTGGCCCGCGAAACCGCCGATTTCCAAGCCGCGACCGAGACCACGCTGCGCTTTGACCTGCCGCCCGAGCTGCGCAACCGGATCACCCGGTTCGAGGTCGCGGGCATCCGCTCGGCCGGTGCCGTGAGCCTCACCGACGATGCTGTGAAGCGCCGCAAGGTGGCGCTTGTCGCGGGCGGGCGCTCGCGCGAGGGGTTGGAGCTGCTGTCGCCGCTCCACTACCTGCGCGAGGCGCTGGCGCCCAGTGCCGACCTGATCGAAAGCCCGCTTGAAGACGCGCTGCCAGCCAAACCCGATGTGGTGATCCTCGCGGATATCGGGGAGATCGCGGAACCCGACCGGCTTGCTGAATGGGTCGAAGAGGGCGGGCTTCTGGTGCGCTTTGCAGGCCCCCGTCTGGCGGCGGCAGACAGTGATGCCGACCCGCTCTTGCCGGTGCGTCTGCGCGCGGGCGGGCGCTCGGTCGGCGGCACGATGAGCTGGGGCGAGCCGCGGGGTCTTGCGCCTTTCCCGGAAACGTCCCCCTTCGCGGGGCTGCCGGTGCCCGAGGACGTCACCGTCACCGCGCAGGTCATGGCCGAGCCGAGCCCGGATCTGTCGGCTCGCACCATCGCCACGCTGGTCGACGGCACACCCCTCGTGACACGCGCCGATTTTGGCACCGGAAGCATCGTGCTGATCCATGTCACCGCCAATGCGGAATGGTCGAGCCTGCCACTTTCGGGCCTCTTTCCGCAGATGCTCGAACGGCTGGCGATCTCGGCCCGTCCCGCCACGCCAAGCGCGCGCGATCTGGCCGGGGTGACCTGGGTGCCGACGAAGCTGCTCGACGCTTTCGGACGGCTTGACGATGCCGGTGAGGCCGCAGGCGTGCCCGGCGAAACCCTTGCCGAGGCCGTGCCCGGCCCCGATCTGCACCCCGGCCTCTATGCCGCCGCCGACCGCGTGGTCGCGCTCAATGCGGTGCGCGCCGAGGCGGTTCTCGCGCCCGCGGTCTGGCCCGCGCAGATCCCTGTCGAGGGGATCGAGGCGCCGCAGCAGACGCCGCTCAAGGGCTGGCTACTGATGGCGGCGCTCGGGCTTTTGCTGCTCGATATCATCGCCTCGCTTGCGCTCTCGGGCCGCCTGATGGCGCCGCGCGCGCGCCGTGCGGCGGCGTCCGCCCTGATTGCGGCGCTTGCGCTTGGCTTCGCCCCAGAGGCCCGCGCCGAGGAAACCGCCATGCCCGAGGCCCGCGCTATCGAGGCGGCGGGGAACGTGGTGCTGGCGCATATCGCCACCGGCGATCCCGAGGTCGACCGGGTCGCGCTCGAAGGTCTCCGGGGCTTGTCCAAAACGTTGTTCCGGCGCACCACGGTGGAGCCCTCGGAGCCGATGACGCTCGATCTCGAAACCGACGATCTGGCGCTGTTCACGCTGATCTACTGGCCGGTCACGTCCACTCAACCCGCGCCGTCGCCCATGGCCTATTCCAAGCTGAACCGCTACCTGCGGGGCGGCGGCATGATCGTGTTCGACACGCGCGACGCGGATATTTCCGGCTTTGGCACCTCGACCGATGCCGGGCGGCGCTTGCAGGCGCTGGCCGCCCCGCTCGACATCCCGCCGCTGGAGCCGATCCCGACCGATCACGTCCTGACCCGCACTTTCTATCTGCTCCAGAGCTTCCCCGGCCGCTACGATCAGACGATCTGGGTCGAGGCCGCCCCCCCCGACGCCGAACTGGCCGAGGGCATGCCGTTCCGCAATCTCAACGATGGGGTGACGCCGGTAGTGATTGGCGGCAATGACTGGGCGGCGGCCTGGGCCATGGATGAGCGCGGTCTGCCGATGTTCCCGATCGGGCGCGGCATGGCCGGTGAGCGTCAGCGCGAGGTCGCACAGCGCTTCGGCGTCAATCTGGTGATGCATGTGCTGACCGGCAATTACAAATCCGATCAGGTCCACGTGCCCGCGCTTCTCGAAAGACTCGGGCAATGAGCGGGCTGTCGGTGATCTTCGCGCCACTGCTGCCGTGGCAGGCGATCTGGATCGCGGGCGGTCTGGCCGTGGTGCTTCTGGTGCTCGCGCTGTGGCGTGGGCTGCGGGGCTGGGCGCTTCGGGCCCTCGCGGCGCTGGCGCTGCTGGCGGCGATCGCACAACCGGCGCTGCAACGCGAAGAGACCGAACCGCTTTCGGATATCGTCGTGCTGCTTGATGATCGCACCACTTCGCAGCGGCTTGCGGATCGCGCGGATCAGACGGACAGTGCCGTGGCCGGGATCGCCGCGCAAATCGCGCGCCTGCCGAATACCGAACTGCGCCGCGTGACCGTGCCGGATGGCGCGGGAAATGCCGGCACCGAGCTGGGCGCCGCACTCGCCGAGGCGCTGGCCGCTGAGCCCCGTTCGCGCGTCGCGGGGATGATCGTGGTGAGTGACGGGCAGGCCCATGATGCGGGCCTCATCCCCGAGATGCCCGCGCCGCTGCACCTGCTGCAAACCGGGCGGCAGGCCGATTGGGACCGTCGCCTGCTGATCCAGACATCGCCCGGCTTTGGCATCATCGGCGAGGAAACCCAGATCCGGCTGCGGGTCGAAGACCTTGGCGCCGTGCCCGCGTCGGCGGGGGAAATGGCGGACCTAACCATCGCCGTCGATGGCGGCGCGCCCAAAAGCTATACGGTGCGCGTGGGCCGCGACCTCGAACTGCCGTTGGTGCTCGAACATGGCGGGCAGAACGTCGTGCAATTCTCGCTCACCCCCGTTGAGGGCGAGCTGACGACCCGCAACAATGAGGCCGTCGTGCAGATCAACGGCGTGCGCGACCGGCTGCGCGTGCTGCTGGTGTCGGGGGAACCCCATGCGGGCGAGCGCACCTGGCGCAACCTGCTGAAATCCGACGCGGCGGTGGATCTCGTGCATTTCACCATCCTGCGTCCGCCCGAAAAGCAGGACGGCACGCCGGTCTCGGAACTTTCGCTGATCGCCTTCCCGACGCAGGAACTCTTCATCGACAAGATCGACGAGTTCGACCTCATCATCTTCGATCGCTACGGCGAACGCGGCATTCTGCCCGCCGCCTATTTCGCCAATATCCGGTCTTACGTCGAACGGGGCGGGGCGGTGCTGGTCGCGGCGGGGCCGGAATATGCGACCGTCGAAAGCCTCTTTCAGACCGATCTGGGCGAGGTAATGCCTGCGCGGCCCACCGGGCGCGTGCTCTCCGAGGGGTATTTGCCGCGTCCGACCGCGCTCGGGCTGCGCCACCCGGTCACGGCGGGGCTGGAGGGCGCGCCGCCCCGCGAGGGCGAACCGACCGAGGAAGGCGCAACCCATTGGGGCCGCTGGCTGCGCCAGATCGAACTCGCCAACCCGGTCGGCGATGTGGTGATGTCCGGTGCCCGTGGCGCGCCGCTCCTGGTCTTGAACCGCGCGGGTGAGGGGCGTGTGGCGCTGCTCGGCTCGGATCATGCGTGGCTCTGGGATCGCGGCTTCGAGGGCGGCGGCCCGCAACTCGAATTGCTGCGCCGCATCGCGCATTGGTCGATGAAGGAACCCGAACTCGAGGAAGAGGCGCTTTACGCCGAGATCGAGCCGGGCACGCTCACGCTCACCATCGTGCGCCGCTCGATGGCGGAAACGGTGCCGCCGGTGACGATCACCCGTCCCGATGGCACGACCGAAGAGGTTGCCCTGTCCGAGACCGCGCCGGGCCGGTTCACCGCCCGCTGGACTGCGCCGGAGGCGGGGCTTTATCGGCTCGTGGATGGCGATCTGGAACGGGTCGTTGCGCTTGGTCCGGCCGCGCCGCGTGAATTCGAGAATACCATCGCCAGTCCCGAACCGATGGCCGCTGCGCTGGCCGCATCGAATGGTGGCGTCACGCGGCTCGAAGAGGGCGTTCCCAGCGTGCGCCAGATCGCGGACGGGCGGCGCAGCACCGGGCTTGGCTGGATCGGCATTACCCCGCGCGGGGCCGCGGCCACGGTCGGCATCGAGGTTCACCCGATCCTGCCCGCTTGGGCGTGGCTCGTGCTCGCGGCACTGCTGAGCGTGGGCGCATGGATGCTCGAAGGGCGCGGCCACCCGCGCCGCACGCCCCCCTCTGGCGCCTGATCGTTCGTCAAACCCGAAATACTCCCCGCGGAGCGTCCGCCCTGACGATACGCGCAACGAGGCTCAGTGCGGCGGGTTTTCCAGAAGCGCCTTGCGCGCGACCGAGGCAAATTCGCGCCGCCACAGCATCGCGGTGGTGAACACCGTCGCGCCGATCAGCGCCCATGGTCCGGCGAGCCATGCCAGCGTCGCCAGCGCGAAATAGACCGAGCGCAGACCGCGATTGAAGCTCTTGGCCGCGTTGATATTGATCTGTGCTGCCTGCGCCGCGCGCGGATAGGCGAGCGGGTCGTCGATCTCGTTGGGGACGGAGGCCATGGTGATCGCCGCATAGCCGAAGAGACGATGCGACCAGACGAATTTGAGGAACGCATTCGCCCCGAAAAGAACCGCGGCAAGCACCCGAGCCTCCCACAAAAGCGTGGTCCCGGTCTCCAGATCGAGGTCCGAGGCCAGCGTGTTGAGCCGCTCCGGATTGCCAATCAGCGCCAGTCCGCCGCCGATCGCAATCAGCGCGGTCGAAGCGAAAAACGTCGTCGATTGCCGCAAGCCATCCATCATACCCGCGTCGAAAATCCGGGGCTGTCGGGTCACAAGCTGACGCATCCACTCGCGACGGTAGCCCTCCATGAGCACGCCGACCGAGGGGCGCGACTTTGGCGGGTGCTCGGTGATCCAGCCGATTCCAAGCCAGCAGAGCACCAGCAGCACGAGGGCCGCCAGATCGAGAGACCCGAGCGGGCCGATGAGAAATGCGCTATCTTGCATGGCGCGACAGTAGCGCGGGCCGAGTTTGCTTGCCAGATGGTATAATTGGTTATATTTTCTGACCGCAATGGAGGAGCCTCATGGATATGCCCACCCCGAGCGCGCAGATTCTTGCGCGCAAGCCGGAGATCGTCGCCAAGCTGCGCGCGGCCCTGCCGTCCGATGCGGTGATCGACGACCCCGCCGAAACCCGCGCCTATGAATGTGACGCGCTCTCGGCCTATCGCTGCCAACCCCTTGCCGTGGTTCTGCCGCGCACGACCGCCGAAGTCGCCGCCGCGCTGAAGGTGCTGCATGCCGAGGGCGTGAAGGTGGTGCCGCGCGGCGCGGGTACTTCGCTCGCGGGCGGCTCGATGCCGACCGAAGACGCGGTGATCCTTGGGCTGGCGCGGATGAACCGGGTTCTCGAAGTCGATTACCAGAACCGCTTCATCCGGGTCGAGGCCGGGCGCACGAACCTGTCGGTGACCGGCGCGATCGAGGGCGATGGCTGGTTCTACGCCCCCGACCCCTCGTCGCAACTGGCCTGCGCGATCTCCGGCAATGTCGCGATGAATTCGGGCGGGGCGCATTGCCTCAAATACGGGGTGACGACGAATAACCTTCTGGGCGTGACGCTGGTCACGATGGCGGGCGACGTGCTGGAAATCGGCGGTCCATACCTAGACGCGGGCGGGCTCGACCTGCTGGGCGTGATCTGCGGCTCCGAGGGTCAGCTGGGCGTCGTGACCGAAGCGACGCTCAAGATCCTGCCGAAACCCGAGGGCGCGCGCCCGGTGCTGATCGGCTTCGACGCCAATGAGGTCGCGGGTGAATGTGTGGCCGACATCATCCGCGCGGGCGTCCTGCCCGTCGCGATCGAGTTCATGGACCGCCCCTGCATCCGCGCGACCGAGGATTTCGCCCATGCCGGCTACCCCGATTGCGAGGCGCTTCTCATCGTCGAGGTCGAGGGCAGCCCCGCCGAGATCGACGAGCAGCTCGGCTTGATCCGCCAGATCGCCGCGCGCCACGACCCGGTCGAGTTCCGCGAGGCCAAGGATGCCGCCGAGGCAGGCCGGATCTGGCTTGGCCGCAAATCCGCCTTCGGCGCGATGGGGCAGATCAACGATTACATGTGCCTTGACGGGACGATCCCGGTCTCGAGCCTGCCCGAAGTGCTCCGCCGCATCGGGGACCTGTCGCGCGACTTCGGCCTCGACGTGGCGAACGTCTTCCATGCGGGCGACGGTAATATGCACCCGCTGATCCTCTATAATGCGAACACGCCCGGCGATCTGGAACGCTGCGAGGCGCTGGGCGCCGAGATCCTGAAGCTGTGTGTCGAGGTGGGCGGCTGTCTCACCGGCGAGCATGGGGTGGGCATCGAGAAGCGCGATCTGATGAGCGTGCAGTTCGAGGCGCAGGACCTTGAGGCGCAGATGCGGGTGAAGGACGTCTTCGACCCGCACTGGCTGCTCAATCCGGCGAAGGTGTTCCCGCTTGCGGCGAGCGCCGAACGGCGTGGCGCCTGAGGCGGGCGGATCGGGGTGCTGCCCCGGACCCCGGAGTATTTCTGGCTTGATGAAAGCGGGTAAGATGAAAGTTCAAACCGAAGCGCAACTGGCCGAGGCGATCCGCGATGCGCAGGGTCCTGTTCAGGTGCAAGGTGGCGGCACGCGTCCTGTGGGGGATGCGGTCGGGCATATGCTCGAAGTCGGTATTTCCGGGGTGACGCTGTACGAGCCCGCCGCGCTGACGCTGGTGGTGGGCGCGGGGACGACGCTCACAGAGGTCGAAACGGTGCTGGCCGCCGAGGGCCAGCGTTTGCCCTTCGAACCGGGGCGCTGGGGTGCCGTGCTGGGCCGCGACGGCGAGAGCACGATCGGCGGTGTCGTGGCCGCGAATGTCTCCGGCCCGCGCCGGGTGCAGGCGGGGGCGTGCCGCGACAGTCTGATCGGGGTGCGTTTCGTCGACG
Source organism: Pseudothioclava nitratireducens (assembly GCF_029210495.1). Taxonomy (GTDB): domain Bacteria; phylum Pseudomonadota; class Alphaproteobacteria; order Rhodobacterales; family Rhodobacteraceae; genus Pseudothioclava; species Pseudothioclava nitratireducens. Next base: position 263,658 of record NZ_JARGDK010000001.1, on the reverse strand, counting down.
GGACCGGCGCGGTCGTGAAGAATGGCGGACGCGTGATGAAGAACGTGACCGGCTACGATCTGGCGAAGCTGATGGCAGGGTCCTGGGGCACGCTGGGCGTGATGAGCGAGCTGTCCTTCAAGCTGTTGCCCGGCGCGCCCGCGCAGGCGACGGTTTGCGTGGACCTGCCTGCGGGCGCGGCGCAGGTCGCGCTGGCCGCCGCGCTGGGCTCTCCGTTCGACGTGTCGGGCGCGGGTTGGCTTCCGGGGCCGGGCGCGATTGTCCGCGTCGAGGGGTTGGCGGATTCCGTCGCCTATCGCGCGGGCCGCCTGCGTGACGTGCTGACCCCCTATGGCGCGGTCACGGTCGAGACGGATTTCGAGGCCTCCGCCGCGCTCTGGGCGGAGCTGCGGGACCTCACACCTTTCGTCGGCAAGCCGGGCGATCTGTGGCGCTTCTCGGTCGCGCCCTCGCAGGCGCCCGAATTGCTGGCGCGACTGGGCGGCGAGGTCTTGCTCGACTGGGGCGGCGGTCTGATCTGGGCGCTCTTGCCCGAGGGCACCCGCGCCCGCGCAATCGCGGCACCGTACAAGGGGCATGCGACGTGCCTGCGCGGACCCGGCCCCGCGTTTGAGCCGCAACCCGCACCGCTCGCCGCCCTTGAGGCGGGCCTTCGCAAGCGCTTCGATCCGCGCGGCATTCTGAACCCGGGGAGAATGGGCTGATGCAGACGAACTTCACCCCCGAGCAACTCACCGATCCGGGCGTCGCGCGCGCCAATGAGATTCTGCGCGCCTGTGTGCATTGCGGGTTCTGCACCGCCACCTGCCCGACCTATCAGGTGTTGGGCGATGAGCTCGACAGCCCGCGCGGGCGCATCTACTTGATCAAGGACATGCTCGAAAACGACCGGCCCGCGGATGCGCGCACGGTCAAGCATCTCGACCGGTGCCTGAGCTGTCTGGCCTGCATGACGACCTGCCCCTCGGGCGTGCATTACATGCACCTGATCGACCATGCCCGCGCCCATGTCGAGCGCACCCACAAGCGCCCGATGATGGATCGGCTGCTGCGCTGGACACTGGCCAAGATCGTGCCCTATTCGGGGCGGTTCCGGCTGGCGATGCTTGGGGCCAAGATCGCGCGGCCCTTCGCGGGGCTGCTGCCGGATGCGCGTCTGCGGGCGATGATCTCGATGGCGCCGAAGCAAATCCCGCCGGTGTCGCGCAATGACGACGCGCAGACCTTCCCGGCGATTGGCGCGCGCAAATACCGCGTCGCGCTTCAGATCGGCTGTGCGCAGCGCGCGCTCAACACCGACATCAACGATGCCACGATCCGTCTTTTGCGCCGTCTGGGCTGTGAGGTGGTGATCCCGCGCAATCTGGGCTGTTGCGGGGCGCTGACCCATCACATGGGCCGCGAGGACGACAGCCACGCGCAGGCCGCGCACAACATTCGCGCCTATCTCTCCGAAGGCGATCTGGATGCGGTGATCATCAACACTTCGGGCTGCGGCACGACGGTCAAGGATTACGGCCATATGTTCCGCAACGACCCGCGCGCGGCGGACGCGGCCAAGGTGGCGGGGCTGGCCTGCGACGTGTCCGAGTTCCTCGAACGGATCGGCCTGCCCGAAGGCGCGCCCAAGGGGCTGCGGGTGGCCTATCACGCGGCCTGCTCGCTGCAACACGGTCAGCAGATCAAGACCGCGCCCAAGGACCTGTTGCGCAAGGCGGGCTTCGAGGTGGTCGAGCCTGTCGACAGCCATCTGTGCTGCGGGTCTGCCGGGACCTACAACCTCTTGCAACCCGAGATTTCCGCCGAGTTGAAGGCGCGCAAGGTCGCCACGCTGGAGGCCAAATCGCCCCAGATCATCGCGGCGGGCAATATCGGCTGCATGATACAGATCGGCTCGGGGACGGAGGTGCCGATCGTGCATACGGTCGAACTTCTGGACTGGGCAACCGGAGGCCCGCGCCCGCCGAGCCTGCCTGAGCGCTTGTGAAGCCGGGGGCGGATGCCTTAATCTCGCCGCAAGCCCGCGCTAGACCGGGCAGTGACGAGATCGAGGGTAACCCCATGCGCAGGATCATTGCCGCCTTGCCGCGTCTTGCGGTTCTGCTTGCCGCTCTGGCGGGGGGAAGCGTTGCGGCGCAGGCCGAATCCGCACTGGAGACGCTCAGCACCGGGGATGCTACCCGCGGCTGGGAGGCGGTCGGTCGGCTCAATCTCGGGACGCATAGCTTTTGCACCGGCGCGCTGATCGCGCCCGATCTGGTGCTGACGGCGGCGCATTGCCTCTATAACCGCGAAACCGGCGCGCTGATCCCCGCGCAGGGGATCGAATTCCGCGCGGGCTGGCGCAACGGGCGCGCGACCGCCTATCGCAACGCGCGCCGCGCCGTGGCGCATCCCGAGTTCATCTATCAGGGTCCCGACCGCTTCGACCGCGTGGCGTGGGACCTTGCGCTGATCGAACTCGACCAGCCGATCCGCCTTCCGCAGGTGAGCCCCTTCGCACTCTCGACCCCGCCCCGCGCGGGCGAGGATGTGGGCGTCGTGTCCTATGCCCATGACCGCGCCGAAGCCCCCTCGCTTCAGGAAAGCTGCCGGGTGCTGAAACGCTCGGTCGGCACGATCTTGATGAATTGCGCGGCCGATTTCGGCACTTCCGGCGCGCCGGTCTTCACCATGCGCAATGGCCGCCCCGAGATCGTCTCGGTGATCTCGGCCAAGGCGGCGCTCAACGATCAGCCGGTCTCGCTGGGCGCGCTGCTCGATGGCGTCGCGGACCTGCGCGCGGCCCTCGCCACGCGCGAGACAACGCCCGCCAAGGGTCACATGATCCGCTCGGGCGGCGCCAAGTTCCTGCGCCCCTGAGGCTTGCGCCGGGGTCTTGAAACCGCCCGAAACGCTTCCCAAATCAAATCTGTCAGGGTGCCATGATGGGCCTTGATATAACTTCCGGCCCCGCATCGGGGCGGACCCACAGACATCGCTCAATGAGGATGACCATGCGTAGTTTTGATTTCTCTCCGCTCTATCGTGCGACCGTCGGCTTCGACCGTGTTGCTGATATGATGGACCGTGTGCTTTCGGCCGATGTGGCCCAGCCCACCTATCCCCCCTACAACATCGAAAAGCTCGAAGAGAATGCCTACCGCATCTCGATCGCGGTTGCGGGCTTCTCCGATCAGGAGCTCGGCGTCGAGCTGCGCGAAGGCGCGCTGATCGTGACCGGGCGCAAGGCCCCCGAGGACGAGGCCGAGCGGGCCTATCTCCATCGTGGCATCGCCACCCGCGCGTTTGAGCGCCGCTTCGCGCTGGCCGATCATATGAAGGTCACGGGCGCGACCCATGCCGACGGGATGCTGCATATCGACCTCGTGCGCGAGGTGCCCGAGGCTCTCAAGCCGCGCCGGATCGCGATTTCCGGTGCCGCGCCCAAGGCCGTGACGACCGACGTCACCAACGCCGATACCGTCGAGGCCTGATCCTTCCCCGATATGAACCGAACGGGGCCCCAGCGGGCCCCGTTTGCGTTTGTCACGCTTCGGGCAAGGTATAGAGCGTGTAATCCCCATCCGTTTCGAGCGCCTGCGCACGCTCGGGCGGCGTGGTCCCCGTCGGACAGGCGATCAGGTCCGCCGTGTGGTCGAGATACTGGTTCGTATGCGCGTCTTCCCCGACCCGAAGGCACGGGTCGCCCTCGTAGCGATAGCCCGTGCCAAAGACGGGCAGGGAGGTTTCCGGCGGCACGACCGGCCCGGGCAGACACCCGGCAAGCGTTGCGAGCCCGGCGCCCAGAATGACGAATTTCCGCATTGGCCTTCCTCCTTGCTGGTGAAACTGCCGGGGAAGTATAGCGCCGAAAGGGCCTGCGACCAAATCGGGGCTAGGCGTCCTTGACGACAAGCGCCGCCAGCGCCGCGATTTCCGCGGACCCGGCCTCGGTGACCCGCGCCTCAAGCGCCCGGTAGGCGGCCAGCACCGCCTGCCCGGTCTCGGTCAGATCCGCGCCGCCGCCCTGCGCACCGCCCCGCGTGCTCTCGACCACCGGTGCCACAAACCCCGCATTCATAGTCTCGACCAGTTGCCAGGCGCGCTTGTAGCTCATGCCCATGGCGCGCCCCGCCGCAGAGATCGAGCCTTCCCGCGCGATCCCTTCCAGCAGTTGCGCCTTGCCCGGCCCGATCATCATCTCGCCGAAATAGAGCCGCAGCATCAGCCGTGTCAGGTCCATCACCGCCTCCCGAAACCGTGGCGCCATCCTGTCCGCGCGGGCGCGGCTTTGCAAGCATCCCCCCTTGCACCCCGTTCGCCTCTCGGGCAGCTTGGCGCGACCGGCCGGGCCAAAGCCCCGCCGCAGGAGGACCCCATGCAGGCGACCATCGCGTTTTTCACGCTGGGCTATGTGCTCAGCCAGTTCTACCGGGCATGTCTTGCGGTGCTCACACCGACGCTCAAGGCCGAGCTTGGCGCGGATGCGGGCGATCTCGCGCTGTCGCTGGGGCTTTGGTATGTGGCCTTCGCCGTGATGCAGATCCCTGTGGGCGAGGCACTCGACCGGATCGGGCCGCGCCGCACGGCAGGCGTGCTGCTGGCGCTGGGCGGGGGCGGCGGGGCTGCGGTGTTTGCGATGGCGACCGGACCGATGAGCATCCATATCGCCATGGCGCTGATCGGGGTTGGCTGCGCGCCGGTCCTGATGGCCTCTTATTTCTACTTCGCGCGCAGCTTCTCGCCCGCGCTGTTCGGCACGCTGGCCGCCGCAATCATCGGGGTGGGCAGCCTTGGCAACCTCTTGGGCGCGGCCCCGCTCGGCGCGGCGGTCGAGAGTTTCGGCTGGCGTAACACGCTCTGGGCACTCACCGCGATCACGCTGGTCGTGGCGGCGGGCATCCTGCTCTTCGTGCGCGACCCCGCCCCGGTCGAGCGTGCCGAGGGCCAGAGCAAAGGCTCGGTGCTCGACATCCTGCGCCTGCCCGGCCTCTGGCTGCTGCTGCCGCTGACCATGGCGAATTACACCGCCGCCGCCGGTATCCGGGGCCTCTGGGCCGGTCCGTTCCTGACCGATGTGCACGGCGCAGATGCCGGGTTGATCGGCAAGGTGACGCTGGTCATGGGGGTCGCAATGGTCATCGGCAACTTCCTCTACGGCCCCGCCGACCGGCTTTTGGGCAGCCATCGCCGCGTCGTGCTCTGGGGCAATACCGCCCTTGCGCTTTCGCTCGCGGCGCTGTGGCTGATGCCGGGCGCATCGCTGCTCATCGTGACGGTGATCCTCGCGGCGATCGGGCTGTTCGGGGCGTCCTTTCCGGTGATCATGGCGCATGGGCGCGGCTTCTTCCCGCCGCATCTGATCGGGCGGGGCGTGACCTTCCTCAACATGTTCTCGATCCTCGGCGTGGCGCTCGCGCAATTCGCCTCGCGCCCGGTTTTCGAGGCGGCCTCCGCCACCCACGCGCCCGCCGAGGCCTATGGTCTTCTGTTCCTCTTCTTCCTCGTGCCGGTGGTTGTGGGCCTCTGTTTCTACGTCTTCACCCGCGACAGCGCCGATGCGACGCGCTAAAAGGCCCGCATGACCCGGCTTGGCTTTCATATCGCGCGCATACTCCGGCAAGAGGCGCCCCTTGCGGCGCTCTCGATCCCGCAGGACACGCTGCTCGCGGATTTGCGCGGCAAGCGCGTGGCACTGGTCGGAAATGCCCGCGCGCTGGCCGAGACCGCCCACGGCCCCGCCATCGACGCGCAGGACGTGGTGATCCGGATCAACCGTGCACCGATGCCAGACGCGCGCAGCCACGGCACGCGCACCGACTGGCTGGCGCTGGCGACCTCGCTCCCCGAAGCCGACCGCGCTCGCCTCAACCCGGGCCGCATCCTATGGATGAGCCACAAGCGCAAGCGCCTCGACTGGCGCACGGCGACCAGCCCCGGCTTCTACCTGCACCCGCGCGCGGAGTATGACCGCCTCAAGGCCACGCTCGGCGCGCAGCCCACGACCGGCATCATGCTGATCGACCTGCTCGCGCGCTCCGAGCTGTCCTGCCTCACGCTCTACGGCTTCGACTTCTTCGCCTCGCTCTCGCTTTCGGGCTCGCGCACGGCGGAAAAGGTGCCCCATGATTTCGCCGCCGAAGCCGGTTTCGTCGAGGCGTTGCAAAACCGCGATAGCCGCATCATTCGCGCGTGATTTGCAAAGAATCCCTTTCAAATCTGGCCGCTTCACGGTAAAGCGCCCCTCGTTCTTTTGAGCAAGGAGGTCCTGATGGGCTATAAAGTCGTCGTCGCCGGCGCCACGGGCAATGTGGGTCGCGAAATGCTGAACATTCTGGCCGAGCGCCAGTTTCCTGCGGATGAGGTTGTCGCTCTGGCTTCGCGCCGGAGCCTTGGCACCGAGGTCAGCTATGGCGACAAGACCCTGACTTGCAAGGACATCGAAGGCTTCGACTTCTCGGGCTACGACATCGCCTTCTTTGCGATCGGCTCGGACGCGACCAAGAAATACGCGCCCATCGCCGCGTCGCAAAAATGCGTCGTGATCGACAACTCGTCGCTCTACCGCTACGACCCGGATATTCCGCTGGTCGTGCCGGAAGTGAACCCCGAAGCCGTCGACCGCTACACCAACAAATTCATCATCGCGAACCCGAACTGCTCGACCGCGCAGATGGTTGTGGCGCTCAAGCCGCTGCATGATCGCGCGCGCATCAAGCGCGTCGTCGTCTCGACCTACCAGTCGGTTTCCGGCACGGGCAAAGAGGCCATCGACGAGCTGTGGAACCAGACCAAGGGCCTCTATGTCCCCGGTCAGGAAGTCGAACCCAAGGTCTACCCGAAGCAGATCGCCTTCAACGTGATCCCGCATATCGACGTCTTCCTCGAAGACGGCTCGACCAAGGAAGAATGGAAGATGGTCGCCGAGACCAAGAAGATCGTGGACCCGGCGATCAAGGTCACCGCGACCTGCGTGCGTGTGCCGGTTTTCGTCGGTCACTCGGAAGCGATCAACATCGAATTCGAGGATCATCTCGACGAGGCCGAGGCCCGCGACATCCTGCGCGAAGCGCCGGGCGTCATGGTCGTCGACAAGCGCGAAGCCGGTGGCTACATCACCCCGATCGAATGTGTGGGCGATTACGCGACCTACATCTCGCGCATCCGTCAGGACTCGACCATCGACAACGGGATCAACCTGTGGTGCGTGTCGGACAACCTGCGCAAGGGCGCGGCACTCAACGCCGTGCAGATTGCGGAAACGCTCGGCAAGCGCTGCCTGAAAAAAGGCTGATCGCGCCTGATACCAAGATCACAGACGCCCGGTCCTTCGTGACCGGGCGTTTTGCTTTGACCGAAACGTGAGAGGGGCGTGACCCGCCGCCCCTTGCTTTTCAACTGGGGCAGGGACAGGCTCCGGGCAGTTCTTGTTCCGGAGGTCCCCATGCGTCATTTGCCCATCCTAGCCGGTCTGCTGATCGGCACCGCGCCGATTGCGGCCCTCGCCGACACCATCGAGGCCCGCTCCACGGTCACGGCGGTCACGCTCTATCCGTTCGGCGCGCAGGTCACCCGCGTGGTCGAGGTCGATGCGCCTGCCGGTGTGCACGAGTTGATCGTGCCGGACCTGCCGGACAACACCTATATTGGCACGCTGCGTGTCGCGGGCGAGGGGGTCAATCTGGGCGCCCTGCGTCTGGTCGATGCCCGCCAGCCCGCCACCGGCGAAATCACCTCGCCCGAGATCGAGACGGCCCGCGCACAGGTCGAGACGCTGGAAATCGCTCTGGCCGAGAAAGAGCGCGGCGTGGCGGCGATCCGGCTGCGGGCCTCTGCGGCGCGCGACAAGATCGCCTTCCTCAAGGGGCTTTCGACCGAAGGGACCGATCCTGCGGGCGCACGCGACTTGGCCGCGATGGTCGGCGATGAGATCCTGAGCGCGAGCCAAGCCGCCCTTGCCGCCGAGGCCGAGGCCGACGCCGCCGACCGTGCCCTCAAGCCCGAGCGCGAGGCGCTGGACGCCGCCCGCAAGGCGCTCGACGCGCTGCAAAACCCGGCCAAGGCGCATGACGTGCTGATGGCCACTGTCGAGGGCACGGGCACGCTTACGATCACCACCTTCGTCGAGCGCGCGGGCTGGAGCCCGAACTATGACCTCACGCTCGACCGTGACGCGGCCAAGCTACGGCTGGAGCGCTTTGTCTCGGTGCGCCAAGCGACGGGCGAAGACTGGACCGGGGTCGATCTGACGCTTTCGACGGCGCGCCCCGCCGAACAGGCCGCACCCTCGGACATCTGGCCGCGCCGTCTTTGGATCGACAAGGATCGCCCGATGCCCGTGCCCAAGACGCTCTCGCGCTCGGCGATGGAAGAAGCGGAATACGCCCCGATGGCCGAACCGGCAGTGGCGGGCAGCGACGCCATGCAGATGGAGATGGCCGGGCTGACGGTGACCTATACCTACGGCGCCCCGGTCGATATGCGCGACGGGGTCGAGGATCTGCGCCTGCGCCTCGACCAGATGGAATTCGACGCCGAGGTCATGGCCGAGGGCGTGCCGCTGATGGACATGACGGCCTTCCTCGTCGCCGAGGCCACCAACACCTCTGACGAACCGATCTTGCCCGGCCCGGTGATGGCCTTCACCGACGGGATGCTGGTCGGCGGTGCCGATCTGGTGCTGATCCCGGCGGGCGGCGAATTCCGGCAAGGTTTCGGCGCGATCGACGGGCTGACGCTCAAACGGCTCGAACCCGAGACCATGGCGGGCGACCGCGGCGTGATCTCCAAATCGAATGCGCGCAAGGAGGTGGTCGAGATCACCGTCGAGAACCTGACCGGGCGCGACTGGCCGGTGCGTATCCTTGACCGGCTGCCCTATTCCGAGCAGGAAGACCTCGAGATCGAAACCTCCATCGTGCCGCCGGCGAGCGTGCGGGACCTCGACGACAAGCGCGGTGTGATCGCGTGGGAATTCGATTTGCCGGCTGGCGAGACCAAGACGCTTCGGACCGACTCCGAGATCACCTGGCCGATGGATTACATCCTGCGCTAAGCGGCCCCCGACACGCCGCGGCCCGATTTGAACGCGGGCCGCAGGCTGGGGAAGGGCGGTGCGCCCGGAAACGGTGCCCGGAAGGCCAGCGAAAGCGTGCCAATATCGTGCCCCAGCGTGTCGAGCCACAGCAGGAACCGATCCTCGGGCCAGCTATGAACGGCGAGTTGCGTGCCCTCATGCAGCCGTAGCACAAAGCCCTGACGGCGCAGGTCGGATTGCAGCGAGAGCCACCCCTCGGCCCGCGCGATGCTGGCCCGAAGCGCCGCCCTCTCGCGCGCCTCGCGTGAGGGTTCTGGCAAGGAAACACCCGTCAAGGCCGCCTCCAGCGCGCCGCGAATGACCTCTCCGGGGGCAAGTTCCATCTCATGCGCGCGCGCTTCGATCCGGGCAATCAGATCGAGCGGAAGGCGCAATGTGACGAGTCGGCTTTGGGTCATGCACCGATCCTGCCGCAACACCGTTAACAGGCGGTGAAGCGGACAGGATCTGTGGCCGGATCAGACCGGAATGAACTTGCCGGTCGAGGGGTCGTATTGGGTCAGTTGGCCTTCGCCGATATCGATGCGCAGCCCATGCAGCGTCATCCGGTCGGCATCGAGCGCCTCGCGCACGAAGGGGAAGGTCATCAGGTTCTCAAGGCTGATGATCACCGCCTCATGTTCAAGCGCCTCGACGCGCTCGGCCTCGGGCAGGTTCGCGATCCGCTCATAGCCCGGACGCAGCAGGTTCAGCCACGCGCCGACGAAAGAGGTGTCGTCCTGAAGGTCGGGCGCGTTGCCCTCACACATCGCACAGCACCCCGCGACGCCCCCGCAATTCGAGTGCCCGAGCACGATCAGATGCGCGACTTTCAGGTTTTTCACCGCATATTCGATCGCCGCCGAGGTCCCGTGGTGATCGCCATCGGGCGCGAAAGGCGGCACGAGGTTGGCGATATTGCGGTGGATAAAGAACTCGCCCTGATCGGCGCCGAAAATGCTGGTGACATGCACCCGCGAGTCGCAGCACGAAATCACCATTGCGCGCGGGCGTTGACCCTCATCGGCGAGACGGCGATACCACGCCCGGTTCTCGGTGTAGGTCGTCGCGTTCCACCCCTGATAGCGCTGGATCAGGTAGCTCGGCAGCGGCCGCACATGCTCCTTCATCGTCGTCCCTCATCTCTTATGTTCTGGCTCACTAGATAGGTCGAAGACGATGAAATTTCGAGGGGTTTTCTGACGGGTGGAAACCTTTTCTTGAGACCTCTGCCCGATGCTGGCCTCGGGTGAGTGGAGGTGCGGGGTGCGCCTCCACGGTGAATGGAGGGATGCGGGGTGCATCAGGTAACCGAGTTTCACAAGGAAGAAGCGATCTGGCTCGATCCGGACCGGATCATCGTGCTCTATGCAGAACTGGGGCAGGCCGGGGCGGAGCGGGTGATCTCCGCCGCGATGGAGGATCTCGCGGTCCAGCTCGTCGCCCTGGAGGCGGCTGTGCTCGAACAGCGTCCCGCCGATGTGGCGAAGGCGGTGCAGGCGCTTGATCCTCTGGCGCGGCAGGTGGGCATGGTGCTTCTGGCGCGTGTCGCAGCCGATCTGCTCGATTGCACGGAGCGTGGCGATACGGTCGCGCAGGCGGCCGTGCTCGCGCGGTTGATCCGGCTGGGGGATCGCTGTCTCACGGCGGTCTGGGACATGGCCGATATGCGCGGCTGACGGGCAGGGGCGCGCGGCCCCTTGCGGGCGCCGCAGGGGGCGCTAGGCTGGGCGCAATTGTCCAGCAAAGGCCAGCCCATGTCCGACCCGATTTTCCCGACCGACCGTCCCGCGATGCGTTTTGCCAACGGGGGCGAGGCATTGCCGCTGCGCGTCGTCTCGCCCGAGGGGCTTGACGCGGCGCTGGCCGAGCTGCCGACGGCGCAGGCGGCATGGGCGCGCGCGCAGGGCTTTGCGGCCAAGCCCGGACAGACCTGTGTGCTTCCTGACGCGGCGGGCGGCATTGCGGGTGCGCTCCTTGGTGCCGGCACGGCTGCGCAGCGCCGCCGGGGGCGGTTCCAACTCGCGGCAGCCGCCGCGACCCTGCCCGAAGGGGCGTGGGCTCTGACTGGCGACCTCACGCCCGAACTGACTGCGGAAACCGCGCTGGGCTGGCTCCTCGAGGGCTACCGCTACGCGCGCTATGCCGCCAATCCCGCGCCCAAGGCCCGGCTGGCCTGTCCCCAAGGGGTCGATGCGCACCGCCTCGAAATCATGGCCGAGGCCGAGGCCCTGACCCGCGATCTGATCAATACGCCCGCCAACGACATGGGCCCCGATGAGCTGGAGGCCACGACCCGCGCGCTCGCCGCGCATCATGGCGCGGCCCTCAGTGTGACGACCGGCGAGGACCTGCTCGCCGCCAATCTCCCGCTGATCCACGCGGTCGGTCGCGCAAGCCCGCGCACGCCTCGTCTCTTGGATCTGCGCTGGGGCAATAGCGGCCCGCGCCTGACCCTCGTTGGCAAGGGCGTGTGCTTCGACACCGGCGGGCTCGACATCAAACCGGCCTCCTCGATGGGGCTGATGAAAAAGGATATGGGCGGCGCCGCCACGGTGCTGGGGCTGGCGCATATGATCATGGCGCTCGGCCTCAAGGTGCAATTGCGCGTCCTGATCCCGGCGGTGGAAAACGCGGTCGCGGGCAATGCCTTCCGCCCGCAAGACATCCTGCCAAGCCGCAAGGGCCTCAGCGTCGAGGTCAACAATACGGATGCCGAGGGGCGACTGGTGCTCGCCGATGCGCTGGCGCTGGGCGATGAAGAGGCACCCGATCTAATGATCTGCATGGCGACGCTCACGGGTGCGGCGCGGGTTGCGCTCGGCCCTGACCTGCCGCCCTTCTATACCGATGACGGGGCGCTCGCGGGGGCACTTGTCGATGCCGCGCGCCGCCACGCCGACCCGATCTGGCAACTGCCGCTCTGGGCACCCTACGAACCTAAGATCGAACCCGGCATTGCCGATCTCGACAACGCGCCTTCGGGCGGGATGGCGGGCTCCATCACCGCCGCGCTCTTCCTCAACCGCTTCGTGACCGAGGCCACCCGCTTCGCGCATTTCGACATTTACGGCTGGCAACCCGCTGCCGCCCCCGGTCGCCCCAAAGGCGGTGCCGGACAGGCCGCCCGCGCTATCTTCGGCGCACTCCCCGAGGTGCTGGGCCTATGACCCGCGACCGCCGCCTCACCCCGTTTTCGGGCCGCATTGCGCATCGTTCGCTCGAAGGCCAGGTGCCCGCACTCGTCTTCACCGACGGAGAGCCCGCCCGCATCCACCACCCCGTCACCGATCTGCGCGCCAGCCCCGATGGGGCGCGTGACCGGCAGCTTTTGTTCGGCGCCGATGTCCTGATCATCGAGCGGCGTATGGGCTGGACCTTCGTGCAGGCCCGCGCGGATGGCTATTGCGGCTGGGTTGCGACCGAGGCACTCGGCAAGCCGCAGGTGACGACCCATTGGGTTAGCGCCCCCGCGACGCATATCTACCGCGAAGCGAGCATCAAACAAGGTGAGGTCGCCCGCCTCTCGCTCGGCGCCCATGTCACCGTGACCGGGCAAGAGGGCATGTTCGCCACCACGCCGGAGGGCTTCATCCCGCGCCAGCACCTGCGGCCTTTGGGCGACTGGGGGACGGACCCGGTTGCGCTGGCCGAGAGCCTTATTGGCACGCCCTACCTCTGGGGCGGCAATGCGCGCGACGGGATCGACTGCTCGGGCCTCGTGCAGATCGCCTTCACCGCCTGCGGGCGCGCCTGTCCGGGCGACAGCGACATGCAGTGGCGCGATTTCGGCTCGGCCCTGCCCGAAGGCGCGGCCCTTCAGCGCGGCGACCTGCTGTTCTGGAAAGGCCATGTCGCGCTCGTCTGCGACGCGGGGCGTCTGATCCATGCGAACGGTCACACCATTAGCGTCGCCTATGAGCGGATCGCGGACTGCAAGGCCCGTATCGCCGCCGCAGGCGAAGGCCCGTGGCTTGGCGCGAAACGCCCCTGATTTCATCAAGCCTGAAATACGCCCGCCGGAGGCATCCCCCCGCGATGCGCCTCACTCGATCGGGCGGATCAGCTTGCGCTCCAGCACGCGCAGCACCGTGCGCAGATCCGTGCCCCGCTTGAGGATCTGCCCATCCATCCCGAGCACGGCATATTGCCCCTGCCGGTTGCGCAGGGCGGGGGTTTTCTCGATCCGGTAAAGCGGGTTTTCAGCCGCGCGCCGAAACACCGAGAACACGGCCTTCTCGCGCAGGAAACTCATCGCGTAATCGCGCCATTCCCCGGCGGCCACCATCCGTCCGTAAAGCGACAGGATCACCCCCAACTCGGTCCGATCAAAGGCAACCTGCGGTGGCGCAGCGTCGCGGCGGGGGAAGGGGGTCGGGTCCTGAACCGTCATGGGGAAATGCTCGCATCCCCGCGGGCGCAAATCAAGCCTCGTCGCGGGCGGGTAACCATGTCTCGATTTCGCCCGCATTTTGTCGCCAAAGCACCCCGCTTTGCGCCACATGCCGCCTTGATGGCGCGCGATAGTCGATCCAGCGGAAAACGCTATGTCCCCGGCGGTGCGGTTAACAGCCCCCACCCAGTTCGCGCCGCCGGGGCAATTCTCCTGCCATCTTTCACGCAAACGTTATGCGCCCGCACCGTCAAAGCGCGGTGCGAAACAGCGATTCCGCGTTACGCTTGGTGCCGGTCCAACAGGGAGACAGACCATGAAAAGCTACGGAAAACTGCTGGCGGTCGGGCTGGTATGCGTTGCGGGAGTGGCGGCGGCCAAGGAAGGCGTCACCAACCCGGTGGTCAAAGAGCGCATGGATGTCATGCAGGTGATCCGCGCCAATACCGGCGCGCTGGGCGACATGGCCAGCGGCAAGGCGGCCTTCGACGGGGCCAAGGCCGCAGAGGCCGCTGCGGCCATTGCCGGGGCGGCTGCGACGATCCCCACCGTGTTCGAGCCGCAGGAAACCGATCCGGTCTCCGAGGCGAAGCCCGCGATCTGGGAGAATTTTTCCGATTTCACCACCAAGGCGGATGCGCTGACGACGGCCGCGCAATCGCTCGACACCGGCTCGCTCGACGCACTCAAGGCGGGCATGGGGGCGGTCGGCGGCGCCTGCAAGGCGTGCCACACGGATTATCGTATCCAGACGAACTGATCCCTCGGCCCGAGGCACCGGGCGGCTCTGGCCGCCCGATCAGCCACAGGCGACGCGGATGATGATCTCGTTCGCGTCGACCTCGATGGTCAGCCGGTCGAGCCGGTATTCCTGCGTCACCATCATCCCCGGACGCAGCACGCGCACACTGCCGCGCAGCTTCATCCCCTCCAGCACCGAGGCCGGTTGACCGACCAGATGTTGCAGGCTCTCCGCCGCGCAGACCCGCACCGCCGGGACCAGCCGCCCGTCCTTGGGCTCAAGTGGCGCGATCACGCCGGGCGGGAGCGGTTTTGGGGGTTTCTCGGCCATTACGGTCTCCGCCTGACAGCCTGCGGCGGTCAGCCCAAGGGCCGCCAGCGCAAGCGCCGCGATCAGCGATTTCGGCATGCGCCGGAGCATCGCTTAGCCGCAGTCGATGTTGAAGATATTGCCCGCCGCATCGAGACGGAACACGACACGCTGCGGATTGTAGATCTGATCTTCGACGCCGCGCCACTCGACCACGCGATAGGGCCGCGAAAGGCCCAGCGTCGGGATGACCGACCCAGGTTGCCCCAGCGCCGAGACGTAATCGACCGCGTGGCAGGTGTCGGGCTGGCGCTCCTCAAGGCCGCTGCCCACGATCGGCTGTTCGGTGACATAGGGCGTCGGCGTCACCGGCGACGGCGCGTATTCGTAGGGTTGCTCCTGACAGGCCGCGAGCAGGAAAACAGCGCCGATGGCGGAAAATCTAACAAACATGTCGCACCCATTTCTTGATCTTGCTGGCCGCATGGCACAGGCTCTTGGCTAATCTATACAGGGAGTGAAAGCCTATGAGAACCCGTGCCGCCGTCGCCGTTGCGCCCGGAAAGCCGCTCAAAATCATGGAAGTGAACCTCGAAGGCCCCAAGAAAGGCGAGGTTTTGGTGGAGATCAAGGCAACCGGCATCTGCCACACCGACGAATTCACTTTGTCGGGAGCGGACCCCGAAGGCATCTTCCCGTCGATTCTCGGCCATGAAGGCGCGGGCGTGGTGATCGAGGTCGGCGAGGGCGTGACCACGCTCAAGCCCGGCGATCACGTGATCCCGCTTTACACGCCCGAGTGCCGGGAATGCCCGTCCTGCCTGTCTGGCAAGACCAACCTCTGCACGGCGATCCGCAACACCCAAGGCCAAGGCCTGATGCCCGACGGCACTACGCGGTTCTCGATGCTCGATGGCACGCCGATCTATCATTACATGGGCTGCTCGACCTTCGCGAACCACACCGTGATGCCCGAGATCGCGCTGGCCAAGGTGCGCGACGACGCGCCCTTCGAGAAGATTTGCTATATCGGCTGCGGCGTCACCACGGGCATCGGCGCGGTGATCAACACCGCAGGGGTCGAGATCGGCTCGACGGCGGCCGTGTTCGGCCTTGGCGGCATCGGCCTGAACGTGATCCAGGGCCTGCGCATGGCGGGTGCCGACATGATCATCGGCGTCGACCTGAACGACGACAAGGCCGAGATGGCCAAGAAATTCGGCATGACCCATTTCATCAACCCGTCCAAGATCGAGGGTTCGGTGGTTCAGGCCATTGTCGATCTCACCAAGACCGAGAAGGACCAGATCGGCGGCGTCGATTACAGCTTCGATGCGACCGGCAACGTCAAGGTAATGCGTGACGCGCTGGAATGTTCGCACCGGGGCTGGGGTGTCTCGGTCATCATCGGCGTGGCGCCTGCGGGGGCCGAAATCTCGACCCGTCCGTTCCAGCTTGTCACGGGGCGCGTCTGGAAGGGCACGGCCTTTGGCGGCGCGAAGGGGCGCACGGATGTGCCGAAATTCGTGGATTGGTACATGAATGGCAAGATCGAGATCGACTCGATGATTACCCACACCATGCCGCTCGAAGAGATCAACAAGGCGTTCGATCTGATGCATGCGGGCGAGTCGATCCGCTCGGTCGTGATCTACTAAGACCTATGCCGGGGGCGTCGCGCCCCCGGGCCCCCGCGGCGTATCTCGGGTTTGATGACATCAGGGCCCGAGATAGGCGCGCAGCGCCGGTGGCGGATTGTCGAGCAGCGCATCTGTCGGTTGCGGCGGGTGCGCTGTTCCGTTTTCGACGGGGACCGTTTGCGGGCAGAGGGCGCGGGCGTCGTCGGGGTCGTGGCTGACCATCAGAAGCGTCGTGCCCTGTTCCTGCGCGATCTCAGCGACGAGGGAGAGCATCTCGGATTTGAGCGCGGGGCCGAGCGCCGAGAAGGGCTCATCCAGAAGAAGCAGGGGTTTTGCGCGCAGGAGCGCCCGCGCCAGCGCCACGCGGCTTTGTTGCCCGCCCGAGAGCGCAGCGGGTTTGCGCGCGCCCAGACCGGCAAGGCCCGTGCGCTCCAGAGCGGCCTCGATCCGGGTGTGATCGGCGCGTGAGAGCCGCAACGCCGGGCTGATCCCAAGGCCGATATTCTGCGCCACGCTCAGATGCGGGAACAGGTTCTGGTCCTGAAACAGAATCGAAAGGGGCCGCGCGCCGGGCGGCGTCCGGGTGATCTCGGTCTCGTTCCACAGGATGCGCCCGGCGCTCGGCGCGATAAACCCGGCGATGGCGCCGAGCAGCGTGGACTTGCCCGCGCCCGACGGCCCGATGACCGCCGTGCGGCTGCCGGTCGCCAGTGTCAGATTGGCCACGAGGCGAAATTCGCCTTGGGAGATCGTCAGGTTATCGAGGGTCAGCATGATGTCCGATCCGGTCGCAGGCCCAGAACAGGGCGAAGGTGAGCACCATCAAAAGCGTTGCCGCGCCCGCCGCCTGATCCAGCCGATAGGAGCCCATCAGTTGGAAGAGCGCAAGCGGCAGGGTCTGGGTCTCACCATCCGAGAAAAGCGTGATGACGCCAAGGTCGCCCATCGAAAACGCCGCCGAAAGCCCCGCCGCGAAGCCCAGCGGGCGGGCAAGGCGGGGCAGGGTCAAAAGCCGCAGACGCGCGACGCCGGTCAGTCCGAGCGAGGCGGCAAGCCGGTCGTAATCGGCCTGTAGCTGGCGCGCCTCGGGGATCAGGATGCGCACCGCAAAGGGCAGGCTCAGCGCGGCATTCGCGATCAGTGTTACCGGCAGCGCAAGGCTCGTCGGGTTCACGAAAGGCCGCGCGATCAGGAACAGCCCCGTCCCCATGACCAGCGCGGATGCCGTCAGCGGCAGCATCGCCGCCGCTTCCGCCCAGCGGTGGCGCGGCGCCGCAAGCGCCAGCGGCAAGGCCAGCGCGAGCGTCAGAAGCGTTGACCCGCCCGCGATCCAGAGCGAGGTGCCGACCGCCGACCAGACCGAGCCGGGCAGCGCCCCAAGCGTGGGAATGCCGCGCATAAGGATCGTGGCGATCGGGATCAGAAGGAACGCGCTGGCCGCCGCGATGGCCAGCGTATCCTGCGCCCGCAAGACCAGTCCCGCGCCCAAACCCGCGACCGGCGGGCGATCGAGTCCCGCCTCGCTGCTCGAAGGCAGGGTCACAAGCAGCGACACCACCAGCGCGCCCAGACACAGCCCCACCTGCACCAGCGCAAGGCTCGCCGCGCGGCTCATGTCGAAATCGAAGCGGAACGCCTGATAGATTGCCAGTTCGACGGTCGTGGCGCGCGGCCCGCCCCCCAGCGTCAGCGCGATGGCAAAGGACGTCAGGCACACAAGGAAAATCGCCAGCGCCGCCCCCGGCAGCACCCGGCGCAGCATCGGCCCCTCCAGATGGCGCAGCATCTGCGCGGGGCCAAACCCCAGCGATTGCGCCAGACGGAACCGCTCGGACGGGATCGCCTGCCAGCCATGCAGCAGCATCCGCGTCGCCAGCGGCAGGTTGAAGAACACATGCGCCGCGATCACCCCGTGCGCGCCATAGATCGTCACTTCGGGCAGGCCTACCGCGCCGAGCGCTTCATTGACGAAACCGCGCCGTCCGAACACCGCGATCAGCCCCATGACGGCGGCGATAGTCGGCAGGATAAAGGGCGCGCCGAGCAGCGAGATCAGCAGCCCACGGCCCATAAAGCGCCGCCGGTATAACGCGCGCGCCACCGGCACCGCCAACGCGCAAGAGAGCGCCGCCGAAAGCGCCGCCTGCCAGACCGTGAACCACAGCGCCGACAGGTCCGGCCCCCGCAACGCGCCAAAACCCCCGGCGCGGATCGTCACCGCGCCGAGCGTGCCCAGCACGAGCGCTGCCAGCAAAGCTGCCGACAGCGCCGCCGGGATCAGTTGGCGAAGGCCGCGAGCCATTCGTCAAGCGCGGGCTGACGGAGCGCCTCGGCCTCATCCTCGGTGTAGAAGATCGTCTTCGCCGGACGCGGCAGAGCCGCGAAGCCCTCCGGCAGGAAGCCCTCCTTTATCACCGCCGGATAGGACCAGTTGGCCGTTGCGATCATCGACTGGAACCCATCCGAGAGGATGTAATCCATGAAGCTCTGGGTCAGTTCGGGCGTGTCCGTCGTCTTCAGTTGGGCGACCAGTTCGGTCATGAAATAGTGCCCCTCGGGGAAGATCGCGGCGACCTTGGTGTCGTCCTCTTCGGCGATGATGTGATAGGCGGGCGAGGTGGTGTAGCTCAGCACCATATCGACCTCGCCATCGGTGAAGAGCCCATAGCTCTCCGACCAGCCCGGCGTCACGGTCAGCACCTTGGGCGCAAGCTTGGCCCAGGCCTCGGGGGCCTGATCGCCATAAACGCCCTTCACCCACAAAAGCAGCGCGAGACCCGAGATCGAGCTGCGCGGGTCCTGAATGGCGATCTTCAGATCGTCAGAGGCGTTGAGCAGGTCCTCGAAAGATGCGGGCGGATTTTCCAGCTTGGTCTTGTCGTAGATGAAGGCGGTCTCGCCCCAGTTGAACGGCAGGAATGTGTCGTCTTCCCACGCGATCGGCAGCGACAGCGCCGAGGTATCCTGCCCATGCGGGGCGAACATGCCGGTGGCGCGCGCCCGCGCGGTCACGTCGGTGTTCAGCCCGATCACGGCATCGGCCTCGGTGCGCTCGCCCTCCAGCAGAAGGCGCGGCAGCACATCGCCCGCCACGAATTTCAGATCGCAATTGCAGATCGCCTCGAACCCTTCCTCGATCTTCGGGCCGGGGCCCCATTCCGAGGTGAAATAGTCAGGCGCATAGACGGTGAGCTGTGGCTTGTCCTCGGCCACCACAGGCGTGGCAGCGATCACAAGACCCGCAAGCATCAGAGGTTTTCTCATCTTCAGTCTCCAAAGCTGACGGGCGGAGTCAGGCCGGAGAACCCGGATACCTTCCCTCCGCCGGTCTTAACCGGTTCAGGTTCAACGGGTTCGCACATTGCATCTCAGCCCGATCCGGGCACCCCGAGGTACGCCGCAACATAGAGGCGCGCTTGCGCCGTGCAAGGGATTTCTGGGAAATTCGCTTGAGCCGGTGCGCGCACGCGGCTATCCGGGGGCAAAGGAGATCCGCGATGAGCTTCAACACCTTCGGCCACATGTTCCGCGTCACCACCTGGGGCGAAAGCCACGGGCCTGCACTTGGCGCGACCGTCGATGGCTGCCCGCCGGGTATCGAGATCTCCGAAGAGTTCATTCAGGTCTTTCTCGACCGCCGCCGTCCGGGTCAGTCGAAAGAGACGACCCAACGCAAGGAACCGGACCGGGTGAAAATTCTCTCGGGCGTGTTCGAGGGCCGCTCGACGGGCACGCCGATCCAGCTCATGATCGAGAACACCGATCAGCGCTCCAAGGATTACGGCGAGATCGCCGTGCAGTTCCGGCCCGGTCATGCCGACATCACCTATCACCAGAAATACGGCATCCGTGACTATCGCGGCGGCGGGCGCTCTTCGGCGCGCGAGACAGCCGCGCGGGTGGCGGCGGGGGGCGTGGCGCAGGCCGTGCTCAAGGCGCTGGTGCCCGATCTGCGGATCACCGGCTACATGGTCCAGATGGGGGCCAAGCATATCAACCGCGCACGGTTCGACCGCGACGAGATCCTGCGCAACCCGTTCTTCATCCCGGATGCAGAGGCCGTGGCCGAATGGGCCGACTACCTCGCCGCGATCCGCAAGAACCAGAACTCTGTCGGCGCGATGATCGAGCTGGTGGCCGAAGGCTGCCCGCCCGGCCTCGGCGCGCCGATCTATGCCAAGATGGACACCGACCTCGCCGCTGCGATGATGTCGATCAACGCGGTCAAGGGTGTCGAAATCGGCGAGGGCATGGCGGCCGCCGACCTCACCGGCGTCGATAACGCCGATGAGATCGTCATGGGGCCGAACGGACCCGAATTCCTCTCGAACCATGCGGGCGGCATCTTGGGCGGTATCACCACCGGCCAGCCCATCGTGCTGCGCTTCTCGGTCAAGCCGACCTCCTCGATCCTCACCCCACGCCGCTCGATCAACACGCGCGGTGAAGAGGTCGAGGTCATTACCAAGGGCCGCCACGACCCCTGCGTCGGCATCCGTGCGGTGCCCGTGGCCGAGGCGATGATGGCCTGCGTGATCCTCGATCACCTGCTGCTCGACCGCGCCCAGACCGGCGGCGCGCGCGGCCAGATCGGCTGAGGCAGGGGGCTGTCCGCCCCCTCTTTGGCCAAGGCCAAATTCACCCCCGAGGATATTTTCGGCAGACTGACAGGGCAGCGTTCGTGCTAGGCTGGCCGTGGCAGTGACGGGAGGAGATTTGCCATGCTGACGCTTTACCACGCGCCGATGAGCCGCTCGACGACCGTGATCGCGCTTTTGCACGCGCTTGATGCGCTGGATCAGGTTCGGATCGTGCCGGTTTCGATTCCGAGGCAGGATGGCTCGGGCGGGCACGATCCGGCCAATCCGCATCCCGAGGGCAAGGTGCCCTATCTCAGCGACGGCGCGGATTTCGTGCATGAGCGCAGCGCCGTCTTTGCCTATCTGTGCGAGCGCTTTCCGAAGCCCGGCTTCGCGCCGCAGCCGGGCGAGCCTCTGCGCGGGCAGTTCCTGACATGGCTGTCCTATTATCAGGGCGTGATGGAGCCGGTTCTTGTCGGGCAGGTGGCGGGCGTCACCCACCCGGCCTTTCACGCGACCTTCCGGGATACGGGGGCGATGATCGCGCGGCTGAGCGGGGTGCTCTCGCGCCAGCCCTACATGCTGGGGGAGACGGTCACGGCAGTCGATCTGTTGCTGCAATCGCCCTTCGCGTGGTTCCCGCAGCTTTGCCCCGAGGATACGGCGATCCGCGACTGGGTGGAGCGCACCGCCGCACATCCCTCGCTGGCCTTCGCAATGGAATATGACGCGGCCTTGCTTCCGCGTGAGGCGACGTGACGTCGAGCCACCTTGCCCAAACTAAACCGGCCGGTCTATGTTGGGACATCCGATCAGGAGCTTCGATGACCAAGCCGATGCCACAGCCCGCGATCCGCAAGGGGCGCAAATTCGATCAGGTGCTCGAGGGCGCCCGGACGATCTTTTTGCGCGACGGGTTCGAGGGCGCCTCGGTCGATGACATCGCGCGTGAGGCGGGCGTGTCTAAAGCCACGCTCTACAGCTACTTCCCCGACAAGCGGCTCCTTTTCATGGAAGTCGCAAAATGCGAATGCGCGCGCCAGGCCGACGAAGCGGCCGAACTGATCGAAGCCGAGGCGATGCCCGTCGAGAAAGTGCTGCGTTTCGCCGCCGAACGCTTCATCGACTACATGTCCTCGGAGTTTGCGCTGAGCACCTACCGGCTCTGTGTGGCCGAGGCCGACCGCTTCCCGCAGCTTGGCCACGACTTCTACCATTCGGGGCCCGAACTCGTGCGGCAGCGCATGGTGGACTACCTCAAAAAGGCCGCCGCGCGGGGCGAGGTGAAGATCGAGGATTTCGAGCTTGCCGCCGACCAGTTCGCCGAACTCTGCAAGGTCGACATCCACAACCGCCTGATCTTCGGCATCGGCGATTGCTGCGATCCCCGCGACCGCAACCGCATCATCGACGGCGCCATCGAGATGTTCCTCGCCCGCTATGGGGTGCGGGCTTAGGCTTTCTTGACGAGCGTCTCCGCGCCGGTCCCGACGAGTCTAAAGACCGTGGGGTGGGCACTGACAAAACTGCGCCATGTCTTGGTTTTGGGGTGTCCGGAAATCTTGAAATCAGGCCGGGCGCGGCGCATCAGTTCGTTGATTTTCGCAAGCTTCAACTGCCCGCCATTTTCTCTCACCATTTTTTCAAGCTCGGCTTCGATCGAATTTTTCCGCAAGGTTGGGGCCGCCTCGGTGCCCAACTCCGTGAACTCGCTATACGCGGCCCGTGTCTCCGCTTTGGTGTTGGCGCCGCCGAACCCGTAAACCGGCGCGCCGTGTTCGCGCAGGTAATGGGCCAGATGCATGAAGTCCGAGTCGCTGCTCACCACGACGAATTCGTCCGCCAGATCGCGGTAGAAGAGATCGAGCGCGTCGATGCACAGCGCCATATCGGCCGCGTTCTTGGCAGAGTTCACATGCACGAAGCGCAGGCCCGGGATGCTGGTCCAGTCGCGTGTCCGTTCGGCATGACCATAGGCGCGGCGGATAAGCGAAACTCCTTTGGAGTGCACCGCTTTCATAAGGTCGTCCACGCAAGAGGCGTTCATGTTCTCTGCATCAATCAGCAGCGCAAGGCGTCGGCTTGAACTCATAAGGCAATTCCAAAATTCTATGCAGAAATGGGACCGCAGCGCAGGGGCATCTGTCAAGCGCCATGAACGAGGGCCTTAGGCTTTGTCGCGCACCAGAAGGTGGTTGCCTTCGCCTTGCTTCACCTCGTAGCGGCCCGTCTTGCGCAGCAGGTCCGAGAGCTTGGCGCTGCCATAGGTGCGGGTGTCGAAATCGGGATTGGCTTGCTGGATGAACTGGCCGAGCTGTCCCAGCGAATACCATTCTTCTTCCAGACCGATCCGCTTCATCGCCGCGGCGATCAAGGGAATGGCCTTTTTCGGGGGCAGCTTGGTGCTGGCGGGGCTGGGGGTCGTTGTGGCGCTGCCCTCGGGATTGGGGGCGGCCTCGCTCGCGCCATTCTCATCGCCAAGGTTCTCCGCATAGATGAAGCGCTTGCAGGCGTTGCGGAACGCCTCGGGTGTCTTCTTCTCACCGATCCCGTAAACATCGAGCCCCTGCTCGCGGATGCGCGACGCGAGCCGGGTGAAGTCGCTGTCGGACGAAACCAGCACGAACCCGTCGAACAGCCCCGAATGGAGGAAATCCATCGCAGCGATCACCAGTCCGATATCAGAGGCAATCTTGCCCTTGGTATTCGAGAATTGCTGATCGGCGACCATGCCGAGCGTGTTCACCTTCTTCGCCCAGGCCGCGAGCCGGCTCGACGACCAGTCGCCATAGATCCGGCGCACGCTGGCCTCGCCCAGCCCCGAGATCTCCTGAAAGATCGACTCGGCATAGCTGGCGGGGACATTGTCGGCGTCGATCAGGACGCAAAGACGGGGGGCGCGGGGATCTGGCATGTATACTCCTGTGGTAGCCCGAGCCTATCGCATCCCCTACGCCGCCGCCATGGCAAAGAAAAACGCGCCCCGAAGGGCGCGTTTCCAGGTCAGTCGCTTAGCTCGCCTCAGACGTGCTTGCCCTTGTGCGGCGCCCACAGACGCTTGTTGGTCAGGTAGAGCAGCGCGGTGAGCAGCGTCAGCATGATCACGGCGGTAAAGCCCATTTGCTTACGCGCCATCATTTTCGGCTCTGCGGCCCACATCAGGAAGGCGGACACGTCCTCGGCCATGTGATGGATCGAAGCCGGGTGACCGTCTTCATATTCCACCAGGTCGTCCGAAAGCGGCGGGGGCATCGAGATGATGCCGCCCGGGAAGGCGGTGTTCTCGTAGAAGATCGAGCCCGCCATCTCCACTTCCTCACCGGTATAGCCGGTCAGAACCGAGGTGATGTATTCCGGGCCGCCGATGCCGTTGAACAGCTGCGACAGGCCGGTGCCGTAGGGGCCGTGGAAGCCCGCGCGGGCCTTCGCCATCAGCGAGAGGTCCGGGCCCATGCCCTCACCCGAGCGGGTGGGGAACATGTCGGTTTCCTTGCGCGGACGGCTTTCATCGGTTTCCGGGTCATAGACTTCGTCCAGTTCCGCAGCATAGGCGCGAACCCAGGCTTCGTCCATTTGCGGGCCACCTTCGTCGGCCAGCGTGCGCAGCGGCACGAATTTCATGCCGTGGCAGGCTGCGCAGACTTCGTTGTAGACCTGAAAGCCGCGACGCAGCTGCTGCTGGTCGTATTTGCCGAACGGGCCTTCGAAGGAGAAGTCCACGTCATGAACGTGACCTTCGCTGCCCGCAGCCATGGCCGCACCGGTGCCCAGAACGAGCGCGGAAACGGCAGAGATCAGAAGTTTTTTCATGATTTCGGTCCTAGTCCTTACTCAGCCGGGGTGCCGTAGTGGTTGTTGAAGTCTTCCTCGATCGTCGCCGGCATCGGAGCCGGTTTCTCGATCACGCCCAGAAGCGGCAGGATCACGAGGAAATAGGCGAACCAGTAGGTCGCACCGATCAGCGAGATCCAGTCATACGGGAACTCGGTCGGCATCGCACCCACCCACATCAGCACGACGAAGTCGATGGCCAGCAGCCAGAACCACCATTTGAACATCGGGCGATACTGGCCCGAACGCACTTTGGAGGTGTCGAGCCACGGTGCCAGCGCCATCACGGCGATCGCGCCGAACATGGCGATCACGCCGAAGAACTTGGCGTCGACGATGCCGAAGGTGATCTTGTTGACAAGGATCACGGCCCAGACGTCAGCGGTAAAGGCGCGCAGGATCGCGTAGAACGGCAGGAAGTACCATTCGGGCACGATATGCGCCGGGGTCGAGAGCGGGTTCGCTTCGATGTAGTTGTCCGGGTGGCCGAGGTAGTTCGGCATGAAGCCGACGACCGCGAAGAACACCAGCAGAACCAAAGCCAGCGCGAACAGGTCCTTGATCACGAAATACGGCCAGAAGGGCAGGGTGTCCTTCTCGGCTTCGGCCTTGGAGGCGCGACGCACTTCGATCCCGGTCGGGTTGTTGTTGCCGGTGGTGTGGAACGCCCAGATGTGCACGGCGACAAGGGCCGCGATCACGAAGGGCAGCAGGTAGTGCAGCGAGAAGAAGCGGTTCAGCGTGGCGTTGTCCACCGCCGGGCCGCCCAGCAGCCAGGCCTGGATCGACTCGCCGATGCCCGGAATCGCGCCGAACAGGCCGGTGATCACGGTCGCACCCCAGAAGGACATCTGACCCCACGGCAGCACGTAGCCCATGAAGGCGGTGCCCATCATGCACAGGTAGATGATCATGCCGACGATCCAGGTCACTTCGCGGGGCGCCTTGTAGGAGCCGTAGTAGAGGCCGCGGAAGATGTGGATATAGACGGCAAGGAAGAACAGCGAGGCGCCGTTCGCGTGAATGTAGCGGATCGCCCAGCCACCGTTCACGTCGCGCATGATATGCTCGACCGAGGCGAAGGCCAGATCGACATGCGGCGTGTAATGCATCACCAGCGCGATGCCGGTCACGATTTGCAGCACGAGGCAGAATGCAAGGACGATGCCCCAGATCCACCACCAGTTGAGGTTCTTCGGCGTCGGGATCATGATCGTGTCATAGATCAGGCCGACGATCGGAAGACGTTTATGCAACCATTGCTCCGCGCCCGTCTTGGGCTCGTAATGGTCGTGCGGAATTCCAGCCATTTATGCTCTCCCTCAGCCCAGCAGGATCGTGGATTCGTCGGTGAACTGTGCCACCGGAATGTCGAGGTTGCGCGGTGCGGGACCTTTGCGGATCCGGCCTGCGGTGTCGTAGTGCGACCCGTGGCAGGGGCAGAACCAGCCGCCGAAATCGCCGGCGCCATTGCCGATCGGCACGCAGCCGAGATGGGTGCACACGCCGATCATCACCAGCCATTCGCCGGCTTCGTCCAGCGCGCGGTTCTCATCCGAGGCATCGGCGCCCGGCTTGTTGGGGTTCTGCGCCATCTTGTCGATGGTGAGGTCGTCGAGCGAGACGGCGCGCGCCTCTGCGATCTCTTCCTCGGTGCGGCGGCGGATGAACACCGGCTTGCCGCGCCATTTCACGGTCAGCTGGGTGCCGACCTCGACGCCCGAGATGTCGACATAGATCGACGAGAGCGCCTTGACGTCCGCCGAAGCGTTCATTTGGTTCACGAGCGGCCAGACGGCCGCGCCGGTGACAACGGCACCGGTTCCGGCCGTTGCGTAATAGAGGAAATCCCTCCGGGTGCCTGCGTGATCTTCTGCGTGGGACACGTAAATTCTCCCTTCCCGGGCCTGTGCTCAGGCCGATACGACGTTCCGGGCCGCACCTTTCGTGCCGCCGAACATGGCCGCTCTATTAGCAATCACATTCTCGCCAGTCCAGCGGACATTCGCGCGCGAAGGGCCGCGAATTGCCGCAGTGCGACATAAAATCGGCTTGTCGGGCGCTATCAGGGGTCGGGCAGGGGGCGGGGCGGGGGCGGGCGTGCGGTTTGGTGCCCCGGCACGGGCGCGCAGAAGCGCGGGGCGACTCAGTCCGGGGCAAGCATGTAACCCATGCCGCGCACCGTCTGGAGATAGCGCGGCTCGCGCGGGTCGGGCTCGATCTTGCGGCGCAGACGGGTGATCTGCACATCGACCGCGCGGTCGCCCGCGCTGTCCTCGGTGCCACCCGCCCGGTCGCGGCCCAGCTCCTCGATCAGCTCGGCGCGGCTCACCACCTCACCGGCGCGCGCCGCGAAGATCCGCATCAGCGCGCTCTCCGTCGCGGTCAGCCGCAAGGGCGTCTCGCCCTCCCACATCTCGCCGCGCTCCTGATCGTAGCGCAGCGGCCCGAGCGAGATGAATTTCGGCCCGGTCTGCACCTCCTGCGGGATGCGCCGCAGGATCGCGTTGATCCGCAGTAGCAATTCCTTGGGTTCGAACGGCTTGGCAAGGTAGTCATCCGCACCCGCCTCCAGCCCCTCGATCCGGTCGCGGGTTTCGCCCCGCGCGGTGAGCAGCAGGATCGGCGTGCTCAGCCCCTTGCGCAGGTCCCGCGTGAGCGTCAGCCCATCCTCGCCCGGCATCATCACATCGAGCACGATCAGGTTGAACTCCAGCCCCGCCAAAAGCCGTCGCGCATGGGCCGCGTCGCGCGCCGAGGTCACCAAAAATCCGTTCCGCATCAGGAACTTCTGAAGCAAACCGCGAATCCGCTCATCGTCATCGACGATCAGCAGATGCGGTGCGGCACTTGCCCCGGTCAGCATCAGCCACCATCCTTCATCGTCTGGTAATGGCGCCGGATTTCGGGGTCCATCATCGCTTCGAGCACATGACGGAACCCGGCCACGGCCTGCGGTCCCGCCGTGCGATAGGCCGCCCGCATCCGGGCGCGCTGCGCCTCCGACAACTCTCGCTCAAGCGCCAGCCCCGCCTCGGTCAGATGCAAATGGCGCGCGCGCTTGTCCTTGCGCCCGACGCGGCTTTCCACCAGCCCGTCCTCGATCATCGTCCGCAGCACCCGGTTCAGCGATTGCTTGGTTACGCCGAGCACGTCGAGAAGCGTCGTGACCGTCAGGCCCGGCTGGCGGTTGATGAAGTGGATCGCCCGGTGATGGGCGCGGCCATAGCCGTATTTGTCCAGAATCCGGTCCGGGTCGGCGGTGAAGCCGCGATAGGCGAAGAACATCGCCTCGATGCCCTTGCGTAACTGCTCGTCGGTCAGAAACAGGAGGGTCTCGCCCCCCTGGGTCCCTGTATCGGCCATGCCTTCCCCTCGCTTTTGCGCGATTTTATGTCAGCCTTGTTGACTTTCCAAGAATCAATTGTTACCGATCCGCAGAATTCGCGCAACATTATGTCCGATGCGGACCTAATTCGCGCAACATTTGAAAATCGGTGTGACCGAAGGAGGATGAAATGGCCGGTGGCTATGATGATCGCGACGGCAAGATCTGGATGGATGGGAAGCTGGTGGAATGGCGCGATGCCAAGGTTCACATCCTGACCCATGCGCTGCACTACGCCTCTTCGGTCTTTGAGGGCGAGCGTTGCTATAACGGCAAGATCTTCAAATCGGTGGAACATTCCGAGCGCCTGCACAAATCCGCGAACCTGCTCGATTTCCAGATCCCCTATTCGGTCGAAGACCTCGAAGCGGCGAAATACGCGGTGCTCGAAGCGAATGGCTGGGACAACGCCTATGTGCGCGCGCTGGCATGGCGCGGTGCGGGGCAGGACATGGGTGTCGCCTCGCGCAACAACCCGGTCCGCGTGGCCGTGGCTGCATGGGAATGGGGCAACTATTACGGCGACGCCAAGATGAAGGGCGCCAAGCTCGACATCTCCAAGTGGCGCCGCCCCGACCCGAAGACGATTCCCTCCGAAGCCAAGGCCGCCGGTCTCTACATGATCTGCACCATGTCCAAACACGCCGCCGAAGACAAAGGCTGCTCGGATGCGCTGATGATGGATTACCGCGGCTACGTGGCCGAGGCGACCGGCGCCAACGTGTTCTTCGTGAAGAACGGCGAAGTGCACACGCCCAAGCCCGACTGCTTCCTCAACGGCATCACCCGTCAGACCGTGATCGGCATGCTCAAGGAAAAGGGCATCACCGTCCATGAGCGTCATATCGAGCCGGTCGAACTCGCAGGCTTCGAGCAGTGCTGGCTCACCGGCACCGCCGCCGAGGTGACCCCGGTCGGCCAGATCGGCGACTTCACCTTCGAGGTGGGCGCGCTGACCCGCGACATCGCGGAGAGCTACGAGAAGCTCGTTCGCAGCTGATTGCGCCACGCATCGAGACAAAGAAAAACGCGCCCGGAGAAATCCGGGCGCGTTTTCGGTCTCGGGATCGGCTCAGGCTTCCTTGCCGCGCTCGATGCGGGCGTATTCCACAGCCTTGCGGTTCTCATCGGACCGCTCCGGTGCGCGCTTGGACAACTCCTGCACGGCCGGATGAACGCCCGACTCCCGGTCCATCTTCACGAATTCAGCAACGCGTTTGCCCTCGGCCTGAGGTTCGGCGTGGTCGATGATCTTGCGTGTCATGGCGAGGCTCCTCTCCTGTCCATCTCCCCTCAATATAAGCATTCCGGGCCGATTTTTCACCCCCCTTGCAGGACGGATCGGCACTCATCCGTTCGGACTCGAGGCCCGGCGTGTCTTGGCCCGCGCGATTCCGAGCGCCCGCTCGCGCCAGATGATCAGCCCCCCGGCCGCGATCACGATGGCCGCGCCGACCAGAACCACCGCGCTGGGCACCTCGTCAAAGACGACATAGCCGACGACGAGCGCGAACAGCATCGAGGCATATTCGAACGGCGCAACGATCGAGGCATCCGCCGCCCGAAACGCCGATGTCAGAAGGATTTGCGCGAGCCCCCCGATGAACCCGGCCAGAACCAAGAGCGCCGCCACCTCGGGTGCGGGCCAGACCCAGCCAAACGGGATCGTCGCCAGCGACAGCACACTCGCCGTGCAAGAGAACCAGAACACGATGGCCGAAGTCGTCTCGGTTCTGGTCAGCTTGCGGATGAAAATCTGCGCCAGCGCCGCCAGCAATGCCCCCATCAGCGCGACCATCGCCCCAAAGGCCGCCTGCGCGTCCTCAAGGCCCGTAAGCCGCGGGCTGAGGATGATCAGAACCCCGATCAGACCCAGCGCCACCGCGCTGAGCCGAAACAGTCGCACCTCCTCGCCCAGAAACATCGCCGCGAAAACCACGATGAACAGCGGCGCGGCATAGCCGATGGCCGTGGCCTCGGGCAGCGGCAGGATGCCGAGCGCGGTGAACATGCAGGCCATCGCGCCCGTCCCGATCACCCCGCGCCAGACATGGCCCATCGGGCTCTGGACCTTGAAGCCGGTGCGCAACTCGCCGCGTGCGGCCAGCCAGATCAGCGTGATCGGAATCGCAAAGAAGGACCGGAAGAACACCTGCTCGCCCGGCGGGACCGCGTCGGCGGTGGCCTTCAGGATCGCCGCCATGGCGATGAACAAGGCGACCGAGCCAAGCTTGAACAGGATGCCCGCAAGCGGGCCGGTGGTTGGGAAACGTGTCATGCGATACCGCTAACGCGCTTCGCGGCGCCGCGCCAGCAGAACACGCGCAAGGGCGCTATGCGCCGAGCCGCGCCAGCGCCCAGCGTGCGGCCTCGGCCACGGTCGGATCGGGGTCGGCCAGATGCGGCCGCGCGGCTTCGGCCAGATCGGGCGCCCCCGAATTGCCAATCGCATACAGCACGTTGCGCAAGAACCTGTCGCGCCCGATCCGCTTGATCGGTGAGCCGGAAAACCGCGCCCGAAACGCCGCATCGTCCAGTGCCGCAAGCTCCGCCAAAGGCGGCACACCCACCACATCCGCATAGCGCATCTCGCGCGCCTCGGCGGCGAACTTGTTCCACGGGCAGGCCGCGAGGCAATCGTCACAGCCATAGATCCGATTGCCCATCGCGCGGCGCAAAGCCTCGTCGATCGGACCTTTATGCTCGATGGTCAGATAGGAAATGCAGCGCCGTGCGTCGAGCTGATAGGGGGCCGGGAAGGCGTTTGTCGGGCAGGCGTCCAGACAGGCGGTGCAGGACCCGCAATGGCTCACCTCCGGCGCATCGGGCGGCAGCTCGAGCGTCGTGAAAATCGCGCCCAGAAAAAACCACGACCCCAGATCGCGCGCGAGCAGATTGGTATGCTTGCCCTGCCAGCCGAGCCCCGAAGCCTGCCCGAGCGGCTTCTCCATCACCGGCGCGGTATCTACGAAAACCTTGATCTCTTCGCCCTCGGTCTGATCGAGCAACCACCGCCCGACCCGCTTCAGCCGTTTCTTGACGAGGTCATGGTAATCGCGCCCCCGCGCATAGACCGAGACCGCCGCGTGATCGCGCATGGCGACCGCTTCCATCGGATCGGTTTCGGGCGTGTAACTCTCGGCCAGCATGATGACCGAGCGCGCCTCGGGCCAAAGCTGGTCCGGCGCGCTGCGCCATCCCATCCGTTCGGCCATCCATCCCATCTGCCCATGGCGCCCCGCCGCCACGAACGCCTCCAGCCGCGCGGCGATCTCGGGCACCGCATCGGGTCGGCAGATACGCGCCTTGGAAAACCCCTCCTCAAGGGCCTTCGCAACCAGCCGGGATTTCAGATCCTCCACCGCAAGGCTCCTTCGGTCCGCGGGCGCAGGGGCTCTGCCCCTCTTGGCCTGTCGGCCAATTCACCCCGGGATATTTCGCGCGATTGGACCGTGAGAAAAGCCCCTCTTCCAATCGCAGTCAAATATCCTGCGGGGGTCCGGGGGTGCAAAACCCCCGGCGCGCGCGCCTCAGAAGTCCAGTTCGGCATATTGCGGTGCGGGCGGCATGCCGGGAAGCTGATCGGCGAGAAGCGACCGGAAGGCCGGGCGCGATTTGATCTTGGCGTACCAGTCCTTGACGTTGGTATTCCGGTTCCAGTCCACGTCAGAGATATAGTCGAGGCAGCTCAGATGCGCGGCGGCCGAGAAATCCGCAAGCGTCATCGTATCGCCCGCGAGCCAGCGGCGCTGATCGAGCAGCCAGCCCATGTAATCCAGATGATATTTGATCGCGGCGAGGCCGGATTTCACGTTCTTGCTGTCCGGGTAGCCCTGTTTCATCACTTTTTTCCAGACCCGTTCACCCATCACCTTGCGGGTGACTTCCTCGTTGAACTTGTCATCGAACCACGCGCAAAGGCGGCGGACCTCGTAGCGGGCCTCGGCAGCCTTGGGCATGAGCGCGGGCTCGGGATTGGTCTCTTCAATATATTCGCAGATCGCCTGGCTCTCGCAGAGCGTCTTGCCATCCATCTTCAGGATCGGCACCTTACCGGCCGGGTTGCGGCGCAGGAAGTCCGGGTTCTGCTCCCAGTAGCGCTCCTCGACCAGTTCGACCTCGATCTTCTTCTCCGCGAGCGTGAGCCGCACCTTCCGGCAGAAGGGAGACAACGCAACGTGGTAGAGACGGTTCATGGGTCACCTGAGATGAAACGGATTTTCCCCGTGATAGCGACTGCGCCGCACGGGTTCAATGCGTCGATGGGATAGTGCGCGCCGGGGCGCCGTTCAGAATGCCTTGCGCGCGCGCAGCGCCGCCGAGATCGTGCCGTCATCGAGATAATCCAGCTCCCCCCCGATCGGCACGCCCTGCGCTAGGCTCGTGACCGCCACGCCCGCGCGCTCGACCTCTTCGGCGATGTAATGGGCGGTGGTCTGGCCCTCGACAGTCGCATTGAGGGCAAGGATGACCTCACGAACGCTCTCATCGGCGAGCCGTTGCAGCAAGGTGGGGATACGCAACTCTTCAGGACCGACCGCATCGAGTGCCGAGAGCGTGCCGCCCAGCACATGATAGCGCCCCTTGAAGGCCTGCCCCCGCTCCATCGCCCAGAGATCGGCGACATCCTCGACCACGCACAACTCGCCCGTGGCGCGCTTGGGGTCCTCGCAGATGTCGCACAGCGTGCGTGTGGCGATATTCCCGCAGCGCGGGCATTCGCGTACGGTCTCGGCGACATGGGCCATTGCCTGTGCCAGCGGCGCCATCAACTGCCCGCGCTTGCGGATCAGATGCAGCACTGCCCGGCGCGCCGAGCGCGGCCCGAGGCCGGGCAGCCGCGCCATCAGCGCGATCAGCCCCTCGATCTCGTCACTCGCGCGTGCCATCGCCGATCAGACCGGCAGGTCCATGTTCTCGGGCAGGCCAAGCTCGCGCAGAAGCGCCTGCTGTTCCTGCTGCTCGCGGGCCTTGGCCTTGGCCTGCGTGTCCTTGATCGCGGCAAGGATCAGGTCCTCGACCACCTCCTTCTCGGACGCTTGCAGGATCGACGGGTCGATCGACAGCCCGGTCAGCACGCCCTTGGCGGTCGCGGTCGCTTTCACGAGCCCGGCACCCGCTTCGCCGGTCACTTCCATCTCGGCCAGATCGGCTTGCAGCTTCGCCATGCGATCCTGCATTTCCTTGGCCGCTTTCATCATCTTGGCCATATCGCCAAGCTGACCCAAACCTTTGAACATCGCGTTCTCCTCAGTTGTCCTCGAAGGGGTCCCACTCGTCCTCAACCTCGGGCAGCGCCTCTGCGCTCAGCTCCGCGGCCAGATCGTCGGGATTGGTGATTTCCTCGAAACGCGCGCCGGGAAAGGCCGCGAAGATCGCCTGAATGACGGGGTTCGAGCGGGCCTCTTCCTCGGCGGCGCGCTGATCCGCGTCACGGATCTCCGCCAGCGTCTCGCCGCCGCCTTCGGAGACGACCGAGACGCCCCAGCGCGCACCGGTCCAGCCTTGCAGCCGTTGCGAGAGCGTCGCCGCCAGATCGCGCGGCGCATCTTCGGTCGGCTGGAACTCGATCCGGCCGGGCGCATAGCTGACCAGCCGCAGATGGTTCTCGACCTCGACCAAAAGTTTCACATCGCGCATCCGCCGGATCAGCGCGACCACGTCTTCAAAGCGGCCGAACCGCGCCAGCGCCGTCTCGGAGTGCGGGGCAAGCGCGTGAACCGCCGCGCCACCCTGCGCCCGCACGGGTGCTGCGACCCGCATCGTCACCAGCCCATGCACCGGACCGCTGCCCGGACCCGCAGGCCCCGCGCCGCCCATCCCCGAGGGCGCGCCGCCCGCAGGCGCACCGCCCCCCGCACCGCCGCCCGAGGGCCCCGGCGCCGTCGGCCCCGCCTGAAGCTTGCGCATCAACTGCTCGGGCGTCGGCAGGTCCGCGACATGGGTCAGCCGGATGATCGCCATCTCGGCGGCCATCATCGCGTTGGGCGCGGCGCCGACCTCTTCGATCGCCTTCAACAGCATCTGCCAAAGCCGCGTCAGCACCCGCATCGGGATCGCCTCGGCCATCGCCTGACCGCGCGCACGCTCGTCTGGCGGCACGGTCGGGTCTTCGGCGGCTTCGGGGGTGATCTTGATGACCGAAATCCAATGTGTGATCTCGGCCAGATCGCGCAGCACCGCCATCGGATCCGCCCCATCGGCATATTGCCCGGACAGCTCCGTCAGCGCCTCGGCGGCATGGCCCTTGAGGATCATGTCGAACAGATCGAGCACCCGCCCCCGATCCGCCAGCCCCAGCATCGCGCGCACCTGATCGGCGGTGGTCTCACCCGCGCCATGCGCAATCGCCTGATCCATGAGGCTCATCGCATCCCGCACCGAGCCTTCGGCGGCCCGGGTAATCAGCGCCATCGCGTCGGGGGCGAGCTGCGCGCCCTCCTTGCCGGCGATGCGCTCCAGATGCGCCATCATCACCTCGGGCTCGATCCGCTTCAGGTCGAACCGCTGACAGCGCGACAGAACCGTGACGGGAACCTTGCGGATCTCGGTGGTGGCGAAGATGAATTTCACATGGGCGGGCGGCTCTTCGAGTGTCTTCAAAAGCGCGTTGAACGCGCTCGTGGACAGCATGTGAACTTCGTCGATGATATAGACTTTGTAGCGCGCCGAGGCCGCCCGGTAATGCACGCTCTCGATGATCTCGCGGATATCGCCCACACCTGTGCGCGAGGCCGCGTCCATCTCCATCACATCAACATGGCGGCCCTCGGCGATGGCCTTGCAATGCTCGCATTGCAGGCACGGTTCGGTCGTCGCGCCGCCCTTGCCATCCGGCCCCACGCAGTTCAGCCCCTTGGCGATGATCCGCGCGGTGGTCGTTTTGCCCACACCCCGGACGCCCGTCATCACGAAGGCATGGGCGATCCGATCCGCGGCAAAGGCGTTCTTGAGCGTGCGCACCATGGCCTCCTGGCCGATCAGGTCGGCAAAGGTCGCGGGGCGGTATTTGCGGGCGAGAACCTGATAGCCGGGCTTTTCGGCCTGATCGGCAGGGGTCTCGGTCATGTCGCTCATCGGGCGGTCCTTGCGGGCGGGCGTTTCGGGTCTCGCGCCAATCTAGGGGCTCGGCGCGGGCGCGTAAACCTCGCTTGGCGCGCGCACAGGGTCAAGACGACGAAACCGGGCATTCTGCAAGGTGGGGGAAAAGGGTGAGAGGCTGGACAGCGACCCAAGCGGGGCTCGTTGCGGCTGCTTCCTTCCGGACCTGACCGGGTTGGCGAGGCGCTCGCCCGCGCCAACCTCTCGCCGGTCTATATAGGAGAGCGGAACCGGATTCGCAAGCCTCGGCGCAGCGCTCTCCTTGCGCTCTTGTCAGCTTGCGGGACGTTCGGCCCAGCCGGCAAAGATCCGCTCCAACGCGACGACCGCATAGTAGAGAACGATCCCAAGGAAGGCGAGGGCGATCAGGACCGCGAACATCAGCGGGTAGTCGCCATTGGTCTCGCCCGATTTGAACAGCGCGCCAAGGCCGCGACCATGCGGCGAGACGATCTCGACGAGGTTGGTGCCGATGAAGGCGAGCGTCACCGAGACCTTCAGCGCGCCGAAGAACTCGGGCAGGGTCTTGGGCAGGGCAATCTTGCGGAAGATCGTCACCTTCGAGGCGCCAAGCGCGCGCAGGATGTCGCGGTATTCCGGCTCCAGCGTCGACAGGCCGATGCCCACCGAAACCGCGATCGGGAAGAAGCTGATCAGGAACGCCATCAGCACCGTGTTGAAGTCGTGCTGCCCGATGAACAAGAGCGCCAGCACCGGCACGAGCGTGGCCTTGGGGATCGCGTTGAAGCCCACGAGCAGCGGATAAAGCGCGTCCCGTGCGATCTTCGAAAAGCCCATGACCATGCCGAGCAGCAGCCCCACGACCACCGCGATCAGCAGCCCCGCGATCGTCCGCCACAGCGTCTGCCAGCCCATCACGAGGAACATCTCCCAGAACCGTGCATAGGCGGCGGGCAGGTCCGAGGGTGATGCCATCACATAGTTCGGCCAGCCATTGGCCCAGACGATGAATTCCCAAAGGGCCAGAAAGGCGACAATCGCCGCCAGCGGCACACCGATTTTTTGCAGCTTGTCCATCAGTGCACCTCCCCGTCGCGGCCTTGGGCGATCCGGATCTGGTCGCGCAGCAGATGCAGCATGTCGACCGCCTTGGGTTCATAGAGAACGTCGATGGTGCGGTCGGCGGGCAGGTCCACATCCAGCACGAACTGCGTCCGCGCGGGCCGCCCCGACAGCACGATGACCTGATCCCCGAGGAACACGCTCTCGCGCAGGTCGTGGGTGATCAGCACGCAGGTAAAGTTCTCCTTGCCGCGCAGGTCGCGCATCGTCTGCCAGAGGTCTTCGCGGGTGAAGTTGTCGAGCGCGCCGAAAGGCTCGTCCATAATCAGCACGTCGGGGCTGTGCACGATGGCGCGGCACAGGCTGGCACGCTGACGCATCCCGCCCGACAGTTCCGAGGGGCGTTTGCCCTCGAAGCCCTTGAGGCCCACCATCTCCAGCAGATGCCGGGCGCGCCCCTCGCGCTCGGGCCGGGTCATCCCGGTATCGACGATCTCCAGCGGCAGCATCACGTTCTCCAGGATCGTGCGCCACTCGAGCATCACCGGGTTCTGGAACGCCATCCCCACGGTCTTGCGCGGGCTGGTGACGCGCTCGCCATGCAGCCAGACCTCGCCCTGATCGGGCTTCATCAGCCCCGCCACGAGGCGCGTCAGCGTCGACTTCCCGCAGCCCGAGGGACCGACAACGGCGCAAAATTCGCCTTCCGGCACGTTGATCTCAAGATTGTCGAGCACCGGCAGCGGCCCGTGCTTGGTCTTGTAGGCGTGGGTGACGCCTTTGATTTCTATCAGATTTTCCATGGGGTCCGGCGGTTGCAGCAGAGAGAGGGCGCGCGATCTCTCGCGCGCCCGGATATCTGGCTCAAAGGTCTTATTCGAGCATCATCTCAGCCGCTTCGGGCAGGTAGCTGGCATCGAAATAAAGCGCCGCATCGGGGGCGTTCTGGAACTCGTAGACCGATTTCGTCTGCTCGATGGCCTTCGCCATGCGCTCGGCGTCGATCCCGCCGATGCCGTTGGCTTTGACATAGTCGGTCAGGACGTTGGCGTCGATCGCCATCTGAAGACGCTCGGTCTCAAGCGCGGCATCGGCGGCGGGGTTGCGCTTGATCAACGCCTCAACCGCGACGCCCGGCTCTGCGATCGCGTCCTTCCAGCCCATCGCGGTCGCCTTGAGGAAGCCAGTCACCATCGCCGGGTTTTCCTTGGCGAAGTCGGTGTTGACGATGACCGCGTTGCCGTAAAGCGCCACGCCGTAATCCGCCATCAGCAGGATCGACTGCTGTTCGAGCGGCACGCCAAGGCGCTTGAGGTTCAGCGTCGAGGAGAAGGAAAAGCCGGTCACCGCCGCGACCTTGCCTTCGGCCAGCATTGGCTCGCGCACCGGGAAGCCGACCGGCTCGACCGTGATCGCGGCCATGTCGAGACCGTTCTCGGCGGCGAAGATCGGGAATTGCGCCCATGCGCCATCGGGCGGCGGTGCGCCCAGCACCTTACCCTCAAGATCCTTCGGGGCCTCGATACCCAGATCCTTGCGGCCGACCACGGCGAAGGGCGGCTTGTCATAGACCATCATGACCGCCGTCACCGGCGCACCGGGGTTCTGGTCGAGAAATTTCATCAGCGAATTGATATCGGCAAAGCCGATCGGGAAGGCGCCGGTGGCGACCTTCGGAATCGCATCGAGCGAGCCCGCGCCCTCGGAGATCTCCACGGCCATGCCCTCGGCAGCATAGTAGCCTTTGTCGAGCGCGAGGAAATAGGGCGCGGCGGGCCCTTCGAATTTCCAGTCCAGCGCGAAAGGCATCGCGGTTTCCGCCGCCAGCGGCGCGCCCAGAGCGATGAAGGCGGCGGCGGTCAGGCTCGCCAGTTTCGTGTGCAGCATTTGCAACTCCCGGTTCTTGCTATCCGGGCGATGATGGGCGGGCGGGGCAGGGGCGAGAATGTTCCGTGGTCCGCGGGGGCGCGCACAGGCATTGCCGCGCTGAAAATCTGGTCAGTGCGCGCGTCTTTGCCTGTTTTTTCGGCTTCGGGCGATCGGCCTCACCCCGGCAGCGGGTCAAGATGCAGACGAATCCGCTGAAACCCGCTTGGCAACAGCTCCAGCGGCTCGAGCGTGATGCCCGCAAGCCCGTCCAGGTGATCGAGCGCGCGGGGCGAGGTGGTGAACACCGCGCTGGTCTCAGGGAAACCGCGCAGGCGCCATGTCTCCCGCGGGACGGGCGAGACCTGCACGCGGCGGATCACCTCGTCGATCAGCACATCGCGGCTCAGCCGTGGCGCGCCAAGCGGGATCGTCGGCATGCCGACGGGCAGAAAACAGCCCGCCCCGGCGCTGCGATAGCTGTTCGTCACGATCACGAAGCGATCCTCTGGCGTGACTGGCGCGCCGCAATGGCGCAGGTTGCGCACCCGGCGCGCGCTCCGCGAGAGCTGCCGCCCCGTCGGGCTGTAGCGCGGGGGGTGGCTCGGGTCGATCTCGTAGGTCAGCCCGTCGATCACGTCGAAATTGTAGCTCGGGAAATCCGGGTCGAGCAGCGGTTGATCCGCGTGGCCGGGCTGAAGGGTCGTGAAGGCGCCCGCGGAATGCTCCAGCCAGTCCATCACCTGCGCGCCGGTCACTTCAAGCGCGGTGGTCAGGTTCGGATAGACATAGAGATCGTCGATATGGCTGATGGTCAGCGGCCCGGCGGGGATGTCGATATAAAAGCCCGGCCCGCCGCGCCCGCCGGATTTGAACGGGGCCACCGCCGAGAGGATCGGCAACCCTGCCCATTCGGTGCCGCGCAGCCGCTCGCGGGCGTGGTTGCGCTGGGCATCGGCGACCAGCGTCAGCCCGGCGTCCGGGGCGACCATCGAGAAATAGCTTTGCAGCGGGCTGGCCAGCGTGCCGACCTGTCGCCGGATATGGGTCAGGGTCTCGATATGGGCGGGCGCCACGGCGGTCAGGATGCCCGGCGCCTCGGGCAGAGGGGCGCTTGGGGCATGGCTCGGTCCACCTTCGCGTATCGGGCGCAAATCTGTCTGAAAACCAGCTATTTTCCAGCTTTCTCCGGTGGCCTTCTCCAGTCGCAGGTCGATCACCCCCAGATGCGAGCCCCAGCGGCCCGCGCTGATTGCCGGCTTGCCATGCAGGGCGCCCCGGATCGGGTCGATTCCGGCGCTGGCCGGAAGCTCGGGAGAGGGGAAGCATTCATGGGTATGGCCGCACAGGATCACGTCGATCCCGTCGAGCGCCGCGATCTCGAGCGCGGCTTGTTCCGGGGGCTCGCCGGGCGGGCCGGCTTTGTCGGGCGTGGCGATCCCGGTATGGGCAAGTGCGATCACCAGATCGACGTTTTGGGCCCGTAAACGCGGGAGTTCCGTGCGCAGCGTCTCGACCATGCAGGCGGTTCTCGCGCGCCCGCCAATCGGTTCGCGCGCCCACAGCGCCGTCTGCGGTGGCAGCACCCCGATCACCCCGATCCGCAGCCGGTGAGCAGAGCCGTTTTGGTCAATAAAATCACGGTTTAGCACCGTC
Source organism: Pseudothioclava nitratireducens (assembly GCF_029210495.1). Taxonomy (GTDB): domain Bacteria; phylum Pseudomonadota; class Alphaproteobacteria; order Rhodobacterales; family Rhodobacteraceae; genus Pseudothioclava; species Pseudothioclava nitratireducens. The sequence goes on along the minus strand of NZ_JARGDK010000001.1, from coordinate 224,071 downwards.
CATGGCGCGATCAGGTGGGCGCCCTGCGCCTCGCTGCCCACGCCCGCGCTGCGCCACATATTCACGCAAACCATCGGGAAGGTCGCCCCCGCGATCACCTGCTCCAGATAGTCCAGCCCGTAGTCGAATTCATGATTGCCCAGCGTCCCCGCATCGTAATGCGCAAGGTTCATCGCCGCGATCATCGGATGCGTTTCCGCAGGGCGCAGCCCGCGCTCCGTGCCCCAGTATTGCGTGAGCGGCGTGCCTTGCAAAAAGTCGCCATTGTCGAACAAAAGCACGTTCTGCGCCTCGCTTCGGGCGCGTTCGATCAGGGTTGCGATCCGTGCGAAACCCGTGGCCGGGCAGGGGTGATCCGCGAAATAGTCATAGCCATGAATATGCCCGTGCAGATCGGTCGTCTCGAGCACACGCAGCGCAATCGTCGTCAATCCGTTCGGTTCCGAGCGGGGCTGCCCCCGCCCGTCGCTGTAATCCATTCCCCTTCGGCCCTCGTTCCGGCGCTTCTGCGCGCGCTTCGTCATTCAGGTCCCAGCCAAAATGGGCTGTTTGGTGAGGGCGGGCCCGAAGACCCGCCCTCTGCCTGAATTCAACCATAGGTAGAAAGAGGCTGTCCATCCAGACCCTTTTTCGAGGGTCTGCCCCAGAAGGTATACTTACCTAACGTCAATATTGCTGCGCTGGTCAAGGCTCCTTTGCCATGGCATCACCCGCAGGCAAGACTTTGCCAATCAAAGGGAGAGAGCGCATGTTCTCCGGGCATTCTGCCAATGCGCCGATGGCGTTTCCGGGCTCGGGTCTCGACCGGGCCGCCGGGCTGCGCCGAGATACCGAGGCGCTGGCCCGGCTTGCAGCCGATCCGTCAAGTCGTGTGGTCCTGTTCTGGCAAGGACGCCCCGCCTTCACGTCGGACGCAGCGCTGATCCGCGTGGTTCCCGGCCATAAGGTGCTGCGCTACGCCCCCGAAACCCCGATTTTTCTGGGCCGCGAGGGTGAGAGCCATCTCTTCGCCGCCGATCTGAGCGACTGGGTACCCGAAGGCCCGCAGCCTGACGCAACCGCCTTTTTCGACGCGACCGAGCAGACCCATCCTGACCTGCCGCCCGGTGCGGTCTTTGCCGAGCTGCGTGGCCGGGTCGGAGGGCTGGGTGCGCGCGATGCCGAACTGGCGGCGACCGCGCGGGCGCTGTTCATGTGGCATCGCTCGCATCGGTTCTGCGCGCGCTGCGGGGTGGAAAGCGCGCTGCGAGATGCGGGCTGGATGCGTGCCTGTCCGGCTTGTGGCGGGCAGCATTTCCCGCGCACCGATCCGGTTGTCATCATGCTGGTCACGCGGGGCAATCGCGCGCTCCTCGGCCGCAGTCCGGGCTGGCCGGAGGGTATGTATTCCTGTCTTGCCGGTTTCATGGAGCCGGGCGAAACGCTTGAGGATGCAGTGCGCCGCGAAGTGCTTGAGGAGACCGGCATCCAGACCGGGGCGGTCCGCTTTGTCGCCTCGCAGCCCTGGCCGTTCCCGGCCTCGTTGATGCTGGGCTGTGCGGCGCGTGCGGTTTCGGATGACATCACCATCGACCCGACCGAGATCGAAGACGCGCTTTGGGTCACGCGGGAGCGTCTGACTGCGATATTCGCGGGCACCGACCCTGCGATCCGCGCGCCACGGCGCGGCGCGATTGCAGGGTGGCTGTTGCAGCAATGGCTTGCAGACCGCCTGAAATGACGGCACAGTCCCGACCGGCGCGGCCCTGGCCCCGGCGCCGGTCCTGCCATTCTACAGAGTAGCGTATCATGAAGTTTTCGAGCCGCGAGGATATCGCCGCCCCCGCCGAGTTCGTCTTTGACCAGCTTTCGGATTTCACCAGTTTCGAGCGTGCCGCGACCCGCCGGGGCGCGCGCCTGCGCCGCCTTGATACCTTGGCCGAGCCGGGTGCAGGCATGTCTTGGGATGTGGCCTTCATGATGCGTTCGAAGCCCCGGCAGGTGATCATCGACCTGCGCCGCTTCACGCGCCCCGAGAGCTTTGAATACGCGGGCACCTCGGGCAGTTTCGAAATGCTTCTCGGGCTCGACCTGACCCCGATTTCGCCCTGCCGCACGCGACTTCAGATCGGCTTCGAGGTGAAACCGCGCAGCCTTGGCGGGCGGCTGATGATCCAGTCCGCCAAGTTGGGCCGCTCCAATCTGAACAAGCGTTTTGCAGATCGCGTCCGGGCCTATGCTCTCGACATCGAAGATCGCGCGCGCCGCGCGGGCGTGGCCTGAGCCTCAGACCTGTTCGCGCAGCGGATCGGCCGGGTAAACGCCCAGAATCTCCAGATGCGAGGTGAAATAGGCCAGCTCGTCGAGCGCCAGTTTCACATTCGCATCGTCGGGATGCCCTTCGATATCGGCATAGAACTGGGTGGCGGTGAAGTTGCCCTCGACCATGTAGCTTTCCAGCTTGGTCATGTTCACGCCATTGGTCGCGAACCCGCCCATCGCTTTGTAAAGCGCGGCCGGAATGTTGCGGACGCGGAACACGAAGGTGGTCATCATCTTCTCGGCGCGCCGGGTCAGGTCAGGCTGGCGTGCCATCACGAGGAAGCGTGTGGTGTTGTCCTGCTTGTCCTCGATATGCCGGGCAAGGCAGTCCAACCCATAGATTTCGCCCGCCAGTTCGGACGCCAGCGCCGCCGTGGCCTTGTCGCCCTTCTCGGCGACGATCTTGGCAGAACCGGCAGTATCCGCGCCCACGATCCGGTGCAGCCCATGCTGTTGTAGGAAGCCCCGGCACTGACCGAGCAGCACGGTGTGGCTCATCGCTGATTTGACCTCGTCAAGGCGCGTGCCCTTGACTGCGAGCAGGTTGATATGCACCCGCACGAAGGCCTCGTTGATGATGTGTAGCCCGCTTTCCGGCAGCAGGTGATGGATGTCGGCCACACGACCGTAGGTCGAGTTCTCGACCGGCAGCATTGCCAGATCGGCCTCGCCTTTGCGGACGGCCTCGATCACATCTTCGAACGTGCGGCAGGGCAGCGCCTCAAGGTCGGGGCGCGCCTCGTGGCAGGCCTGATGCGAGTAAGCGCCCGGCTCGCCCTGAAACGCGATCCGCCCGGTCGGTTTGAGTGCCGCTGCCATATGTGATCCTCCCGCCTGAGCCGATTCAGATATCCCGCGCCAAACCGACGCAGGCCCGGCGTCTGCCTATACCTTGAACCGGGGCAGGGGAAGCACCCATATTGTCCCGTATGATGACACGCGACATGTTCGACACGCTCGCACGGCCCGCCGCGATGGCGGTGGCAGGCCTTATGCTGGGGGCCTTGCCTGCGGCTGCGCTCGATCTTTCGGGGGCGGATGCGGAAAACGGCGCCGTGATCTTCGAGCGCAAATGCGCCATTTGCCATGCGATCGACGGTCAGGTGGTCTCCGGTCCGCCGCTGAACGGGGTTGTTGGGCGCGACACTGCCGCAATCGAGGGGTTCCCCTATTCAGACGCGATGCGCGGGCTGGACGGGGCGTGGACGCCCGCACTGCTTGATGCCTATCTCGTCAAGCCGCGCCGGATGCTGCCGGGAACCGCGATGTCCTTCGGCGGTCTGAAGAAGGACTCGGATCGGCACGATCTGATCGCCTTTCTCTCCGGTCTGAAGCCCTGAGCCCGTCACAAGGGCCGCAGAACCGGGGTTTTTCGCTTGTTGCGGCGCAAACAGTCGCAAACATCGCTTGAAACCGGGGGGCTATCTCGGGTAGATGCCGCAACTGAACTGATATTCAGGGAAGAGCCATGTTCGACACGATGAAACTCACCAAGGCAGTTGGCGGTGTGCTGGTCGCCTTCCTGTTCCTCCTCCTCGGCAGCTGGGCGGCAAATGCACTTTTCACCATCGGCGGCGGCGGTCACGGCGATGCCGAAGAACATGCCGGCATGAGCGACAAACCCGGCGGCCTGCTTGATGAGGGCGACGCTGGCGAAGAGGCCGAGGCTGCGGACGAGCCGCAGATCGTGCTCGGCACCGGCGACGCGGCCAAGGGCGAGAAAGTCTTTGGCAAGTGCAAGGCCTGCCACAAGGTCGATGGCTCGAACGCGACCGGCCCGCATCTCGATGGCGTGATCGACCGTGCCGTCGCGGGCGTGGACGGGTTCGCCTATTCGGACGCGATGGCCGCGCATGGCGGCACCTGGACGCTCGAAGCGCTTGATGCCTATCTGACCAACCCCAAAGAGAACATTCCGGGCAACAAGATGTCCTTCGCGGGCCTGAAAAAGCCCGAGGACCGCAACGACGTGATCGCCTATCTGCAATCGCTGCAATAAGCCGTTCACCCGGACCAGATCGAAAGGCCGCATCTTCGGATGCGGCCTTTTGTTTTCCGCTCACGGGAAAGCAACTTGCCCCCCGCCCCGTCGCGCCGCTAGCTTGGGCAAAATCCCGCGCAAGCCTTGGACATGCGCGCAAGAGGACACAGGGGAAGAACGGTATGGCTGCATTTCGCACTTTGGCGCTGGCCCAGACGCAAGACAGAACCGCTCTGGCGGCGCGGACCGGCGCAGGGCTGCTCCTTGCGGCAGCGCTTTGGGTCGGGTTGACCGGGATCGGTCGGGCCGAGGACACGCTCACCGCGAGCGCGATCTCGACACTCGGCGATCTGAAATACGCCGCGGATTTCACCCATCTCGACTACGTCAACCCGGACGCGCCGAAGGGGGGCGAGATTTCCGAATGGACGGCGGGCGGGTTTGACAATTTCAACCCCTATACGCTGGAGGGTCGCGCGGCGGCGCTTGCCTCCGCGCCGCATGAATCGATGCTCACCGGCACGGCGGATACGGTCGGCGAGGCCTATTGTTTGCTCTGCGAAAGCTTCGAGTATCCCGAAAGCCGCGACTGGGTGATTTTCACTCTGCGTCAGGGGATCACCTTCTCGGACGGCACGCCGATGACGCCGGAGGATGTGGTCTTCAGCTACGAGCAACTCCGCGACAAAGGGCTGAGTTCTTTCCGCAACGTGGTCGCGCAGCAGATCGCCTCGGTCGAGGCGCTGGACGAGCGTCGTGTGAAATACACCTTCACCGCAGACTATCCGCGCCGCGACATCATTCAGGCGGCAGGTGGTCTTCCGGTCTTCTCCAAGGCGCAGTTCGCACGCGATGGAATCAGCCTCGACCGGGCCTCGGACGTGCCGCTGATCGGCTCGGGCCCCTATATGTTCGACGCCGCGCGCGACAATCGTTCAGTCACGTGGAAGCGCAACCCCGACTACTGGGGCGAAGACCTGCCGATCAACAAGGGCCGCAACAATTTCGACCGCATCCGCATCGAGTATTTCGGGGATTACAACTCGGCCTTCGAGGCATTCAAGGCAGGCCAATACACCTTCCGCAACGAGGCCTCCTCGATCTTCTGGGCGACGGGCTATGATTTCCCGGCGATGACGCGCGGTCACGTCAAGAAGGCCGAACTTCACAACGGCAATATCGCCTCGGGGCAGGCCTATCTGATCAACCTGCGCCGTCCCGATCTGCAAGACATCCGGGTGCGCGAGGCGCTGCAGCTCGCCTTCAACTTCGAATGGTCCAACACGACGCTGTTCTACGGGCTTTATGAGCGGGTGAATTCGATCTGGGAAAACTCCGAGCTTGAGGCGACGGGCACGCCCACGCCCGAAGAACTCGCGCTGCTCGAACCGCTGGCGGGCGATCTGCCCGAGGGCGTGCTGACCGACCCGGCGGTGGACGCGCCGGTCTCGGGTGAGAAACAGATCGACCGGGGCAATCTGCGCCGCGCGGGCGAGTTGCTCGACGCTGCTGGCTGGGAGGTCGGCTCTGACGGGTTGCGCCGCAATGCCGCCGGTAAAACGTTGCGCGTCGAAATTCTCAATGACAGCCAGACCTTCGATCGGGTCATCAACCCCTATGTCGAGAACCTGCGCCGGATCGGTGTCGATGCGGTCCACGAACGTGTCGATGACAGCCAATATGAAAACCAGCGCCGCGCGCATGATTTCGACCTGATCACCAGCCATGTCGGGCAGGATTTCATCCCCGGTGCCGATCTTCAGCAGTATTTCGGCTCGGCCTCGGTTGGCGATGTGTTCAACGCTATGGGTCTGGCCAATCCGGCCATCGACAAGCTGATCCGGCTGGTCGAAGAGGCGCAGACCCGCGACGAGCTTGTGCCGCGTGTCCATGCGCTCGATCGGGCGCTGCGGGCGCTCCGGTTCTGGGTGCCGCAATGGTATAAAGACACCCATACGGTGGCCTATTACGACATGTACGAGCACCCCGAAAACCTGCCGCCCTATTCTCTGGGCGAACTGGATTTCTGGTGGTATAACGCCGAAAAAGCCGAAAAACTGAAAGCTGCGGGCGCGTTCTGAGCCGCAGGGGCGAATAAAAAGGGCAGAAAAGGTCAATGGGCGCCTATATCCTTCGGCGGTTGCTTTTGGTGATCCCGACGCTGATCGGGATCATGATCGTGAACTTCACGCTGACCCAATTCGTGCCGGGCGGACCGATCGAACAGATCCTCGCCCGCGTCGAAGGTGAGGCGGACTCGGTGCGCAACTTTGCGGGCGGCGGCGATGCTGGCGCGGGGCAGGGCGGGGTCGAGGCGGGCGGCTATCAGGGCGCGCGCGGAATATCCCCCGACCAGCTTGCCCAGCTCGAAGTCGATATGGGGTTTTCGCGGATCGTCTGCGAGGACGGCTTCACCGGCCCCCCCTCTGTGCGCGCACCCGAATGCACCACCGAGAAGATCGGCGCGGTCGAGCGCTTCTTCGTCATGATGGGCAACTACCTGCGCTTCGATTTCGGCAAAAGCTTCTTCCATGCGCAGACGGTAATGGAGCTGGTCCTCGACAAGATGCCGGTCTCGATCACGCTGGGCCTGTGGTCCACGCTCATCGCCTATATCGTCTCGATCCCGCTGGGTATCCGCAAGGCGGTGAAGGACGGCACGCCCTTCGACACATGGACCTCCGGCGCCATCATCGTGGGCTATGCGATCCCGGGCTTCCTGTTCGCGGTGATGCTGATGGTGCTGTTCGCGGGCGGCACCTATTGGAAAATCTTCCCGTTGCGTGGGCTGACCTCCGACGGTTGGGAGGATTTGTCGCTGATCGGCAAGGTGCTCGACTACCTGTGGCACATCACGCTGCCGGTGGCCGCGACCACCATCGCCAGCTTCGCGACCATGACGCTTTTGACGAAGAATTCCTTCCTCGACGAGATCAACAAGCAGTATGTGGTGACCGCTCGCGCCAAGGGTCTGGCCGAGAACCGCGTGCTTTATGGCCATGTGTTCCGCAACGCGATGCTGATCGTGATCGCGGGCTTCCCGGCGACCTTCCTCGGCGTGTTCTTCGGCGCCTCGATCATCGTCGAGACGATCTTCTCGCTCGACGGGCTGGGGCTCTTGGGCTTCCAGGCGGCGGCAGAGCGGAACTATCCGGTGGTCTTCGGAACGCTCTACGTGTTTGGCCTGATTTCGCTCGTCGTTGGGATTCTCTCGGACCTGATGTATGTCTTCGTCGATCCGCGCATCGACTTTGAGCGGAGGGCCGGCTGATGGCGCTGTCTCCGCTCAATCAGCGCCGCTGGCGCAACTTCAAGGCCAACCGCCGCGCCTTCTGGTCGCTCTGGCTGTTCCTTGCGCTCTTCGTGATGTCGCTCTTGGCCGAGGTGCTGGCCAATGACAAGCCGATCCTCGTGCGCTACCGGGGCGAGTTCTTCGTCCCCGCTTACCGTTTCTACCCCGAGACCGCCTTCGGGGGCGATTTCCGAACCGAGGCGATCTATCGTGACGAGGCCGTGCAATGCCTGATCGTGACCGGCGGGCGCGAGGAATGCTGGGACGATCCCGAGACCTACATGACCGAGGCCAAGACCTCGGGCACGGTCGAGGGCGAACCGATCGAGCGCGGTTGGCTCCTCTGGCCTCCGATCCCCTACCACTACCGCACGATCAACAACGTGGGCACCGCGCCCTCGGCTCCGGATGGCGACCACTGGCTCGGCACGGACGATACGGCGCGCGACGTGCTGGCCCGTGTTATCTACGGCTTCCGCACCTCGATCCTGTTCACCCTCATCGTGACCTCGGTTGCAAGCGTCATCGGCATCGCCGCCGGGGCCATTCAGGGCTATTTCGGCGGGCGAACGGATCTGATCTTCCAGCGCGTTCTGGAGATATGGGCCTCCACCCCCTCGCTCTACGTCATCATCATCCTCTTCGCGATCCTCGGGCGCAGCTTCTGGCTTTTGGTCTTTGTCGCGATCCTCTTCGGCTGGCCCGCGCTGACCGGCGTCGTCCGGGCAGAGTTCCTGCGGGCGCGCAATTTCGAATATGTCCGCGCGGCACGCGCGCTCGGCGTTTCGGACCGGGTCATCATGTTCCGCCACATCCTGCCCAATGCGATGGTGGCGACGCTGACCATGCTGCCTTTCGTCATCACCGGCACGATCTCGATGCTCGCCTCGCTCGATTATCTGGGCTACGGGTTGCCAAGCTCCGCGCCCTCGCTGGGGGAACTGGCGCTGCAAGGCAAACGCCACCTTCAGGCCCCGTGGCTCGCCTTCGCGGCCTTCTTCTCCTTCTCGATCATGCTCTCGCTGCTAGTCTTCATCTTCGAGGGCGTGCGCGATGCCTTCGATCCCAGAAAGGTTTTCAAATGAGCGCGGTGCTTGAGGTCGAGAACCTGCGCGTGACCTTTTCGCAGGACGGCAAGCTGATCCCGGCGGTGAAGGGCGTGTCCTTCTCGGTCGGCAAAGGCGAGACCGTGGCGCTGGTGGGTGAGTCCGGCTCGGGCAAGTCGGTGACGGCGCTGTCCACGGTCGCACTTCTCGGCTCGAACGCGCAGATCGAAGGCTCTATCCGCTACGAAGGCCGCGAGATGGTCGGCGCCCCCGAGGCCGCGCTGCGCGACGTGCGCGGCAACGATATCAGCTTTATCTTCCAAGAGCCGATGACCTCGCTGAACCCGCTCCACACGATCGAGCGGCAGATCGGCGAAAGCCTTGGCATCCACCAGGGCCTGCAAGGCGACGAGGCCCGCGCGCGCATCATCGAACTTCTGACCCAAGTCGGCATCCAGAACCCCGAAAGCCGTCTGGCGGATTACCCGCACCAGCTTTCGGGCGGCCAACGTCAGCGGGTGATGATCGCGATGGCGCTTGCGAACGGGCCGGAACTGCTGATTGCGGATGAGCCGACCACCGCGCTCGACGTGACCATTCAGGCGCAGATCCTCGACCTGCTGGCCGATCTGAAGCGCGATCTGGGCATGAGCCTTCTGTTCATCAGCCATGATCTGGGCATCGTGCGGCGGATCGCGGATCGGGTCTGCGTGATGCAAAATGGTGAGATCGTAGAGCAGGGGCCGGCCGAAGAGATTTTCGCCAACCCGCAGCATCCCTATACGCGTAAGTTGCTTGCGGCAGAGCCCACCGGGCGCGCCGATCCGGTCGTCGCGGACGCGCCCGAACTGGTGCGCACCGAGCATCTGAAGATCTGGTTCCCGGTTCAGCGCGGACTTTTGCGCCGTGTCGTCGGCCATGTGAAGGCGGTCAACGACGCGTCGCTCAGCCTGCGCGCTGGCGAGACGCTGGGGATCGTCGGCGAAAGCGGTTCGGGCAAGACCACGCTCGCGCTTGCGATCATGCGGCTGATCCAGTCCGAGGGGCCGATCCTCTATGATGGCGCGGATATCTCGCGCTGGTCCTCGGGCCAGTTGCGCAAGCTGCGCCGGGACATGCAGATCGTGTTTCAGGACCCGTTCGGCTCACTCAGCCCGCGCATGACAATCGAGCAGATCATCGCCGAGGGTCTGACCGTCCACGGTGTCGAGCCGGGGCGCAATCGGCGCGAGATGGTCGAGGAAATCATGGAAGAAGTCGGGCTCGACCCGGCCTCCATGCACCGCTACCCGCATGAATTCTCGGGCGGTCAGCGTCAGCGGATCGCGATTGCGCGGGCGATGATCCTGCGGCCGAAAGTGGTGGTGCTCGATGAGCCGACCTCGGCACTCGACATGACGGTGCAGGTGCAGATCGTAGAGCTTCTGCGCGCCCTGCAACGACGCTACGGGCTGGCCTATCTGTTCATCAGCCACGACCTGCGCGTGGTACGCGCGCTCTCGCACAAGATCATGGTGATGAAGCGTGGAGATGTGGTCGAGGCGGGCCCTGCCGAGCAGATCTTTGCCGCGCCGCAGACCGATTATACCCGCGCGTTGCTGACGGCGGCGCTCGGTGAAGACAGTTTTGGCGGAGCCGCATGAAGATCCTGTTCGTTCATCAGAATTTCCCTGGTCAGTTCCCGCATCTTGCCCCCGCTCTCGTCAATCGCGGCCATCACGTTCTTGCCCTGACATCCGAGACGAACACGCGCCCCTCGCCAGTGAAGGTGGTGAAATACCGCAAGCCCTCGGAGGTCACGCTGTCCTCGAACCTGACCCGCATGTATGCCGATTGCGCCGAACGCGGCCTGAAGGCGGCTTTCGCCGCGCGGCAGTTGCGCGATCAGCACGACTACCACCCGGATGTGATTTTCGGCCATTCCGGCTGGGGTGAGACGCTGTTCCTCAAGGAAGTCTGGCCGCGTGCGAAGCTCCTCGTTTATGCCGAGCTGATGTATCGCAGCGAGGGGCTCGACACCGATTTCGACGCCGAGTTCCGCCGGGAGGGCCTTGAGCCGCGGATCATGACGGTGGCGCGCTCTGCGCATCTGGTGCAGTCCATGGTGCAGGCCGATGCCGCCCTCGCGCCGACGGCGTTTCAGGCAGCCACTTTCCAGCCGGAATTCCGCGACAAGATCACGATCTGCCATGACGGCATCGACACCGGCCGGGTCCGCCCCGATCCAAACGCCTTTTTCGAGATCCCCGAAACGACGCTCAGCTTCCGCCCGGGCGACGAGTTGCTGACCTTCGTCAATCGCTCGCTCGAACCCTATCGCGGCTTCCATAGCTTCATGCGCGCGCTTCCGGCGGTTCTCGAGGCGCGCCCCAAGGCCCATGTCGCCATTGTCGGTGAGGAGGGGCAAAGCTATGGCGCCGCCCCCAAGGATGCCGCGAGCTGGAAGCAGAAGATGCTGGACGAGGTCGGCGACAGGCTGGACCTGTCGCGCGTGCATTTCCTCGGGCGGGTGGCCTATCCGACCTATCTCTCGATGCTTCAGGTCTCGCGCTGCCACGCCTATCTGACCTACCCGTTCGTGCTGAGCTGGTCGCTGATGGAGTCGATGGCGGCGGGTTGCATGGTGGTCGGGTCCGATACCGATCCGGTGCGCGAGGTCATCAAGGATGGGCGCAACGGCAAGCTAGTGGATTTCTTCGACATCGAGGGCTGGAGCGCGGCGCTCACCGATGTTCTGGCCAATCCTGCGGCCTATGAGGCACAGCGCGCGGCGGCCCGTCGCACGATTGTCGAGACATACGATCTGCACGGGAAATGCCTGCCGAAACTGGTCGAATTCGTCGAACGTGCGGGGCATACCGAACGCTGAGCCGGGCAGGGGGCTATCCGCCCCCTCTGGCCTGCGGCCATTCACCCCCGAGGATATTTCCGGCAGACTGACAGAGCGCCAGCGCCCCCCGAAGTTGCACACGGCTCACCAAGGGGGGCGCATCGTCACTCTGCGCGGTCATCGGCGTCCCCGCCTGTACCGCCCGGTCAGCAAAGCCGAAGAAGCTTAAGAAAAAGTTCCGGCCCCTCATTCTGCCAGAAAATATCCCCGCCGGAGGCATCCGACGGGGACGAAGCACAGGCGGTCAGCAGGGGCTCAGATCGCGGAGCTATGCCCGGCCTTGGACAGGTCATAAGCATCGAAATGCCGGGCGATCATCCGGGTCAGCGGGCGGCCCTTCTCGGGGATTTCCAGACCCGAGGTCGTCACGCGGACCATGTCCTCGAACTTCGCGGCGCACTCGGCGAACATGGTGGCCAACTCGGTCGGTTTTGCACCGTAGTCGCGGACCAGCTCATCCGTCGAGACCTTGAAGTCGCACATCAGCGCCTCGATCAGCCGCGCGCGCATCATGTCATCCGCAGAAAACACATGCCCGCGCGCGGTCGAGAACTTGCCCTCACGGATCGCGCCGGTGTGCTTCGAGGTGGCCGATGCGTTCTGCGCGTAGCCTTGCGGGAAGCGCGAGATTGAACTCGCGCCCATGCCGACCAGCGCCTCTGCGAGATCGTCCGTATAGCCCTGGAAGTTGCGGCGCAGCTTGCCGGCCTTCAGCGCCTTGGAGAGCCCGTCGCTGGGCAGAGCGAAATGGTCGATGCCAATCTCGTCATACCCATCGGCCACGAAAAGCTGGCGCGCGGTTTCAAACAGAGCGAGGCGCTCTTGCGGGGTGGGCAGGTGATCGGAGGGGATCATGGTCTGCCGCCGCGCCATCCACGGCACATGGGCATAGCCATAAAGCGCCACCCGGTCCGGCCCGAGCGAGAGAAGCTTCTGCACGGATTCGGAAATCCGGCGATTGTCCTGGTAGGGCAGGCCGTAGAGAATATCGGCGTTGAGCGAGGCCACGCCGCGTTCCCGGATCATCTCGACCGCACGCTTGGTGATTTCGTAGCTCTGATCCCGCCCGATGACCTTTTGAATCTCGGGGTCGAAATCCTGCACCCCGATCGAGGCGCGGTTCATCCCGGACTGCGCCAGCGCGTCCATGCGGGCGTCGTCGATCTCGTTAGGGTCGATTTCCACGGAGAATTCGGCCCCTTCGCCCATCGGCACGGCTTCGAATACAGCTTCCGCGACTCGGCGCATCATATCAGCGGGCATCAGCGTCGGCGTGCCGCCACCCCAGTGCAATCTGGACAATTTGACGCCGGGCGCCAGCCGCTCCCTGAGCATTTTCAACTCCGCCAGCAGCACCTCGGAATAGGCGCGCACCGGGTCGTCGCTTTGCGTGCCTTGCGTCCGGCAGGCACAGAACCAGCACAGCCTTCGGCAGAAAGGAACGTGCATATACAAGGAGATAGCGGCCCCTTCGGGGATCGCCTCGACCCATTGGGTGAAGATGTCGCTGCCCACCGACTCCGAGAAATGCGGGGCGGTGGGGTAGCTGGTATAGCGGGGAACCCGCGCGTCGAAGAGACCGAGCCGGGTCAGTTGCGATTCCTGTTCCATGGGGGTATCAATAGAGGTAAGACGCGCAACAGAAATTGACCCAAATCAAGAAAGCCGCCATGGCCTGCGAAGACGTGGAACCGGTATCGTTGCAGTGCAACGACTGTCCCATCCGGCACCGTGCCGTTTGCGCCCGTTGTGAGACGGACGAACTCGAGCGGCTGGAAGAGATCAAATATTACCGTTCTTTCGAGGCTGGCCAGACCGTGATCTGGGCCGGCGATCAGATGGATTTCGTGGCCTCCGTCGTGTCGGGGATCGCGACGCTGACACAGACCCTTGAAGACGGGCGCACGCAGATGGTGGGTCTGCTTCTGCCGTCCGACTTTGTGGGGCGTCCGGGGCGCGCGAGCGCGGCCTATAACGTGACGGCCACGACCGACATTCTGATGTGCTGCTTCCGCAAGAAGCCCTTCGAGGAAATGATGGAGCGCACGCCGCATATCGCGCAGCGCCTGTTGCAGATGACGCTCGACGAACTCGATGCGGCGCGGGAATGGATGCTGCTTCTGGGGCGCAAGACCGCGCGTGAGAAGATCGCCTCACTGCTGTCCATCGTGGCGCGGCGCGATGCGTCGATCAAGCTGCGTGCGGCGGAAGGGCGGATGACCTTCGATCTGCCGCTGACTCGCGAGGCGATGGCGGATTATTTGGGGCTGACACTGGAAACCGTGTCGCGTCAGATGTCCGCGCTCAAGCGCGATGGTGTCATCGAGCTGGAGGGCAAGCGTCACGTGACGGTGCCGAATATGGATCGCCTGCTCGAAGAGGCGGGCGATGACAGCGATGGTGGCTTCCTCGTCTGACGCCGCTTAGCCCGGCAGCCCATCAAGCTTTGGCACGGTCTCAAGACAGTCGCTCCATGCGGCCCGGCTGGCGTAGCAGATTTGCGCATTCGGACGCATGTCGAGCGGGCTGTCGAGCGACCCTGCGGGGACGATCAGAAGGGTGCCCTCACCCTGAACCATCGGCAAAGCCGAGCCGCACGCGCGGCAGAAGCTCTTGGCATGTCGGGTTCCGGGCAAATGAAATGTCTTGATCATGTCCTGCCCCGATCGCCAGGCGATCCGGGCCTGTGTCGAGAAAAGGTTCGCGGCATGAGCGGAGCCGGTATCTTTCTGGCAGCGTGTGCAGTGACACAGGAAAAAGCTGTCGAATCCGCCCGTGATGTCGAATGTGACCTGCCCGCACAGGCAGCTTCCGGAAATCGTGTCGTGCATGGCGCTGGCTCTCCCTTAAATCCGGTAAGAACAGTCTGACTTGTGGGATCTGAAGGCAACCGGTTTTCCGACCGTGGCCGGGCAACGCCTGAAGCGCAATCGGCGCTCCGGTCGTTCCGGGACGCCGCGCATCGTTCTTTCGGTTTGTGCGCTTAGTGCGCCATCAGCACCGGCACCGTGGCCTTTTCGAGCATCGAACGGGTCGCCCCGCCGAGGATCGCCTCACGGAAGCGCGAATGCCCATAGGCCCCCATGACCACGAGATCGGCCTTGGTGTCGCGCACATGGCGGTTGAGCACGTCCGACACGCGCGGCAGCGTCTTGGCAAGCACCGAAACCTCGGCATGGATCCCATGGCGCGAGAGCATCTGGCTGAGCTGGCCTCCGGGATCGGAACGTTCCGGCCCGTGCGCAGGCGGGTCGATGATGGTGATATCGACCAGATTTGCCGCTTTGAGTTCGGGCAGCGCCTTGCGGATCGCGTTCATCGCCTCGCTGGATTGGTTCCATGCCACGACGACCCGCTTACCGCTGACGGCACCGGTGTAACCATCGGGCACGATCAGAACGGGGGCGTGGCCTTCGAAGAGGGCGGCCTCGACGACGGCTTCCACTTCGGGGCCGCGGCCTTCGCCATAGGGCAGGCCCGCGACGACGAGATCGGCGAAGCGCGCGCGCAACCCGACCGCACTGGCGATCGCGCCGATCTGGCTCACCACGGCCTCGGCGGCCCAACGGATATCCTCGGCCTTGAGCCGTTCGGTCACGGCGGCCTCGATCTTGCGCGCGTCGTCTTGTGCGCGATCCATGGTTTCCTGCTGCACGAAGGCGGTCGCGCCGGCGTAGTAATAGCCGGTCTGTGTCCGATCAACGCCCATGCACATCACGTCGAGATGCGCGTCCTCGCGCCGGGCAAGACCGATCGCGGTTTCGAGCTGTGACTGCGCGGCCGCCATATCGGTCACGATTGTCAAAAGAGTCTTGTAAGCCATCGCTTGCCTCCGGCATTTGCGTTTCCGAATCTGACGCTAGCGCGAGCGCGCACGCGTCGCATTGACGCGGATCAAGACGGCCGCATGGCCGCGCCGACCACGGTTGATCCGCCCGAAAAGGGGGCGAAAACCTGTCCGGTCCCGGAAATCAGCGCCATGTGATAAGTCAAGCCTGCGACGAAACAGCCCACCTGGAGCACGGGGATTTGATGCAGATCAAGGCGTCGGGCATACCCTCGGACCACAAGGACATCAGTCAAACCCCCGGCCCGGAGTCTGAGTCGGGGAGATGGACAAGACGAAGGGACGCACAACATGTGGGATTACATTAAGCTGATCGCGCTGGGCGCTGTGGCGGTGCTTGCCGCCATCGCGGCCAATTACGCGCGCGATCTTGCCTATATGGTGAACGCGATCGAGGTCATGCTGGCCGCGGCAATCGCATTCATCTGGGTGCTTCGCACCATGGGGGACCGTCAACCGGCCCCGCAAAACGAATATAACGACGGCGTGGTTCGCGCCGGCGTGATCGCAACGACCCTGTGGGGCGTTGTCGGCTTTCTGGTTGCGGTCATCATCGCATTCCAGCTCGCCTTCCCCGCGCTCAACCTCGAATGGGCGCAAGGCTATCTGAACTTCGGCAAACTGCGCCCGCTCCACACCTCGGCGGTTATTTTCGCCTTTGGTGGCAACGCGCTTATTGCCTCGTCCTTCTATGTTGTGCAGCGCACTTCGGCCGCCCGTCTGTTCGGCGGCAACATGGCCTGGTTCGTGTTCTGGGGCTATCAGCTGATGATCGTGCTTGCCGCGACCGGCTACATCCTCGGCGCGACGCAGTCCAAGGAATACGCAGAGCCCGAGTGGTATGTCGACTGGTGGCTGACCATCGTCTGGGTGTTCTACCTGGTGGTGTTCCTCGGCACGATCTTCAAGCGCAAAGAGCCCCACATCTACGTGGCAAACTGGTTCTACCTGTCGTTTATCGTGACGATCGCGATGCTCCACATCGTGAACAACCTCGCCATTCCGGTCTCGATCTTCGGCTCGAAATCGGTTCAGGTCTTCGCCGGTGTGCAAGACGCCATGACGCAATGGTGGTACGGCCACAACGCCGTGGGCTTCTTCCTGACCGCTGGCTTCCTGGGCATGATGTATTACTTCGTTCCGAAGCAAGCTGAACGTCCGGTCTACTCGTACAAGCTGTCGATCGTGCACTTCTGGGCGCTGATCTTCCTGTATATCTGGGCTGGCCCGCACCACCTGCACTACACCGCGCTGCCCGACTGGGCCTCGACGCTCGGCATGGTGATGTCGGTGATCCTGTGGATGCCGTCCTGGGGTGGCATGATCAACGGTCTGATGACGCTCTCGGGCGCATGGGACAAGCTGCGCACCGACCCGGTCATTCGTATGATGGTGGTGTCGATCGGCTTCTACGGCATGTCGACCTTCGAAGGTCCGATGATGTCGATCAAGGCCGTGAACTCGCTGTCGCACTACACCGACTGGACCATCGGTCACGTCCACTCCGGCGCTCTGGGCTGGAACGGGATGATTACCTTCGGGACCCTCTACTTCCTCGTGCCGCGCCTGTGGGCCCGTGAGCGCCTCTACTCGCTCACGCTGGTCAGCTGGCACTTCTGGCTCGCCACCATCGGCATCGTGCTCTACGCCGCCTCGATGTGGGTGACCGGCATCATGGAAGGCCTGATGTGGCGCGAAGTTGACGCACAAGGCTTCCTCGTGAACGCCTTCGCAGACACCGTGGAAGCGAAATTCCCGATGTATGTGGTGCGTGCGCTTGGTGGGGTGCTCTACCTCGTCGGTGCGATCATCATGACCTACAACCTCTGGGCAACGGTCGCCCGTCAGCCGCGCGTCGCGTCGGCTTCGGTCGCCGCTGTTCCGGCTGAATAAGAGGGAGTGAGAAACAATGGGTATTCTCGATAAACACGGGGTTCTGGAAAAGAGCCCGACGCTCCTTCTGATCTTCTCGTTCCTGGTCGTCACGGTTGGCGGCATCGTGGAGATCGCGCCGCTCTTCTACCTCGAGAACACGATCGAGGAAGTTGAAGGCGTGCGTCCCTACACGCCGCTCGAACTGACGGGTCGCGACGTTTACATCCGCGAGGGCTGCTATGTCTGCCACTCGCAGATGATCCGTCCGATGCGCGACGAGGTCGAGCGTTACGGTCACTACTCGCTGGCAGCGGAGTCGATGTACGACCACCCGTTCCAGTGGGGCTCCAAGCGGACCGGGCCGGATCTGGCCCGCGTGGGTGGCCGTTACTCGGACGGTTGGCATGTTGATCACCTGATCAACCCGCAATCGGTGGTGCCGGAATCGGTTATGCCGAAATACGGCTTCCTGCTGAACCGCGAGATCGACGCCAAGTATATCGGTGACCGTCTGAAGACGGACGCGATGGTCGGCGTGCCGTATACCTCCGAGATGATCGAGGCCGCTCAGGCCGACTTCGCCGCTCAGGCCGATCCCGAAAGCGATTTCGACGGTCTGCTGGAGCGTTACGGCGAGGGCGTGAACGTGCGCAACTTCGACGGCCAGCCCGCGCTGACCGAAATGGACGCGCTCGTGGCCTATCTTCAGGTTCTGGGCACGATGGTCGATTTCTCGACCTTCGAACCCGTGGCAAGTCGCTAAGGAGGAATGGGGATGGACTATCATATCCTTCGGGAATTCGCGGATAGCTGGGCGATGCTCGCGCTGTTCGGGACCTTCATCGGTGTCGTGATCTGGGCGTTCCGTCCGGGCTCGCGGGCCGTGCATGAGGATACGGCGAATATCCCCTTCCGGCACGATGACAAACCCGCCTGTCAGGGGAGCTGCCGCGGCAGCTGCTCTGACGACGGCGCCACGTTGTAAGGAGGCGTGGAAATGAGCAAAAAACCGACGAAGAAACAGGACGTCGCGACCACGGGTCACTCGTGGGACGGCATCGAAGAATATAACAACCCGCTGCCCAAATGGTGGCTCTATACCTTCTACGCCTGCATCGTCTGGGGTATCGGGTATACGGTCGCCATGCCGGCCTGGCCGCTCCTGAACGGGGCTACGCCGGGTCTTCTGGGGGCATCGACCCGTGCGGATGTGGCGGCGGAAATCGCTCGCTATGACGCTGCGAACGAAGGGGTCGAAGCCAAGCTGGTCGCCGCCGATCTGACCGAAATTTCGGCAGACCCGGAACTGGCCAACTTCAGCCAGAACGCAGGCGCGGCAGTGTTCCGCACCTGGTGTGCGCAGTGCCACGGCTCGGGTGCGGGCGGCCAGCAATCGCTCGGCTATCCGAACCTTCTGGACCAGGACTGGCTCTGGGGCGGCTCGATCGAGGACATCCACTTTACCGTGACCCACGGGATCCGGAACGAGGATGACCCTGAAGGCGAAGCCCGCTTCTCGCAGATGCCGGCTTTCGGCAAGGACGAGCTGCTGACGGATGAAGAGATCGCGCAGGTCGTGCAATACGTCCGCAAGCTCTCGGGTCAGGAGTTCGACTCGGCAGGTCTGGGTGACGGCGAGACGCTGTTCATCGACAACTGCGCGAGCTGCCACGCAGAAGACGGCACCGGCGACCGCGCGCAGGGCGCGCCGAACCTGACCGATGCGATCTGGCTCTATGGCGGCGATGTGGAGACTCTCACCGAGACGATCTACAACGCGCGGTATGGCGTGATGCCGAACTGGAACACGCGCCTGTCCGAAGCTGAAATCCGCGCTGTGGCCGCTTATGTCCACAGCCTGGGTGGCGGCGAATAACACAGATATTCGGGGGGGCCTCGGCCCCCTCGGGTAGCACCGGCGCCCCGTCCTGTTCGCGCGTTTCCTGGGGGCGCCGGTGTCTTTTCAAGAAGGCGGGCGACACGTCCGGCGCGCGCTAACCCCATGAAAAACGTGCATTCCGAATCTATTGCGATCGCGCACGCGGAAATGTGTATCACAAATCTGCCTTTTTGACGCATGTCAAAGTAATGCAAGGCAAGCCATATCAGAACGGTTCCAACCGAATTGATATCATCGCCAACGGAGAAAGACCCGTGAGCAGCACCGAACCCGTCGAACCGCCCCCCCTTTACGCCGCCCGCGAACCGATTTTCCCGCGGCGCGTCAGCGGGGCTTTCCGCAACCTGAAATGGGCACTTCTGGCGGTGATGCTCGGCATCTACTACATCACGCCGTGGATTCGCTGGGATCGTGGCCCGGCGCTGCCCGATCAGGCGGTGCTCGTCGATCTTGCGAACCGGCGTTTCTTCTTCTTCATGATCGAGATCTGGCCGCACGAATTCTATTTCGTCGCGGGTCTTCTGATCATGGCGGGCCTGGGCCTGTTCCTGTTCACCTCGGCGGCGGGCCGGGTCTGGTGCGGCTACGCCTGCCCGCAGACTGTCTGGACCGATCTCTACATTCTTGTCGAGCGCTGGGTCGAAGGCGACCGTAACGCCCGCATCCGTCTGCTGCGCCAGAAATGGAACTTCGAGAAGATCCGCAAGCGGTTCACCAAATGGACGATCTGGCTTCTGATCGGTGTTGCGACCGGCGGGGCATGGGTGTTCTACTTCACCGATGCGCCGACGCTGCTGCGAGACCTGTTCACCGGGGATGCCTCGCCCATCGCCTACACGACGATCGCGGTTGCGACGCTTACCACCTTTGCATTCGGCGGCTTTGCCCGCGAGCAAATCTGCATCTACGCCTGCCCCTGGCCGCGTATTCAGGCCGCAATGATGGATGAGGACACGCTGGTTATCGCCTACCGCGAGTGGCGGGGCGAACCGCGCGGCAAGCTCAAGAAGGGCGAGCATGATCCGACGCAAGGCGATTGCATCGACTGCATGGCCTGTTTCAACGTCTGCCCGATGGGGATCGATATCCGCGACGGCCAACAGCTTGAGTGCATCACCTGCGGCCTGTGCATCGACGCCTGCAACGAGATGATGGACAAGATCGGCAAACCGCGCGGCCTGATCGGTTACATGGCACTCAAAGACGAAAACCTTGAACGTGCCGGCGGTCATCCTCGCAACATCTGGAAGCACATCTTCCGTCCGCGCACGTTGCTCTACTTCGGGCTCTGGGCCGCGATCGGCATCGGCCTTGTCGTCGCGCTGTTCATGCGTTCGCCCATTGACTTCAACGTGACGCCGAACCGCGATCCGCTCTACGTGATCCAGGGCGACGGCTCGGTGCGCAACATCTACACGCTGCGTCTGCGCAACAAGGCCGGGGACGACACGACCTTCAAGGTGTCGATCGTCGGTGTGGACGGGCAGCCGGTTGACGGGCTCACGGTCCATCTTGAAGGCGAAGATGCCGACACCGTCACCGTGCCGCCGGATGAAACGCTGACCCAGCGGCTTTATCTCGAGGCGCCGGCAGGCTCGCCTCTGGCGACGGCGGACCGGACCGATCTGCGGCTGTGGATCGAGGATACCGGCTCCACCGACCGCGACTCGTCGGAGACCGTGTTCAACGGGACCGGCCAGCGCTGAGCCGATGAAAATGTGATCCCGGGGCCGGCGCGCGAACCGGCCCCGGGGCTTTTCCGCCCAGAGCGGGCAGAGTATGAACAGGATGCAAAGCTCAGGGAACGACAATGGCCAAGGAACTCACCGGCAAGAAAGTCCTCATGATTTTGATCGGCGCTTTCGGCACGATCATCGCTGTTAATGTCTTCATGGCCTACAAGGCGATCGGCACCTTTCCGGGGCTTGAGGTGAAGAATTCCTATGTGGCCTCTCAGAGCTTCGATGCAGAGCGCGGCGCGCAGGAGGCGCTTGGCTGGACCGTTGAGCCGACCTATTCGGAGGGCGTGCTCAGCTTCGTGATCCGCGATGCCCAGGGCCTGCCCGCGCCAATCGCCAAGCTTGAGGCGCTGATCGGTCGCACCACCCATGTGCGCGATGACCAGACCCCCGAATTCGCATATAGTGGCGGCATCTATTCGACGGAGATCGCGCTCGAACCGGGCGCTTGGCTGATCCACCTGACGGCCGAGGCGCGCGATGGCACGCCATTCCGGCAGCGACTGGATTTCTTTGTGAAGGGCTGACGCCATGAGCCTCTCTTCGGCCATTGAAACAGGCACACAAACGGTAAATGGTTCACAGGCCGCGCAGATGGACGAGCATGTCTCTGCCTCGGCCTGCCCGGCTTGTCTTGCGGCACCGTCCGCCGAAGATCTGGCGAAATCCGGCGATATCAAGGGTGCGCGCATCATGCTGTCGCTGCCGACGGCCCATTGCGCGGTCTGCATCAGCGATGTCGAGCGTGAGCTGCACAAGCAACCCGGCGTGCGCTCTGCGCGGGTGAACCTGACCCTCAAGCGCGTCTCCGTTGATGCAGAGCCGGGCGTCGAACCTACGCCCCTGATCGAAGCGCTCGACCGGATCGGTTACGAGGCGCATGAGCTTGATGCGGGGATGCTCTCGGCGACCGAGACAGACAAGCGTGGGCGCGATCTGCTGATGCGGATCGGGGTCTCGGGCTTTGCGATGATGAACATCATGCTGCTCTCGATTGCGGTGTGGTCTGGTGCAGAATCTGCCACGCGCGATCTGTTCCACTGGATTTCGGCGGCCATTGCGATCCCGACCGTGATCTTCGCGGGGCAACCTTTCTTCAGCTCCGCTTGGGCCTCGCTGCGGGGTGGGCGGCTC
This sequence comes from Pseudothioclava nitratireducens, assembly GCF_029210495.1. Taxonomy (GTDB): domain Bacteria; phylum Pseudomonadota; class Alphaproteobacteria; order Rhodobacterales; family Rhodobacteraceae; genus Pseudothioclava; species Pseudothioclava nitratireducens. The sequence continues at coordinate 202,066 of NZ_JARGDK010000001.1, read as the reverse complement.
GGTATGGATGTGCCGATTTCGCTCGCGATCATCCTTGCCTCGGCGATCTCGCTCTATGAGACTTCGCAATCGGGGCACCACGCCTATTTCGACGCGGCCGTGATGCTGACCTTCTTCCTGCTGGTCGGGCGCTACCTCGATTATCGCACGCGCGCGGTGGCCCGGTCTGCGGCCGAAGAGCTGGCGGCGCTTGAAGTGCCGCGCGCGACGCGTTTGCGCGAAGACGGCAGCGAAGAAACCGTGCCTGTCGGCGATCTGAAACCCGGCGAGATCATTCGGGTGCGCCCGGGTGGACGTATCCCGGCGGACGGCGCGGTGATCGAGGGAAATTCCGAAACCGACCGTTCGCTTCTGACGGGCGAGTCGCTGCCGGTCTTCGCAGGCCCCGGTTCAATCCTATCGGCCGGTGAGGTGAACCTTACAGGGCCGCTCCTGCTGCGCGTGACCGCCGCGGGCAAAGACAGTTCGCTGCATCGAATGGCGGATTTGGTCGCTGCTGCGGAGAGCGCGAAGACGCGCTACACCTCGCTGGCCGAGCGTGCCGCGCGCGCCTATTCGCCCATCGTCCACCTGCTGTCTTTCACCGCGTTTGGGACATGGCTCTGGCTGACCGGCGGCGATGTGCGCCACGCGATCAATATCTCGGCGGCGGTGCTGATCATCACCTGCCCCTGTGCGCTGGGCCTTGCGGTGCCGGCGGTGGTGACCGCTGCATCTGGACGCTTGTTCCGCAAGGGGTTGCTGATCAAGGACGGGACCGCGCTTGAACGGTTGGCCGAGGTCGATACGGTCGTCTTCGACAAAACCGGCACGTTGACCATGGGGGCGCCCACGCCCGAGAACCTCGACGATCTCTCGCAGGAGGAGCTCGCGGTTGCGGCGGCGCTGGCAGGCGCTTCCTCGCACCCGCTCGCGCGTGCACTCTTTGAGGCTGCTGGCGCGATGGGCGTCGCGCCAACCCCGCTCGACGATCTGCGCGAAGTGCCCGGCTACGGGATCGAAGGACGGCTGGGCGATCAGGTCCTCCGCCTTGGTCGCGCCGACTGGATCGGCGCTGAGGCGGGAAACGCGACCGCGACCCACCTGCGCATAGGCGAGGCCGCGCCCCGCTCAATCCGTTTCGTCGACAGTCTGCGTCCGGGCGCCGAAGAGGCTATCACCGCTTTCAAGGCGACTGGTGCCGAAGTCTGGCTGGTGTCGGGCGATGTCGAGGGGGCGGTGTCCGATCTGGCTGCAAGGCTCGGCATCTCGCATTGGCGCGCCGGCGCCTTGCCGCACGAAAAGGCAGAGCTTGTCGGAGAGTTGACCGGGCAGGGGCGTCATGTGCTTATGGTGGGCGATGGCCTGAACGACACCGCTGCGCTTGCGCGCGCGCATGTCTCGGTTTCGCCCGCATCGGCGCTCGACGCCGCCCGCACCGCTTCGGATATCGTTCTGCTGGGTCAGGATCTCGCGCCGGTTTCGGATGCGACTCGGATCGCCACGCAGGCCCGCCGCCGGATCAAGCAGAACTTTGCGATCTCGATTCTCTACAACATCGTTGCGGTGCCAATTGCGCTGATCGGGCTGGCAACACCGCTTGCGGCGGCGTTGGCGATGTCGGCCTCGTCGATCACGGTCTCTCTGAATTCGCTGCGCCTGAAATGACCCGGAGCCTGCCATGGAAACGCTGACCTTCCTGATCCCGATTTCCCTGTTTCTCGGGGGCGTGGGGCTGGTGGCGTTCTTCTGGGCCCTGCGGTCGCGCCAGTTCGAAGACCCGAAGGGGGATGCCGAGCGTATCCTGTCGGACGAGTTCGACGACCACCCCCGGCAAGACTGAGCCAAGGGTCAGACACGAAGAAGCCGCGCAGCCAGAAGGGTGCGCGGCTTTTTGCAGGGCGGTCCCGTCACGGGGAAGCTCAGGGACCGATCACCGTGCAATCCGTCGCCCGCGCTGCTAGCCGTGCGCAGGCAAGTTCAGCGGTATCGCGGCTCATGCCGACGAAGTTTGCCTCGTAGCCGGTCTTGCGCGTCGCCACCTTGCGCAGGGCATCACCCAGCGTGTCGCTTTCCATCAAGGCGGTGGTCAGCAGCGCGCGCTCTGCCGCGAAGTTGGACGCAAACAAACCGAGGCTGATCCCATGCCCACGTCCACCCGAGCTTGACGCGCGGGCGACGACCTGCTGTTTTTGACGCGGGGCGGGTGCGGGCGGCGTCAGGGCCGCGAGAATGACATTCTGCGCGCGCGATGGCGGGGCACCCGCGGCCATGGCCAGGGTTTCGGGCTGCGGCACGCTGGTGCGGGCGAAGATCGGATCGTTCGGGACTGCATCGCCCTCGGCCATGCTTTCGTCTTCAAGCACCGCCGCCGCGAGGGTCAGCGTTTCCGGTTGCGGTTCGGTCGACTGAATAAAGCCATTGGGCTCCGGGCTCGGCTCGGGTGCAAGCGTGGCTTCGGCCAGTTCGACCGCTTCGACCTCGGTCACGACCGCAGGGGGTGCTGCGGCGACGATGGTGCCGGGCCGGGCCATCGGACGCGGGCTTGCCGCAAGACCCGCCGCAGCGGCTACGGCCTCGGGCTGCACGGTCACGTCCGCCACCACCGCCTCGGCCAGTTTCTGCGCCGCTGCATCGGCTTGCGCGGCCGCCAGTGCGAGGGCGATCGCATCCGCATCATGCGTTGCAACGCCCGGGCGGGGCAGCGGGCGCGGGCTCGATTTCGGTGCGCGCACGAGGCGAATGGTCTTGGCGCTGCCCTGCTGGGGTGCCGCCGCCTCGGCCAAGAGTTGCGGTGCCTCCGGGGCGCGCTCTTTCACGCGGTTCGGCGCGCGGCCAAAGCCCAGATCAAGCAGTTCTGCCATCTTGGCATTACGCTGCGCGGTCGAGGTGCCGCCGAAGACCGTGGCGATGATACGCTTGTTGCCGCGCTTGGCCGAAGCCGTCAGGTTGAAGCCCGCAGCCGAGGTATAGCCCGTCTTGATCCCGTCCGCGCCCTCATAGGCGCTCAGGAAACGGCGGTTCGTATTGGCGACCTGCGCGATGCCGGCATCGGCGGTCTTGCGCGAGAAGATGTTGTAATATTGCGGAAAATCATAAAACAGCCGACGCCCAAGCAGCGTCATGTCACGCGCCGTCGAGAGATGCCCGGCGCGGGTCAGGCCGTTAGCATTGCGAAATGAGGTGTTGCGCATCCCCAGCGCCTTGGCGGTGCGGTTCATACGGGCGGCGAAGTTCGACTCATTGCCCGAGATCGCATCCCCAAGCGCCGAGGCCGCATCATTGGCGGATTTGATCGCAGCCGCGCGGATCAGGTAGCGCACGGCGATTTTCTGGCCGGGCTTGAGGCCAAGCCGCGAAGGCGGCTGGCTGGCGGCATTGGCACTGACCGTGACCTTCGTGTCGAGGCTGATCTCGCCCCGCTCGATCGCCTGGAACGTGATATAGAGCGTCATCATCTTGGTCAGAGAGGCCGGGTGCAGCCGGGTATCGGCATTCTTGGAATACAGCACTTCGCCCGTGCGCATATCCATGACCAGCGCCGCATAAGGTGCGGCCTGCGCCAAGATCGGCGCGAAGATCATGGAAATCGCAAATAGCCCATAGCGGACCCAACGCCCCAGCGCGGTCACGGTTCTTGCCATTTTACTGCCTCTCATGCACCCCGGTTGATTTTTGATTTGGGGTTGCTTGTTTTACAGCCTAGCACGGGTTTCTCATGCTGAAAACCGTGAAGTTTCAACGCGGTGGAGTGCGGCTTTCATGCAATACCGCAAGATGTCGTGGGTCAGATCGCTTCCGACTCAACCGATTGTGGGATGCGCGCGACCTTGCCGATGGCGCCGCGATTTGGCGCCGCTTGGCTTCCGGCCAGCGTCTTCAGCGCCTGTTCAAAGCCGGTGCCAGCGCGTCGATCAGATCGGGGAGGGGGCCGAGATCGGGTAGCTCATGAAAGCGCGGATGCTCGGTGGGGGTTTCGGCATGTTCGAGGGCCCAGGTCAGATCGTGGGGCACATGCACGGCCCATCCTCCCGCCTCAAGCATCGGGCGGATGTCGGATTTGAGCGAATTGCCAACCATAATGCCTTCGGCGGCGCCCGAGCCGTGGCGCGCGAAGGCCCGCCGGTAAGTGTCCGGCGTCTTGTCCGAGACGATCTCGACCGCGTCGAAGTGATCGCCAAGACCGGATTGGGCGAGCTTGCGCTCCTGATCGAGGAGGTCACCCTTGGTAATCAGCAAGATGGTGAATCGCCCCGCCAGAGCGGCGATGGTTTCGCCGACATGCGGTAGCAATTCGATCGGGTGGCGATGCATCTCCCGTCCCGCCGCCATGATCTCGGCAATGACCGTTCCGGGCACGCGCCCGTCGGAAACCTCGATTGCGGTTTCGATCATGGAGAGGGTGAAGCCTTTGATCCCAAACCCATAATGCCCGATATTCCGTCGCTCTGCCGCAAGCAGGCGCTCGTTCAGATGATCCGGATCGGCATGCTCGCGCATCAATTCTGTGAAGCGTTCCTGGGTCAGCGTGAAGAAACGCTCATTGTGCCAGAGCGTGTCGTCTGCGTCGAAGGCGATGGTGGTCAGCGGCATGAGTTCTCCTTTGTGCGGACCATGCGGGCCCACGCGCGGTTTGGCAATTCCCCGCGTCAAGGCTTTTCATATTGGTGCGGTTGCCTATATTCCCCTGACATAGTCAACCGATTCAGGACCCTATCCGCGTGCGAGACCCCGTTCACATGATGGCCGACCGAGAGGACGATGCCGAAGGCGAAGCCGGGGTCGCCACCAAGACGCGGGCCAAGACACAGCGCCCGCCGCTCTACAAGGTGCTGATCCTGAACGACGATTACACGCCGATGGAATTCGTGGTCCATGTGCTCGAGCGGTTCTTTGGCATGGATCACGGGCAGGCCTTCGAGATCATGCTGACCGTGCACAAGCGTGGTCTTGCGGTGGTGGGCGTGTTCTCCTTCGAGGTGGCCGAAACCAAGGTCGCGCAGGTGATGGATTTCTCGCGCCGTCATCAGCATCCCTTGCAATGCACTATGGAAAAAGAGTGACCCTGCGCCTAAGGGTGCAGTCACCGAAAGAGGGCGCCTCGCGCGTGTATCCCCGATGAGCCATCCTCGTCTGTCTCTTGCGCTTGATGCGTTCGATGCCTTGCCTGCCGAAGGACGTATCGCGGTCTTTCGTCCGCAAGCGGCCACCGATCTGAGCGATTTGCTGCGTGAGCGCCTGCACCTCATTCAGGGGTTCAAGCCCGATCACGATGCCTGGGCCGCGCGTGGCTACGCTGTCGCGCCCTGTGCCGAGGGTGACTACGCCGCAGCCGTCGTTTTCGTTCCGCGGGCCAAGGCCGAAGCGCGTGCGCTTCTGGCGGAGGCCGCCGCGCGCGTTGCGCCGGGCGGTCCGATCTGGGTCGATGGGGCCAAGACGGACGGTGTGGACTCGATCCTCAAGTCGCTCCGCGAACGGGTAGAGGTTTCGCCGCCCATCGCCAAGGCACATGGTAAGATTTTCGCGTTTGCTGCCGGCGCGGAGGCCCTGGCCGATTGGGCCGGCGCCCCGATGACGCCCGCGCCCGGTTTTACCACTTGGCCCGGCGTGTTCTCGGCGGATGCGGTGGATGAGGGCTCGGCGCTGCTCGCGGCGTGCCTCCCCGAGAAGCTCCCCGCGCGGGTGGCCGATCTCGGTGCGGGCTGGGGCTGGCTTTCGGCGCAGGTGCTGGGCCATTCGGGCGTTGAGGAGCTTCACCTGATCGAGGCCGAGCATGCCGCGCTGGACTGCGCGCGGCAGAATGTCACCGATCCGCGCGCGCATTTCCACTGGGCCGACGCCACGCGCTTCACACCCCAGGAGCGTTTCGGGGCCATCGTGATGAACCCGCCCTTCCACACCTCGCGCGATGCCGATCCGGCTCTTGGCGCGGCGTTCATCCGGGCGGCGGGGGCGATGCTTTCGCTGTCGGGCACGCTCTGGATGGTGGCGAACCGTCACCTGCCTTACGACCCGGTCTTGGCGGCGGCTTTCCATGAGATCGAAGACATCACCCCACCGGGCGGCATTGATCGCCGCTTCCGTGTCATTCGTGCGGCGCGCCCGGTTGTCGGCGCCGCATCCGCCTCGCCACAGGCCAAGCCGCGCCGCACACGAGCCCCTCGCCCCCGGCGCTGAGACGGGCTAAGGTCCAACCAGCCAATTCAACGGAGCTCCCATGTCGCTGTCCATCTCTGGCAAGACCGCCATCGTCACCGGTGCCGCCCACGGCATCGGCCTCGCAATCGCGCGTCATTTCATTGATCGCGGCGCGCAGGTCATGTTCGCCGATATCGACGAGGCGCGGCTCGCTGACGAGTTGGGGACCGAGGCGAAATCGGATGGATCCGCGCGCTATTTCGCAGGTGATCTGTGCCAGAAGCTGACGGTGAACAACCTGCTCTCGGCCACGATCGACGCCTTCGAGCGGATCGACATTCTGGTCAACGCGGCGCGCTGCATTCAGGTCAGCGATCCGCTCGATCCGGCGCAAACCGTGCTCGACGACATGTTGCAGCTCAACATGAAAGGCATGCTGCGGATGTCGCAGATGACGGCGAAGCGGATGATTTCGCATGCGGAACAGGACGGTCGGCGCGGCGAGGAAATCGGCGCTATCGTCAATATTTCGACCCCGGCCAATGCAAGCACGCAGCCCGAGCTTCTGGCTTACTCCATCGCCTGTGCGGCGCAGGAACAGGCGACGCGTGGTCTTGCCGTCGCGCTGGCGCCGCATGGGATTCGCGTCAACGGGGTGGCCTTTGCGTCGGTGATGAGCGCGTCTTTGCAGAACCAGCTCAAAGAGCACGGCGACTGGCGGGATGCCATGACGGATGGGACGCCGCTTGGCCGTATCGCGGCGCCGGGCGAATTGACCCATACCGTGCAGTATCTCGCGTCGCCCGGCGCGGGTTTCGTCACCGGCCAGATCGTGACCGTCGATGGCGGGCGGGGCTTGGGCGATGCGGTGCGTGTCCCTGCCTTCTGAGCCCTATTCCGGGTAGGCGGCTTTGCAGGCCTGCACCGCCGCTTCGGCCTGCCGGACCAATAGCTTACGCTTGGCGAGCAGCGCGTCACGCTTGCGGGTTTCAGAGGCGGGGTCGATCGCCACTTGCCGGGTCCGCGTCACAACGTGATCCTCAAGACAGCGGCGCGCCTTACGTTCGACAGAGCCATCGGGGCGCGTGATCTGGTCATAGCCGCAGACCTCCCAGCGTTTCGTGACCCATTCGTATTCCTCATAGGCATAGCCCCGCGCGAGATTGCCCTCGACTTCGGCCAGCAGGCGCTCGACGGTGCGCAACTCGCGCGTGTTACGCTGGATGCATTGCTCTTGCGGAGTTCCGCAGGCGGTCAGCGCAACGGCACTGAGAATCAAGGCGAATGCGGCACGTTTCATGGCGGCCTCCTAAAGCTGTCGAGCCAGCTTAGTCACCGTGCAGCAAAAGGCAATTCCACTTGCGCGGCGGTCCTGTTAGGAAAGATCAAATCTCAAGGAGGCCCCCATGACCGCACCCGCCGCAGACGAGTTTGACGCGCGCAAGGCCCGTGCCAGCGCCTGGTTTTCGGAGCTGCGCGACCGCATTGTCGCGGCCTTCGAGGCGTTGGAGGACACACAGGTCACGGGGCCGCATGCCTCGTTGCCGGCGGGTCGCTTCGAGGTGTCGCCCACCACCCGTACCGGCCCCGATGGTGAGGATCAGGGCGGCGGTAAGATGTCCGTGATGCGGGGCGGGCGCGTCTTCGAAAAGGTGGGCGTGAACATCTCGACCGTCTGGGGCACGCTCGCGCCGCGCGCGCAGGCCGCGATGGCGGCGCGCGGTGTGCCGGGCATGGCAGAAGACCCGCGCTTCTGGGCGAGCGGCATCAGCCTTGTCGCGCATATGCAAAACCCGCATACCCCGGCTGTTCACATGAATACGCGGATGTTCTGGACACCGGGGGCGTGGTGGTTCGGCGGTGGCGCCGACCTCAATCCTTGTCTCGAATATGCCGAGGATACCGACGCGTTTCACGCGGTCCTGCGCGGTGCCTGCGATGCCCATGATCCGGGCTATTACCCCAAGTTCAAGGCTTGGGCGGATGAGTATTTCTTTGTCCCGCACCGGGGCCGTGCGCGCGGGGTCGGCGGGATTTTCTATGACGATCTGAATACTGGCGATTGGGAGGCGGATTTCGCCTTCACGCGCGATGTCGGCGCCGCATTCCTGCCCGCCTTCGTCCCGGTGACCGAGAAGCGCCGCGACACGCCCTGGACCGAAGAGGACCGTGAGACCCAGTTCCGTCACCGTGGCCTCTATGCGGAATACAACCTCGTCTATGACCGTGGCACCAAGTTCGGGCTGGAGACCGGGCATAATGCCGATGCCGTGCTGATGAGCCTGCCGCCCATCGCGAAATGGTATTGAGCTTGCGAAGGCGCTCCTGCCCATGATGCCTGAGACGCTTTTTGCGTTCGCGCTGGCCTCGATGCTGGTCGAGCTGACACCGGGGCCGAACATGGCCTATCTCGCGGTGATCGCGGCCACCGAAGGACGGCGGCGGGGGTATGCCGCGACCGCCGGGGTGGCGCTTGGTCTTGCGATCGTCGGTGGATTGGCGGCGTTCGGGCTTGCCGCGCTGGTCGAGCGTTCTCCGCTGGCCTATCAGATCTTGCGCTGGGGCGGGGTGCTCTACCTTCTGTGGCTCGCCTATGATGGCTGGCGCGGCGCAGGGGAAACCATCGAGCACGCCCCCCCCGGTTCATCCGACTGGCGCTATTTTCGGCGCGGGCTGATCACCAACCTGCTCAACCCCAAGGCGGCGGTGTTCTATCTCTCGGTTCTGCCGACCTTTCTGAGCGGCAAGGACGGATTGTCCGAGACGCTTCTGCTGTCGGGGATCTACGTGACGGTGGCGACGGTGATCCACGCGGGCATCGTGACCCTCGCGGGGGCGGCGCGCGCCTTCCTTGAAGATCCGCGCAAAGAGCGCCTGCTGCGCCGCGTGTTGTCGGTGGGGCTTGCGCTGATCGCGTTCTGGTTCGCGGTCAAGACCGGGCGATAGCCGATCAGGCAAGAATCCGCTATACAGCAAAGGCAAAACCACGTAGAAGCCGCGCTTTGGCCCTGCGGCCCCCTCTCTGAAAGACCTCCGATGTCCAACCTTCCCGATCTTCACCCCGCGCTCTCCGAGGCGCTGGCCGCCAAGGGCTATGCCGCCCTCACGCCAGTCCAGGAAGCCGTCATTGCCCCCGATCTGGCCGGGCAGGATTTGTTGGTGTCGGCGCAGACCGGGTCGGGGAAGACGGTGGCCTTCGGTCTGGCTATGGCGGCGGAGTTGCTGGGCGAGGGTCCCGCGCTTTATGCCGATGTGCCGCGTGCGTTGGTGATCGCGCCGACGCGCGAACTCGCGCTTCAGGTGCGCCGTGAATTCGAATGGCTTTACGGGGGTGCCGGACTCGTGATCGCGGGTGCGGTCGGGGGCATGGATGCGCGGTTCGAGCGCCGCACGCTAGAGCGCGGCGCGCATATCGTCGTCGGCACGCCGGGCCGGATTTGCGACCACATCCGTCGCGGGGCGCTGGATCTCTCGGAACTGCGCGTGGCGGTGCTCGACGAGGCCGACGAAATGCTCGATCTCGGCTTCCGCGAAGACCTCGAATTCATCCTTGAATCGGCGAATGAAGAGCGCCGGACGCTGATGTTCTCGGCAACCGTCTCGCCCGAGATCGAACGCCTTGCACGCACGTTCCAGAAGGACGCGCAGCGGGTTTCGACCATGGCCAAACGCGAGCAGCACGCCGATATCGAGTATCGCGCGCTTCTCGTCGACAAATCCGACCGCGAGAACGCCATCGTCAACGTGCTCCGCTTCTACGAGGCGAAAACTGCCATCGTGTTCTGCGGTACCCGCGCGACGGTGACGCATCTCACGACGCGTTTCCTCAACCGGGGGTTCTCGGTGGTGGCGCTGTCCGGTGAACTCAGCCAGGACGAACGCTCACGCGCGCTTCAGATGATGCGTGATGGGCGGGCGCGGGTCTGTATTGCGACCGATGTGGCCGCGCGGGGCATCGACCTGCCGGGTCTGGAACTGGTCGTTCATGCCGACCTGCCGATCAACAAGGAAGCGCTGCTGCACCGCTCGGGCCGGACGGGTCGCGCGGGCTCGAAGGGGGTCTCGGCTGTCATCGTGCCGCATAACCTGCGCGCCAAAGCCGATCGGGTATTCAAGACCGCCAATATCGCGCCGACCTGGGCCGCCGCCCCGAGCGCCGAGGAAATCATCGCCAAGGACCGCCAGCGCATCCTCGAAGAGCCCGAACTGCAACAGCCGGTGACCGAAGACGAAGAGGCGACCGTCGCCGCACTGCTCGAACGGTTTGAGCCGCGGGCTCTGGCGGCTGCCGTTGCGCGTCACTTTATGGCCTCGCGTTCGGCCCCCGAAGATATCGTCCCGGTGACTGTCGACGGGATCAAACCGCGTGAGCGCGCCGAGTTCGGTAACGCGCAATGGCTGCGTCTGACGATGGGCCATGACGCCCATGTCGATCCGAAATGGCTCTTGCCGATGCTGTGCCGCGCGGGCGACCTCACTCGCCGCGATATCGGCCAGATTCGGATCATGCAGGACCATAGCTTCGTTCAGATCCACGCCGATGCCGCACCGCGCTTCCTCAAGGCGCTTGGCCCCGCGATGCAGCTTGAGGATAAATGCAAGGTCGTGACGCTGGACGAAGCCCCCGAGGGGCTCGACCGTCCGCCGCCGCGTCCGGCGCGCTGGGACAAGAACAAGGGTGACCGGGGCGATTTCAAATCGGGCGGCAAGCCGTTCAAGAAGCCGCACCGCAAGGGCGCCTCGCCGCGTGATGCCGAGGCGGGCGCAGGCGGGAAGCCTTGGGAGAAAAAGGATAAACCCGCCGGCAAGCCGTGGGAAAAGAAAGACAAGCCCGCCGGCAAGCCGTTGGAAAAAAAGGACAAACCTGCCAGCAAGGCAGGGGCGAAACCTTGGGAGAAGAAGGACAAAGCCGACGGCAAGCCTTCGGGGAAGCCCGGCGCGAAGCCCAAGGCCAAATATGAGCGCGGCCCCGCCAAGCCGGGCAAGAAACCGGGCCGCGCGAAGTAATCGGCGGCAATGAAAAAGGGGGCCTCGCGGCCCCCTTGTCATATCTGTCCTGATCGCTCAGCCCTTGCGGATCGTCTCGATCATCAGCGCGACATTCTCGGGGTCTGCATCCGGCGTGATCCCGTGGCCGAGGTTGAAGATATGCGGGCCGTTGCGGAACGCCTCGACCACATGGCGGGTCGCGTCGATCAAAGCCTGACCGCCCGTCACCATGTGATGCGGTGCAAGGTTGCCCTGCACGCAGCCCGAGACCTGCACATTCGCTGCCGCCCATTCCGGGCTGACAGAGTTGTCGATCGCCACGCAATCCGCGCCGGTCTTCTGATGGAAGCCGATATAGCCCTCGCCCGCTTCGCGCGGGAAGGCGATGATCGGCAGCCCCGGGAAGCGGGCCTTCATCTCGGAGATGATCCGCTTGGCGGGTGCCACGGCGAAATCCTCGAAATCCTGACCCTTGAGGCTCCCGGCCCAGCTATCGAAGATCTTTACGACCTCGGCACCGGCTTCGACCTGCTTCGAGAGATACTCGATCGTCGACTCGGTCAGCAGGTCGATCAGCGCGGCGAAAGTCGCGCGGTCCTCGGCCTTGAGCGCATGCGCAGGCCCCTGATCGGGCGTGCCGCGCCCGGCGATCATATAGGTCGCAACGGTCCAGGGCGCGCCCGCAAAGCCGATCAGCGTGGTCTCTTTCGGCAATTCGCGCGACAGGATCCGCACCGTTTCATAAACCGGGGCGAGTGTGTCGTGGATGTCGTCCTTGTACTTGAGCGCGCGCAGCCCCTCTGGCCCGGTGATCGTCGAAAGCCGCGGCCCTTCGCCGGTGACGAACCACAGATCGGCACCAAGGGCTTGCGGCAAAAGGAGAATATCCGCAAACAAGATCGCCGCATCAAAGCTGTAGCGCCGGATCGGCTGCAACGTCACCTCGGCGGCAAGGTCGGGATTGTAGCACAGCGACAGGAAATCGCCCGCCTCGGCACGGGTCGCGCGATATTCGGGCAGGTAGCGCCCCGCCTGACGCATCATCCACACCGGCGGCGTGGGCAGGGTTTCGCCCTTCAGGGCGCGCAGGATCGTCTTATCGGTCATCGCGTTCTCCTCTTCGCACCCCCTTGAATTTCCCCTGCGGCGCAATGTCAAGCGCGACGCCGCTTGCGCGGGCCTTTTGACGCGGCTACCAAGGCGTCATGACACAGATGCCCAACGCCAAGTCGCCCCTGAAGATCGGCACCCGCGGTTCACCGCTTGCGCTCGCTCAGGCCTATGAAACCCGCACCCGCCTGATGGCGGCGCATGACCTCCCCGAGGATGCGTTCGAGATCGTGGTGATCAAGACGACCGGCGATGACCGAGCCTTGATCGATGCGGACAAGCCGCTCAAGGAGCTTGGCGGCAAGGGCCTCTTCACCAAGGAAATCGAAGAGGCCATGCTCGATGGCCGGATCGACATTGCCGTGCATTCGATGAAGGACATGCCGGTCAAGCAGCCGGACGGTCTTTTGCTCGATTGCTACCTCCCGCGTGAGGATACGCGCGACGCGTTCGTCAGCTTCGACTATGCCTCGATCTCGGATCTGCCCCAGGGTGCTGTCGTCGGCTCGTCCTCACTGCGTCGGCGCGCGCAGCTCGCGCATCGCCGCCCCGATCTGAAAATGGTCGAGTTCCGCGGCAATGTGCAGACGCGGATGCGTAAACTCGAAGACAAGGTCGCGGCGGCGACATTCCTTGCCATGGCGGGTCTCAATCGGTTGGGCATGGCCGAGGTCGCACGCTCTGCCATCGAACCCGAGGAAATGCTACCCGCCGTCGCACAGGGCTGCATCGGCATCGAACGGCGCGCCAATGACGCGATGTGTGAGGCGCTGCTGGCGGCGATCCACGACGCGCCGGCGGGGCACCGCCTCGCGGCGGAACGCGCCTATCTCGCGACGCTCGACGGCTCATGCGAAACGCCGATCGCGGGGCTTGCGCTCCTCGAGGGCGATCAGGTCTGGCTGCGCGGGGAAGTGCTGCGTCCGGACGGGTCGGATGCCCTCTTCGAAGAGGGGCGTGCCTCGATTGCCGATGCCGCCGATCTTGGCGCCGATATTGCGCGCAAGCTTCTGGCTCGTGCGCCCAAGGACTTTTTCGACTGGCGTTAAGCCCATCTGGCCCGTGCGCTCCTGACTTCCGCGGGACGCTCCGCGGGGGATATTTGTGGCAGACTGAATGCTTCGTCACGCTGCTGAAAATATCCCCGCCGGAGGCATCCGGCGGTGGCCGCCTCCACGAAGGGAAGGTCCATGCCGATCCTGGATGATCTGCGCACTCTGTTCGGTGATGCCCATGTATTGACGGGTGATGACGCCCCGCAGCGGGACTGGACGGGGCTTTATCGCTGGAGGCCGCTGGCACTGGTGCGCCCCGGCACGACCGGAGAGGTCGCAGCGGTGATGCGGCTTGCGCACGAAGCAGGGGCACCTGTCGTTCCGGTGGGCGGCAATACCGGCCTCAATGGTGGCACCTCGGCGGAAGGGGCGCTGATGTTGTCGCTCGAGCGTCTCAACCGCATCCGCACGTACAGCCCTTCGGCCCGCACCATAACCGCCGAGGCAGGGGTGGTCGTGGATGTGCTGCACCGTCACGTCGAGGGCGCGGGTCTGATTTTTCCGCTGCGCTTCGGAGCGAGCGGGTCGGCTACGCTGGGCGGGGTGCTGTCGACCAATGCGGGCGGTGCGAACGTGCTGCGCTACGGCATGGTGCGGGACCTGTGTCTCGGGCTTGAGGTGGTGCTGGCTGACGGGCGGGTGATGAACCTGATGAATGCGCTGCACAAGGACAATACCGGCTATGACCTGCGCGATCTGATGATCGGGGCCGAAGGGACGCTGGGCATCATAACCGGGGCGGTGATGCGGCTGGAGCCCGCGCCGGTCGCCCATGCGACCGCGCTTTTGGGGATGGCTGATCTTGAAGCGGCGCTGGCGCTGCTCAACCGGGTGCAGGCCGGAACTGGCGGGGCGGTCGAGGCGTTCGAGTTCATGCCGGAGGCCTACATGGCGCGGCTCGCGCGGGTCAAACCCGATCTCGCCTGTCCGTTTGCGCCGTCCCCGGTGAATATTCTTCTGGAAACGGCGACGACCATCACGGGCGAGGATCCGGTCGCGCGGCTCGAAACCCTGCTGCTGCCCGATCTGGAGGCAGGCGTGATCACCGAGGCGGTCATTGCACAGTCGCAGGCACAGCGCGCAAAGCTTTGGGCAATGCGCGAGGCCGCCGCGGAGATTACCTTCACGACGCCGGATCTGGTCGACACCGATATTTCACTGCCGCTCGACCGGTTGCCCGGTTTCGTCGAGCGGATGGCGGCGCGGATCGGCGCGCTCGATCCTGCCGCCGAGATCCTGATGATTGCCCATCTGGGCGACGGAAATATCCACTACACGGTCTATCCCGGCACGTCGGGACCCGCGCTCAAGGCCGAAATGCGCGCCGCCATCGCCGAACAGACTGTCGCGCTTGGAGGATCGTTCTCGGCCGAGCATGGCGTTGGCCTGTCAAAGCGCCAGACGATGGCCCGTCACAAGGACCCGGTCGCCCTTGAGGTGATGCGCGCCATCAAGGCGGCGCTCGACCCGAAAGGTATCCTTAACCCCGACAAGGTTCTGCCCTGAGCCATGCGTGTTTTAATCGCCCCGTTTCGTCCCATTCTTGCCGATCCTGCCTTGCGGCTCGCGGCAGTGTTGCTGGTGCTCTTTGGCGCCTATGCGGCGACGATGGCACCCTATGTCTCGGCCTTGGCGGTGACTGTGTTCGAGATGACGGACCGGGCCTATTCGGCGCTTCTGGTGGCGGCCTCGATCCTTGCGGTGTCGGCCTCTGTCGGATTTGGCATCCTCGCGGATCAACGCGCGAACCGGCGGGCGATTGCCCTGATCTCGGGCGGGTTTCTGGTCGCGGGTCTTGGCACCGTGCACCTTGGCCAGTCGCTTTGGGCCTTCGTGCTGGCGCATGCGGTGCTCCTCCCGCTCTCCGGGTCGCTCTTTGGCCAGATCTTCGCGCTGGGACGCCTTGCCGCCTCTACCCGCCCCGAGGCCGAGCGTCCCGCGATCAATGCGACGCTGAGGGCGCTCTTTGCCCTGCCATGGGTCGTCGTGCTGCCGATTTGGTCGGTGGTTTTCCAGACCGGCGCACCGCTGATGCTTGTCTATCCTGTGAGCCTTGCGATGGGCGCCGCCTTTCTTGGACTGACCTGGGTATTCTGGCCCCGTGACGGCGCGACCCGCTGGCCTGATCCGAAATCGGGCCTGAGCTTCACGCAAGGGCTGCGAGAATTGGCCGATCCGCCGATCCTCGTCCGTGTTCTGGCTTTGGGGCCGGTGCATGGTTCGATCATGCTTTACATGGTGGTGATGGGGCTTGTCTTTAGCGCAACGCCCGGGCGCGGGGCCGAGGATATCGCGCTTTATGCGGGGTTCCTGGGCGGGCTCGAAGTGCCCTTCATGCTCGCACTGCCCCGGCTCATCCCCCATGTCGAGCGCACCCGGCTGATCTGGATCGGCATGGTGCTTTACGCGATCCACCTCGCCTTCCTGCCACTCTTGGCCGCGACGCCTTTCGTTTGGTTGCTGATCCTGCCGGGCGCGGCCGGGGGCGCGATCATCCTCACGCAGCCGATGGCCTATCTTCAGGACCTGATGGGCGCGCGGCCGGGGGCAGGGGCCTCGCTCATGGCGCTGCAAAAGCTCGCGGGCGATGCGATTTGCGCGGCGACCTTCGCGCTTGGGGCCGCGCTCGGAGGTTACGCGCTCGCTGCGGGGCTGGGGGCTGGGTTGGCGGTTCTCGGGGCGGGGGCGCTCTGGGCACTCGACCGGCGGGGTGCGCGCGGATTCTGACCCCTTTCACGCTGCCCAAAATATCCCCGCCGGAGGCAGATCACTCGCTCGCCCGCAGCACGCGGGCCGGGCGCGCAGAGAGCGGGCGCAGCGCAAAGACCAACCCCGCAAGCAGGGTCGCCAGAACGCCGCCACTGACGATAGCGAGCGCCGGGATCGGGGCGAAGCGGAAGGTTGCCTCCATCACCAGCTCCAGCACGGCCCAGCCCGCCAGCGCACCGAACAGGATCGCGACCAGCCCCGCCGCCGCCCCCAAGAGCGCCGAACGCAGCGCGAAGGAGGCAAGCACGGTGCGCCGCGTCGCGCCAACCGTCTTGAGAAGCGCGGCTTCCCACGCGCGGGCCGCCTCGCCCGAAGCCGCCGCGCCGATCAGCACGACAAAGCCGGTGAGCAGCGTCACCCCTGCTGCGAGCGAGGTCGCCCGCGCGATCGCGCCAAGCGCCTCGGTCACGCGGTCGATCGCATCGCGCACGCGGATCGCGGTGATATTCGGAAACGCCCCGGCCAAGTCGCGCAGGATCGGGGCTTCGGCCTCAGGGGGCGCATAGATCGTCGCCAGATGGGTATGGGGCGCTGCGGCGAGCGCAGCGGGGTTCAGCGTCAGCACGAAGCCGATTCCGGCGGTCGAGAAATCGACGTCGCGGAACGAGGTGATCCTTGCCTCGATATCGCGTCCGAGGATGTTCACCGTGATCATATCGCCCAGCTTCAGCCCCAGTTCCTCGGCCTCTTGCGCGGCGAAACTCGCTAGCGGCGGCCCGGCGTAGTCAGCGGGCCACCAGTCGCCAGCGGTCAGTGCCTCGCGCGGCGTCTCGGCATAGGTTACGCCCCGGTCGCCGCGCAGCACCCAGTGTTCGCCCGCAACCTCGCGCGCGTTCTGGCCATTGATCTCGGTGATGATGCCGCGCAGCATTGGCACGGTTTCGACCTTTTCGACCCCGCCGATGGCATCGAGCCGGGTCAGGAACGGGTCGAGCTGATCCTTCTGAATGTCGAGCACGAAATAGGCGGGTGCCACCTCGGGGAGGTCTTGCGCGATTGCGCCGCGCAGACCCGCATCGACCTGACCGACAGCGGCCAGCACCGAAAGCCCAAGCCCGAGCGACAGGATCACCGGCACCGCTTCGGAGCGCGGCCCGCCAATCGACGCAAGCGCCGCGCGGAGCGCCGGACGCCCGCGGGCGAGATGCGAGAGCGCGCGGGCCGCATAGCGCACGAGCCAACCGGCAATTGCGAGCAGGCCAAGCGCCAGCGCGATCCCGCCCAGAGTGCCGAGCGTCAACATTACCATTCCCGAGAACCACACGGCGAGCGCCACCAGAGCGGCGATCAGCAGTGCGATCAGGGCCAATGCGCCGAACGCTGGCAGCGAGAACCGCCCTGTACGATTGCGCCGATAGAGCCGCGCCGCGCGTTGGCCCAGCATCCGCGACAGCGGCCAGAGCGCAAAGATCGCCGCCACAAGCGCGCCGTAGAGCCCGGCCTCGATCAGCGGGCGCGCGCTTAGCCCCACATCGACCGGGATCGGCATCAGTCGTTCGATGAGGCCTGACGCAAACAGCACCATCGCGCTTCCCAGCACGAGCCCCGCCGCGATGCCGGTGACGCTGAGCGCAAGGAGTTGCCACAGGAAGATCGCCCGTATCATGCCCCCGGTCGCGCCGATGGCGCGCAGCGTCGCGATGGTCTCGGCCTTGCGTTCGAGCCATGCGCTGACGGTCGCGGAAATCCCGACCCCGCCGACGGCCAGCCCGGCCAGCCCGACAAGCACCAGAAACGAGCCGAGCCGCGTCACGAAACGATCCGCCCCCGGCGCGGCGCGGCGGCGATCCTGCCAGCGCATCCCTGCGCCGTCGAAATGCGCCTGCGCCTCGGCGCGTAGCGCATCGAGATCGGTATCGGGCGGCAGGGTCACACGCAGCTCGGTCTCATAGAGTGCGCCCGGTGCCAGCAAGGCGCTGTCCTCGATGGCGGGGAGTGCCACGATCGAGCGCGGACCAAGGCCGGTACCGGCCCCGGTCGAATCCGGCTCGCGCTGAATGCGCGCGGCCATGGTGAACGTGATCCCGCCAAGGCGCACCGGATCGCCCGGCGCAAGGCCCAGCCTGTCGGCAAGGATCTGGTCCAGGAAAATGGCGGACGGGCCATCGGTCTGCGCGAACAGCGTCGAGACCGGCAGCGGGGGGTCGAGCTGAAGCGTTCCGATCAGAGGATGCGCGTTATCGACGGCCTTGACCTGCGTCAGCGCGGTTTCCAGCGCTTCGCCCGCCCCGGTTTGCAGCATCGAGCGGAACTCCACCACCTCGGAGCTTGCGACCGCCCGCGCGTCGATCCACGCACGTTCCTCGGGCGCGGGGCGGCGGTAGGTGAATTCAAATTGCGCGTCCCCTCCCAAGAGCGCGGCGCCCTGATCCGACAGGCCGCCCCGGATCGCCTCGCGGACGAGGCCCACGGCGGAAATCGCGGCAACGCCCAGCATCAGGCATAACAGGAAAACGCGGAATCCGCGAAGCCCGCCACGTAACTCGCGGGCGGCAATGCGCAGGCTCGCGCTCATGCCAGCGCCCCATCCAGAAGTTGCACAACGCGCGAACAACGTTCGGCCAGTTCGGGCGCATGGGTGACGAGGATGAGCGTCGCACCGTAATCGGCCTGCAAACCGAACAGAAGCTCCATGATCGCCGCCCCGTTCCTGGCATCAAGATTGCCCGTCGGCTCATCGGCCAGAAGGATCGCCGGGCGCGGCGCGAGCGCGCGGGCGAGCGCGACGCGCTGTTGTTCGCCTCCGGACATTTCAGAGGGATAATGGTGTCCGCGATGGCCGAGACCCACCGCCGCCAGCTCCGCCTCCGCGCGCCCGAACGCATCCGCCACGCCCGCGATTTCCAGCGGAAGGGCCACGTTTTCAAGCGCGGTCATTGTCGGCACAAGATGGAAGGATTGGAACACGATCCCCATATTGCCCCGTCGAAACCGCGCCAGATCATCTTCGGACATCGAGGAGAGATCATGCCCCAACGCGGTGATCGTGCCGCCGGTGGCGCGTTCCAGCCCACCCATCAGCATCAGCAAGGACGACTTGCCCGACCCCGACGGTCCGGTCAGCCCGACACTCTCGCCGCGCTCAACTGTCAGTGAGATTCCACGCAATATCTCGACCGGGCCGGCATTGCCGTCCAAAGTGAGCCGCGCATCTGTCAAAGAGAGAACCGTATCCGCCATGCCTGCCTGCTTTTTCGTCCGTTCCTTGGCATATGGGCCAATCCGCGCCCTTCGCAACCTGTTGTCCGCAAGTATTTTTCTGCTGGTTCCCTTTGTCGCGCCGGCTTCGGCCGAGCCGCTGCATCTGTTGGCGTTGGGTGACAGCCTGACCCAAGGCTACGGGCTGGCCCCTGACGAGGGGCTGGTGCCGCAACTCGAAGCATGGCTGCGCGCGAATGGCGCCGATGTGACGATCATCAATGCAGGTGTCTCGGGGGATACGACCGCGGGCGGGCGTGCGCGACTGGGCTGGTCGCTTACGCCAGAGGTGGATGCGGTGATAGTGGCGTTGGGAGGGAACGACCTCTTGCGCGGGTTGCCGCCCGAGGAGGCGCGCGCGAACCTTTCGGCGATCCTCGAAGACCTTGCCGCCCAAGGCCTGCCCGCGCTGCTTGTCGGTCTGCCCGCGCCGGGCAACTATGGCCCCAGCTATCAGCAAAGCTTCGACGCGATCTGGCCCGAGCTGTCAGCCCAATACCATACATTGCTGGTGCCGAACTTCCTCGGACCGATCATGGACCTGCCGCTCAGGGAGCGCACCGCGCGCGACTATATGCAAGACGATGCGATCCACCCCTCGGCGGAGGGGGTGACGCTGATCGTCGAGGCGTTGGGCCCAACTGTTCTGACCTTGTTGGAGCGTGCAGGCACGCCGTGACGCGTCACGCTGGCGGTATTTGCCTCCGGCGGGGATATTTATGGCAGACTGACACGGGGCCTCTCTCAGTCTGCTCAAAATATCCCCCGCGGAGCGTCCGGCGCTGGCCAGACGCGGGTGGAGGCATTCAGCGCAGGCCGGTTTCCTTGAGGATGCCCCGCCGCTTGGCCTCGTAGTAATAGCCGCTCGCATACCATTTCACCGCTTCGGTCTCGGAGCCATCGGCGCACATCCACGCGCCGCGCAGGTATTTGACGGCATATTTGAGATTGGTCTCGGCATCGAGCAGATCGCTGTTCTCGCCCTTGAAGCCCATGCCGCGCGCGGTTTGCGGCAGGATTTGCATCAGGCCGTAATAGGGGCCGTTGCGCGCGCCGGGGCGGTAGCCGCTCTCACGTTGGATCACCCGGTGGACGAGCGTGCGCGGAACCTCGTAATGGTCGGCATAGCGGTTGATCAGACCCCGCAGTTCGAGGGTCTCATTGGCATGCAGAGGCAGGGTGTCGTGTGACATCGCCGGGGCCTTGGTCGAACTGCGGCCACTGCGCCCGCAGGCGGCAGTCCCCAGCAGAGAAAGACAAAAAAGACGACGCGTCAGGCCCATGGCACTCTCCGGCAAGATACGGTGTCATTTACGCGCGTGACCGGGGGTGAGGAAAGCGCGGCGTTTGTCCTCGGCGAGGTTTTGCCTAGGCGCCGGCGCGGCGCAGGCGCAGCGCGTTGGTCACCACGAAGACCGAAGAGAAGGCCATCGCCCCGGCGGCCAGCATCGGAGAGAGGCCGGGGCCGCCGAAGGGCACCAGCACCCCCATCGCCACCGGGATCAGCGCCGCATTATAGGCAAAGGCCCAGAACAGGTTCTGTTTTATGTTGCGCATCACCGCCCGCGAAAGCGCATAGGCGCGCGCGGCCCCTTGCGGGTCGCCGCCCATGATGACGACCTCGGCCGCCTCGATGGCAACATCCGTGCCGGTCCCGATGGCGATGCCCACATCGGCGGCGGCCAGCGCGGGCGCATCGTTGATCCCGTCACCCACGAAGGCGAGCGGCCCGCGTTCGCGCAGCGTTTCGACGGCTTCGACCTTGCCCTCGGGGAGCACATCCGAGATCACCCGCAAGATCCCGAGGTTGCGGCCCACGGCCTGCGCGGTGGCGCGCGTGTCGCCCGAGATCAGGGCGACCTCGACACCGTCATATCGCAGTGCTGCCACAGCATCCTCGGCGTGGCGTTTGAGCGGGTCCGACACCGCCATCAGCGCCGCGAGCGTTCCATCCAGTGCGATCCAGATCGGGGTCTTGCCCTCTTGCGACAAGCTCTCGGCCGCCGCAGCAAGCCGGGTGAGGTCCACGCCGGCCTCGTCCATGGCGCGGGTATTGCCGATCAGGAGCGCGCGGCCCTCGGTCTGGGCGCTCAGGCCGCGACCGGGCAGGGCCTTGACGCGGCGGGCCTCGGCGGGCGTCAGGCCACGGCTTTCGGCGGCTGCAAGAATGGCGCGGGCCAGCGGGTGCTCGGAGCGCGCCTCGGCCCCGGCGGCAAGCCGCAGCACGTCATCGGCGGAGATGGCGGGATCCGCGGGGAGAAGATCGGTGAGCGTCGGGCGGCCCTCGGTCAGGGTGCCGGTCTTGTCGAAGGCGACGGTCTCGATCTCGGCCAGCCGCTGCAACGCATCGCCGCGACGGAACAGCAGACCCAGCTCGGCACCGCGCCCGGTGCCGACGAGGATAGAGACCGGCGTTGCAAGACCCATCGCGCAGGGGCAGGCGATGATCATCACCGAAATGGCCGCGACCAGCGCATGGGTCAGGCCCTGACCCGCGAGCATCCAGACCGCGAAGGTCAGCACCGAGAGCGCCATCACCACGGGTACGAAGACCCGCGTGACCTTGTCCACCAGCGCCTGCACCGGGAGTTTGCCGCCCTGCGCGGCCTCGACCATGGCGATGATGCGCGAGAGCACGGTCTCGGACCCGGTCGCGGTCACCCGGTAGCTGAGGGCCGAGGACCCGTTCACGGTCCCGCCTGTCACCTCGGTGCCGGGGGTCTTTTCAACAGGCACCGGCTCTCCGGTGAGCATCGACTCGTCGATCCAGCCATGCCCGTCCGTGACCACACCATCGACCGCGACCCGCTCACCGGGGGCAAGTTGCACGATATCGCCCGCCGCCAGTTCCGCCACGGGCAGTTCGATCACGCCGCTGTCACGTTCGACGCGCGCGGTTGCAGGGCGGAGTTCAACCAGACGCGAGATCGCTTCGCTGGCACGGCCCTTGGCGCGCGCCTCCATCCAGCGCCCGACGAGGATCAGCGTCACGATCACCGCCGCCGCCTCGAAATAGACCTCCCGCGCGCTTTCGGGGAGCAGCCCCGGTGCGAGCGTCACCACCGTCGAGTAGCCGAAGGCGGCCAGTGAACCGAGGGCCACCAGAGAGTTCATCTCGGGCGCGCCGCGCAAGAGCGCCGGGATACCGAGCCGGAGGAAAACGCGACCGGGAAAAGCCAGCACGAGGGCGGTCAAAACAAGCTGAATGACCCAGCTCGCGCGCTCGCCGATGCTGTGCATGATCGCCATGTGAAAGCCGGGGATCATATGCGCGCCCATCGCCAGCACGAAAACCGGCAATGTCAGCACCGAGGCGATGATCACGTTGCGTCGCAGGGCAGCGGCTTCACGGGCCTGCCGGTCGCTAACGGGGGCGGGGGCCTCGGTCTCGGTCTTGACGCGGGTGGGATAGCCCGCCTCGGTCACGATCCGCGCAAGTTCCGAGGGGGCAACCGCGCCCTGAATATAGGTCACGCGCGCCGTATGTGTCGCAAGGTTCACGTTCGCCGCAACGGTGCCGCCATGGCTGGTGAGCGCGCGCTCGACCCGACCGGCGCAACTGGCGCAGGTCATTCCCTCTATATCGAGCGTGGTGTCTGCCGTCGCCGCAGGGTAGCCCGCGCGGTCCAGCGCCTCCAACAGCCGCGCAGGCGTGGCGGGTGCCTCGTAATCGACGCGGGCCGAGCGTGCCATCAGATTGGCACTTGCCTCGGTGACGCCGGGCTCTGCGGCCAGAGCGCGCTCCACCCGCCCTGTGCAAGCCCCACAATGCATTCCGTCGACAATGAAAACTGTGCTGGCCATGGCGCTTCCTTTCACAGGTCACTTGGAGCGTTGAGGCAAGGGGGTCAAGGCGGATGTGTCATATTCGAGAACTTGAATTTAACCTGTACAAGTGCTACTTCGGGCGCAAGTCAACCTTCCCAGATCGGAGTCTCTCATGTCCCTCGACCGCGTTATGTTCGCTTTTGCCGGCGCTATGGTTCTGCTCAGCGTGATCCTCACCCAGTTCGTTCACCCGAACTTCTTCTGGTTCACCGTGTTCATCGGCGCCAACCTGCTGCAATCGGCCTTTACCGGCTTTTGCCCGGCCGCCAAGATTTTCGCCAAGTTCGGCGTGAAATCGGGCTGCGCCTTCGAATAAGGCCGCGAGGCCCAAAAGGGCACGGGAACCGTTTGGTCGGTCTTTGGTTGTTCGTTCATAGGGGTTTTGGTAGTTTGCCCCTTACGCAATCCGGAGAAACCGATGAATCGCCGTGCCCTTTTGACCAGTTTTGCCATTCTGCCCGCTCTGGGCGCGCCATCGTTTCTGGCCGCGCAAGAGATCGAGACATCGTCCGAGCCGGTGCAGAAGAAATGGCCCATTGCCGACCAGTTCTACCCCCGTGAGGTGCGCGTGAAGCCAAACCTCGCCGTCGGCTCGATCATCGTCGTCTCCGACAAGTTCTTCCTCTATCATGTGACTGCCCCCGGCAAGGCGATGCGCTATGGCGTGGCGGTCGGCAAGAATGAGCTGAAATTCCGTGGTCAGGCCGTGGTTGGGCGCAAGGTCGAATGGCCGAGCTGGAAGCCTACGCCCGAGATGATCGAACGCGATCCGAAATACGCGAAATACGCCGATGGGATGCCGGGCGGTCCGCAGAACCCGCTCGGCGCCCGCGCACTTTATCTCTATCAGAACGGGCGCGACACGGCGATCCGTATCCACGGCACCACCGCGCCCAGCTCGATCGGCCATGCGGTGTCAAACGGGTGTCTCCGGATGGTCAATGACCACGTCATCGCATTGTTCGATCAGGTGCCGGTGGGCACGCCCGTGACGGTCTACTGACCTCGACAAAGGCGCCTGTGGGCGCCTTTTTCAATGCAGATCGGCCATGAAGCCCCGGTCGATCCGATCCTTGATGCGCCACAGCCAGCGCCCGTCCAGCGGCAGGCCCCATTTATCCGCCACGGCCCGCTTGTCACCCGTCGAGATCAGCTTCAGGTAATCGCGCTGCGGGTGATACGTGCGCATTGTGCCGCCTTCGACTGCCGCGCGCAGGTTGTGCGCGAGGACCGGCGCCTCGCGCACGGCAAAGACGCCTGCTTTCGGACGTGGCGCATGCGACAGATGCGCGATGTCACCGCTGGCAAAGATTGCCGGGTCCGAGCTTTGGAGCGTCGGCCCCACGGTCACGAACCCCTCATGCAGATCCAACCCTGTCTCTGTTAGCCAAGGCGCGGGCCGTGTCGCCCCTGTGCCGATGGCGAAGTCGAATGCGGCGGTCGTGTCGTCCGCGAAACGGAGGCTCCCCGCCTCTGCGGCTCTGAGCCGTTTTCCCGTGAGGATCGTCACGCCATGCCGCGCGGCATGGCGCAGCATACGCGCCCGCGCGCCACGCCCCAAAGCCGTCAGGGCGGTATCTTGTGCCTCGTAGACCGTCACACGGGCCTGAGGCAGACGGTGCGCGCAGGCGAGCGCAAGCTCTACCCCCGCGACACCGCCGCCAATCACTGCCACGCTCGCATTGGCGGGTGCATGACCCACAAAATGCTCCCAACGGTCGGCAAAAGCATCGAGCGGTTTGGCGGGGGTGATGTGCTCGACGAAGCCGGGCAGGGCAGGCATCTCCGAGGTGATCCCGATATCCAGCGCCGCAAAATCATAGGGCACGTTCTCGCCGCCTTCGAGCAGCACCCGGCCTCCTGCTCGGTCAATCCCCGTGGCGCGCGCCTCGATCAGGGTCGCGCCTGCCGCCTTTCCGAGTTTGCGCAGGTCGATCTCAAGGGCTTCGCGCGGGTAGTGCCCCGCGATATGACCCGGCAGCATCCCGGAATAGGCCGCGCGGGGTCCGGGATTGATGAGGGTGATCTCGGCCCCGTCGAGCGGCGCTTCGGCAAAGGTGCGCAGGACCAGCGCATGGGCATGTCCGCCGCCGATCAGCACGATCCGTGGCTTTGCCTCGGTTTTCTGCGGCTCTGTCATCTGCGCGTCCTCATTCTTCGGGCCTAATGCGCGGCGGCCCAATTGGCCAGTCACGGTTTTGCGGGGGCGTGCCCAAATTTGTCCGATTCTACCCTTGACGCTTGCCGCGCTCTGGCTTAGTTCCCCCCACCAGTGGCTAGGTAGCTCAGCTGGTTAGAGCACACGACTCATAATCGTGGGGTCGGGGGTTCAAGTCCCCCCCTCGCCACCACTCTTCCCCCTCTTCGGACCCGCGCACGCCTTTGGGCGCATCCAAGAGGTTTGGGGATTCGCGCATTGGCGTGTTGAAACGAAAAGGCGGGCCAAAGCCCGCCTTTTGTCTGTGCCCATGGGATCAGCCCTTGCGGGTGGCCTTGAGCTTGTCGATCCCGAGCATCTTCATCGCGGTGCGCTCATAGAAGGTCTCGGAGGTGCCTTTGCGCAGCTTGTGCAGGAAGTAGCGCTCGAACCCGGCCTTGGCCCAGTGGACCCATTTGCCCTGGCTTGACCAGTTGACGTTGCGCGGCGGGATCTGCGGCTGAGCCACGAAGGCGATGCCCTGATCCCCGAAATCGGCCAGACAGACGGCGTTCCAGGTGCCGACCTCGTCCGGCTCCTTGCCGCGCACCAGATTGCCGATGTTATGCGCGGTCGCGGTGACCATCGATTCGATCATGAAGCCGGTCTTCGGCACCCCGCAGGGCACAGGCGTCGGCCCCATCGGCGGGATCGCCACGCAGACGCCGACCGCGAAGACGTTCTGGAACTTCGGGTTGCGCTGATACTTGTCGACGATGGTGAAACCGCGCGGGTTCGAGAGTCCTTCGATCCCCGACACAGCCGGGATGCCGCGGAAGGCGGGCAGCAGCATCGAATAGCCGAAGGGCATTTCATGCGTTGCCTTGACCGAGCCGTCATCGGCGATCTCTTCGACATGCATGACGCCGTCTTCGACCTTCTTGATCCGCGAAGAGGTCATCCACTTGATGTGCTTCTCGCGCATCGCGGATTCCAAGAGACCCTTGGTGTCGCCCACCCCGTCGAGCCCGAGATGCCCGACATAGGGCTCCGAGGTGACGAAGGTGATCGGCACCTGATCGCGGATTTTCGCGCGGCGGAGCGCCGTGTCGAGAATGAAGGTGAACTCGTAGGCCGGACCGTAGCAGGATGCGCCCTGCACGGCGCCGACGATGATCGGGCCGGGTTTCTCGCAGAACCGGTCGAAGGCGATCTTGGCCTGCTCGGCATGGTCGATGTGACAGATCGAATGGGTGTTCGCCTCGGGACCAAGTCCTTCGATCTCATCGAAGGCCAGTTCGGGGCCGGTGGCGATGACAATGTAATCGTATTCGACCATGCGACCGTCATCGAGTTCGACCGTGTTCGTCTCGGCATGGAGCTTCTTCGCAGGCACCGGGATGAAGTCGATATTCTTGCGCTTCATCGTGGGCGCGAGATCGACAGTAATATCCTTGCGGTCGCGCCACCCCACTGCGATCCAGGGGTTAGAGGGCACGAAATGGTATTTCGGGTCCTTGGTGATGACGGTGATCTTGTCTTCTGCGCGAACGGTGTCACGCAGTTCATAGGCCATGATGGCGCCGCCAAGCCCGGCACCCAGAACCACGATATGAGCCATTTTAGTCCTCCCCACTGGCCGGTCGCGCCTGCGTCCGACAAAATATGCGCAATCCTGAATGTGAGCTATCGTTGCGTCAAGCGCCATGACTCAGGTCAAATAGCATAGGGGCGCCCCGAGGCGCCCCTTTCGTTCGTGCTGTTCTCTCAATTCGACGTTGCGACCTGAAGCAACTCGGTAATCCGACGCACGCTCGCCCGACGATTGGCTTCGTTGGCGGCTTGCGTATCGACCTTGAGGAACTGCTCGCCATAGCCCTGCACCACGAGGTTCTCGGGCGGCACGTCGAAATACTCGGTCAACGCCAGTGCAAGCGATTCCGCCCGGCGGTCGGAGAGCGCGAGGTTATAGGCGGCGTTGCCGACCGCATCCGTGTGGCCCTCGATCAGGAAGATCTCCCGCGGGTTCTCGGCGATGCGGTTACGGATCGCGTTGCCAAGCGTCGCCAGCGAGCGCGCCTGATCCGGGCGGATCGCTGCAGAGCCGGTCTCAAAGGTGATCGTCTCGACCGAGATCGCGGGTGCCAGGGCACGGACCGACGGGATCTGGCGCACTTGCGCAAGGGTAAAGCGTCGGTCGATCGCATTCTGCGCGGCCAGTGCGGCGCGCAGGGCATCGGCGTCGGTCGCGTCCACGCTCGTCGTCACTTGCGGCAGGGTCGAGACCTCGACCGGTTCCGCGCCGACCGAGTCATCGACCAGCACATAACGGGTGCCATCGGGCTCGATCCGGGTGCGCTGAACGATCCGGCGCTGGGCGTCGTAGATGGTCACGATCTGCGCGCCGTCAGGCTTGGTCGTAATGGTTCGCGTCGAGCCATCCGCATAGCTTTGCGTGCGGATTGTCGAGCCGGGCTGGCGCAGGAGCGCATTGTCGTCCTTGATCACCTGATAGCTGCCATCGGGGTTCTGCACGACCACGCGGTCGCCGGAATTGACCGCGACCTCGCGCCCGTCCTTGAGCAGCGCGCCGACGGCAATCGCCCCCAGACCGAGGATCGCAAGCTTCTCGGCATCCGAGAGGCCGCCATCCTTCTTCGGCGCGGCCGCTGGCGCGGCGGCTTGACCCGAGACCGTGGTCTCGAAATCTTCGTCCGAACTACGCGCCGTGTCTTCGGTAATCACCTCTTCGACCACCTGCGCGTCTGCGTTGGCCTCGGCCTCGGGCGTCGCGGTGTCCGGGTCGCTCATCAGCGCTTCGTTCTCGACGGGGGCACCCTCCTCGGCAGGTGCCTCCTCAAGTGCGGCAGCCAGTGCCGCTGCCGCCTCTTCCGCCTCGGGCGAGAGTTCCACCGGCGCGATTTCCGTGGCTTCCGCCGGAGCCTCCGCAGGCGGAACTTCCTCCGCGATGACGGCGGGCGGCGGTTCCTCGGTTACGGTTTCGGTGGCGGTCTCCGTTGCGGGCGCAGGGGATGCCTGCGGCTCAGCCGGGCTGGCGACCTCCGGTTCAGGCTCCGCAGCGGATTCGGTCTCGGCGGGCGGTTGTTCCTCGGCGGGCGGAGTCTGGAACTCTGCCTCGGCCACGGGCGGGGTGGGGATTTCCTCGGCGGGCGTTTCAGCCTGCGCTTCGGCGGGGGCCGGTTCGGCCTCTACGGGCGCGACCCCGGCCTCTGGCGCCGCTTCGGCCGTCGCAGCCTCGCCGCCCGGTGCGGCTTCGCCTCCGGGTGCCGGCGCGCCACCTGGAGCGGGCTCGGCAGTATCAACTTCGGTCGTGACGCAGTTCGCCTCAGCCTCCGCTTGCGATACCCCCTCGGCCATCTGGGATGCAATGCAGGCGGTCAGCGCGGTGTCGATCCCTTCCTGCGTGCTTTGCTGTGCGGGAACGGTGGTCGGCACAAGGGCTGCCAGACCGGCAACAAGGGCGGTGGTGGTTCTCAGGGCTTTCATCGGCTCTCCTCTCCTGTGGCGCGACGCCACGCTGAGATCATAACCCGAAACCCCGCCCGCGAGTTCCCCACCTCGGAAATGTGAACGGGCGGACCGATGGGCCCGCCCGTCCGTGTCTCATCTATGCTGCGCTTACTTCGGCAGTTCGGCGGTGATGCCTTCAAGGTAGAAGTTCATCCCGGCCAGGTCGCCATCCGCGGGGGTCTCGCCCTCGGCCAGCCAGACCGAGCCATCCTGCTTGTTGAGCGGGCCGGTGAAGGGGTGGTATTCGCCCGAAGCGATCTTGTCCTTGAGCGCGAGCGCCTCTGCCTTCACCTCGGCGGGAACCTCGTCGGTGATCTCACCGATTTCCACGGCGCCTTCCGCGATGCCTTCCCATGCGCCTTCCGACGCCCAGGTGCCATCGAGCATCTGGCCTGCGCGCTTCACGTAGTAGGGCGCCCAGTTGTCGATGATCGAGGACAGGCGCGGCTTCGGCGCGAAGGCACCCATGTCGGAGGCCTGACCGAAGGTGTAGATGCCGGCTTCCTGCGCCTTGGCTTGCGGCGCGGTCGAGTCGGTGTGTTGCAGGATCACGTCGACGCCTTCCGCGATCAGTGCGGCGGCGGCATCGGCCTCTTTCGCCGGGTCGAACCAGGTGTAGGCCCAGACGACCTTCATCTCGACATCCGGGTTCACCTTCTTGGCGTGCAGGTAGCTCGAGTTGATGCCCTGAATAACTTCCGGGATCGGGAAGGAGCCGATATAGCCGATCTTATTCGACGTGGTCATGCGGCCCGCGATGGTGCCCATCACGGCGCGGCCTTCGTAGAAGCGGGCGTCATAGGTGGCGACGTTGTCGGCGCGCTTGTAGCCGGTGGCGTGCTCGAATTTCACGTCCGGGAATTTGGCCGCGACATTCATCACCGAGTCCATGAAGCCGAACGAGGTTGCGAAGATCAGCTTGTTGCCTTCGAGGGCAAGCTGGGTGAGCGCGCGCTCTGCGTCCGGGCCTTCGGGAACTGACTCGATGAACGAGGTCTGGACCTTGTCGCCATAGGCGGCTTCGATGGCCTGGCGGCCCTGGTCGTGCTGATAGGACCAGCCCATGTCGCCAACCGGGCCGACATAGATGAAGCCGATTTTCAGTGGCTCTTCGGCGAAGGCCGGGAGGCTGGTCGCGGCAAGCATCGCCGCTGCGGCGGTGGTGGCAAGGAAAGATCTGCGCTTCATGGGTGACTCCCCGTTGGTTATGGGCGGCAGCGCCCGTTTGTTGAACGCCTCAGCTCGAGGCGTGGAAAGAGCGGCCAAGGCTTGCAGGCGCGGCCTGCACCCCGTGGCGGTGAATGGCGGACAGGATCACCAGAACGATGATCGTGATGAGATAGGGCGCCATCGAGAGAAGGTGCACCGGGATCGAATATTCAGCCGCCTGAAGCTGCAATTGCAAGGCAGTGATGCCCCCGAAGAGATAGGCACCGATCAGAACGCGCTCGGCGCGCCAGCTTGCAAAGACGACGATAGCCAGCGCGATCCAGCCTGCGCCCGCCGTCATGCCTTCGGTCCATTGCGGCACGCGCACCAGGCTCAGGTAAGCGCCGCCAAGACCGGCCATCGCGCCCCCGAAAGCGAGTGCCGCAAAGCGCACCGCGATCACCCGGTAGCCAAGCGCATGGGCGGCGTCATGGTTCTCGCCGACCGCGCGCAGGATCAGCCCGCCGCGCGTCTTGCGCAGGAAATACCACGTTGCCGCGACCAGCAGCAGCGAGAGATAGACCACCCAGTCATGGCGGAAAAAGATCTGCCCGAGGCCCGGGATATCCGAGAGCGGCCCGAAGTCGAGCTTGGCCGTCGGCGGCGGGCGGATGCCCTCATAGCCCTTGCCGATCAGCGCCGAGAGGCCAAGCCCGAATAGGGTCAGTGCAAGCCCGGTCGCCACCTGATTGGACAGGAAAACCTGCGTCAGAAGCGCGAAGATCATCGCCAGCGCGGCGCCCGCAAAAGCGCCCGCGACAAAGCCCAGCACCGGGTTTCCGGTCGCCACGGCGGCCGCAAAACCGCCGACCGCGCCCATGATCATCATCCCCTCAACCCCGAGGTTCAGAACGCCCGACTTCTCGGCGATCAGCTCTCCGGTCGCAGCCAGAAGCACCGGCGTCGAAGCCGCCATGAGCGTTGCGATCAACGCGATGATATCAATACCGCCGATCATCATGCCGCCTGCGCCTTTCCGATCCGAATGCGATAATTGGTGAGCACATCGAAGCCGAGCAGGAAGAACAGGAGCATCCCCTGAAACACCTGAATGGCCGCGGCGGGCAGTTGCAGCATGAGCTGCGCCATGTCGCCGCCGATATAGGTCAGCGCCATCAGCAGCCCTGCCAGCAGAATGCCGATCGGGTGCAACCGCCCGAGGAAGGCCACGATGATTGCGGTAAAGCCATAGCCCGCGTTGAAGCTGTCGGTGATCTGGCCGCTCGGCCCCGCCACCTCGAAGAGCCCGGCCAGCCCCGCGAGGGCGCCCGAAAGACCGAGGCAGAACACCACGAGCCGCGCAGGCACGACCCCTGCGAAGCGCGCGGCACGCGGGGCCTCGCCCGCGACGCGGATACGGAAGCCCGCGATATGGCGGTGCATCAGGATGTAGGTTGCAATAATCGCAACAATCGCAGCGGCGACACCCCAATGCGCACCCGTGCCCGCAATCAGTTCCGGGTTATGGGCGCTGGGATATTGCTGAAGGTTGCGCGACCCCGGAAAGCCAAAGCCTTCGGGGTTCTTGAGCGGCCCGAAGGCCATATAGGCCAGCAGGTTCTCGGCCACATAGACGAGCATCAGGGAGACAAGGATTTCCGAGGTGCCGAACGTCACCTTGAGGAGCGCCGGGATCATCCCCCAGAGCCACCCGCCCAACGCGCCGACGATCACCATGGCCGGGAAAAGCCAAGCGCTTTCAGAAGGGTAGACCGAGAGCGCAAGGCTCGCGCCGCAGATTGCACCGATGATGTATTGCCCCTCGGCGCCGATATTCCAGATGCCCGCGCGGAAACCGACCGCAAGCCCCGCCGCGATGAGGATCAGCGGCCCGGCCTTGACCAGAAGCTGGCCCCGGAAATAGGCCGCGTTCGAGCCGAAAAGCGGGTCCCAGAAGATCACGCGGATCGCCTCGAACGGGTTCTTGCCGAGTGCCGCAAAGAGGATGCCGCCCGCGATCATTGTTGCGAAAACCGCAATGATCGGTGTCGCCCAGGCCCAGGCTTTGGAGGGCGTCGGTCGCTTGATGAGTTGTATCACAGCGCCGCCTCCTGCATCCCATGCGCGCCGCCCAGCATCAGCCCGATCTGCTCCAGCGTCAGGCCCTCGGTGGGGACAGGCGCGCTCATCCGCCCTTCGTTCAGCGCAGCGAAACTGTCGGCGATCTCCATCAACTCATCGAGGTCTTGCGAGATCACGATCACGGCCGCGCCCTTGGCGGCCAGATCGAGGATCGCTTGCCGGATCGCCGCCGCCGCCGCCGCATCGACGCCCCAGGTCGGCTGGTTGACGATCAGAACCTCGGGCTCTTGCAGCACCTCGCGCCCGATCACGTATTTCTGCAAATTCCCGCCAGAGAGCGCCCGCGCGGCCACATGCGGCCCCGGTGTGCGCACGTCGAAGGCGCGAATGACATCCTCGGCAAAGCTGCGCGCGGCGGCCAGATCGACAAACCCTTTCCGCGTTAGCGGCTTGCGAACCGTGCCGGTCAGGATCGCGTTCTCGGTCAGGCTCATGTTCGGCACAGCCGCATGGCCGAGCCGTTCCTCGGGCGCCGCCAGAACGCCCTTGGCGCGGCGGGCATTCGGACCAAGGCCCGCAATATCCGTCCCGTGCAGCTTGACCGTGCTGGGCGCCGAGACCCGCTCGCCCGCCAGCGTCGCGAGCAATTCCTCCTGCCCGTTTCCGGCAACGCCGCCCACGCCGAGCACCTCGCCCGCGCGCAGATCGAAGCGGATGTCCTTGAGCGCCGGGCCGAACTGGGTCATCGGCGGGAGCGACAGCCCCGCGACCGACAGGACCGTCTCGCCGAGGGTGCGCCCACTGCGATCGGTCGATTTGAACTCGGTGCCGACCATCATCTCGGCCAGTTCGCGTGCGGTTTTCTCGCGCGGCAGGCAGGTGCCCACCACCTTGCCGCCCCGCAGGATCGTGGCGTGGTCGCACAGGCTGCGGATTTCTTCGAGCTTGTGCGAGATATAAAGGATCGCCGTCCCCTCGCGCGCGAGTTTGCGCAGGGTGTGGAACAGGATCTCGACCTCTTGCGGGGTGAGAACGCTCGTCGGCTCATCCATGATCAGAAGCTTCGGGTCCTGCAACAGGCAGCGCACGATCTCGACTCGCTGCCGTTCGCCCGCCGAGAGATCCCCCACCAGCCGCGCCGGATCGAGCGGCAGGCCATAGGTCTCGGAAATCTCGCGAATCTCGCGGGCGAGTTGCCGGATCGGCGGCGGGTTCTCCATGCCGAGAGCGACGTTTTCGGCCACGTTCAACGCCTCGAAGAGCGAGAAATGCTGGAACACCATCGCAACGCCCGCAGCACGCGCGGCGCGCGGTTCGGGCGGCATGTAGGGGCTGCCGCGAAACTCCATCGTGCCGCTATCGGGTTTGACCAGCCCGTAGATCATCTTGACCAGCGTGGATTTGCCCGCGCCGTTCTCTCCGAGCAGCGCGTGAATCTCTCCGGGCGCCACGGCAAAGCCGACCCCGTCATTGGCCACGACACCGGGATAGGCCTTGGTCAGCCCCTCGATCCGCAGCAGCTTGTCTTCCCCCGTCACCCGGCGCGTCCCTTTCTTGGTATGGCCGTTCCGGCTCTGTCACTTTGAACGCTCAGCGTTTTCAGTAGCGCGCCAGCGATACCAATCGCAATGGCCTCTGGCGCCTTTCCGAGCGTCGGATCGCCTATCGGGCAGGCAATGCGTGAAATTTGTGCGTCACTATGCCCCAAAATCCGCAGCCGGTTGCGGAACCGGACCCATTTCGTTGCCGATCCGATCAGCCCGCAACCCGCGAATCCCTGGCTGAGCAGCCGGTGGCACAGCTCCAGGTCGAGCGCATGGCTATAGGTTGCGATGACATGCTGCGCGTTGGCCGGGGACAGCGGGACCAGATCGGCGGGGTTTTCCGCGATCAGCCGGGCTGGACCTTGGCTCGCCTCGGGAAACCGCCGGGCGTCGGTATCCACCCATGTGATCGCCAAAGTGCCAAGCGGTTCGAGCACGTTGACCAGCGCCCGCCCGACATGGCCGGCCCCCCAGATCCAAAGTGGCTGCTTCGGCGGATCGACCGGTTCGAGTAACCAGCCGCCGCCAAACCGGAGCGCCGGACGTTCACCCCGATCGCGCGCGCGCGCCTGCGCCCGGTGTACGAAGAGTGGGGCGGGGGTTTCCGGGGTCATCGCAACGGCTCGCAGCATCTCGCCTGCACGGGGCACCTGGGACTCCGTGATCCGTTCATAGCACAGCGTCACCGCGCCGCCGCAGCATTGCCCCATCGCAGGACCAAGCGGGATACGTTCGACCCTGCGCCCGATCCGTCCGCGCGCCCGTGCCAGGGCTTCGAATTCAAGTTGTCCGCCACCGATCGTGCCCTCGAAGCGGTGCGGCCAGACCCGCAATTCCGCCCCCGGCTCACGCGGTACAGAGCCTTTGACCTCCGCCACCACGACGCGGGTGAAGGGGCCATGCGCAGCCAGCGCCTCTTGCCAGTCTGCGACCCTCATGGCCCGCCCCCCCGTGCACGGCGAACTGCCGTCAGAACCGCCTCGGGCGTGGCTGGCGCGCGCAGGTCCGGGTAATGCGGGCCGCAGGCCGCGCAGGCGTCCGACAGCGCCAGATAGGCTGAAATCCCCAACATGAAGGGCGGCTCGCCCACCGCCTTGGAGCGGTAGATCGTCTCCTCGCGGTTCGGCGCATCCCAAAGGGACACGTTGAAGATGCGCGGTCGATCCGAGCAGGCGGGGATCTTGTAGGTCGAGGGCGCATGGGTCTTGAGCGCGCCCTTGGCGTCCCAGACCAGTTCTTCGGTTGTCAGCCAGCCCGCGCCTTGCACATAGCCGCCCTCGATCTGGCCGATATCGAGCGCGGGGTTCAGGCTTTGGCCGGCATCATGCAGGATGTCGGCACGCAGGATGCGGTTCTCGCCGGTGAGGGTGTCGATCACCACCTCGGTCACAGCCGCCCCATAGGCGAAATAATAGAACGGTCGCCCCTGGCCTTTGATCCGATCCCAGCTGATTTTCGGGGTTGCGTAGAACCCGGTAGAGGAGAGGCTGACCCGTGCCTGATAGGCGGCGCTGACCAGTTCGGCAAACGGGGTCTCCAGCGTCCCCGCCCGCACCTTGCCCGCCTCGAAGATCACCTCATCGGGGGCGCATCGCCCTTCTTGCGCCGCGAATTCGGCCAGCCGTGCGCGGATCGTCTCGCAGGCGACTTTCACGGCCATTCCGTTCAGATCGGCCCCCGAGGATGCCGCCGTGGCCGAAGTATTTGGCACTTTCGACGTGTCGGTCGCGGTGATCCGAATGGCCTCGGGCGGCAGGCCAAAAACGCGTGCTGCGACCTGACAGACCTTTTGATGAAGCCCCTGTCCCATCTCTGTGCCGCCGTGATTGAGCGCAACCGATCCATCGGCATAGACATGCACAAGCGCACCAGCCTGATTGAGATGGGTCAGTGTGAACGAAATCCCGAACTTGACCGGGCTGAAGGCAATCCCGCGCTTCAATGTTGGATTTTGGCTATTCCATCGCGCGACTTCCGCCTTTCGGGCCTGAAACGCGGCGGAATTTTGCAGCCTTTCACTGAGCGCGCCGAGCGGGAACTCCTCGATGGTTTGTCCGTAATGCGTGCTCTGCATCTTCACCGAACCGGAAATACTCCGGGGGGCCGGGGCCTGCGCTCCCGGCGCGGTGTCAGCATAGAAATTCCGGTGCCGCAGTAAGGTCGGGTCGATCCCCATCGCGTGGGCCAGATGATCCATCGCGCGCTCGATCCCCAGCATCCCCTGCGGGCCGCCAAAACCCCGGAATGCGGTTGCGGATTGCGTATTGGTGCGCAGCCGGTGGCTTTCGATCCGCATCGCCGGGATGAAATAGGCGTTATCCGCATGCAGCATCGCGCGGTCGCAGACCGGCAGGCTCAGATCCTGTGCCCAGCCGCAGCGGGCATAATGGACGAACTCCGCCCCGAGCAAGCGCCCCTTGCCATCCGCGCCGATCCGGTAGCGGATGCGGAAATCGTGGCGCTTTCCGGTGATGACCATGTCGTCGTCGCGGTCATAGCGCATCTTGCAGGGACGCCCCGTCGCGCGGGCGGCGATGGCGCAGGCGATGGCGAGGTGGTTGCCCTGGCTCTCCTTGCCGCCGAAGCCCCCGCCCATCCGCCGCATCTCGACGCGGACATCGTGGAACGACAGCCCGAGCGCCTCGGCAACCTTATGCTGGATCTCGGTCGGGTGCTGGGTCGAGCATTTGATCTCGACGCCCTCATCGAGCGGCAGGGCGAGCGCGGCCTGACCTTCGAGGTAGAAATGCTCTTGCCCGCCGATCTCGATCTCGCCCTCGACCAGATGCGCGGCGTCCGCCAGCGCGGTTTCTGGCTCGCCAAGGCTCCAGATCACGGGGCCACCCTCGAAACGGCTATTGGCGGCCAGCGCCTCGTCGATAGTCAGGATCGCGGGACGCGGCGCGTAGCTGACCTTGCCAAGCCGTGCGGCTTTGCGGGCGGCCAGATGGCTGTCCGCGACCACAAGAAAAATCGGCTGCCCGTCAAAATGAACCTCGCCCGCCGCGAGAACCGGCTCGTCATGGGCGGAGGGGCTTGCGTCATTGGCGAAGGGCATATCCGCCGCCGTCAGAACCGCGACGACACCTTCGGCCGCGCGCACGGCGCTCAGGTCGAACCCGGTGATCTCGGCATGCGCTTCAGTCGAGAGCCCGAAGGCGAGGTGCAGCGTGCCCGCAGGCGTCGGGATGTCATCGGTATAGCGCGCGGCGCCCGTCACATGGAGGCGTGCGGAATCGTGGGGCAGGGGCCGGGTGACGCTCATGGCTGCACCTCCAGGACCGAGACCGGCTGGCCGAGACGGGCGCGGATGTAGCGCCGCGCCATCCCCTGCGCCGCCTCAAGCCGGTAGGCGGCGCTCGCGCGCATGTCGCTGAGCGGCGTGAAATCCTGTGTCAGCGCCGGCAGCGCAGCCTCGATGACGGCCTCAGTCAGCGGTTGCCCAATCAGGGCCGCCTCGAAGGCAGAGGCCCGTTTCGGCACGCCCGCCATGCCGCCAAAAGCGATGCGGGCGCTTCCAATTTTCGAACCTTCAACGGTCAGATTGAAGCAACCGCAGACCGCGGAAATGTCCTGATCGAACCTTTTCGACAGTTTATAACAGGCAAGATCGGGCGCGCTGTCAGGTATCCAGACGCTCTCGACAAACTCGCCGGGCTGGCGATCCTGCCGGCCGTAATCGAGGAAATAGGTCTCCAGGGGTAACTCGCGGCGGGCGTCGCCCCGGCGCAGGCGGAGCGTCGCGCCCATCGCGATGAGTGCAGGAGGCGTGTCGCCGATGGGCGAGCCATTTGCGATGTTGCCGCCCAGCGTTGCGGCCTGGCGCACCTGTTCGGAGGCAAAGCGGCGGAGCAATTCGGCCAGCGCGGGGTGGCGGTCCTGCGCCCAGTCGCGCAGCGTCGCGATGGTCACGCAGGCTCCGATCCGGTGCCCCCCGACCTCGGGCGTGATCGTTGCAAGATCGGTGCAACCGCCAAGGAAGGCGACCTCTGGCAACGCGCGTAATTGCTTGGTGACCCACAGCCCCACATCGGTCGCGCCCGCGATCAGCGTGGCGTCGGGATGGGCGAGATACCAGTCGGCCAGCGCATCGGCGCTGGTGGGCAGGAAGGGGGGCTGTCCGCCCCCCTCGGCTGCGCCTTCACCCCCCGAGGATATTTCGGGCAGCGTGAGAGCCGGGTCGTGCATCCAGTCGGGGATGGGCCGGTCTGCGACGGCTTCGGCAGCGCGGATGATCGGGGCGTAGCCGGTGCAGCGACAGAGATTGCCCGCCAGCAGGTCGTCGTGATCGCGGCGCCCGTTCAGATGCGCCGTCGCCATCGAGACCACAAAGCCCGGCGTGCAGAAACCGCATTGCGAGCCGTGATGCGAGATCATCGCGTCTTGCACCGGGTGGAGTACGCCGCCGGGCCCGGCAATGCCCTCGATGGTGCGCAGTGCCTTGCCGTGAAGTTGCGGCAACATCAGCAGGCAGGCATTGAGCGCGCGCGCCCCTTGTGCATCGCTCAGCATCACCGTGCAGGCCCCGCAATCGCCTTCGTTGCAGCCCTCTTTGGTGCCGGTGAACCCCTCGGCGCGCAGCCAGTCCAGCACCGATTGCGTTGGGTCTTGGACCGTCACGGTCCGGGTTTCTCCATTGAGAAGAAACGTAATGCTCATCTGTGTATCCGCCGCGATACCTGGTCTGTCGTCCGGCCCATCCGATGCGGCGTAGAATGGGGGATCTCCCTGATCGGTTCAGCAAAGCCCATAGAGGCGAGGCTGGCAAGAGAAAGCCGCGGATGCTGCGCCCATTTTCGGATCGAATGGTCAAAGAATGGGCGCGGAGGCCAGTGGCGCCGACGCCCCGCAAAGGGCTTTCGCATGGCGCGTCCGCGTCTTATCGTGCCGCCATGTCCGACCCCCGATTCATCCATTTGCGCGTGCATACCGAATATTCGCTCCTTGAGGGGGCGGTGCCGGTCAAGAAGCTGATCAAGATGTGCGAGGCGGCGAAAATGCCCGCCGTCGCGATCACCGACACGAATGCGATGTTCGGGGCGCTCGAATTTTCCGTCTCTGCGCTGGGGGCGGGCTTGCAGCCGATCGTCGGGTGTCAGGTCTCCGTCGCCTATGATCCGCCGCAGCCCGGCGAGAAACCTCGGATGCCCGCGCCCGTCGTTCTGTTGGCGCAGAACGAGACCGGCTACGAGAACCTGATGAAGCTGTCGAGCTGTCTCTATGTCGACAAGCATGGTGAGCAGGTTCAGGTCACCATGGACGAGCTTGCGGCGCATGCCGAGGGGCTGATCTGTTTGTCGGGTGGGCCGGATGGGCCTGTGGGACGGTTCCTGCGCAACGGACAGGCCGGCAAAGCGCGGCTCTTGATGGAGCGGCTGGCGGCGATCTATCCCGACCGGCTTTATGTGGAATTGCAGCGCCATCCGGGCGAGGGCGGCAAGCCGACGGAGGCCGAGCGTCTGACCGAGCGGCCATTCGTCGAGATGGCCTATGACCTGAACCTGCCGCTGGTCGCGACGAATGACGTCTACTTTCCAAAATCCGATATGTACGAGGCGCATGACGCCCTGATCTGCATCTCGGAGGGCGCCTATGTTGACCAGATCGAACCTCGCCGCCGGTTGACTCCCCAGCATTATTTCAAGTCCGAAGCCGAGATGTGCGCGCTGTTTGCGGACCTGCCGGAGGCTTTGGAAAACACCGTCGAGATCGCCAGGCGCTGTGCCTTTGCCGCCTATAAGCGCGATCCGATCCTGCCGAAATTCGCCGATGACGAGGTCGAGGAATTGCGCCGTCAGGCCTGGGACGGTCTGCGCGCGCGCCTTGATGTGATCCCCCACGCGGCGCCGGTCGAAGAATATGAGGAGCGGCTGAAATTTGAGCTGGGAATCATCGAACAGATGGGCTTCCCCGGCTACTTCCTGATCGTTGCCGATTTCATCAAATGGGCAAAGGATCAGGATATTCCGGTGGGACCGGGGCGGGGCTCGGGCGCGGGCTCGCTGGTCGCTTACGCGCTGACCATCACTGACCTCGATCCATTGCGCTATTCGCTGCTTTTCGAACGGTTCCTCAACCCCGAGCGGGTGTCGATGCCGGACTTCGACATCGACTTCTGCATGGATCGCCGCGAAGAGGTGATCCGCTACGTGCAAGAGAAATACGGCCGCGACAAGGTGGGGCAGATCATCACCTTCGGCGCGCTCTTGTCCAAGGCGGCGGTGCGCGACGTCGGGCGCGTTCTTCAGATGTCCTACGGGCATGTCGACAAGCTTTCGAAGATGATCCCGGTCGAGGGGGTGAAACCCGTGTCGATCGAAAAGGCGCTGGCGGATGAGCCGCGTCTGCGCGAGGCCGCGCGGGCCGAAGAGGTCGTCGCCCGGCTTCTCGACTACGCGAAACAAGTCGAGGGGCTCTTGCGCAACGCCTCGACTCACGCGGCGGGCGTCGTGATCGGGGACCGGCCGCTCGACGCGCTGGTGCCGCTTTATCAGGACCCGCGCTCTGACATGCCAGCGACCCAGTTCAACATGAAATGGGTCGAGCAGGCGGGTCTGGTGAAGTTCGACTTTCTGGGTCTCAAGACGCTGACGGTGATCCAGTCGGCGATGAACCTGATCTTCAAGTCGGGACGCCCGATCCATGTCGATGCGGCGGGCAACCAGCTTTACGAACCCGCAGAGGGGGCGGAGAACCAGATCAACGCGATCCCGCTCGATGACGAAAAGACATATCAGCTTTACGCCGAGGCCAAGACCGTCGCGGTGTTCCAGGTGGAAAGCTCGGGCATGATGTCGGCGCTGCGCCAGATGAAGCCGACCTGCATCGAGGATATCGTGGCGCTCGTCGCGCTCTATCGTCCGGGGCCGATGGAAAACATCCCCGTCTATTGCGATGTGAAGAACGGCAAGCGCGAGATCGAGTCGGTCCATCCGACCATCGACCATATTCTCGAAGAGACGCAGGGTATCATCGTCTATCAGGAACAGGTGATGCAGATCGCGCAGGTCATGGCGGGCTACTCGCTTGGCGGCGCAGACCTGTTGCGGCGTGCGATGGGTAAGAAGATCAAAGAGGCGATGGACGCCGAGCGCCCGAAATTCGAGAAGGGCGCGGCGGAAAACGGGGTCGACAAGAAGAAGGCCTCGGAGGTGTTCGACCTTCTCGAAAAATTCGCCAATTACGGCTTCAACAAATCGCACGCGGCGGCCTATGCGGTGGTGTCCTACCAGACCGCATGGCTCAAGGCGAACCACCCCGTCGAGTTCATGGGCGGGGTGATGAACTGCGATATTCACCTGACCGACAAGCTGGCGATCTACATGAACGAGGTGCGCCGGGGCTTGCAGATCGAGGTGGTGCCGCCCTGCGTGAACCGCTCGCTGGCGACGTTTGACGTGGTCGATCAAAAGCTGGTCTACGCGCTGGGCGCGCTCAAGAACGTGGGCGTCGAGGCGATGAAGCTGATCGTCGAGGCGCGCGGCGACGAACCGTTCCGCGATCTGACCGATTTCGCCCGGCGTTGCGACCTGAAACGGATCGGCAAGCGGCCGCTCGAGATGCTAGCCCGCGCTGGGGCCTTCGATCAGCTCGACCCGAACCGCAAGCGCGTGTTCGAAAGCCTCGACGCGCTGGCCGCATGGTCCGGGGCCGTGGCAGAGGCCAAGGCCTCGGCGCAGGTCTCGCTCTTTGGCGAGGCGGGAGACGATCTGCCGGCGCCGCGTCTGGCCGATACCGATGACTGGCTGCCGGCCGAACGGCTGGCCGAGGAACACAAGGCGATTGGCTTCTACCTGTCGGGCCACCCACTTGACGATTACGTCCCCGCACTCAAGCGCAAGCAGGTGCTGACGCTGAACGAGATCACCCAGAAGGCGCAGGGCGGCGCGTTCATCGGCAAGATCGCGGGCACCGTTGCCGCGCGGCAGGAACGCAAATCGGCCAAGGGCAATCGCTTTGCCTTTGTGTCGCTGTCCGATTCCACCGGGCCCTACGAGGTCACGATGTTCTCGGATGTGCTCGAGGCCACGCGGCAATTCCTCGAGACGGGGATGGCGGTTGTCCTGACGGTTGAGGCGACGCTTGAGGGCGAGACGCTGAAGCTCTTGGCGCGCGGCGCTCAGCCCATCGACCAGGTGGCGGCGGATGCGGGCGGCGCGGGGCTCTGTATCCATGTCGATACGCCCGATGCTGTGGGCTCGGTCGCGGCCCTGCTGGAGCGACTGGCGGCAGAGGCCAAACAGCGCGCGCGCGGGCCGATCAGTTTCATGGTCTACGATACCGAACGCGGCTGCCGCTACCGGGTCTCGACCGGTAAGGACTACCCGGTAAACCCGCAGATCAAGGGGGCGATCCGCTCGCTGCGGGGTGTGGCCGAGGTCGAAGAAGTCTGACGCCGAGCCTCAGCGCAGCCGTTCCGCCCGCCACGCGAGTTGTAGCAGCGCCAAGGCGACAAGACCGAGCGCCGCTTCGACCCAATGCGCCAGCAAGAGCAAGGACAGGGGCGTCGCCGGAGGCTCTGCCCGGTTCATCACCTCGATCTCGACCGCCGGAGCCAGCGCGAGCATCCCCGCCGCGACGAGGCAAAGCGCAAGAAGCGCGCGCACCGTGCCACCCTTCGCCCCCCAACTCAGCCCCGCCAAGAGCGGCAGGCCAAGCACCGCCTGAGCGGCGAAGAAATGGAACCCGAACAGAATGTCGAGCCGCGCCAACACGGCCTGCATGTCGCCGGTCGCCGGCCAGATCAGCAGCGCAACAAAAGCTACCGCTTGAATGGCGAGAAACCCGCTCGCCAACCACCAGAGCACGCGCCGCATCGGCTTACCAATGCGGTGGGCGCTGATCGGCGAGCGGGATCGTCCCGCCCTGATCCGCCTCACGCTCGGCTTCGCGCTCCATCAAGAGGCTCAGCCGCCGCGCGATCCGTTCGATCTCGCGGTCCTGACGTGCGATCACGTCGGACAGGTCCTCGACGATCCGCGTCAGATGCGCGACCTGCTCTTCGAGCGCGGTTTTCGTGTCACTCATCGGGCTCTCCTTTGTCGTTGTGATAGCTGCTTTCCGGTGCCTTTGCGAGGGTTTGCACGCATTGCGCGCGCGCGCGCCTTGCCCCATTGGGCCGAACCCGCTAGACCCCGGCCAAAGCCGCCTCATAAGACTCAGGGGACCCCCATGGCGAAAGACAAGAAACAGCCCCGGCCCAAGGCGGAGACGCCGAAAGGCTTCCGTGATTATTTCGGTGCCGAGGTGACCGAGCGCAACGAGATGCTCGCCACCATCGCCGAGGTCTATCAGGCGCATGGCTTCGATCCGCTGGAAACCTCGGCGGTCGAGACGGTCGAGGCGCTGGGCAAGTTTCTTCCCGATGTGGATCGTCCGAATGCGGGCGTGTTTGCGTGGCAAGAGGAAGATGACGGCAAATGGCTGGCGCTGCGCTATGATATGACCGCGCCCCTCGCGCGCGTCGCCGCGCAGTTCCGCAACGATCTGCCCTCGCCTTATCGGCGCTACACGATGGGTCCGGTCTGGCGCAACGAGAAGCCGGGGCCGGGGCGTTTCCGGCAGTTCTATCAATGCGATGCCGACACCGTGGGCGCGCCTTCGGTCGCAGCCGATGCCGAGATCTGCGGGATGCTGGCCGATACGCTCGAAGCCGTGGGTATTCCGCGCGGCGACTACATCGTGCGGGTCAATAACCGCAAGGTTCTGAACGGCGTGATGGAGGTCGCGGGCGTGCTCGATCCGACCGATCCCGAGAAGTTCGAGGAAGAGCGCGGCACCGTGCTCCGCGCCATCGACAAGTTCGACAAGTTCGGCGAGGAGGGCGTCCGCCTTCTGATGGGGCCGGGCCGGTTGGACGGAAGCGGAGACTTCACCAAGGGTGCCGGGCTGTCGGACGCGCAATGTGACACCGTCATGGGCTTCATGGCTGCCAAGCGCGACACCGGCGCCGAAACCTGCGCGCGACTGCGCGAGTTGGTTGCTGGGTCGGCTCTGGGTGCCGAAGGCGTCGAAGAACTCGAGCTCATCGCCTCGCTCCTCGAAGCGCAGGGCTATGGCCCCGACCGTATCGTCATTGATCCTTCGGTCGTGCGCGGTCTGGGCTACTACACCGGCCCCGTCTTCGAGGCGGAACTCACCTTTGAAATTCTCGACGAGAAGGGCCGCAAGCGCAGCTTCGGCTCGGTCGCGGGGGGCGGGCGCTATGACGATCTGGTCAAGCGCTTTACCGGTCAGGCCGTGCCTGCGACGGGCGTCTCGATCGGCGTCGACCGCCTCCTGGCCGCGCTGCGCGCCAAGGGCCGTCTGCACGGCAAGCTGCCGGGGCCGGTCGTCGTGACCGTGATGGACCGTGACCGGATGGGCGACTATCTCGCTATGGCCTCCGAACTGCGCGCCGCTGGCATCCGGGCCGAGGTCTATCTGGGCAACCCCAAGAATTTCGGCAACCAGCTCAAATACGCGGACAAGCGCGAAAGCCCGGTGGCCGTCATTCAGGGCGGCGACGAGGCCGAGCGCGGCGTTGTGCAGCTCAAGGACCTGATCCTCGGCGCGAAAATCGCGCAGGAGGCCAGCCTCGAAGAGTGGAAATCGCAGCCTGCGCAGGTCGAAGTCGCCCGCGCCGATCTGGTGGCCGAGGTACGCGCGCTCCTCGCCCGGTACGAGGACTAAGCGATGGCGTCCAAGGCCGCAGCCCGCGCCCGGGGCGCGCAGATCCTCGCCGCCTTCCGGGATGCGGGCGCGGTCGAGATCCAGCCCGACATCCTGCAACCCGCCGAGGCGCTTCTGGACCTCTATGGCGAGGATATCCGGGCCCGTGCCTATGTGACCGCCGACCCGATCCGGGGCG
Organism: Pseudothioclava nitratireducens; assembly: GCF_029210495.1. Classification (GTDB taxonomy): domain Bacteria; phylum Pseudomonadota; class Alphaproteobacteria; order Rhodobacterales; family Rhodobacteraceae; genus Pseudothioclava; species Pseudothioclava nitratireducens. The sequence continues at coordinate 157,708 of NZ_JARGDK010000001.1, read as the reverse complement.
AGCAGATGCTGCGTCCCGATTTCACCGTGCCGGTCGTGCAAGAGCACATGGCCAACGGCGCCGAGCCTGCGCGCTATTGCTATCTGGGTGAGGTGTTCCGCAAGCAGGATCATCGCGGTGCCGCGCGTGTGTCCGAATATAATCAGGTCGGCTATGAGGTCTTTGACCGCGCCGCGCCCGAGGCCGCCGATGCCGAGGTCTTCGCGCTGCTGGCGGGGCAACTCGCCCATCTGCCGTTGACCGCCACGATCGGCGATCTGGGCGTTTTGTCGGCCGCGATTTCCGGGCTTGAGACGCTGCCCGCGCGCAAACGTGCGCTCTCGCGTCATATCTGGCGTCCGAAGCGATTCCATGGGCTTTTGATGCGCTATTCCGGGCAGGCCCCGGTGCCCGAAACCCGCGCGGCCCTGCTCGCGGGGGCACGTTCCGACGCGCCTTGGATCGGGTTGCGCAGCCCCGAGGAAATGGATGCTCGCATCGCGCGCCTGACCGAGGATGCCGCCGCCGCGCCGATCCCCGCGCAGACCGTTGCCGCGCTCGAGGCGCTCCTCGATCTGCGCTGTCCCGCAGCCGAAGCGCCCGCCCGTCTGCGCGCCGTGAAACTCGATGGGCTGGACGCTGCGATTGCGCGGATTGAGACCCGACTGGCCGCGCTCGAAGCGCGGGGCGTGAACCTGAAAGAGCTGACTTTCGACGCGAGCCACGGGCGCACGACGATGGAATATTACGACGGCTTCGTCTTCACCCTCGCCGCAGAGGATGAGGACCTGCCACCCGTCGCCTCGGGCGGGCGCTATGACGCGCTGACCCGTGTGCTGGGGCAGGGTCAGGCGATCCCGGCCGTCGGAGGGGTGATCCGTCCGGGGCTTCTGGTCGATCTCGAAGGAGGCACGGCATGAGCACCATCAAACTCGGCGTGCCCTCCAAGGGACGGCTGATGGAAAAGACCTTCGACTGGTTTGCGGACCGGGGCATCACGCTCAAACGCACCGGGTCGGAGCGCGAATATGCGGGCGCGGTCGATGGTATCGACGGCGTCGAGCTGGTGCTGCTGTCGGCGGGCGAGATCCCGCGCGAACTGGCCGCGGGCCGTATCCATATGGGGGTCACCGGCTCTGATCTGGTGCGCGACAAGCTTGCCGACTGGGACGCCGTGGTCGACGATCTGGCCCCGATGGGGTTTGGTCACGCCGATCTCATCATCGCGGTCCCGACCTGCTGGGCGGATGTCGATACGCTCGAAGATCTCGACGCCGCTGCCCATGCCTTCCGCGCGGCGCATGGGTTCCGGCTGCGCATTGCCACCAAGTATCATCGGCTGGTGCGTGAGTTCCTGACGCGCGAGGGTGTGGCGGATTATCAACTTGTCGATAGCCAAGGCGCGACCGAAGGCACGGTGAAGAACCTCACCGCCGAGGCGATTGCCGATATCACCTCCTCGGGTGAGACCCTGCGCGCCAACCACCTCAAAATCCTATCGGACGGTCTGATCCACCAAAGCCAGGCGACGCTCTTTGCGTCGAAGATGGCGGATTGGTCCGGCCTCGAGGCCGCGCGCGCAGATCTCATGGCGCGTCTCAAACTCTGACCGTTTCCAATCGCTGAAAAATATCCTGCGGGGGTCCGGGGGTGCAAAACCCGGCGAGGCGATCAGGTCGCGCAGATCGGCCGAGCCGTCCAGCGCGGCGCCCAGCGCCTC
>NZ_JARGDK010000001.1:0-155999 GCF_029210495.1 Pseudothioclava nitratireducens | reverse complement strand
CCGGCCTCTCCGCCTGTGAAAGGGCTGGGGGCTCTGCCCCCAGACCCCCGGGATATTTCGAGCGATTGGAAGCGGGTCAGTAGCCCTGCGCGCGGTCGACGCGGAACAGGAAGGGCTCGCCTGCTTCACCGCGCCGGATGTTCTCAGCGATGACCCGTGCCGCCGAGGCGGGCCGCGTCTCGGCGGCGATATGCGGGGTGACGGTCACCTTCGGGTGGGCCCAGTATGGGTGGTCGGCAGGCAGCGGTTCGGTCTTGAAGACATCCAGCGTCGCGCCGCCAATCTGGCCGGCATCGAGGGCAGCCAGCAACGCGTCATCGTCGATGACATTGCCGCGTCCCGGGTTGAGGATCACGGCACCTTTCGGCATCCGCGCGAGGCTCTCCGCATTGAGCAGGTTCGTCGTCTCGGGCGTATTCGGCAGGATCGTCGCGAGGATTTCGGCGCGCTCAAGCGCCATTTTCAGGCCCTCCGCGCCGTGGACGCAATCGATCCCTTCGAGCGTTTTGGGCGTGCGGCTCCAGCCGGTCACCTTGAAGCCCAGACCCGCCAGCGCCTTCGCGCAGGCCGCGCCGAGCGCACCGAGGCCGAGGATCACGACCGAGCGGTCGGGGGCGAGGGGCGGCACCTGTTCGCCCTGACGCCAGACCCCGTCCTGATGCGTGCGGTAGAAGTCGATCCCGAGGTGATAGCGCAGCGTATGGCCGGTTACCCACTCGACCATGCCGCGTTCAAGCCCCTCGTCAACCATGCGGCAGAGCGGCTGGGTCAGGGTCTCGTTCCCGACGATCCGCTCGACCCCGGCCCACAGGCTGAGCACGGCCTTGGTGCGCGTGTAAGGGGTGAAGTCCTGCACGGGGCCGAAAGGGGTGTAGACGATGTAGTCGATGCTCGCCGGATCGGCGCCGGGATGGACGATCTCGGCGTCAATGCCGGCTTCCGCAAGGGCCGTCGCCAGGGGGGTCTCATAGGCGGGCCATTGCTCGGGTTTGGCTGCGAAAAGGATGCGAGGCATTGGGGCTTCCCTAGCGAGGGCGGTGGACATGGGCGCTTTGCACGAGGCCAAAGGCCGCGAGCAGGATCATCATCGCCGTCCCGCCATAGGAGACAAGGGGCAAGGGCACGCCGACCACGGGCATCAGCCCCATCACCATCGCCATATTGATCGCGAAGAAGAAGAAGAATGTCCCGCCCACGCCCAATGTCAGCAATGATGAAAACCGGTCGCGGTTGACCACGGCGGCATGGATGCAGAAAGCGATGATCCCGGCATAAAGCATCAGCAGGGAGAAGGCGCCGACGAAGCCGAACTCTTCGGCCAGCGTCGTGAAGATGAAGTCCGTATGTTTCTCGGGCAGGAAGTTCAGGCGCGACTGGGTGCCCTGCATGAAGCCACGCCCGGACCAGCCGCCCGACCCGAGCGCGATTTGCGCCTGCGTGATGTTATAGCCCGCGCCAAGCGGGTCGGCAGAGGGGTCGAGGAAGGTGTCGATCCGCTTGTATTGGTAGTCGTGAAGCAATTGCCAGTCGGTGCCGCGGCTTTCCAGCACGCCGAAGACCAGCGCGACGATCAGGGCGATCACCGTGCCGAAATACCAGAGGCTCACACCCGCGGCGAACATCACCAACCCGCCGCCCGCGACCAGCATTACCGCCGTTCCAAGGTCAGGCTGCGCGAGCACAAGGAAGGTCGGAACAAGGATGATCGCGACCGGAAGCGCGACCCAGAGCGGGCGCGAGACCTTGTCCACATCGAGCCAGTCGTAATAGGCCGCGAGCAGCATCACGAGCGTGATTTTCATCAGTTCCGAGGGCTGAATCCGGAGTGGGCCAAGTTCGAGCCAGCGTTGCGCGCCCATGCCGATGGCGCCAAAGAACTCCACCGCGATCAAGAGGACCAGCGCCACCAGATAGGCCGCGAGCGAGATATTGCGCCAGAACCAGATCGGCACGAAGGCGACGATGAACATCGCCGTCATGCCGACGGCAAAGCGCTTCATTTGCGGCTCGGCCCATGTGTCGAGCGTGCCGCCCGCGACCGAATACAGCATCAGAAAACCGGTCGAGGCGACCGCCGTCAAAAGGATGACCAGCGGCCAGTTCAGGTAAAGCACCTTGCTCAGCCCGGTGGGCACGGTCTTGAGATTGGACTCGAGATAGCTCATCGTGCGCGCCCCTCAGACCCGTGTTTTCACATCGCTGGACACGCTGTCGGGATCGACGAGGTCGAGCGTTTCGTGCTGCGTGCGGATGCGCCCGCGCTGGGCGCTGGGATAGGCGTCGAGGGGTGGCACACCACCGTTGAGCGCAAAGAGCAGGATGTCGCGCGCGATCGGCGCGGCCGCGGTGGAGCCGCCCCCGCCATGCTCGACGATCACGCTGATCGCATATTTCGGATTGTCGACCGGCGCATAGGCCACGAAAAGCGCATGGTCACGCCGGTTCCACGGAAGCTGATCGTTGCGGATCACGCCCCGCGCGCGCTCGGCGGCGGTAATGTTACGCACCTGACTGGTGCCGGTTTTGCCCGCCATTTTCCATTCCGCCATGACCACACGCGAGCTACGCGCCGTGCCACGCTCGGCATTGACCACGGCACTCATGCCCCGGCGCACCTGTGCAAGCCACGCGGCGTCGAGCGGAAGCTCCGGCGCCTCGCGTGCCGGGATTTCCACGCCGCCACGCGCCCGCACGAGGCGCGGCTCCACCGCCTTGCCGCTTGCGATGCGCGCCGTCATCACCGCCAGATGCATCGGCGAGGCCAGCACATAACCCTGCCCGATCGAGGCGTTGATCGTGTCGCCAATCAGCCAGTCCTTGCCGTAGCGCTCTTGCTTCCAGGCCTTGGTCGGTGCGAGCCCTTCGGCCACGGCGGACATTGGCAGGTCGGGCCGTGTGCCCAGACCAAGGATCTGCGCCATCTCGGACATCTTTTCGATGCCGATCCGCTGGGCGAGATCGTAGTAATAGACGTCACAGCTTTGCTCGAGGCTTTTCACGAGATTGACCGGTCCGTGGCCTGCGCGCTTCCAGCAGTGGAACCGCCGACCGCCGACCTCAAGGTGACCCGGGCAGCGCACCGTGGTTTCCGGCGTGATCGCCCCGTCCTTGAGCGCGGCGAGCGCGGTGACCATCTTGTAGGTCGAGCCGGGCGGATAAAGCCCCTGCACGGTCTTGTCGGCCAGCGGGCGGTGGTCGTCTTCGGTCAGGGTTTTGTAATCCTTGACCGAAATTCCGCGCACGAACAGGTTCGGGTCGAAGGACGGCGCCGAGGAACAGCACAGAATGTCGCCCGTCGTTACATCCATCACCACCGCGGCGGCGGACTCTTCGCCCAGTCGCGCCAAGGCGTAGTTTTGCAGCTTGTAGTCGATGGTGAGTTGCAGGTTTTCTCCCGGCTCGCCCTCTTGGCGGCCAAGGTCGCGCATCTCACGCCCAGCGCTGTTCACCTCGACCCGGCGCTGACCGGCATGGCCGCGCAGGTCATCCTCGAACTTGGCCTCGACGCCGAGCTTGCCGAGCTGGAACTTGGGGATGCGCAGCACCGGATCGGGGTTTTCGATCCGGCTCAGGTCGTAGTCGGAAACCGGGCCGACATAACCGACGACATGCGCAAAATCGGCCCCGCGCGGGTAGATGCGGCTTAGCCCGACCTCGGGGGTGACGCCGGGCAGAGCAGGCGCGTTCACCGCCACGCGCGAAAAGTCATCCCAGGGCAACCGGTCGGCCACGGTGATCGGCGTGGTCGGCGGGCGCTTGCGAATGTCTTCCAAAAGCGCGGCGGTATCCGCGTCGGACAGCGCGATCAGGCGGCGCAGATCGGTGACCACGCGGTCCACATCATCGGCGTCGTCGCGGGTGAAGGTGACGCGATAATTCTGCTCGTTGCCCGCAATCAGGATGCCGTTGCGGTCGTAAATCAGCCCGCGCGCGGGCGGAATCAGGCGGATCTTGACCGAGTTGCCCTCGGCCAGCATCCGGTATTGATCGGCTTGCTCAAGCTGCATCCGGCGCATCCGCAGGCCAAGCGTCGCAACGATGGCCACCTGCGCCCCGCCGAGCATGAGCGCGCGGCGGGTGATCTTGCGGCTGCTTTCGGCGGTATCCTTGGGCGATCTGCGCATCCGTCCCGCCCCCTTACAGCCGTTGCCCGAAAGCGTCGACCTCGCCGGTGGCGGCGCGACGCAATCCGAAGGCAAAGAGCGAGAAGCCCGCGACCAGCGGGTAGGCGGCCAGCGTCACCAGCCAGCGCAGCAACTCAAGACCAAGCGCGGGCTGATCGACCATGGTGATCTGCAAGATCAGCCGTTGCACCACCAGCATCGCCAACATCACGCCGCCCACCAGCGCCAGTTCCAGCAGGAATGGCATATCGCGCAGCGCAGTCTCGCGCCGGCGCAGCCACTCGGTGGCCATCAACACGATCAGCGGCCAAAGCCCGATTGGACGCCAGAGCATCATATCCTCGAAGATAAACACCATGACGATCAGGACCGCTGGCACGTAATCGGGACGGCGCAAGACCCAAGCCAGCGTCAGCGCCAGCATCAGGTCGGGGCCGGGCAGCCCATGCGCGGTGGGATCGATGGGCAGCAGCCGCACGAAGAGGATCACCGAACAGAGCGCGACAAACAGCACCCGATGCAGAACCCGGCGTGTGGTGAGCGGATCAACCATCGCCGGGCTCTCCCTCGACGGGGGCCTCGGCATCGAGCGCGGGCGGCGGGATCAGCGCGCCGGTGTCGTGCAACTGTTCGGCCGGGTGACTGCGCAACACGCGCAGGTAGTCGAGTTGCTCGTAATCGGCAGCGAGGCGCACGCGCAGGCGGCGGTCCGGGGTCTCCATGACCTGACCGACCAAGAGACCGTTCGGGAACACGCCACCGTCACCCGAGCTGACCACCTGATCGCCGGGGCGGACCTGCTCGGGGTTGACCAGAAAGTCGATGGGCGGGTGTTTGGAGTTGTCGCCCGCAAGGATCGCACGCTGGCCAGAGGGCATGATCCGCACCGGGATGCGGCTTGATGTATCCGACAGCAGAAGCACGCGGCTCGTGGTCTTGCCCACGCCCGAGATGCGTCCGACGAGCCCCAGCCCGTCCATCACCGCCCAGCCATCGACGATCCCGTCGCGCGAGCCGATATTCAGAAGCACCGACTGGTGGAACGGGCTGCCCGAGTCCGCAAGCACCACACCCGAGACACTCGTCAGCTTGGGGTCGAGCCGCACATTGTTCAGCGCCAGCAGTTTCGCGTTCTGCTGCTCTAGCTGAATGGCGGCTTCTTCCCAGCTCTTCATCCGCTGCAATTCGCGGCGCAATTCCTGATTCTGCTCGTAGATGCGGGTGTAGGACTGAAAGCCCTCGACCATGCCGAACAGCTTGGTGACCGGCACCATGGCCCAGTCGAAGGTCGGCACGAACCGATCCACAAAGGCCGCGCGGAAGCGCTCCATCCGGGGGTTGTCCACGCGCCACACGAGGAATGTGATGGCCAGCACAATCGCCAGCACCGCAATCAGGATGCGGCGCAGCGGGCCAATGAAATCCTCGTCGTCGCGTTCCCTGGCCATGATCGTCCCCAAAATGACCTGCGGTCAGACGGGCGCGATGCGCCCCCCGGCCTCAGCTGTCATAGTCGATGACATGCCGCAGTTGCTTTTCGTATTCCAGTGCCTTGCCGGTGCCGAGCGCAACACAATTCAGCGACTGATCGGCGATCGAGATCGATAGGCCGGTCTGTTCGCGGAGCGCAAGGTCCAGCTCGCCCAGAAGCGCGCCGCCGCCCGTGAGCATCACGCCACGGTCCACGATATCAGCCGCCAGATCGGGGGGCGTGGTCTCGAGCGCCTGCATCACCGCGTCGCAAATCTGCTGCACGGGCTCCGCCAGAGCTTCGGCGACCTGCGCCTGCGTGATCTCGACTTCCTTCGGCACGCCGTTCAGCAGGTCGCGGCCACGCACCAGAAGGCTCACGCCGCGCCCGTCATCGGGCATGCGGGCGGTGCCGATCGTGGTCTTGATCCGCTCTGCCGTGGACTCGCCGACCAGGAGGTTCTGGTTGCGGCGCAGGTAGGAGATGATCGCCTCGTCCATGCGGTCGCCACCCACACGCACCGAGCGGGCATAGACGATGTCACCGAGCGAGAGCACCGCCACCTCGGTGGTACCGCCGCCAATATCGACCACCATCGAGCCCGTGGGGTCGGTGATCGGCATGCCCGCGCCGATGGCCGCTGCAATCGGTTCCGCGATGAGGCCCGCGCGGCGTGCGCCCGCCGAGAGCACCGACTGACGGATCGCGCGCTTTTCCACAGGCGTCGCGCCATGGGGGACGCAGACGATGACCTTGGGCTTGGAGAAAGTGTTGCGCTTGTGGACCTTGCGGATGAAATGCTTGATCATTTCCTCGGCGCTGTCGAAATCCGCGATGACGCCGTCGCGCATCGGGCGGATCGCCTCGATCGAGCCGGGGGTCCGGCCCAGCATAAGCTTCGCATCTTCACCGACCGCCAGCACCTGCTTCTTGCCGTCCTTGACGTGATAGGCGACCACCGAGGGTTCGTTGAGGATGATCCCCTTGCCCTTCACATAGACCAGCGTGTTCGCCGTTCCGAGGTCGATCGCCATGTCCGAGGAAAAGATCCCGCCAAAACCTGCCATTTTCCGTCCCAATCCAATATCCAGCACGCCCCGACTCGGGCGAGCCTTGGTTGCTGTTCGTATAGTAAAATGCCTTCGCACGGGGAAGCGGATTCCCGGTCAGTCCGTTGCAGAGGCGCGGAACTTCGCTGACCCTGCCAAAGGGAATTTCACTTTTCCAACATTCGCTTGTCTAAAGGGACTACATTGGCGCCCAAGATAGCCGAAATTCCACATCTCACGAATATGTCAAAATTTGCGGCATGTGCGGTCAGTGCGTGGGCATGTGAACGGGCGGTCCCATTGGGCCGCCCGTTCGTGTGACATCCAAATGTCGGATCAGAGCTTGTAGCTCACCGATTTCACGTCCGCGTCGGGCGCGGTTTTTTGGCTGCGCACGCGCAGACGGTTGAGTGCGCCGACATAGGCTTTGACGCTGGCGAGGATCGTATCGGTATCGGCGGCAGAGCCGGTCACGATGCGCCCGTCCTCCTCCATGCGAACGCTGACCGTCGCCTGCGCGTCGGTGCCCTCGGTCACGGCATGGACCTGATAGAGCTTGAGCCGCGCCTGGGTCGGGTAGATCTCCTTGACGCAGTTGAAGACCGCATCGACCGGCCCGTCACCTTGGCATTTCGCGCTCTTTTCAGTGCCATCTACCAGCATCTTCAGCTCGGCTTCCTGCCCGTCCGAGCCGCAGACCACGCGCAGCCATTTGACTTGCAGATAATCGTCGCCGGTATTGGCCGCCGAGTCGGTCATCAGTGCGACCAGATCCTCGTCGTAGATTTCCTTCTTGCGGTCGGCGAGCGCCTTGAACCGCACGAACACGTCGTTGAGCTGGTTATCGGCCAGATCGTAGCCCAGATCGTTCAGCTTCGAACGCAGCGCCGCGCGGCCCGAGTGCTTGCCCATGGCGATATTGGTCTCGGTGATGCCGATGTCGGCAGGGCGCATGATCTCGAAGGTCTCGACATTCTTCAGCACGCCATCCTGGTGAATGCCCGACTCGTGCAGGAAGGCGTTCTTGCCGACGATGGCCTTGTTGAATTGCACCGGGAAGCCCGAAACCTGGCTCACGCGGCGCGACAGGTGCATGATCTTGGTGGTGTCGATATTGGTCGTGTAGGGCATCAGATCCTTGCGGACCTTGATCGCCATGACGACCTCTTCGAGCGCGGTATTGCCCGCGCGCTCGCCCAGACCGTTGATGGTGCATTCAATCTGACGCGCGCCAGCCGAAACCGCCGCCAACGCGTTCGCCGTCGCCATGCCGAGGTCGTTATGGCAGTGGGTCGCAAAGATCACCTCATCCGCGCCCGGAACCTTTTCCAGCAGCATGTGGATGATGTCCGCGCTCTCTGAGGGCAGGGTGTAGCCTACGGTGTCGGGGATGTTGATCGTGGTGGCGCCCGCCTTGATCGCGGTCTCCACGACGCGGCAGAGATAATCGCGCTCGGTCCGGATCGCGTCCATCGCCGACCATTGCACGTCCTCGCACAGGTTGCGCGCATGGGTCACCGTGTCGGCGATCCGCTCGATCATTTCGTCCTGATTGAGCTTGGTGATCTCGCGGTGGCTTGGCGAGGTGCCGATGAAGGTGTGGATGCGCGGGCGGGCGGCGTGTTTCACGGCCTCCCAGCAGCGGTCGATATCCTTGTAATTCGCCCGGCTCAGCCCCGCAATCACAGAATTCTTCGAGCGTTTCGCAATGTCGCTGACGGCCTCGAAATCGCCTTCCGAGGCAATCGGGAACCCGGCCTCGATGATGTCCACGCCCATCTCGTCGAGCAGCATGGCGATTTCCAGCTTCTCGTCATGGGTCATCGTGGCGCCCGGCGATTGCTCGCCATCGCGCAGGGTCGTGTCGAAAATCAGAACGCGGGATTTGTCGGTCATGTTTTGGGCCATTGGTCTCGTCTCTTCTTTGCAGTGGCTTTAGCGTGAAAGACCCTCAAAGGCCAGCGGCTCGCTTGGGCTTTGAGGGGATCGGGCGCTGGCTACCTCCGAGCGGTCGCGCCCGAAGGGCACGCTCAGAGGCTGCTAAGAAGAAGGAGACCGCGCAGCGACAGGCCGCGCGAATGCGCGGTCCGGGTCGAAACATATGCGATGCTGCGTGTCATGGGGGCGACTATAGCCGCTCATTGCGGGATGAAAAGAGGAAATCTCAGATGGTCGACATCGGGGGATTGGTCTGTTCGACGACGGTTTCCATCGCGACATAGGTTGAGGTGGTGAGCACATGGGGCAGGGCCGAGATCTGCTGGCCCATGACGATGCGGTAGGCCTCGATGCTGCTGGTGCGAACCTTGAGCAGGTAGTCATAGCCGCCCGCGATCATGTGGCATTCCGCGATCTCCGGCACCTTTTTGACCGCAGCATTAAAGGCGCGCAGGCTGCTTTCGCGGGTGTCGGTCAGCTTGACCTCGACAAAGGCGATATGGCTCAGGCCAAGCTGCACGGTGGACAGGATCGCGCGGTAGCCCGCGATCAGCCCGCTCTCCTCCATTCGCTTGATGCGCGCCGCGACCGGGGTTTTCGACAGGCCGATCTGCTGGCTGATCTGCGCCACCGGCATACGGGCGTCGCGCGTCAGGAGCGACAGGATCTTGCGGTCATAGCTGTCGAGATCACTGGTCATTTGGCCTGCCTATTTCGCATAATTATAGTCTTCTGTGCTGCCAGATTGGCATAGATTGGAGGAAACGACCAGACTGGCAGTGCTATCATGGGGTATCTCAGCTCGCAGAGGTCTTCCATGATCCACCTCCCGGTTTCCGCCCCGCAGCCGACCGCCCTCGACGGTCTGAAATTCCGCGCCGAGGACGATGTGCTCGCCGATCTGGTGGCCGCATTCGCACCTGCGCCCGAGGTCCGCGCGCGCATCTCCAAGCGTGCGGCTGGCTATATCGCCCGCATCCGCGCCGAGACCGCGCCGACGCTCATGGAACATTTCCTCGCCGAATACGGGCTTTCGACCCGCGAGGGCGTGGCGTTGATGTGTCTGGCGGAGGCGATGCTGCGCGTGCCGGACCGCGAGACCATCGACGAGTTGATCGAGGACAAGATCGCGCCCTCGGACTGGGGGCGGCATCTGGGTGAGGCCTCGTCCTCGCTGGTCAATGCCTCGACCTGGGCCCTGATGCTGACGGGCCGGGTGCTCGAAGACCCGAAGCCGGGGCTGGCGGGCACGCTGCGCGGCGCGATCAAGCGGCTGGGCGAGCCGGTAATCCGTTCGGCCGTGTCGCGCGCGATGAAGGAAATGGGGCGGCAATTCGTGCTTGGCCAGACCATTGGCGACGCGCTGACCCGCGCGCGCGCGCAAGAGGCCAAGGGCTACACCTACAGCTACGACATGCTGGGTGAGGCGGCGATGACGGCGGGCGACGCGGCGCGCTATGCCCGCGCCTATGCCGATGCGATGACGGCCATCGCCGCGGCCTGCACCCACGGCTCGGTGCGCGACAATCCGGGGATTTCGGTGAAGCTCTCGGCGCTGCATCCGCGCTATCAGGTCGCGCAGGAAGACCGGGTGATGGCGGAACTCGTGCCGGTGGTCACTGCGCTCGCCCGTCAGGCCCGCGCGGCGAATATGGGCTTCAATATCGACGCGGAGGAACAGGACCGGCTGACCCTGTCGCTCCGCGTCATCGGGGCGGTTCTGGCTGGCCCGGAACTGGCGGGCTGGGACGGGTTCGGCGTCGTCGTGCAGGCCTATGGCAAGCGCGCGGGCGGGGTGATCGACTGGCTGCAAGAGACGGCCGAGGCGCTGGATCGCAAGCTCATGGTGCGCTTGGTGAAAGGGGCCTATTGGGATAGTGAGATGAAGCGCGCGCAGGTCGAGGGGCATCCCGACTTCCCGCTCTTCACGACCAAAACCGCGACCGATGTCAGCTACCTGTGCAATGCGCGCAAGCTTCTGGAGGCCTCGCGCCTCTATCCGCAATTTGCGACGCATAATGCGCATAGCGTGGCCGCGATCCTCGAGATGGCTGGCGATGCGCCCTTCGAGTTCCAGCGGCTTCACGGCATGGGCGAGCGGCTGCATGATATGGTGCTCAAGGAAGCGGGGAGCCGTTGCCGCATCTATGCGCCGGTCGGCGCGCATCGGGACTTGCTGGCCTATCTCGTGCGGCGGCTGCTCGAGAACGGCGCGAATTCGTCCTTCGTGAACCAGATCGTCGATACCGAGGTCACGCCCGAGGAAATCGCGCGCGACCCGTTTGATGCGCTGGCCATGGCCCGCCCGCCCGCAGGCCTGTCGAAACCCGCCGATCTCTTTGCGCCGGAACGGACGAATTCGACCGGGTTCGACCTCTCGGATGAGGTGACGCTGGCCCGGATCGAGGCCGCGCGCTCGGCTGCGGTTCTGCCCGCCGCGCGTCCGCTGATCGCGGGCGAGGCGAGCGGGGTGACCGTTCCCGTCACCAATCCCGCAACCGGCGCCGAGATCGGCACGGTGCAAGAAGCGGATACCGATTGTGTGGCCCTTGCGCTGGCGGGGGCCGCGCCTTGGGATGCGCCGGTTTCGACGCGCGCCGAGGTGCTGCGCCGGGCGGCGGACCTCTACGAAGAGAATTTCGGCCTGATCTTTGCGGCCCTTGCGCGTGAGGCGGGCAAGACCCTGCCCGACGCGGTGGGCGAGTTGCGCGAGGCGGTCGATTTCCTGCGCTACTATGCGGCTCAGGCCGAAGCACGCGGCGAGACCCAGCCCCTTGGGCGCGTCACCGCGATTTCGCCATGGAACTTCCCGCTGGCGATTTTCACAGGGCAGATCGCGGCGGCGCTGGCGATGGGCAATGCGGTTCTCGCCAAGCCTGCCGAGCAGACGCCGATCATTGCCGCGATCGGGGCGGAGTTGCTGCACAAGGCGGGGGTTCCGGTAAGCGCATTGCAGCTTCTGCCTGGGCAGGGCGGCACGGTCGGCGCGGCGCTCACGTCTGACCCGCGCATCGACGGCGTGGTGTTCACCGGCTCGACCGAGACCGCGCAAATCATTCGCCGTTCGATGGCCGCTAACCTTGCCCCCGAGGCTCCGCTGATCGCCGAGACCGGGGGGCTCAATGCGATGATCGTCGACTCGACCGCGCTGCCCGAACAAGCGGTGCGCGATGTCGTTGCCTCGGCTTTCCAGTCGGCGGGTCAGCGCTGTTCGGCGCTGCGCTGTCTCTATGTGCAGGAAGACGTCGCACCTCATCTGATCGCGATGATCCGGGGCGCCATGGAGGAGCTACGCCTTGGCGATCCGTGGTCGCTTGCGACCGATGTGGGGCCGGTGATCGATACCGAGGCCCGTGATCAGATCGCCGCCTATATCGCGGCCGCCCGCGCGGATGGTCGGCTGCTCCACGCGCTGACACCGCCCAATCAGGGCACCTTTGTCGCGCCTGCGATGATTGAGGTGCCGGGCATCTCGGCGCTGGAGCGCGAGGTCTTCGGCCCGGTGCTGCACGTCGCGCGTTTCGCGGCGGGCGACCTCGATCAGGTCATCGCTGCGATCAACGCACGTGGCTACGGGCTGACCTTCGGTCTGCATACACGGATCGACAGCCGCGTGCAGGACATTGCGGACCGGCTCCATATCGGCAACGTCTACGTGAACCGCAACCAGATCGGCGCGGTGGTCGGCTCGCAACCCTTTGGCGGTGAGGGGCTTTCCGGTACGGGACCCAAGGCGGGCGGGCCGCTCTATCTGAGCCGTTTCGCGCGTGCCGCGATGCCCGGCGCGATGGATAACTGGGGGTCCGAGGCCGACCCGCTGGCGGTGCAAGCCGCGATCTTCGAGGCAGCGAATGCGCCGGAACGGATCGTCTCGACAGAGGACCTGCCCGGCCCGACGGGCGAGTCGAACCGGCTCCGGACGGTGCCGCGCGCGCCGATCCTGTGCCTCGGTCCGGGGCCTGCGGCGGTGGTAGAGCAGGCATCGGCCGTGCGCGCTTTGGGCGGTGTCGCAGTCGAGGTCCAGGGGCGGCTTGAGGCGACGGCCCTTGCCACGCTCGAAGGGTTCGCGGGCGCGCTCTACTGGGGAGAGGGGGCTGCGGCATATGCGCAGGCCCTCGCTTCGCGGCCCGGCGCGATCCTGCCTCTCATCGTGACGACCCCGGATGCGGGGCACGTCCTGCTGGAGCGGCATCTGTGCGTGGATACGACCGCTGCCGGCGGCAACGCGGCGCTGCTCTCGGGTGGGCTGGCGGTCGGCTGAGCCCTTGCCGCCCCACGCCCGCGCCTTATCCTTTGCCCCGTGACTGGGGCGAAGGATGCGATGAAGCGGGCATTGGTGTTGGGCGATAGTGGCGGGATCGGGTCGGCAATCCGGGTGTGTCTGGAGGCGGACGGCTGGGCGGTGACCGGGCTTTCGCGCCGGGCGGACGGGTTTGACGTGACCTCGGAGGCTAGCGTCGAGAGCCATCTCGGGCGTCTCGAGCCCGGGTTCGATCTGATATTCGTGGCGACCGGCGCGCTTGGCACACCGGAGAAGGCACTTTCGCAGCTATCGGTTGAAGAACTGCAAGCGCAGTTCCTCGTGAATGCCGTAGGACCGGCGCTCATCCTCAAACATGCCGCGCGGCTTTTGCCGCGCGACCGCCCCGCCCATTTCGCGGCGCTCTCGGCGCGGGTAGGGTCGATTGGCGATAACGGGTTGGGGGGATGGTATAGCTACCGCACGGCGAAAGCGGCGCTGAACCAGTTGCTGCACACGGCGGCGATCGAGCTGAAACGTAAATATCCTCAATTGGTTGTCGCTTGTCTTCATCCCGGCACAGTGGAGACAGAGTTCACCCGCGACTACCCGCGCGAAAAGCTGGCACCCGAGGTGGCGGCGCGTGCGCTGCTGGAGGTGTTGCTGGCGCTTGGGCCCGCGCAATCGGGACAGTTCTTCGATTACAAAGGCAAGCCGGTTCCTTGGTAGGCCCGGCGCTGCCGATGTTCGAAATCTGCTATTGAGCGGTGCCCTCTGCGGGGGCTTCCGACGGCGCGGCCTCCTCGACGGGGCGCTCCTCGGTCAGCACATCTTCGGTCCAGCGCCCCGCTTCGACCTTGCCGGAGGCATAGCGCATGGTGCCTTCGCCCTGCCGCTTACCTTGCATGAAGTTGCCCTCATAGACGTCGCCATTCGCATAGGTCGCAACACCGGTGCCGTCGATCTCGCCGTTGCGCCAGCCGCCCGTGTAAGAAAATCCGTCCGGCTTGGTGATCGTGCCCTGACCCGAGCGTTGACCGGCCTCGAAGCTGCCCTCGTAAACGGTGCCATCCGCATAGGTCGCCCGGCCCTCCCCATGCCGCTGCCCATCGGCCCAGTCGCCTTCGTAGACATAGCCGTCAGGGTAGCTCATCCTGCCTTTGCCGTGGTTCCGGGCCGAGAGGAATTCGCCCTCATAAATCAGCCCGTTGGCGTAGCGTGCAATGCCTTGGCCTTCGATCACACCGGCCAGCCAGCCGCCCTCATAGCTTGAGCCGTCGGGGTAGGTGATCTTGCCCTGACCCTCGGGCAAGTCGTTGACAAACTGACCCTCATAGGTCGAGCCATCCGGGTAGTTGACACGGCCTTGCCCTTCAATCCGGCCTTCGACCCATTCGCCATCGTAGACATAGCCATCGGTGCCCGTGAACACGCCGCGCCCGTGGCGCTGGTCCAGCATGAAGGCCCCGTCATAGATGTCGCCATTGGCATAGGTCACCTTGCCGAGCCCGTGGCGTTTGCCGTTGGACATCTCGCCTTCGTAGACATCGCCATTAGGCTGGCTGAGTTTGCCGAGGCCGTTCATTTGCCCATCGCGCCACTCGCCCGCATAGGTCAGCCCGTCCGCCATCGTAAGCGTGCCCTGGCCGTGGCGTTGGCCGTTCTGCATTTGGCCCTCGTAGACCGCGCCATCGGGGTAGCTGATCTTGCCCTTGCCCTGCTTGACGCCCGCGACCCACTCGCCCTCGTAGCGATAGCCGTTCGCGCCCTCGAGCACGCCTTGGCCGTCATGCAGCGCGCCCTTGAACTGGCCGGTATAGCGGGTGCCATTCGCGTAATTCGCCACGCCCTCGCCGGTGATCGCGCCGAAGTCCCAAGTACCTTCGTAGGTGCCGCCGTCGGCGAAGGTGATCTTGCCCGTCCCATGCGGTTTGCCGCGCGCGAAGCTGCCCTCGTAGACAGAGCCATTTGGGAAGCGGGCGATGCCTTGGCCGCGGATCTCGCCCTCGACCCATTCCCCCTCGTATTCGTAGCCGGAGGGGAGCTTGTACGTCCCGCGCCCGTGCTGTTTGCCGTTCTTGAAGGTGCCCTCGTAGAGCCCGCCATCGTCATATTGTTTGGTCACGACATCCTGCGCAAAGGCCATGCCTGCGGACCCGGCCGCGACAGCCAGAGACAAGGTGAATGCGCGAAGAGCTTTGCCCGACATGATGCGATCCTTCTTCAAGACCGAAGGGGGTGCCGCGCCATCCGGCTTGCATCCCCACCCCTGAACCCGTCCGGACCCTAAAGCGCGCCGCCGGGCGTGACAAGCGCCGAGCCCCCACATCCGCGCGAGCGGTGCGCGATGCGTAAAGCCGCGCCATTTTCCCCCCGATCGGCGCTTTCAACTTGGGGAACATCTGCTAAATCAGGGGAGTATCGCTGACCCAACCGACAGGACCCGACGCCGATGGCCGATCGCTTTCGTCTGACGCTCGCGCAGCTCAACCCGACCGTGGGCGCCTTGGCGGCCAATGCCGAGAAGGCCTATCAGGCCTGGCTCGAAGGCAAGGCGGCCGGGGCCGATATGGTCGCGTTGCCCGAGATGTTCCTGACCGGCTATCAGACGCAGGACCTCGTGCTGAAGCCTGCCTTCGTCCATGACGCGATGGCGCAGATGGCGGCTCTGGCGCAGCGGATCGTGGATGGTCCGGCGCTGGGGATCGGCGGGCCCTATTGGGACGAAAGCGGCCATTACAACGCCTATTGGGTGATCGAAGAGGGCGCGGTGCGTGCGCGGATGCTCAAGCATCACCTGCCGCATGACGATGTGTTCGACGAGATGCGCCTCTTTGATTCCGGGCCGATTTCGGGGCCTTACCGGATCGGGCCGCTGCGGATCGGCACCCCGGTCTGCGAGGACGCGTGGCACCCCGATGTGGCCGAGACGCTGGAGGAGACCGGCGCCGAGATCCTTCTGATCCCGAACGGCTCGCCCTATCGCCGCGGCAAGCTCGATCTGCGGATGAACGTGATCGTCTCGCGGGTGGTCGAAACGGGTCTGCCCGTGGTTTACCTCAACGCGCTGGGCGGTCAGGACGATCAGCTTTTCGACGGGTCGAGCTTCGTGCTCAATCCGCATGGGCAGATGGCCGCGCATTTCGCGCCCTGGGAAGAGATCGTGGATCATATTGATTTCGAACGCGGGGCCGAGGGCTGGCGCGCGCTGCCCGGTCGCATGGACCCGCAGCCCGACGACTGGGAGCAGGACTACCGCGCGATGGTCATGGGGCTGCACGACTATCTGGCGAAATCGGGCTTTTCGAAAGTCGTGCTGGGCCTTTCTGGCGGGATCGACTCGGCGCTGGTGGCGGTGATTGCCGCCGATGCGCTCGGCCCCGAGAATGTGCATTGCGTGATGCTGCCCTCGGAATACACCTCGCAAAGCTCGCTCGACGATGCCGCCGATATCGCGGGGCGTCTGGGGACGCGTCTCGATACTGTCTCGATCGAAGAGAGCCGCCATGCGGTCGAGGGGGCGCTCGCGCATCTGATGGCTGGCACCAAGCCCGATGTCACCGAAGAGAATATCCAGTCGCGCCTGCGCGGCGTGATGCTCATGGCGATTTCGAACAAGTTCGGCTCGATGCTGCTGACCACGGGCAATAAATCCGAGGTCGCTGTGGGCTATTGCACCATCTATGGCGACATGGCGGGTGGCTATAACCCGCTGAAGGACCTGTATAAAACCCGTGTGTTCGAGACCTGCCGCTGGCGCAACGTGAACCACCGCCCGTGGATGAAAGCACCCGCCGGGGAGGTCATCCCGGTCTCGATCATCGATAAGCCGCCCTCGGCAGAGCTGCGCCCGGACCAGAAAGATCAGGACAGCCTGCCGCCCTATGAGGTGCTGGACGCGATCCTTGAACGGCTCGTCGAAGAGGATCAATCCGTGGGCGAGATCGTCGCCGCCGGCTTCGACCGCGCCACCGTCAAGCGGATCGAGCATCTGCTCTATATCTCCGAGTGGAAGCGCTTCCAGTCGGCACCGGGACCACGTCTGACGACGCGGGCTTTCTGGCTCGACCGGCGCTATCCGATGGTGAACCGCTGGCGCGATCCAAGCTGAACGGGCGCAGGAATTGCCCGGTATAGTTTGAAAGTCCTTTCGGACTTTCAAAGAAGTCAGATCAAAGAGATCTGGTAGAAAATGGCTGTCACCCAAGCCGTGCCCGGTCGTCTTTCGCAACGGCATGGCTCCGTCCAGCCTTTGCCAAGGAAGCCCACATGCCGGATACCAACCCGCCCCAAGCCATGGTGCTCACGCACGATCTCAGCATCGATCCGAGCCTGAAGCGGTTCATCGAGGAGGATGTGTTGGCCGGGCTCGACATCACGCCGGATCGGTTCTGGAGCGCGTTTTCGGGGATCGTGCACGACTTCACCTCGCGCAACCGCGCGTTGCTGGCCAAGCGTGAAGCGATCCAGACGCAGATCGACGACTGGCATAAGGCCCGTCGCGGTCATCCGCATGACCGCGAGGCCTATCGCGCGTTTCTCGAAGAGATTGGCTATATCGTTCCGAGGGGCGGGGATTTCAGCATCGAGACCGCGAACACGGACCCCGAAATCGCGCAGATTCCGGGGCCGCAGCTTGTGGTGCCCTCGACCAATGCGCGCTTCGTGCTGAACGCGGCCAATGCGCGCTGGGGTAGCTTCTATGACGGGTTTTACGGCACCGATGCGATGGGCGCACCGCCCGCTTCGGGCGGGTTCGATGCCGGGCGCGGTGCGCGGGTCGTGACGCGGGCAGCGGTGTTCCTCGATGAGGTGTTTCCGATCGCAGGGACGAGCCACGCGAAGGCGAGCGCCTACCGGGTCGTTGACGGCAAGCTGAAGGTCGATGGCTCTGACCTGCGCGACCCCGGGGCTTTCGTGGGCTACACCGGCACGCCGGACGCGCCGCGCTCGGTGCTGCTGCGCAATCACGGGCTGCATGTCGAATTGCGGTTCGATCCCGAGAACCCGATCGGCAAGACCTCGGCCTCGGGGCTTGCGGATGTGGTGCTGGAATCCGCGATGTCCGCGATCATCGACCTTGAGGACTCGGTGGCCTGCGTCGATGCCGAGGACAAGATCCTCGCCTATCGCAACTGGCTTGGGCTGATGCAGGGCGACCTTGAGGAGACTTTCGAGAAGGGCGGCAAGACGATGACGCGCCGCCTGAACGGGGATCGTAGCTTCACCGCGCCCGATGGATCGGAGCTGACCCTGAAGGGCCGCGCGCTTTTGCTGGTGCGCAATGTCGGCCACCTGATGACCAACCCGGCGATCCGTGACCGCGAGGGCAACGAGGTGTTCGAGGGGCTGATGGATGCGATGATCACCGTGCTCATCGCCATGCACGACCTGCAAAAGACCTCCGGCCCGCGCAACTCGGTTTGCGGCTCGGTTTATGTGGTGAAACCCAAGATGCACGGCCCCGAAGAGGTCGCTTTCGCGGATGAAGTTTTCGGCGCGGTCGAGGCGGCACTGGGCCTGCCGGTTTACACCGTCAAACTCGGCATCATGGACGAAGAGCGCCGCAACAGCGTCAATCTCAAGGAATGTATCCGGGCCGCGAAACACCGCGTTTGCTTTATCAACACGGGCTTCCTCGACCGCACCGGGGACGAGATTCACACCTCGATGGAGGCGGGTCCCTTCAGCCGCAAGGACTTCATCAAGCGCAAGGGCTGGATCGCGGCCTATGAGAACCAGAACGTCGATATCGGGCTGGAATGCGGGCTTTCGGGCAAGGCGCAGATCGGCAAGGGAATGTGGGCCGTGCCGGATAAGATGGCGGCCATGCTGGAGCAGAAAATCGAGCATCCGCGCGCGGGCGCCAATTGCGCCTGGGTGCCGAGCCCGACGGCCGCGACGCTTCACGCCACGCATTACCACAAGGTCGATGTGATGGCGGTGCAGGCGCAGCTTGCCAGGGGCGGGCGGCGCGGCCATCTCGATGCACTGCTCGACATTCCGCTGGCCACCTATCGGCGCTGGACGCCCGAGCAAATCCGCCGCGAGGTCGAGAACAACGCGCAGGGTATTCTTGGCTATGTTGTGCGCTGGATTGATCAGGGGGTTGGCTGCTCCAAAGTGCCGGACATCCACGATGTCGGCCTGATGGAAGACCGCGCGACCTGCCGCATCTCGGCGCAGCATGTTGCGAATTGGCTCCATCACGGGGTGGTTAGCCGCGATCAGGTGATGGAGATCATGCGCCAGATGGCTGAGGTGGTGGACCGTCAGAACGCGGGCGATCCGGCCTATCGCGCGATGGCTCCGGGCTTCGACGGGGTCGCCTTCGAGGCGGCGTGTGATCTGGTGTTTGAGGGCCGCGTGCAGCCCTCAGGCTATACCGAGCCGGTCCTGCATCGCCGCCGCCTTGAGTTGAAGGCGCGGGCTTCGGGCTGAGGCTTCAAAGAGCGGCGTGCTCCGGTGCGCCGCTCTCTGCATTGCGCCGGATTATCAAATCCATCCGAAAGCACATCTCGTCGCTTTGCGTCTGGTTCCCCCTCGCCCCCTGTCGCATAGTCGTGACCAACAGCCCCAGATTTCAGGAGCGCCCATGAGCACCAAGTATTTCGCGCCGCACGGAGGACATCCGGGTCAGGAGCAGCTTCTGACCGACCGCGCGATCTTTACCGAGGCCTACGTGGTGATCCCCAAAGGCACGATGCGCGACATCGTCACCAGCTTTCTGCCCTTCTGGGAGGGCACGCGGCTTTGGGTTCTGTCGCGCCCGCTGAGCGGGTTTGCCGAGACCTTCTCGCAATACATCATGGAAGTGCAGCCGGGCGGCGGGTCTGACCGTCCCGAAACCGATCCCGAGGCGGAGGCGGTGCTGTTCGTGGTCGAGGGCAGCGCGACGCTCACGGTCAATGGTGCTACTCATGAGCTGGTGCCGGGGGGCTATGCCTACCTGCCGCCGGCGAGCGACTGGGTTCTGCACAATCGTGGGGCGGACGTTCTGCGCTTCCACTGGATTCGCAAGGCCTATGAGGCGGTCGAAGGGCTGGATCGCCCCGATGTGCTCATCCTGAACGAGAAGGACATCGCCCCGACTCCAATGCCCGGCACCGATGGCAAATGGGCGACGACCCGCTTCGTGGACCCGTCCGATCTGCGCCACGACATGCATGTCACCATCGTTACCTTTGAACCCGGCGGGGTGATCCCCTTTGCGGAGACGCATGTGATGGAGCACGGGCTTTACGTGCTCGAAGGCAAGGCGGTCTATCGGTTGAACAATGACTGGGTCGAGGTCGAAGCGGGCGATTACATGTGGCTGCGCGCCTTCTGCCCGCAGGCGTGTTACGCGGGCGGGCCGGGCAAGTTCCGCTATTTGCTCTACAAGGATGTGAACCGCCATATGACGCTCCGGCCTGCTGGCACTTACGGCGGCGGCGCGCGCTGTACCTGACACCGGGCTCCGATCCGACAGAAAAAAGCGGCGCAGGGTTTCTGCGCCGCTTTTCGTGTGATGGGACGTCCGGCGGGTGTGCCGCCGGACGGAACGGCTTAGTGCCCGCTATCAGCCTGCATCGCGGCCTCGCGCAGCTCCTCCTCATCGACTTTCGTGCCACCGTTGAACACGATGTTCAGCACCACAGCCGAGAACTGCGCTCGGCAGCGCCTCGACCAGCGCGCCCATCTGCGGTATGAGCCCCATGTGGTTCTCCTCCCTGAGTTTTTTCGGGTTTGGACCGGGCCTCCCTGCCCGTGTCCAACCGACGCAGCATATCCCTCGACCTGCGCGGTCTAGGGGTGTTCCGAAACCACGAGCGGTGGCTGATCGAACCAATGTTCCTCAAGATTTGGTCCATCGCCGATCCGGTCGATCACGGTGAAAAGTCCCGGCGCGGCCAGCGGTGTCAGCACGCCATGCCATGTCCCCCGGTGGAAGTTGATCCCCTGTCCGGGCGCGGTCAGAAAGGCGCGTGGCGTGCCGGGGCGATCGCCCTCATCGGGGGCCACGATCACCAGAAACGGGTCGAGGCTCATCGGGATGAACGCCTGACTGCCCTCGGGATGCCGTTCCACCAGATCGAGCCGATAGGGCAGGCTGCGCGGCTCCGCCTTGAACAGGCTGATCCCCGCGCGCCCGGTGCCGAAATCCAGCCGGGCGCGGTCGTGATAGCGCCCGCACAGGCCTTGATTGATGATCTTGTCCGGGTCGCCCACGGCCTCCAGCACGTCTCCGAACGGCGCGAACGCCTCCGGGGTGAGCGGCTGGATCACGATCCGCGCGCTCATCCGCCGAGCTTCTCGATCAGGCGCAGCTCGGCGATCCGCTCGACCTGCCGGCAGGCTTCGGCGAATTCGCGCGCCCGGTCATTCTCGATGCGGCGACGGAAGGCGCTCAGGATCGAGGCCTTGGTGTTGTCGCGCACGGCGATGATGAAGGGGAATCCGAATTTCGCAGTATAGGCCGCGTTCAACTCGGTAAAGGTCGCACGTTCTTCGTCGGTCAGCGCGTCGAGGCCGGCGCCCGCCTGTTCGGCGGTCGACTCCGCCGTGAGCCGTTTGGCCTGCGCAAGCTTACCTGCCAGATCCGGGTGCGCGGTCAGCACGCCCAGCCGTTCCGCCGCGCTGGCGGAACGGAAGACCCGCGCCAGTGCGCTGTGCAGCCCGAGGGCCGTATCATGCGCCGGGCCAAGCTCGCGCTCATGGGTGCGTTCGGCGATCCATGCGCTATGCTCGAAAATCCCGCCAAAGGCCGAAACGAACGCGTCCCGGCTCATCTGCGAAGGGCGTGCCTTGCGCAGATGCGGATGGGCCGCCGCCCAGTGATCCGCGATCTGCTCGCGCGTGGCGAACCAGACGCCCTCATGGCCCTTGAAATACTCGATCACCCGCTTGAGCGCGGCCGCCCGGCCCGGACGCCCGATCAGTCGGCAATGCAGCCCGATCGAAAGCATTTTCGGCGCGCCAGCCAGCCCCTCCGCATAAAGCGTGTCGAAACTGTCGCGCAGATAGGTCTCGAACTGGTCGCCCGCGGTGAACCCCGCCTGAATGGCAAAGCGCATGTCGTTGCAATCAAGCGTGTAGGGCACGATCAGCTGATCGCGCGCGCCGATCTCCATCCAGTAGGGCAGGTCGTCGGCATAGCTGTCGGCGATATAGGCAAACGCGCCCTCTTCCGCCGCAAGCCGCACCGTGTTCATCGAGCAGCGCCCGGTATACCAGCCGCGCGGGGGGCTGCCCGTGACCTCGGTATGCAGCCGGATCGCCTCGCGGATCTGGGCGCGCTCCTCCGCTTCGGGCATATCCTTATGCTCGACCCATTTCAGCCCGTGGCTCGCGATCTCCCAGCCAGAGGCCTGCATCGCCGCCACCTGCTCGGGCGAGCGCGCGAGGGCCGTGGCGACGCCGTAGACCGTGATCGGCAGAGAACCGAGCATACGGTGCAGCCGCCAGAACCCGGCGCGCGCGCCATATTCGTAGATCGACTCCATGTTCCAGTGCCGCTGCCCCGGCCATGGCTGCGCACCGGTGATCTCGGAGAGAAAAGCCTCGGAGGCGGCATCGCCATGCAGGACGTTGTTCTCGCCGCCTTCTTCATAGTTGAGCACGATCTGCACGGCGATCCGCGCCCCGTTCGGCCAGTTGGCCGCAGGCGGATGGCCACCATATCCCGTCATGTCGCGCGGATAACGTGTCACTGTCCAAGGTTCCTTTTTGTTTTGACAAGTCATAAACCCGAAAATTCGAGTCTTTTTTCAAAAAAATCCGAAAACAGCCTTTTGGCGCATCGGCTTTGTGTTCAGATTGGCAAGACGCATAGAAAGACGCAAACCCGAAAGGAGCGCGCCCATGAGCGGATATCTGACCACCCATGTTCTCGACACCGCGCGCGGTGTCCCGGCGGCGGGGCTGCGGATTGACCTGTATCGCATTGCCGGGGCCGAGCGGCATCACCTGCGCAGCCTGACGACCAATGCCGATGGCCGTACCGATAGCCATATTTTGCCCGCGGCCGAGTTCCAGACCGGCACCTATGAGCTGGTCTTTCACGCCGGCGCCTATCTCGATGCAAGCGGAACCCCGCCCGAGACCCCGCGTTTTCTCGATGAGGTCCCGATCCGTTTCGGCATGTCGGAGCCCGCGCATTACCATGTGCCGCTCCTGCTTTCGCCTTTTGGCTACTCAACCTACCGGGGGAGCTGAGGGGTCCTGACGCCGGATCGTCGCGGCGATCCGTTCGATCATGAATTCCATGAACAGGCGGGTCTTGGGGTCCTGCCTGCGCCGATGGGTGAACAGACAGGCCATCTGGATCGGCTCGGGCGGGGTATCGCAGGCGACCGGGACAAGTGCGCCGCTGCGCAGATGATCGGCGATATCGAAGACCGGTTTGAGCGCGACCCCGTGTCCGGCCAGCGCCCAATCCGTGAGCACATCGCCGTCATCCGACTCGTAGCGCCCTGCGACCCGAAACCGTTTCGGCCCCGTCGCTGTCTGCAAACGCCATTGGAATTCGGTTGCGCCGGGAAAGCGCAGGTTCAGGCATTCGTGCCGCCCCGCCAGAAGATCGTCGCCACTTTTCGGCATGCCCCGCCGCGCGATGTAATCGGGCGCGGCGCAAAGCACCCGCTCGACATCGGCGATCTTGCGGATGCGCAGATTGCTATCCTCGGGCTGTCCGAGGAAGAAGGCCAGATCAAGACCCTCCGTCGTCAGATCGACCTTGCGGTCGGTCAATCGCAGGCGGACGCTGACCTCTGGGTAATCTTTCAGGAAATCAGGGACTTGTGGAGCGATCAGTCGCCGCCCAACGCCCAGCGGTGCGGCGATATAGCGTGACCCGCGCAAGTTCTCGGTGATATTGACGATCTGCGCCTCTGCGCTCTCGACCGCCTCAAGGATTTCGGTCGCACCCCGATAAAACGATTGCCCCTGTTCGGTCGGGGTGAGGCTGCGCGTTGTGCGTTGAAACAGCCGCACGCCGAGATGATCCTCAAGCTGAGAAATACGCGCCGAAATCACCGCCGGAGAGATCCGCAGGTCACGGCCCGCAGCGGACATGCTGCCAAGCTCGTAGACGCGGACGAAGGTGCGTATATTGTCGAGATAAGACATTCTTCGGGTTTTTTTGATGCTGCTTAACCTTTGCGGGGAATAGCAGAAGAAATCCGCCGCGCATAGACTGGCGCGCAGGCGAGACAGGAGACGACGATGTATGAGCTTTCGGTGGCGTGGGACTGGCTGGGGTTCGGGGTGCGCTGGTTGCATGTGGTCACCGCGATGGCCTGGATTGGCGCCTCGTTCTATTTCATCGCGCTCGATCTGATGCTGCGCCCGGCGCCGGACCTTCCCAAGGGTGCCTATGGCGAGGAATGGGAAGTCCATGGCGGCGGCTTCTATCACACCGTCAAATATCTCGTGGCCCCGGATCGCCTGCCCGAGCATCTCACCTGGCATAAATGGCAAAGCTATTCGACATGGCTCTCGGGGGCGGCGCTGTTGATGATCGTCTACTGGGTCGGGGGAGAGCTTTATCTGCTCGATCCGGGCAAGGTGGAACTGGCGCTCTGGCAGGGTGTGCTGATCTCGGCGGGCTCGCTGACGATCGGCTGGATCGCCTATGACCAGCTGTGCAAATCGCGCCTTGGAGAAAACCCGACCGCGCTGATGCTGATCCTGTTTGCGATCCTCGTGGCGATGTCCTGGAGCTACAACCAGATCTTTACCGGGCGCGCGGCGCTTCTGCATCTGGGGGCCTTCACCGCCTCGATCATGACCGGCAACGTGTTCTTCCAGATCATGCCGAACCAGCGCATCGTGGTGGCCGATCTCAAGGCAGGCCGCGTGCCGGATGCCAAATACGGCAAGATCGCCAAGTTGCGCTCGACGCATAACAACTACCTGACACTGCCGGTGGTGTTCCTGATGCTGTCGAACCATTACCCGCTGGCCTTCGCGACCAAGCATGCCTGGATCATCGCCTGCCTGATCTTTTTGACGGGCGTGACGATCCGGCATTACTTCAACACGATGCACAAGACCGGCAAGGGGCCACTCTGGACCTGGGGGCTGACCGCGCTGATCTTCGCTCTGATCGTGTGGCTGTCGATGGGTCAACAGGGCGAGACGCTGGAGGAAGCCGAGGCCCGCCCGCTGACCGCCTCGGAGCAACGCTTCGCCGCCGCGCCGGGATTTGCCGAGGCCTATGACACGGTGGTCGGAAGTTGCTCGATGTGCCACGCCCGCGAACCCAGTTGGGAGGGTATGCACTGGCCGCCCAAAGGTGTGACGCTCGAAACCGAGGCAGACATCGCCCGCCACGCCCGCCAGATATTTCTGCAAGCCGGCGCAAGCCACGCGATGCCGCCGCCCAACGCCTTTGAGCTCGACCCCGAAGCGCGCCAGATCATCACCGCATGGTATCAAGGCGCCACAAAGCCGTGACCCCCAGACGGCCCGCTTTCTTTAAACCCAAAATACTCAGCGGGGGCGGGACGCGAAGCCCCCGGTCCGCGCTTAGCGCGAGCGTACCATCCCCATGATGTCGAGCGTCCGGTCGAGGATCGGGCGTGCGATGGCCTCGGCCCGCTCGGCTCCGCGACCCAGGATGCGGTCGATCTCGGCGGGGTCCTGCATCAGGCGGTTCATCTCGGTCGTGATCGGCTCCATCACCGACACGGCCAGATCGGCCAACGCCGGTTTGAAAGTGCCAAAGCCCGCGCCGCCATACTCGCCCAGCACCTCTGCCGGCGTCTTGCCAGAAAGCGCGGCGTAGATATTCACGAGGTTCTTGGCCTCGGCCCGGCCCTCAAGCCCGTCCAGCGTTTCGGGCAGCGGCTCCGGGTCGGTCACGGCCTTGCGGATCTTCTTGGCGATCTGGTCGGCGGTGTCCGTCAGATTGATCCGGCTCGCGTCGGAGGGATCGGACTTCGACATCTTCTTCGACCCGTCCCGCAGGCTCATGACGCGGGTGGCGGCGCCCTCGATCACCGGGGCCGGGGCCGGGAAGAACTCGGTCTTGTAGTCATGGTTGAACTTGGCCGCGATGTCGCGGGTCAGTTCCACGTGCTGCTTTTGGTCTTCGCCAACCGGCACCTCGGTTGCGTGGTAGACAAGGATGTCCGCCGCCATCAGCGCGGGGTAGGCGTAAAGCCCGAGCGAGGCCTTCTCGGCATTCTTGCCCGCCTTATCCTTGAACTGGGTCATCCGGTTCATCCAGCCGAGCCGGGCCACGCAGTTTAGAAGCCAGCCCATCTCGGCATGCGCGCTCACCTGCGACTGGTTGAACAGGATCGAGCGCTCGGGGTCGATCCCGGACGCCAGATAGCCCGCCGCCAGTTCGCGCGTCTGCCGCTTGAGCGCCTCCGGCTCCTGCCAGACGGTCACGGCGTGCAGATCGACGATGCAAAAGATCGTCTCGATCCCCTCGTTCTGCTTTTCGGCAAAGCGCTTCAGAGCACCCAGATAGTTACCGAGCGTGAGGTTCCCAGAGGGCTGAATCCCCGAAAAGATCCGGCGTTTGAAATTCGCGTTGGGGTTGGTCTGGGTCTCAGTCATCGGGCGCTCCTGTCGCGCAGGCTGGAAATCTTGTCTCCGCTCGCTTATCGCTAAAGCGCGCGGGGCGTCAACCGGACCCCGCCCGCAGGGAGGGCGCGATGCGCGAAGGTTACGACGAACATCCGATCAATCCGCTGCCGCCGGTCGTCTGGCTTCTGGTCGCGCCGGTGGTGATCGGCGAAATCCTGTTCGCGATTGGCGGGCAGGGTCTGGCCGGCGAGATGTCGCGCGGCTGGCGGCTCGATGCGTTGCAGCGCTTTGCCTTCGACCCGACGATCCTGCGCACCATGATCGAGCAGGGGATCTACCCGTGGCGGCATGTCGCGCGGATCGTGACCTACCCGTTCGTCCATGGCTCCTTCACCCATTCGCTGATGGTGATCGTTTTCATCCTTGCGCTGGGCAAGATGGTGGCCGAGATCTTCCGGCCTTGGGCGGTTCTGGCGGTGTTCTTCGGGGCGTCGATCTTGGGCGCGCTGGCGCATACGGCGGTGGGGTTTGAGGCTGCGCTCTATGGCGGCTACCCGGCGGTTTACGGGCTTGTCGGGGCGTTTACATGGATCCTCTGGACGCGGCTTGGGCAGGAAAACGCCAACCAGATGCGGGCGTTTTCGCTGATTGGCTTTCTGCTGGGTATTCAGCTGGTTTTCAGCCTGATTTTCGGCGCGCGCTCGGATTGGCTCGCCGAGGTCGTTGGCGCGGCCTCCGGTTTCTTCATCAGCTTCCTTGTCGCGCCGGGGGGCTGGCGGCGGGCGCTGGCCCGTATCCGCCGCCGCTAAGCGTCACCCGCGCGGCGTGCTACGCCGAACCGCCGAGCGGAAATCCGACATGCGGAACGCGCCGATCTTCGCGCCAAAGGCGAAGTAGCTGACAATGCCCGAGGCGATCAGGGCGAGCAGCGCCAGATAGCGCCATCCCGCCGAGTAGAACGCATCATTGAGTACCCACGCCACGCCCCAGAGAACCGCCCCCATGAAAAGCGAGGCGGCGACGATCCGGGGCAGGCGGGTGCGGAAGCGCGTATCGAACCGGGCGGCCTCACCCATCGGGCGCGCGCCGCGCCAGAGCTGGAACACCATCGCCCAACCCGCCAGCGTCGTCGCGATGGCCGCCGAGAGGTAGCCGATCACTGGCGCAAGGCCGATGGCGATGCCCGCATTCACCACCATCGCGGCCACGGCGTAATAGAAGGGCGCACGGGTATTCTCGCGGGCGAAGAAGAGCGGCTGGAGCACTTTTTGCAGTACGAAGGCCGGGAGCCCCAGCCCGTAGATCGCAACCGCCCAAGCGGTGGCGAGGCTGTCCTCGGTATCGAAGCGGCCCCGTTCGTAGAGGACCGAGACGATGGGAAGCGCGATAACGGCGAGCGCCACGGCGGACGGGATGGTGAGCGCCAGTGCAAACTCGCCCGCACGGGAGAAGGAATGTTGCCCGCCAGCCGTGTCGCCCGCGCGCAGCTTGCGGGACAGGTCCGGCAAAAGCACGACGCCGATGGCGATGCCGACCACGCCGAGCGGTAGTTGATAGAGCCGGTCGGCATAGTTGAGCCACGCGATGGCCCCCTCGAAATGCGAGGCGACCTGACGCCCGACAAGCAGGTTGATCTGCACCACGCCGCCCGCAAGCATCGCAGGGGCCGCGATCCGGGCGAGGCGTTTCATCTCAGGCGAGAGGGTGGGGCGGCTTGGCAGGATCGTGTAGCCCGCGCGTTTCGCAGCCACCCAGACGAGCACCAGTTGCGCGATGCCCGCGACCGGCACGGCCCATGCCAGGGCCTCGCCAATCGGCCAACCCATCGCATCCGCCGCGATCATCGCACAGACAAAGACGACGTTTAAGAGGACGGGCGCGGCGGCGGCGGCGGCGAAGCGCCCGGCCGCGTTCAGCACGCCCGAAAGCAGCGCTGCGAGCGAGATGAACAGGATATAGGGAAAGGCAATCCGCCCGAAATGTGTCGCCAGCGCAAAGCGTTCATCCGCCGCAAAGCCCGACGCCATCGCCAGCACCAGCCACGGCATCGCCACCATCGCCACGAGGGTCAGCGCGATCAGCACCGTTGC
This sequence comes from Pseudothioclava nitratireducens, assembly GCF_029210495.1. Taxonomy (GTDB): domain Bacteria; phylum Pseudomonadota; class Alphaproteobacteria; order Rhodobacterales; family Rhodobacteraceae; genus Pseudothioclava; species Pseudothioclava nitratireducens. The sequence continues at coordinate 127,566 of NZ_JARGDK010000001.1, read as the reverse complement.
GAGCCCCGACATCGCCTCGCGGGCAAACCCCGTCGCATCCTCGCCGCCTTCGAGCTTTTTCGAGAACATCGGCACGAAGGCCATGTTGAACGCGCCCTCGGCAAAGAAGCGGCGGAACATGTTGGGCAGCGAAAACGCGATCAGGAAGGCTTCGGCCACGGGGCCGGTGCCCAGATAGGCGGCGATCATCATGTCGCGGGCAAAGCCCAGAATGCGGCTGGCGAGCGTCCATACGCCCACCGTCAGAAAGCCGCTGACAAGCCGGATCGGCTGCATTCAGTTGCCCGCCCGCTGCGCGCCCGACGCAATCGCGTCGCGCAGCCGTTTTTCCAGCGCGTCGCGCTTGGATTTCGAATGGAGTTTCAAGCCGAACATGTCCTTGACATAGAAGCTGTCGACGACCTGCGCGCCATAGGTCGCGATCACGGCAGAGGCGATGTAGATATTGGAGGAGGCCAGCGCGCGCGTCAGGTCATAGAGCAGACCGGGGCGGTCGCGGGTATCGACCTCGACGATGGTGTAAAGCTCCGAGCCCTCGTTGTCGAAGGTGATATGCGTCGGGAAGCGGAACTCACGCTCGCGTTTCTTGACTTTGTCACGGTCCTTGAGCGCCTCGCGGGCGACGACTTCACCCTTCAGCGTCTTCTCGATCATGGTCCTCAGGCGCTGCAGTTTCGAGGCCTCATAGGGGTGGCCTTCGGCATCCTGCACCCAGAAGACGGCGGTCGCGTAACCGTCCTTGGAGGTATAGGTCCGCGCATCCACCACGTTCGCGCCGACCAGAGCGAGCGCGCCTGCGAGCCGCGAGAAGATGCCCGGATGATCGGCCAGCGCAAAGGCCGCGCGAGTTGCGTCGTGGTCGGGGTCGGGATGCAGGTCGATACGGATCTCGTGATCTTCGAGATCGCGCAGCAGTTCCGCGAAGATCAGCTGGGTCTCGGTCGTCAGACCTTGCCAGTAGGGATCGTAATGGCGGGCGAGTTCGGCGCGCATGGCCTTGGGGTCCCAGTTGGCAAGCTCCTCGCGGAGCGCCTTCTTGGCCTCGTTCGTGCGCTGCTCGCGGTTGACGGCTTCAAGCCCATGTTCGAGCGCGCGCGCCGTGTCGGAATGGAGCCGCCGCAGGAGCGTCGCCTTCCAGTTGTTCCAGACATTCGGGCCGACGCCGCGAATGTCGCACACCGTCAGCACGGTGAGCAGGTCGAGCCGCTCGCGCGATTTCATCTGCTTGGCGAAGTCGCGGATTGTCCGGGGGTCGGACAGGTCACGCTTCTGCGCCACATCGGACATCAGCAGGTGGTGGCGTACCAGCCATTCCACGAGTTCCGATTCCTTGGCGTTCAGCCCCAAGCGGGGCGCGACCTTGCGTGCGATCTGCGCGCCGAGGATCGAGTGGTCCTCGGGGCGACCTTTGCCGATATCATGGAGCAGTAGCGCCACATAGAGCACGCGCCGGTTCACCCCTTCGTCAAGGATATGCGATGAGAGCGGCAGCTCTTCGATCAGCTCGTGGCGCTCGATCTGGGCGAGGTTGGAGATGCACTGGATGGTGTGCTCGTCCACCGTGTAGCTGTGATACATATTGAACTGCATCATCGCCACGATCGGCTCGAATTCGGGGATGAAGGCCGAGAGCACGCCCAGCTCGTTCATCCGCCGCAGCGCGCGTTCCGGGTTGCCGTGCTTGAGCAGCAGGTCGAGGAAAATCCGCCGCGCCTCGCGGTTCTCGCGTAGCTCGTCGTCGATCAGATGCAGGTTCGCGGTCACGACCCGCATAGCGTCCGGGTGAATGAGCATCCCGGTGCGCAGCCCCTCTTCGAACAGCCGCAGCAGGTTCACCTTTTCCGCGAGAAACGCCTTGGTGTCGGCGATGTTGATGCGCCCATTGTCATCCGAATAGGGTGCGCGCAGCTTGCGGCGGCGACGGAAGATGCGTTGCAGGACGGGGGCGGTTTTGACGTGCCGCGCTTCGAGCGCGGTGAGGAAGATGCGCGTGACCTCGCCCACCTGCGTCGCATGGCGGAAATAGTCCTGCATGAAGACCTCAACCGCGCGCCGTCCGGCGGTGTCGGCATAGCCCATACGCGCGGCCACCTCGACTTGCGCATCGAAGGTTAGCTGATCCGAAGCCCGATGCGCGATCAGGTGCAGATGGCAGCGCACGGCCCAGAGGAAATCCTCGGCATCGCGGAAGACGCGGTATTCCTCGGCGGAGAACAGGCCCAGATCGACCAGTTCGGCCGCGCGGTCCACGAGGTGAATATATTTCGCGATCCAGTAAAGCGTCTGGAGGTCGCGCAAGCCCCCTTTGCCCTCTTTGACATTGGGCTCGAGAACATAGCGCTGCCCGCCTTGGCGCTTGTGGCGCTCGGCGCGCTCGGCGAGCTTGGCCTCGATGAACTCGGCGCCGGTGCCGCGGAACAGATCGGTGTGCAGCTTGGCGGTGAGTTTGGTGGCCAGCGCCTCGTCGCCGTCGATGAAGCGGTGCTCCAGAAGGGCGGTGCGGATCGTGTAATCCTCACGCCCGAGCCGCAGGCAATCGTCGATCGTGCGCGAGGAGTGGCCGACCTTCAGCTTGAGGTCCCACATCATGTAGAGCATCGACTCGATCACGCTCTCGGCCCAGGGTGTGATTTTCCACGGCGTCAGGAACAGCAGATCGACATCGGAATGCGGCGCCATCTCGGCGCGGCCATAGCCTCCGACGGAGAGCACGGCGATCTTTTCGGCTTCGGTCGGGGTGGGCAGCGGATGCAGGCGGCGGGTGGCCACCTGAAGGATCGAGCGGACGATGCCGTCGGTCATATCGGAATAGGCGCGCACCGTATCCCGTGCGGCGCGCGGATGCCCTCTGAAATCGGCCTCTATGTAAGCGGTGGCCTCGCCGCGCGCGGTGTCGAGAAACTGCACGACGGCCTTGCGCACATCCTTGTCGGTTTCGACACCGGAAATGGCCGCGTCCAGCTCGGCTTCAAGCCGCTGCGGGTCGAGCAGAAGGGGGGCTTCGGAGTAGGTCCGGGTGGCAGAGGCCCCGGCCTGTGGGGCCGGGGCGGAGGTGATCGTGTCGTTCACTTGGTCATGTCCCGTTCAGTCGGGTTGGTGGTGGTGTTGGGGCGGCGCCGGGTCAGAAACCGGCGCCCCCGAAGCTGCGTGGCGCGGGGTCGATGACCACGGCCTGCCCGTTGCGCACGGTGGCGATGGCGAGGCCGCGCTCATTGGAGCCGTCGGGGCGCAGGCGGAAGATGCCGTTCACCCCGGCAAAGCCAGAGCCCTGCGTGAGGCCAGCCTTGGTGAGCGCGTTCGGATTGCCCGATTTCACCAAAGCGCCAATCGCCGCGATCCCGTCATAGGCGAGGCCCGCGATCGGGTGGGGCGCTTCGCCATAGGCGGCCTGATAGCGCGCCTGGAACTGGTTGTTGAGCGCCGGATCGGGCAGGGCGAACCAGCCGCCTTGCAGCCCCGGAAGGCTCAGCGTCGCCGGCGGCACGTCCCAACGGGTCAGGCCGATATACTGCGCGGTGGCGGGGCCTGCGCCCTGCTCGGGCAGCATCTGCGCCAGAAGCGGAAGCGCGCCCGCCGCATCGGCGGTCATGAACAGCGCATCGACGTCACCCGCCTTCACGCGCTGCGCGATCTGCGGCACGGCGCTGCTCACGCCCTGCTGCGAGAACGGGAAGCTGGCCTTGCTCACGACCGAGCCGCCGGCGCGCGCGACCGCACCTTCGATGGCGGCGGCACCGATCTCACCTGCGGGGGTTTGCTCATGCACGACGAGGATGCGCTTCTTGCCGGTGGCCGAGGCGTAGCGGGCAAGACGGTTGGCCGTATTCGGGAAGGTCGGGCCAAGCACGAAGACGTTGCCGCCCGCAATGGCGGTGTTGTTCGAGAAGGCCAGAACGTTCACATTGCGCGGTGCGACGGCGAGGCCCGCGGCATTGGCGGCCTCGGCAAAGACCGGTCCCAGAATGATCTTGGCACCCTCATCGACGGCCTTGGCCGCGACCTGCGCCGCTTGTCCGGCATTGCCGCCGGTATTGTAGACCCGCAGGTCGATACGCACGTCCTTGAGGTCGCTGATCGCAAGCTGTGCCGATTGGCGCAGCGCACGCGCGATGGTCTCTTCGTCCGAGCTGCCCGAACCGCCCGGCACCAGAAGCGCCACCGGAATCGGGGTTGAAGTGTCGACCCGCTGACCGGTATTGCCGCCGCTCAACGGGATCGGCTCGCAGGCGGCCAGCCAGAGGGCGGAAAACAGGGCGCCGATTCGCAGCAATGGGTTGCGGTTGTTACGTAAAATGGCAAACATGAGGGCGTCCTCTGATAAGCAGACAGGGCGGGTCAGGGGACCCGAGGCGTCCCGAACCCTAAGCGTATCGCGTCTCGAAGTAAACGTTCCAGCAAGGGCAGTGAGGGCAACGGATGGATCATTCGGACAGCGCGGGCAAAGTTTCGCCGGAGCCGCGCAGGGCAGCAGGCGGAGCGCAGCTCGCGCCGGGGCTCTATTTCATTGCGACCCCGATCGGGGCCGCGCGCGACATTACGCTGCGCGCGCTCGATATCCTGCGTGATGCGGATGTGATCGCGGCGGAGGATACCCGCACGCTGCGCCATCTCATGGATATCCATGGTGTCGCGCTCGCCCAGAGGCCGATGATCCCCTATCACGACCATAACGGCGAGACCGCCCGCCCGCGTATCCTCCGCGCGCTGGAGGAGGGTAAGTCGGTGGTCTATGCCTCGGAAGCGGGGACGCCTCTGGTGGCCGATCCGGGCTACCAACTGGGACGTGCGGCGATCGCGGCGGGCTTGCCGGTGCATGCCGCGCCCGGTCCCTCGGCGGTGCTGGCCGCGCTGACGGTCTCGGGGCTGCCGTCGGATCGGTTCCTGTTCGCGGGCTTCCCGCCGAACACGAAATCGGCGCGCCAGAAATGGCTGCGAGGTTTCGCGCAAATCCCCGCGACGCTTGTTTTTTATGAATCGCCCAAGCGCGTTAGGGAAATGTTAGCGGACGCTGTGCAAGAGTTCGGAGAGATGAGACAGGCGGCGCTGTGTCGGGAACTCACCAAACGGTTCGAAGAGGTGCGGCGCGGCACGCTGTCGGATCTTGCGGCAGGATTGGAGACGGCGCCCGTCAAGGGAGAGGTCGTCGTACTCGTGGATCGCCCGCATGAACGGGCGGTCTCCACCGAGGATATGGAGACGGCCCTGCGCGCGCGTCTGGCGCATATGAGCGTCAAGGATGCGGCGACAGAGGTCGCAGAGGTTTTGGGCCTGCCACGCCGGGAGGTGTATCAGGCTGCGCTGGCGCTCGACCGGGAGGATTGACCGGCAGCGACGGCCAGGCAGAGAGGGATGAGGATGAGTGGCGCTGTCTCGTATTATTCCGGTCTGGCCGCCGAGGAGCAGGTCGCGGCGCATTACATGCGCAGCGGTTGTCGAATCGCGGCACAGCGCTGGCGGGGGAAATACGGCGGGGAGATCGACCTGATCGCGCGCGACGGTGAGCGGGTTGTCTTTATAGAGGTCAAGCGTGCCAGAACCCATGCGCAGGCAGCCGAACGCCTCTCCCAGCGACAAATGCTCCGTATCCTGCGCTCCGCCGAAGAGTTTCTGGCGAACGAGGGGTGCGATGAGAAGACTGACGTGGGTTATGATCTGGCACTCGTCGACGGGGGCGGTCAGATCGAAGTGCTGGAAAACGCGCTCTACCTGAACTGACACCCGATTGCATCGGCTGCGCCGGCAGTGCATCAAGGTGGCAATGAAAGGGGGGCGCATGGCCTTGAAAGTTGCTATCCAGATGGACCCGATCGGCGCGATCAATATCGATGCCGACAGCACCTTCCGCATTGCCGAGGAAGCGCAGGCGCGCGGGCACTCTCTGTTCTATTACACGCCCGACAAGCTGATCTATCGCGAGGGTCGTGTCCTCGCACGCGGCTGGCCGTTGACGGTACGGCGCGAGCGGGGCAACCATTTCGCGTTGGGAGACGAAGCCGAGGTTGACCTGTCGGAATACGATGTTGTCTGGCTGCGGCAGGATCCGCCCTTCGATATGGGCTATATCACCACAACCCATATTCTCGAGCGCATTCATCCTGCGACCCTTGTCGTCAACGATCCGTTCTGGGTGCGCAACTACCCCGAGAAGCTCCTCGTGCTGAGCTTCCCCGATCTCACGCCGCCCACACTGATCGCGCGCGACCTTGAGGCCATCCGCGCCTTCAAGGCCGAGCATGGCGACATCATTCTCAAGCCGCTCTATGGCAATGGTGGCGCGGGCGTTTTCCGGCTCGATCCCAACGATCGCAATCTTGCTTCGCTGCATGAGTTGTTCACGGGCATCAATCGAGAGCCGCTGATCGCGCAGAAATTCGTCCCCGATGTCAGCAAGGGCGACAAGCGCATCATTCTGGTCGATGGCGAAGCGGTGGGCGCGATCAACCGCGTGCCGGCGGCGGGCGAAACGCGCTCGAACATGCATGTGGGCGGGCGGCCCGAGAAGGTTGGCCTGACCGCGCGCGATAAAGAAATTTGCGCGGCCATCGGCCCGCTTTTGCGCGAAAAGGGTCAGATATTCGTCGGCATCGACGTGATCGGTAACTGGCTGACCGAAATCAACGTCACCTCGCCCACCGGCATTCAGGAGTTGGAGCGCTTCGACGGCGTCAATATCGCGGCAAAGATCTGGGAGGCGATCGAGGCCCGGCGAGCGGGTTGATGAGCCTGCGCCAAGAGTTCTTGAACATCGCGCTGCGCTTGTCGGCGCGGCCGTATCTGAGCCGTGTGCGAGACCCGGTCGAGGCCCGTAAGCAGGCCGAGTTCGGCGCCGCCTTCCTCCGAACGCCGCCTTTCACGCTGAGCCTTCCCGTCCCTTTGGGTGAGGTCAGCGGGTTGGCCGTTCGCTCTGGGCGCGTGTCCGATCCGCGCAAGATCATGCTTTATTTCCACGGCGGTGGTTATTTGGCGGGCTCGCCCCGAACACATCGGGCGCTGGCGGCGCGGATCTCGCGGCTGGCGCGGGTCGAGGTGATTCTGCCGGGCTATCGGTTGGCCCCGGAGCATCCTTTCCCAGCCGCGATGACCGATGCCGAGACCGTCTGGGATCACCTGATAGCGTGCGGCTACGCGCCTGACGGGATCGTCCTGGGCGGGGACAGCGCGGGCGGCGGGCTTGCGCTGGCGCTCTTGGCGCGGCTGTGCGCACGGGGAACGCCACCTGCGGGGCTGGTCGCATTTTCGCCCTGGACCGACATGACCGGCAGTGGCGAGAGTTACCGCATCAATGCCCGCCGCGACCCGATGCTGCCCTCTGATCGCTTGCAGGAGGCGCGGGATTTCGTGCTGCAAGGCGCTGCACCCGATCACCCCGATGCCTCACCCCTCTTCGCGGCCTTTCCGGGCGCGCCGCCCGTTCTTATCCAGCATTCGGAAACGGAGATTCTGGCGGATGACAGCCTGCGCATGGCGGCGCGGCTGCGCGACTTCGGCGCGGAGGTCATGGTCCAGAGCTGGCCGCGCGCGCCGCATGTCTGGCAGCTCTTTGACGGTTACATCCCCGAGGCTCGTGCGGCGCTGAGTGATGCGGCGCGGACCATCCGGCAGATGCTCAGCCTGCCGCCCCGGTGAGCCGGAAGCTGATCGCCTCGGCCAGATGCGGCTTGCGCACATGCTCGGACCCGTCGAGATCGGCAACCGTGCGCGCCACCCGCAAAATGCGATGATAGGCCCGCGCAGAGAGGCCGAAGCGTTCTGCCGCACGGGTCAACAGGTCGCGCCCCTCGGCATCCGGGCCAGCGATCTGTTCAAGAATTGCGCCTTCGGCCTCGGCATTGGTGCGGGTGGCCGGGTGGGCGGAAAAGCGCGCGTTTTGCACCGCACGGGCGGCAGCGACGCGTGCGGCTACCGTCGCGGAACTGTCGCCCGAAGCGGGCAGGTCGAGATCGGCAAATCCCACCGGCGGCACCTCGATGCGCAGGTCGAACCGGTCCATCAGCGGCCCCGAAATGCGCCCGAGATAATCTTCGGCGCAACCCGGCGCACGAGAACAGGCCCGCGCCGCATCGCCGAAATGGCCGCATTTGCAAGGGTTTGCCGCAGCAATCAACAGGAAGCGGCAGGGGTAGCGCACATGGGCATTGGCGCGGGCGACGACGACCTCTCCGGTCTCGATGGGCTGGCGCAGCGTATCAAGGACGGTGCGCGCGAACTCGGGGAACTCGTCCATGAACAGGACGCCATTATGGGCGAGGCTGATTTCGCCGGGCCGCGCCCCGCGCCCGCCGCCGATCATGGCAGCGGTCGAGGCGGTGTGATGCGGCTCCCGGAACGGGCGGGTGCGAGAGATGCCGCCATCCGATAACAATCCGGCGAGCGACTGGATCATCGAAGTCTCCAGCGCCTCGGCGGCGTTCAGAGGGGGCAGGATGCCGGGCAGCCGCGCGGCGAGCATGGATTTGCCGGCGCCGGGCGGGCCGACCATGAACAGATGATGCCGCCCGGCAGCGGCTATTTCCAGCGCGCGTTTGGCGCGCTCCTGACCTTTGACATCGCGCAGATCGCGCAGGGAGGGATCGGGTGTCACCTCGCCGGGGCGGGCCGGGGGCAGGGGGGATTGGCCCGTGAAATGGCGCAGCGCCGCATCGAGCGTCGAGGGGGCAAAGACCTGTGTCGCGCCGACCCAGGCAGCCTCTGACCCGCAGGCGGCGGGACAGATCAGGGCGCGCCCGGCCTCGGCGGCGGCCATGGCGGAGGGCAGGGCGCCCACAACCGGGATGAGCCGCCCATCGAGCGACAATTCTCCGATCGACACGCAATCCTCTATGTCTTCGGGCGGAATGATCCCGATCGCCGCCAGCACCGCAAGCGCGATCGGCAGGTCGAAATGCGAACCCTCCTTGGGCAGATCCGCAGGCGAAAGGTTGATCGTGATCTTTTTCATCGGCAGCGCGATGGAGAGCGCCCCCAGCGCCGCGCGCACCCTCTCGCGCGCCTCGGACACGGCCTTGTCAGGCAGACCCACGACCGAGAAACCGGGCATCCCGGCCGCAAGCGCGCATTGCACCTCGACGAGGCGCGCTTCGACGCCTTCGAAGGCGACGGTATAGGTTCTGGCGACCATGCTGTCCTGCCTGCCCTTCACACAGGTTAACGGCTAGCGCAGCTTGGTTGATGAATGGTTAACAAGGTCCCGCCCGTAAGGTCGATGTGCGAATTTGCACAGGGCTCGAAACATATGCGGCAGATTGAACTTTTTCGTGAGGAACCAAATTCTCTCTGGGAAGTTAGAAGAGTCGTGCCCCATACTCTGAAGATGGACGGCCAACAGTTGGGTGGGAGACCCGGGAGACTGAGATGGCAACCGAAGGAATGACCGATGAGACCCTTCCGCGCAAAGCGATGCGCGCGGAATATCTCGACGCCGAGACCGAACTTGAACTCGCACGGGCGTGGCGGGATCACCGCGACGAACAGGCGTTGCACCGGCTTGTGACGGCTTACATGCGGCTGGCGATCTCGATGGCGTCGAAATTCCGCCGCTACGGCGCGCCGATGAGCGATCTTATTCAGGAGGCGAGCCTTGGCTTGATGAAGGCCGCTGACAAGTTCGACCCCGATCGCGGTGTGCGGTTTTCGACCTACGCGGTCTGGTGGATCAAGGCCTCGATTCAGGAATTCGTGATGCGCAACTGGTCGATGGTGCGCACAGGCTCGACCAGTTCGCAGAAGTCGCTGTTTTTCAATATGCGCCGCGTGCAGGCGCAGATCGAGCGCGAGGCGAATGCCGAGGGTGTAACGCTCGACGGCGCGGCGATCCGGGCGCGGGTGGCCGAGGTGATCGGTGTGCCGCTCGCGGACGTGGAGATGATGGAAGGGCGGCTTTCGGGGTCCGACTTCTCGCTTAACGCGACCCAATCGACCGAGGACGAGGGCCGTGAATGGGTCGATACGCTGATTGATGACGGGCCGGGTCCCGAGGAACGCGTGACCGAAGACCATGACGGCGCGCTGATGCGCGGCTGGATCGGGGAGGCGATGGATCGGCTCTCGGACCGGGAGCGGTATATCGTCACAGAGCGCCGCCTGATCGAAGCGCCCCGCACCCTTGAAAGCCTTGGCGAGGAACTGGGTTTGTCCAAGGAACGCATCCGGCAGCTTGAGGCGCAAGCCTTTGGCAAGATGCGCAAAAGCCTTGAAAGCCACGGGGGCGAGGTGCAGAACCTTCTGCTATGAAACACGTTCTGCTTGCCTGCGCGCTTGGCGCGACGCTCGCCGCGCCCGTCTCTGCCATGGAGATCGAGGCGCAGATGCTGCCGACCTTCATCCAGACCGCGCAGCCCGATATCGCGGTGCTGGGCGAGGTGCATGACAATCCGGGCCACCATCTCAATCAGGCGGCGGCGGTGGCGGCGCTCAAGCCGCGGGCGCTCGTCTTCGAGATGCTGACCCCGGATCAGGCGGCGATCATCACGCCAGAATTGCGCGCAGACCCGGAGGCGCTGGCCGAGGCTGTCGGATGGGAGGAAGCGGGCTGGCCCGATTTCGCGCTCTACGCCCCGATTTTCGAGGCCGCGCCCGACGCGCTTATCATCGGTGCCGCCCTGCCGCGCGATGCGTTGCGCGCGGCCATTGCCGAGGGGGCCGAGAAATTCCTTGGGGTAGACGCGGCAGGCTTTGGCATCGACCAGCCCTATCCGCCCGAGCTTCAGGCCCAGCTTGAAGCCGAGGCGCAGCGCGATCACTGCAACGCCCTGCCCCCCGAGGCGCTGCCCGGCATCGTCGCGGCGCAGCGGCTGCGCGATGCGGTCTTTGCCCGCGCGGTGATCCGGGCGCGCAAGACGACCGGCGGGCCGGTGGCGCTGATCACCGGGACGGGGCACGCCCGCACCGACCGTGCCGTGCCGGCGATGATCCGCAAGGCGCTGCCCGGCATCCGACTGTTCGCATTGGGCCAGATCGAGCGCGATCCGGGCGCGGAACCCGAGACCGGGCTGCCCTATGATTTCTGGATCGCCACCGCCCCGACCGAGCGTCCCGACCCCTGTGAGGCCTTCCGATAGGCGCGCGGGCCTTGCGTGCGGCCCCCCCGCCCCCTAAACCTTTGACAAATGGCGGAGGGTGCGATGCTCGCGGGCAAGAAGGTTCTTCTGATCATCGGCGGCGGGATCGCGGCCTACAAGTCGCTCGATCTGATCCGGCGGCTGCGCGAGCGCGGGGCCGAGGTGGTGCCTGTGCTGACGCGCGCTGCCGAGGAATTCGTCACGCCGCTCAGCGTTTCGGCGCTCTCGGGGTCCAAGGTCTACCGTGATCTGTTCGATCTGACGGATGAGGCCGAGATGGGCCATATCCAGCTTAGTCGCGCGGCCGATCTGGTCGTGGTCGCACCCGCGACGGCCGATCTTATGGCGAAGATGGCGGCGGGGCTTGCGAATGATCTGGCTTCGACGCTGTTGCTTGCGACGGACAAGCGCGTGCTGCTGGCGCCGGCGATGAATGTGCGGATGTGGGAGCATCCCGCGACCGCGCGCAACCGGGCGGTTCTGGCGGCGGATGGGGTGCTGAGCGTCGGGCCGAACGCAGGCGAAATGGCCTGTGGCGAATACGGGCCGGGGCGGATGGCCGAGCCGCTGGAGATCGTGGCGGGCATCGAGGCCGCGCTGGGCGGCGGGCCGCTTGCGGGCAAGCATGTAATCGTGACCTCCGGTCCGACGCATGAGCCGATCGACCCGGTGCGCTACATTGCGAACCGCTCCTCGGGCGCGCAGGGCACGGCGTTGGCCGCGGCCCTGCGTGATCTGGGCGCGAAGGTGAGTTTCGTTACCGGCCCCGCAACGGTCGCGCCCCCGCAAGGCGTCGATCTGATCCGGGTGGAAACCGCGCGCGAGATGTTGGACGCGGTGCAGGCGGCGCTGCCCGCCGATGCGGCGATCTTTGCCGCCGCCGTGGCGGATTGGCGCGTGGCCAATGCCGCCGACAAGAAGATGAAGAAGGATGGCACCGGGAGCCTGCCCGCGCTCGAATTCGCGGAGAACCCGGATATTCTTGCGACCGTCAGTCAGATGAAAAAGGGCCGTCCCGGTCTGGTGGTGGGCTTTGCCGCCGAGACCCATGATGTGATTGCACATGCAACCGCCAAGCGGGCACGCAAGGGCTGCGACTGGATCGTCGCCAATGATGTGAGCCCCGCGACGGGGATCATGGGCGGGACCGAAAACGCGGTCACCGTGATCGACGCGGAGGGGGCCGAGAGCTGGCCGCGCATGGGCAAATCCGAAGTGGCCGCGCGGCTTGCGCAGCGCATCGCGGAGGCCTTGGCATGACGCCGCTGATCCGGGTGATCCGTGAGGACTGGGCCGATCCGGGCGTGGCACTCCCGGCCTATGAGACGGCGGGGGCGGCAGGTGCCGATCTGCGCGCGAACCTGCGCCCCGAGGACCGCGAGAGCGGTTTCACCCTCTACCCGATGCAGCGCTCGATCATTCCGACGGGCCTGCGTGTTGAGATCCCCGAAGGGTTCGAGATGCAGATCCGGCCGCGCTCGGGCCTCGCGTTCAAACACGGGATCAGCCTGCCGAACACGCCGGGCACGATCGACTGTGACTATCGCGGCCCGCTGGGCGTGCTGCTGATCAATCTTGGGGCCGAGCCCTTTACCGTGACCCATGGCGAGCGGATCGCGCAGGCGGTGATCGCGCCCGTGGTGCAGGCGCGCTACGAGATCACCGAGGCCCTGAGCGACACCGAACGCGGCGAGGGCGGGTTCGGTTCGACCGGGCGGGGCTGAGCGATGCTCGGGCTTATCCTGCTGATCGGATTGGCCGGGCTCGGCTATTGGCGCGGCTGGGCGCGGTCGCGGCTTTGGGGGGCGCTGGCGGTTCTCTGGGTGGTGATCGTGGCGGCGCATCTGCTGGCCGGGCTTGGGATGCCCGCGCTGGGTCGGGTCTTCGGCGGAAGCCTTCTGGCATGGGTGGCGCTGGGCATGATCGGCGGGCTGGTCTGGGCCTATGCGGCGCTTCTCGCGCGCCTGCGCGGCCGGGCCGCCGAGCCGGTGCAGGCCAGCGCCCGGCCTGCGGGCACCTTCTCCGAGGCCGAACTCGACCGCTACGCGCGCCATATCATGCTGCGTGAACTGGGCGGGCCGGGGCAGAAAAAGCTGAAATCCGCGAAGGTGTTGGTGGTGGGGGCAGGCGGGCTCGGCTCTCCGGTGCTGCTCTATCTGGCAGCGGCGGGGGTGGGCACCATTGGCGTCGTCGATGACGATGTGGTCTCGAACTCCAACCTGCAACGGCAAGTGATCCACCGCGATGCCGATATCGGCATCCCCAAGGTCTTTTCCGCCGAGGCCGCGATGCGCGCGCTTAACCCTCATATCGATGTCCGTCCCTATAACCGCCGCCTCAACGCCGGGGATGCGGCGGCGCTGGTCGGGGAGTATGATCTGGTGATCGACGGGACCGATAATTTCGAGACCCGCTACCTGTTGAACGCGGCCTGCGTGGCGGCGGGCAAACCGCTCTTGTCGGGTGCGATCACGCAGTGGGAGGGGCAGCTCTCGCTCTATGATCCGGCCAGGGGAGCACCCTGCTACGCCTGCGTTTTCCCCGAAGCGCCGGCGCCGGGGCTGGCGCCCTCTTGTGCCGAGGCGGGCGTGATCGGCGCCTTGCCGGGCGTCATCGGCACCATGATGGCGGGGGAGGCTGTGAAGGACATCACCGGCGCAGGGCGCGGGCTGCGCGGGCGGCTCCTGATCCATGACATGCTCTGGGGCGAAAGCCGCGAGATCGCGGTGAAACGTCGGGCGGATTGCGTGGTCTGCGGTGCGCGGGCCGAGGGGGCAGGAGCCTCCGGCGGGGATATTTGAGGCAGACTGACAAGAGGGGCTGGTTCTCGGGCAGTATCGCTCCTAGGTTTCCCTCAAAGGAGATTTGCCCGATGACGAACCCGCTTTTGGCCGACTGGACCGGCCCCTTCGCCCTGCCGCCTTTCGCCGATCTGTCCGATGCCGATTTCGGCCCCGCGATCGAGACCGCGCTGATCGAGGCACGCGCCAATATCGCCGCGATTGCCGAGAACCCCGAGCCTGCCGATTTTGCCAATACGATTGCCGCAATGGAGAGCGCAAGCGAGACGCTCGATAAGGTTCTGGGCGTTTTCTACAATTTGTCGGGCGCGGATTCGACGCCCGCGCGTGAGGCGTTGCAGCGCGATCTGGCGCCGAAACTCGCCGCCTATTCCTCGGAAATCACGATGAACCCCGCGCTCTTCGCACGGGTGCGGGCGGTCTGGGAAGAGCGCGCGGGGCTCGCCCCCGAAGAGGCGCGTGTGGCCGATCTCTATCATCAGATGTTCATTCGCGCAGGCGCCGCCCTGACTGGCGAGGAGGCCGAGCGGATGCGCGCGATCAAGGAACGCCTCGCCATCATCCAGAACCAGTTCACGCAGAACCTTCTGGCCGACGAGCGGGGCTGGTTCATGGAGATCGACGACCTTTCAGGCCTGCCCGATTTCGTGGTCGATACGGCCCGCGCCGCTGGCGAAGACCGCGGCGCGAAGGGGCCGGTCATCACGCTCTCGCGATCGCTCATCGTGCCCTTTCTGCAATTCTCGACCCGGCGCGATCTGCGCGAGCAAGCCTGGCGCGCATGGGCCGCGCGGGGCGCGAATGGCGGCGAGACCGACAACCGCGCGATTGCCGCCGAGATCCTGACGCTGCGCGAGGAACGCGCGCGGCTTTTGGGCTATGCAAGCTTTGCCGACTACAAGCTCGAACCGGAGATGGCCAAGACCCCTGACCGCGTGCGCGATCTGTTGATGCGCGTCTGGGAGCCGGCCAAGGCGCGCGCCGAGGCGGATGGAGCGATCCTTGCGAGAATGATGCACGAGGACGGGATCAACGGTGAGCTGGAGCCGTGGGACTGGCGCTACTATTCCGAGAAGCGCCGAGTGGCGGAGCACGATCTCGACGAGGCGGCGCTCAAGCCTTATCTCTCCCTCGATGCCATGCTCGGCGCGATGTTCGACACCGCGACGAAGCTCTTCGGGCTGGAATTCCGTGAGATCGAGGGCCCGTTCTATCACCCCGATGTGCGTGGCTGGGACGTGACCCGGGCGGGGCGTCATATCGCGGTGTTCCTTGGCGACTATTTCGCGCGCGGCTCGAAGCGATCGGGCGCGTGGTGCTCTGCGATGCGCTCGCAAAAGAACCTCGGGGGCGAAACCCGTCCGATCGTCATCAATGTGTGCAACTTCGCCAAGGGTGCCCCGACGCTGCTCTCCTATGACGACGCCCGGACGCTCTTCCACGAGTTCGGCCATGCGCTGCATCAGATGCTTTCCAATGTGACCTACGAATTCATCTCGGGCACCAGCGTCGCGCGCGATTTCGTCGAACTCCCAAGCCAGCTTTACGAACACTGGCTTGAAGTGCCCGAGGTGCTCGAGCGCCACGCGCGCCACTATGAAACCGGCGCTCCGATGCCCAAGGCGCTCCTCGACAAGCTGCTGGCGGCGGCGACCTATGATCAGGGCTTTGCCACGGTCGAATATCTGGGCTCGGCCCTCGTCGATCTGGCCTTCCACGAGGGCGCGGCGCCCGCCGACCCGATGGAGAAACAAGCCGAGGTGCTCTCGTCGCTTGGTATGCCGGCGGCCATCGGAATGCGCCACGCGACACCGCATTTCGCGCATGTCTTCTCGGGCGATGGGTACTCGGCTGGCTATTACAGCTACATGTGGTCCGAGGTGATGGATGCGGACGCTTTCGCGGCATTCGAAGAAGCGGGCGGCCCCTTCGACCCCGAGGTTGCCGGGCGGCTCGAGCGCTTCATCCTCTCGACCGGTGGCTCCCGTCCGGCGGAAGAGCTTTACATGGAGTTCCGGGGCAAGATGCCCGGCGTCGAGCCGCTTCTGAAAGGGCGCGGCCTTCTCGCGGAAAGCTGATCCCGGCTTCCAATCGCTCCAAATATCCCGGGGGTCCGGGGGTAGAGCCCCCGGCCTTCAGCCGTGCCAGACATCCTTGTGGATGATGACCTCGGCTTGCGGATAGGCCGCGACGATCCCTCGCTTGAGCGCGGCGCCGATGTCGTGGGCTTCGCGCAGGGTCTGCTCGCCGTCCAGCTCGATATGCAGGTTCACGAACAGCTTGGACCCTGCGGTGCGGGTTTGCAGGTCGTGATAGCCGCGCACACCCGGCCAGTCTGCCGCAATCGTCTCAATCCCCGCGACGATCTCGGGATCGGCGGCGCGGTCCATCAAGGCGTGCCATGCATTCGCGCCGATGCCGCGCGCGCCATGCAGCATCAGACCCGCGGCGATCAGCGCGATTACGCTGTCGACCTTGCTTAGCCCCATCGTCTTTGAAAGCACCAGCGCGAGGATCGCGCCAATCGTCGGCAGCAGGTCGCCCACGTAATGCAGCATATCGGCGGCGACGACCTTGTTGCCGGTGCGCCGCGCCACGCGCCGCTGCCACAGCACCAGCCCCGCCGTCAGCACGACAGCCACCAACATCACCGCGATCCCGGCGCCTTCCGCCTCCAGATCCGGCGGCGTATCAGAGACGAGCCGCCGGATTGCCAGCCAGCCGATGCTGAGCGCCGACGCCATCACGAAAAGCGCCTGCCCAAGCGAGACCAGATCCTCGACCGAACTGTGCCCGAACGTGTGATCGTCATCGGCGGGACGCGCGGCATAGATGATCGCCCAAAGCCCCGCGCCCGAGATCAACAGATCCATCGCGCTATCGGCCATCGAAGCGGCGATCGAAAGCGCGCCGGTCTGCATCAGGGCCCAAAGCTTGAGCAGCACCAGCACCAGCGCCACCCCGACCGAGGCCAGCCCTGCCGAAAGGTTCAACCTGATCTGACTGTCCGCCTGCATCTCGTGCCTCGTGTCTCGGTCCGGGTCTGCGCTCTAGCAGGCCCGCGCGGCATTGTCATGACCGAGCGACGGATTTCAGTCGCGGGTTTCGTCGGGGAAGACGCCCCAAAGACCCGATTTCGGCACCCAGCCATCGACCCCGTCCGAAGACACCTCGCACCAGTCCAGCCCGCAGGCGCCCAGCCGCATGATGGCCCCCGCCTCGGCGACCGCCACCACTTGCGAGGCCTCGTCGGCGCGCATGTGCAACTCGGTCATATCCTCTTCGATGATGACATTGCGCACGCCCGACAGGAGCGAGTAATGCACCCAGCCGCCCGCGCCCTCGCGGTCCTCGACCCGGCGCCAGTGGCCGAACTCGGCGGTCACGCGCAATGGCATCCCGCTATGCTTGAACACCCAGTCGATGCGGTGCGACAAAGAAGGCCCGCGCCGGGCATTCCCGGTCGACCCCTTGAGCGACACGTATCGGGGAATCGGAAGGTTGGTCACATCACCTCGGGCAGGCGCCGCAGCGGTCTGAACCGTGCTCGAATCCGCCGAGACTTGCCCGCCGATGAGTGTCAGTGCCAAAGCTGCCGCCCAAAGACCCGCTCGCATCATTCGAAATCGTCCCAACGTCCGGTTTGCGTCAATCGGGCGCGCAAGAAAATTGCGCTAACATGCCGATTTTTGCCATTTCTGCTCTTGGGGGCCTTGTGCCTCGCCCCGTTGGAGGTCACTTTGCACCTAAGTCGAGACGTTTGGAAGAGAGGAGAGCACCGCCATGCCCGCACCGCGGCTGAGTGTTGTCGTGACGCGACGGTTACCCGAGGTTGTCGAGACCCGGATGAAAGAACTTTTCGATGTGGAATTGCGTGAAACCGATGAACGGATGAGCCGCGAAGAGCTTGTCGCCGCGATGAGCCGCGCGGATGTTCTGGTGCCCTGCGTGACCGACCAGATCGACGCCAATATGCTGGCGGCGGCTGGGGATCGGCTGAAACTCATCGCCAACTACGGCGCCGGCGTTGACCATATCGACGTGGCCTCGGCCCGTCAGCGCGGGGTTCTGGTGTCGAACACCCCCGGCGTGGTTACCGAGGACACCGCCGATATGGTGATGGCCCTGATCCTCGCCGTGACGCGTCGCATTCCCGAGGGGCTTGCCGTGATGCAGGCCGGGGAGTGGCAGGGCTGGTCGCCCACCGCCTTCCTCGGCGGTCGGATCGGCGGCAAACGGCTGGGCATTCTCGGCATGGGCCGGATCGGTCAGGCGGTCGCCAAGCGCGCGGCGGCCTTCGGGATGCAGGTTCACTACCACAACCGCAAGCGTCTGCGCCCGGAGATCGAAGAGAGCCTCGGCGCGACCTATTGGGAAAGCCTCGATCAGATGGTGAGCCGGATGGACATCATCTCGATCAACTGTCCGCACACGCCCTCGACCTTCCACCTGCTCAATGCGCGGCGGCTGAAGATGATGAAGCCCTCGGCGGTGATCGTGAACACCTCGCGCGGCGAAGTGATCGACGAGAACGCGCTGACGCGGATGCTGGATGCCGGAGAACTGGCCGGGGCGGGTCTCGACGTGTTCGAGCGCGGCACCGAGGTCAACCCGCGCCTGCGCGAGATGCCGAATGTCGTGCTGCTGCCGCATATGGGCTCCTCGACCGTCGAGGGGCGCGCGGAGATGGGCGAGAAGGTCATCATCAACGTCAAGACCTTCGCCGATGGGCACCGCCCGCCGGATCTGGTCGTGCCGGGCGTCATGTGACGCGTTCGGAAATGCTGAGCGGCCCGGAGCAATGCTCCGGGCCGTTTGCGTCAGATCAGAGCGGCATCAGCCCTGAAATTCGGGGAGCTGCTCCAGCTCGGCCTCGGTCAGCGCCACGTTCAGGGTCACGCCGGCATCGTCCGAGGTGACCTGAACCATCCCGGGCGAGAGTTCCACCGGCTTTTCACCGATGCCGAGGAACCCGCCGACGTCGATCACGATGCCGGAAACCTTCATCTGGTCATCGAGGACAACCTCGCCGACCTCGCCCACACGGTCACCGTTCGGGCCCCAGACCGGTTCACCGGTCAGGTCTTCGGCGGTCAGCGCGCTGATATCGCGCGGGTCGGTCATCGCGGCCACCGTGCCGGCGGTCGCATCGGCCATCGCCTCGGTCTTGGCTGCGGCGTCTTTGACAGCGGTCTCTGCCGACTGCATGGCCTCATCCATCGTGGTGCGGGTCTCAGCCGCGGCGCTTTCGATCCGGGTCTCGGCGGCCCCCATCGCCCCCGAGGCATCCGAATGATCCATGTCCGTCGAATAGGCCGGAGCCCCTTCGAGCGCCGCGCGGTTACCTTTCATCACGATGAAGAACTCGCCCTCGCTATCGCCATCGGGAATCATTGCGAGCGTGCCGAGGTTCACGGCCACCGTCTTTTCACCGATCCCGAGGAAGCCGCCAATATCGACCAGAACCGCCTCGACATCGCCTTGCAGGCCGATGATCACGTCGCTGACCTCGCCAATGTCGTCCCAGTTGCCGTCGATTTCAGTGAGCGCGGCGTTGGGGTCATAGTCGGTCTCGGTCGCATAGACGCGCTTGCCGATCAGGTCACTGGCCATCACGGCATGGTCAACGGCGCCGTAGAAAGTCTCGGTCGCCATGGCCCCGGCGGGTGCCGCGTGGTTGTCGGCAAGAGCGGGCATGGCCATCATCAGGCCAAGGGCGGTGGTCGCAAGAAGCTTTTTCATGTCGATCTCCCAAACTGGTTTGCGGGTCGGCCATTTGCCGGCCCCAGATGTCGAGACAACAAGGCCGAAGTGGCTTCTGTTCCGCTTTGGGGCACTAGAAAAACCGGGAAAATTTGCGGAACCGGACAGGGCCGGAAGGCGTTCGCGCGCGCCGCGGGTAGCGCTTGGCGCCCCGCGCCAAACCACACGCCAAGCCGGGCCCGCCACTGCGGCCAGCGACCCTTCGCGCGTGAAAATGTCGCTTTTGTCTGGCAAAGGTCGGCGCGGATTGCCCCGCGTCATGCGCTTCTGGCAGAACAAGGAAAAGTTCTGCGAGGAGTTGCCCAATGAAGACCCATGTCAAAGCTCTGGTCGTCGGCGGCGGTGCCGTCGGATGCGGGGTCGCCTATCATCTGGCCAAGGCTGGCTGGGACACGATGCTTGTCGAGCGCGACGAGCTGACGTCGGGTTCGACCTGGCATGCGGCGGGGCTGCTGCCGCTCTTCAACATGAGCTACGCGACCACGCATATCCACAAATACTCGGTCGATTTCTACAAGACGCTCGAAGCTGAAACCGGCCTCAACGCGGGCTTCTCGATCTGCGGCAACCTGCGGATGGCGCAGACGCAAGAGCGTATGGACGAATACATGCTCTATTCGTCGGTCGCCGAGACTGCGGGCGTCTATCACGAATTCCTGACCCCCGCTCAGATGAAAGAGCGTTGGCCGCTTCTCAACACCGAAGACCTCAAGGGCGCGCTGTTCCACCCGCAGGACGGCTATATCAACCCCGCCGACGTGACCCAGGCCATGGCCAAGGGTGCGCGTCAGCGCGGCGTCGAGATTGTGCGCAAGCTTCAGGTCAACGCGTATAAATGGACCGGCTCCGAGTGGATCGTGACGCTGGAGAAGATGGTCGAGAAGGGCGGCAACCTCGTCGGCTCCGGCGAGCTGATCGACGTGCATGCCGAGCATGTCGTGACCGCGACGGGCAACCACGCTCAGCGCACCGCGCGCCTGCTTGGCATCAAGATCCCGGCGATCCCGGTCGAACACCAGTTCATCGTGACCGAACCGGACCCCGCGCTCGTCAAATGGCGCGCCGAGGGTAACCCCGAGCACCCGGTGCTCCGCGATGCCGACGCCAAGTGGTATGTCCGCGAAGAGCGCGGCGGCTGGATCCTCGGCCCCTATGAGCGCGGCGCCCCGGCGCGGTTCCTCTATGACGTGCCGGAAACTTTCCGCGCCGACCTCTTCCCGCTCGACCTCGAACGGATCGAGGAAGAATACATGTCGATGATCTACCGCCTGCCGACCTCGGAAACCGTGGGTCTGAAGGACGATTTCAACGGCCCGATCTGCTACACGCCGGATGGCAACCCGCTGGTCGGTCCGGCACCGGGTCTGCGCAACATGTGGCTCGCCGAGGGTTTCTCCTTTGGCATCACCGCCGCTGGCGGCACCGGCTACTACCTTGCGCAGATGATGGTCGAGGGCGAGGCCGAGATCGACATGGCGTCGCTCGATCCCAAGCGCTACGGCTCGTGGATGACCACCGAATATGCCGCGCGCAAGAACGAAGAGTGCTACGAGCACGTCTTCATCCTGCACCACCCGGACGAAGAGCGCGAAGCCTGCCGTCCGCTGCGCACCGCGCCGAATTACGATCGCCAGAAAGAGCTTGGCGCGCAATTCGGTCAGGTGAACGGCTGGGAGCGTCCGAACTATTACGGTCCCAAGGACGCGCCCGCGAGCTTCGACCATGACTCGCGCAGCTTCCGTCGCGGTGGCTGGTGGCAATATGCCGTCGATGAGGCCAAGGCGATCCGCGAGACCGCCGGTCTGATCGACGCCTCGGCCTTCACCAAGCACCTCGTGCGCGGGCCCGGCGCGACGGCCTTCCTCGATTACTTCACCTGCAACAAGCTGCCGAAAGTCGGGCGTATCAACCTGACCTATGCGCTTACCGATGCGGGCACCACGCGCACCGAATACACCATCGTCCGCCTGAAGGACGACGAGTATTACCTCGTTTCGGCGGGCGCATGGACCGATTACGACGCGGACTTCCTGCGCAAATCCATCGAGGATTTCCGTGCGGCAGGCGGCGACTATGTAGATTGCCACGACATCACCACGCAGTGGGGTGTCTTCGCTCTGGCAGGCCCGAACAGCCGCGCCATTCTCAATGAGCTCGTCAAGGACGGCGTGCCGGAAACCGTGCTCTCGAACAAGCGCTTCCCGTGGCTGAGCTACCGCGACATCGAACTGGGTATGTGCCCGGTGCGCGCGGTCCGCGTGGCCTATACGGGTGAGCTTGGCTGGGAACTTCACCACCCCGTAGAGATGTCGCGCTACCTCTGGGATCAGCTGATGGCGGCAGGCGCGAAACACGGGATGAAACTCGTGGGCGCCCGCGCCCAGAACTGGCTGCGTCAGGAAAAGAGCTACCGCGCCTTCGGTACGGAACTCGGCCGCGATGCGACCCCGTTGGAGGCCGGTCTCGACCGCTTCATCGACATGGAGAAAGACTTCAAGGGCAAGCAGGCCATGATCGACACGGGGCTCCGTGCGAGCTGCGTGACGCTGCTGATCGACGGTCCGGACGATACCGATCCGTGGGGCAAAGAAGCGATCCTGCTCGACGGCGAAAAGGTCGGGCGGCTGACCTCGGGGGGCTACTCGGTTGCGTTCAACAAGCAGATCGGCATGGGCTATGTGCGCCCCGATCTCGCGGCGCCGGGCACCAAGCTGAAGGTCAAGATGCTGCTCAAGGAGTGGGACGCGGTCGTGACCGAAGACTGCCCGTTCGACCCGACGAACGCACGCATCCGCGTGGACGGCTAAGGGGAGGGGGCGCTGCCCCCTCGGGCCTGCGGCCATTCATCCCCGGAGTATTTCGGGGCAGTCCGAAGGACGGGGGCAGCGCCCCCGTTTTTCATTTAGCGCTGAAGCCGTCGTGCGAGCCAATCCCGCCACGCCGCCGCATTGCCCCGGAAGGCGTTCACATCCGATATCCCCCGCACGCCAGGCACGACTCCGGTGCCGGTCCACTGCCAGAAGGTCCAATGCGTGCCCGGATAGCGCTCTTCGGGCGGTGCGGTCACCGAGCGGAGCCAGAGTTCGTAGCCCGCGAAATGCTCGAGGTCGTTGTCGCGCCAGAAATCGATGGTCGTATAGATCACCGGACGCGTTCCGTAATGCGCGCTCAGCGCGTCGAGGAAGGTGCGCATCTCGCGCTGGACCTCGGCGGCGGGCGGACGTTTGCGGCAACTGGGCGAGGTGTGGTTCCACTCGATATCGAGCACCGGGGGCAGGTCGCCCGCGCGCTTGGGCACATGTCGGATGAACCATTCGGCCTGTTCGCTCGCGGGGCGGCAGAAATAGAAGAAGTGATAGGCGCCCACGGGCACACCCGCCGCGCGGGCATTGCGGCTGTTGGGCGCAAAGCCGGGATCGACGCGGTCGCCCCCTTCGGTCGCCTTGAGCCAGGCGAACTGCACCCCGGCGGCGCGGGCCTTGCCGAAGTCGATCAGTCCTTGATAGCGCGCGGCGTCGATCCCGTGCACGGCGTAACGGGCCGGTGCCGCGCCGCCCCATTCATGCGGGTCGGTATCGCCGAGGGTCGCGGGCACGCCCGGCGCGCGGTAATCGGCCGGGTCGAGAAACTCTGGCCTCATCAATTCGCCCTTGTGGGGCGCACTATCGCCCCCGCAGCCAACAAGGCCGACGCTCAACGCGCCAGCAGCCAGAATCGCTTTAAAGAAAGACATTTCCACCCTCCGGGATGATTTCCCGCAGGGTTTCGTAAAATGGCCCGGCTGTCACGGGGGGCAGCCGGGCTTTTTTCCGCGATCAGCGGGTTCTTGCGGAGGGCGCTTTAGCGTCCGGGGCCGAAATCGGCTGGTGTCAGTGTGCCATCGCCATTGCGGTCGCGCATGGCGAACCATTGATCCGTCCCGGCGACGAATTCGGCCTGCGTGATGGTGCCGTCCCGGTTCGCGTCGAACAGGCGCATCCCTTCGGCGGCAGGCATGTCGAAGCCAGGCATGCCCATCGGGCCTTGCTGCGTCATCCGGCCTTGACCCTGACCGGGTCCCATGCCGCCCTGTCCGCGCCCCGGCCCCATGCCCTGACCGCGCATTTGCGGCTGGTTATGGCCCGGGCCTTTGCCGGCCTCGCGCTCCAGCGCCTTATGCTCATCCACACCGGCCAACTCCTCCGCCGAGAAGCGGCCATCGCTGTCCTGGTCGAACATGTAGAAAATATTCTCACGCTGTTCGCGCGCCTCGGCGAGTGTCACGCGGCCATCGCTGTCCAGATCCCATTGTTCCATGAACTGCGCGCCGGGGGTGAAGCTCGTTTGCGCAAGGGCGCTTCCTGCGACGAGCGTTGCGATTGCGGTCAGAGCTGCAAGACGGATCATTTCGTCCTCCGTAACACAATGATTACTCATGAAACGCAACAGGCCCGCGTTTCCGGCGCGGGCCTGTCACAGATAGAATGTTGGGATCGGATCAGGCCTCGCCCGCGAGCTCGTCCCAGCAAGCCAGCGCGTGGCCCGCATACATGACGCCAGGCCCGCCACCCATCTGGATCGCCATCGCCAGCACATCACCCAGTTCCTCGCGGGTGCCGCCGGCCTTCATCAACGCCTCGACGTGGAACATGATGCAGGGCTCGCAGCGCAGCACGACCGCCATGCCGAGCGCGATGAATTCCTTGGTCTTGACGTCGAGCGGACCGTTTTCTTTTACCGCCTTCGACAGCACGCCGAACCCGGCGGTCGCGTCGGGGATGGTCTTGTACATGACGCGCAACTCATTGCGCATTTCGCCGATTTTCTCTTTGTAGCTCATGGGGTTCTCCTGTTCGAAAGGGATTATTCCCTGTCGCACGGATCGCCCCGGCGGGCCTTGATGTGCATCAATCAGATGCAGCTTTTCGAATGTCAGGCGAAGCGCGCGGGCGACAGCGAGGCGACGATCTCGGGCGGCAGATCAGGCGCCCGCCCGCCGATCAGGTCGGCAACAAGCTGACAGGCGGCGGGGCAGGTCTGGAACCCATATCCGCCCTGTCCCGCAAGCCAGAAGAACCCGGGCGCATCGGGCGCAAAGCCGATGACCGGCACCCGGTCGGGGGCAAAGCTGCGCAGACCGGCCCAGTTGCTCAGAAGCCGCGTGACGGGTTCGGTGACCATCTCTTCATAGCGCGCAAGGCCCTCGGCCAGCACCATATCGTCCGCAAAGGCGTCATGCGGGGTCATCGGGTCTTCCTCGGCGGGCGAGACGATCAGTGCCCCCGCATCGGGCTTGGCATACCAATCCTCGGCCCCGCCGATCAGCATCGGCCAGCCCGAGACGTCATGGCCACCGGGTGCGGGCAGGCGCGCCATAGAGCGGCGATAGGGCTGAATGCCGAGCGGCGCGAGGCCTGCCATCTCCGCCACCGGATCGGCCCAGGCCCCCGCCGCGTTCACGATGATCCGCGCCTCATGCGTGCCTTCGGGGGTCTCAACCGCCCAGCCGCCCGTGATCTGGCGGATCGCACGGACCGGCGCGCGGCTGCGGGTCTCCGCCCCATGCGCGCGGGCCTCGCGCAGGAAATTCTGGATCAGCAGGTCGGTATCGACATCCCAAGCATGGCGCGCATAGGCCGCGAGCCCCACCACTTCCGGGTTCAGGATCGGCACGATCGCGCGCGCCTCCTCGACCGAGAGGGGATCGAGATCAAAGGCCTTAACGCTTTGCTCGAACCGGGCGCGCTGATCGGGGGTGTCGATGAACATGAGCCCGCGCGGGCTCAGCGTGCCCGACGCCTGAAAGAAGTCGTTCGAGGCCATCGAAAGCGCGACCACAGCCGGATTGCCGTAGCGCGGCTCATAGAGCGCGGCGGAGCGTCCCGAGGCGTGATAGGCGAAATTATCCTCGGCTTCGAGCAGAAGGACCGAGCCGAGCGGCGCGAGGCGGGCCGCAGCGGAAATTCCCGCGATGCCCCCGCCGATGATCAGGAAATCATGTGTCATGGCGCGCAGAGTGGCACGGCGCCGAGGCCGAGTGAAGGCCCATCTTGCACAATGCAAAAGGGCCACCCGGCGGGTGGCCCTTCGTGTGGTTTGTGGCCCGGATCAGGCTTGCAGCGGGCGCACGCCGATCTCGCCTTCGGCCCGCGATTTCATCGCGGCGACGGCGGCGATGGAGGCGGCGGCGGTGGTGAAATAGGGGATCTTATCATAGAGCGCGACGGAACGGATTTCACGCGAATCCGAGATCGCCTGACTGCCATCGGTGGTGTTGAAGACAAGCTGCACTTCGCCGTTCTTCAGACGGTCCACGATGTTCGGACGGCCCTCATAGACCTTGAGCACGGCCTCTGCCGCGACACCCTTCTCGGCCAGCCATGCGGCGGTGCCACGGGTCGCGATGATCGAGAAGCCCATCTCGATCAGATCACGCGCAGCATCGGCCAGCTCGTCCGACTTGTCGGCATCCTTGATCGAGAAGAACACGGCCCCCGCTTTCGGCAGGACGGTGCCAGCGCCCAGCTGCGCCTTGAGGAAGGCGCGCGGGAAGTTGCGGTCCCAGCCCATGACCTCGCCGGTCGAGCGCATCTCCGGCCCGAGCAGCGTATCCACGCCCGGGAAACGGGCGAAGGGCAGCACTGCCTCCTTGACCGAGAACCACGGCGTGTTCGGATCGGCCAGCGTCAGCGGGTCGGCATAGGGGAGGTTGTCCTCGGGGCCGACATTCTCGGGGTAGGGCGCGCGGGCGGGGAAGTTCTCCATCGGCTCACCCGCCATCAGACGCGCAGCGATCGAGGCAATCGCCGAGTCGGTCGCCTTGGCGACGAAGGGCACCGTGCGCGAGGCGCGCGGGTTCACTTCGAGCACGTAGATCACGCCGTCCTTGATTGCGAATTGCACGTTCATCAGGCCAACCACGTTCAGCCCGAGCGCGAGTTTGACGGTCTGCGCCTTGAGTTCCGCGATGGTTTCGGCTGAGAGCGAGTAGGGCGGCAGCGAGCAGGCACTGTCGCCCGAGTGGACGCCCGCCTCTTCGATATGCTGCATGATGCCCGCGACATGCACGGTCTTGCCGTCGCTGAGCGCGTCCACATCCACCTCGATCGCGCCCGCCAGATAGCTGTCGAGCAGCACCGGGCTGTCGCCCGAAACGACCACGGCGGTGGTGATGTAGCGCTTGAGCTGGTCGAGATCGCGCACAATTTCCATCGCTCGACCGCCCAGAACATAGGACGGGCGGATCACCAGCGGGTAGCCCACGCGGCCCGCGATTTCAAAGGCTTCGGCGTCGGAATGGGCGATGCCGTTGACCGGTTGCTTCAGCTCCAGATCGTTCAGGAGCGCCTGGAACCGCTCGCGGTCCTCGGCGAGGTCGATCGCGTCCGGCGTCGTGCCGAGGATCGGGATGCCTTCGGCTTCGAGCGCATTGGCAAGTTTCAGCGGCGTCTGGCCGCCAAACTGGACGATGACGCCATGCAGCGTGCCGTTCTCTTGCTCTACGCGCAGGATTTCGAGCACATGCTCGAGCGTGAGCGGCTCGAAGTAAAGGCGATCCGAGGTGTCGTAGTCGGTCGAAACCGTCTCCGGGTTACAGTTGACCATGATGGTCTCATAGCCCGCATTGGTCAGCGCGAAACAGGCGTGACAGCAGCAATAGTCGAACTCGATCCCCTGGCCGATCCGGTTCGGACCACCGCCGAGGATTACGACCTTCTTGCGATCCGAGGGGCGCGCCTCGCATTCGACATCGCCCATCGCGGGGGCTTCGTAGGTCGAATACATATAAGGCGTCTGCGCCTCGAACTCGGCGGCGCAGGTGTCGATGCGCTTGAACACGGCGGTGACGCCGAGGTTGCGCCGCGCACGGCGAACCTGTGCCTCGTCGCGGCCGGTCAGCGCGGCCAGACGGGCATCGGTGAAGCCCATCATCTTGAGCGCGCGCAGCCCCTTTTCGTCGAGCGGCAAGCCGTTCTTGCGGATGCTGGCTTCCATCTCAACGATTTCGCGGATGCGGGAGAGGAACCAAGGATCGAAGCTGGTCGCGGCGATGATCTCGTCATCGCTCAGCCCGTGACGCATCGCCTGCGCGATCAGGCGCAGACGGTCCGGGGTCTGCACCGAGATCGCCTTGATGACGGCGGCCTTGTCGGGCGCGCCCTCGATCTCGATCTCGTCAAAACCGGTGAGACCGGTTTCCATCGAGGCCAGCGCCTTTTGCACCGATTCGTGGAAGGTGCGGCCAATGGCCATCGCTTCGCCCACCGATTTCATCGCCGTGGTCAGTTCCGGCTTGGAACCGGGGAACTTCTCGAAGGCGAAGCGCGGGATTTTCGTCACGACATAGTCGATGGTCGGCTCGAACGAGGCGGGCGTGACCTTGGTGATGTCATTGTCCAGCTCGTCGAGCGTGTAGCCGATGGCCAGTTTCGCGGCGATCTTGGCGATCGGGAAGCCGGTGGCCTTGGACGCCAGTGCCGAAGAGCGCGACACGCGCGGGTTCATCTCGATCACGACCATGCGGCCGTCTTTCGGGTTGATCGCCCATTGCACGTTCGACCCGCCGGTTTCGACCCCGATCTCGCGCAAAACGGCGATCGAGCCGTTGCGCATGATCTGGTATTCCTTGTCGGTGAGCGTGAGCGCCGGCGCCACGGTGATACTGTCGCCCGTGTGCACGCCCATCGGGTCGATATTTTCGATGGAGCAGACGATGATGGCGTTGTCCGCTTTGTCGCGCACGACCTCCATCTCGTATTCTTTCCAGCCCAGAAGCGATTCATCGACGAGGATCTGCGCCATCGGCGAGGCATCGAGGCCCGAGCGGCAGATCGCTTCGTAGTCGTCACGGTTATAGGCGACGCCGCCGCCGGTGCCGCCCAGCGTAAAGGCGGGTCGGATGATTGCGGGCAGGCCGATATGGTCAAGCTCGGCCATTGCCTGCGCCACGCCCGCGTTGATGTCGTATTTGCCGTTGGGCAGTTTCGGCGCGGTGACAATCGTGGCCTTGGGGTTTTCAATGCCGAGGCGGTCCATCGCCTCGCGGAACAGCTTGCGGTCTTCGGCCATCTCGATGGCCTCGCGCTTGGCACCGATCATCTCGACGCCGAACTTCTCCAACACCCCCATATCGGCCAGCGCGAGCGAGGTGTTGAGGCCGGTCTGCCCGCCCATGGTGGGCAAGAGCGCGTCGGGGCGTTCTTTCTCGATGATCTTGGCGACGACTTCGGGGGTGATCGGCTCGATATAGGTCGCGTCCGCCATTTCCGGGTCGGTCATGATCGTCGCGGGGTTCGAGTTCACGAGGATGACGCGGTAGCCCTCTTCGCGAAGCGCCTTACAGGCTTGCGCGCCCGAGTAGTCGAACTCGCAGGCCTGGCCGATCACAATGGGCCCGGCACCGATGATGAGGATGGACTTGATGTCTGTTCTCTTCGGCATGGTGACCCCCGGCGATGTTTGGCAGCAGAAAGCCCGCAGCCCGGAAGGGCGCGCGCAAATTGATGGGGGTTATAGCCATCAAGCCGCCCGGCGCAAGGCCCGAAAAGCCGCCCCTCGCGCTTTTCCTCTTGGGTTTTTGGAGCGGTGCGCTTGACTTTGGCGTCGGCTCGCTGTTGATCGGGCCGAATGACGAACTCGGGCCCAGAAAAGGGGAGCCATATGCACGCCTATCGCAGCCATACCTGCGCCGATCTGACTGCTGCCAACGCGGGGGAAACCGTCCGTCTTGCGGGCTGGGTCCATCGTGTGCGCGATCATGGCGGGGTCCTGTTCATCGATCTGCGCGACCATTACGGCATGACACAGGTGCTCTGCGATGGCGACTCGGACGCGTTCAAGGCGATGGAAAGCGTGCGCTCGGAATGGGTGATCCGCATCGACGGCACCGTGAAGCGCCGCGACGAAAGCCTGATCAACCCCAAGATCCCGACCGGCGAGATCGAGGTCTATGTCCGCGAGATCGAAGTGCTGGGCGCGGTCGAGGGCGAATTGCCGCTCCCGGTCTTTGGCGATCAGGACTACCCCGAGGAAACCCGTCTGGCCTACCGCTTCCTCGACCTGCGCCGCGAGAGCCTGCACCACAACATCATGCTGCGCTCGAACGTGGTCCGCTCGCTGCGCAACCGCATGTGGGACAGCGGCTTCACCGAGTTCCAGACCCCGATCATCACGGCCTCCTCGCCCGAGGGCGCGCGCGACTTCCTCGTGCCCTCGCGCCTGCATCCGGGCAAGTTCTACGCGCTGCCGCAGGCACCGCAGCAGTTCAAGCAGCTCATCATGGTGGGCGGTTTCGACAAATACTTCCAGATCGCGCCCTGCTTCCGTGACGAAGACCCGCGCGCCGACCGGAGCCCGACCGACTTCTACCAGCTCGACCTCGAAATGAGCTTCGTCGAGCAAGAGGACATTTTCGCCGCGATCCAACCGGTGATTCAGGGCCTCTTCGAAGAGTTCGGTGGCGGGCGCCGCGTCGATAGCGACTGGCCGCGCATCCCCTATGCCGAGGCGCTGCTGAAATACGGCTCCGACAAGCCCGACCTGCGCAACCCGATCGAGATGCAGGTCGTCTCGGAGCATTTCGCCGGCTCGGGCTTTGCGATCTTCGCCAAGCTCCTGGAGCAAGACGGCACCGAAATTCGCGCGATCCCCGCGCCGACCGGCGGCTCGCGCAAGTTCTGCGACCGGATGAACAAATTCGCGCAAGAGCAGGGCCTGCCGGGGATGGGCTATATCTTCTGGCGCGAGGCCGAGGATGGCTCGGGCATGGAAGCCGCTGGTCCGCTGGCGAAAAATATCGGCCCCGAGCGCACCGAGGCGATCCGCCAGCAGCTTGGTCTTGGCGTGGGCGACGCGGCCTTCTTCCTCGGCGGCAAACCCGAGAGCTTCGAAGCGGTCGCGGGGCGTGCGCGCAACGTGATCGGCGACGAGCTAGGTCTGGCCGACAAGGATCAGTTCAAATTCGCATGGATCGTCGACTTCCCGATGTATGAGAAGGACGACGAGGGCAAGGTGGACTTCTCGCACAACCCGTTCTCGATGCCGCAAGGTGGCATGGAGGCGCTCTCGGGCGACCCGCTCGACGTGCTCGGCTACCAATATGACCTCGCCTGCAACGGCTACGAACTCGTGTCCGGCGCAATCCGGAACCACAAGCTCGAGATCATGTACAAGGCCTTCGAGATTGCCGGCTACCCGGCCTCCGAAGTTGAAAAACGCTTTGGCGGCATGGTCAAGGCGTTCAAATACGGCGCCCCGCCCCACGGTGGCTGCGCGGCGGGTATCGACCGGATCGTGATGCTGCTCGCGGATGAGGCGAACATCCGCGAAGTCATCATGTTCCCGATGAACCAGCGCGCCGAAGACCTGATGATGGGCGCGCCTTCGGAACCCACCAACGAACAGCTGCGCGAACTGTCGCTGCGAGTGATCCCGCAGGACTGATCGGGGGCGGCCACGAAGAGGGGGCTCTGCCCCCGGCCTTCGGCCTCCCCCGGGATATTTTGAGCGATTGGAAGCCAACCCGCTTGCCTGTCAGTCTGCCGCAAATATCCCGGGGGTGAATGGCGCAAAGCGCCAGAGGGGGCAGCGCCCCCTTTTTCTTTGCCGGCGAGGCTCCGCCGGGTGGCTTTCGGTGACGTATTTGTGTGCTTGCCGCGCCGCGCGCTTGCGCAATACTGACCGCAAGGATCGCGCCGCTTCGCCGGGGCGGATCGTGACAGGAGTCGCCAGTGCCCGCCTTTTCCGAGATTTCCGCCTTTCGCTTCGGCTATGGCCTGTCGCCCCATCAGGCCCCGTCAGACAGCCCGGACGCCGTGCTCGCGGCTTTGCGCGGCGAGGATCATCTCGCTGCGCGCTGGCCGGGGATGGGTCTGGCGCAAGCGCTCGAAATGCAGCGGGAATTTCTGCGCCTGAAGCGGGCCGAACGGGACGATCCCGATGCCGTAGGGCCTGCCTTCAAGCGTCACAAGCAAAGCCTTCACGAGGCGCTCATCGGCAGCCTGCAAATCACGCTTGCCCGCGGGGTCGAAGACCCGACGGGCCTGCGCGAGCGGCTCATGGGGTTCTGGAGCGACCATTTCACCATCCGCAGCCGCCGTCTGCTGGAGCAAAGCCTCGCCGTGAGCCATGCCGAAACAGCGCTCCGTCCGCATCTCACGGGCCGTTTTCCAGACATGCTGCGCGCGGCGGTAACGCATCCGATGATGCTGCACTATCTCGATCAGGTGAATTCCGTTGGGCCGAATTCCCGCCTCGCGCAAAAGAAACCGCAGCGCCAACTCGGGCTGAACGAGAACCTCGCGCGCGAGGTGATGGAGCTGCACACGCTCGGCGTCGGGGGCAGCTACACCCAAGATGACGTGCGCCAACTGGCGGAACTCTTCACCGGGATGCGCGCCAATGGCGAGGAGGGGTTCTTTTTCAACCCCGATCTCGCCGAGCCGGGGGCGGAGCAGGTTCTGGGCGTGCGTTACGGGGGCGACCCGGCGACGCTGGCACCGATCTTCGAGGCGCTCGACGCGTTGGCATTGCACCCCGATACGGCGCGGCACCTGTCCCATAAGCTGGCGGCCCATTTCATCGGCTCCGATCCTGCGCCCGATCTCGTGGCGGCGATGGCCGAGCGGTATCTGGCTCAAGACGGCGCCCTCTTGCCGGTCTATGAGGTCTTGCTCACCCATCCCGAGGCGCAATCCGATTTGGGTGCGAAACTGCGCCAGCCGCTCGAATTCATCGCGGCCTCACTGCGTGCGCTAGGCCTTACGGGGGCCGACGTGATGGCGCTCGATCCGGCGCAGATGCGGCGTCACGTCTATTGGCCGCTGCGCGTGATGGGGCAGCGCTGGCTCGGCGCGCCGGGGCCGGATGGCTGGCCCGAAGAGGCCGAGGCCTGGATCGCGCCGCAGCAATTGGCCGCCCGCATTCAATGGGCGCTGGCCGCCCCAAGGCAAATCCTGCCCAAGCTGCCCGACCCGCGCGATTTCGTCGAGCAGGCACTGGGCGCCCGTGCCTCCGAGGCGCTGCGTTTTGCCGTGCCCCGCGCCGAGGCGCGCCATGAGGCGATCGCGCTCGTGCTCGTCTCGCCAGAGTTCTCCCGGAGGTAACGGTATGATTTCCAGACGCATTTTCCTGCAAGGCTCGGCGATCCTCGGCTGTTCGGCGGCGGCGCATCCGCTCATGTCTTCGGTCACGCTGGCGGCTGCTCCGGGTGATCGGCGGTTGGTTGTCATCATCCTGCGGGGCGCGATGGACGGACTGGACATGGTCCAACCCTATGGCGACCCGAACCTGCGCGCCGCACGTCCAGGCTTTGCCATCGGGCCTGAGGCGGGGGCGCATGATCTGGACGGCTTCTTCGCGCTCAGCCCGCTTCTGAGCGATCTGATGCCGCTCTGGTCGGCGGGGGAGTTGGGCTTTGCGCAGGCCGTCTCCACGCCTTATCGGGACAAGCGCTCGCATTTCGACGGGCAGGATATGCTCGAAGCGGGGACCGGTCTCGATGTGCCGGGTGAGATGCGGCGCGATGGCTGGCTGAACCGGCTGCTGCAATCCATGCCGGGCGCGCGGGCCGAAACCGCGTTTTCCGTGGGCGAGCAGGAACTCCCGATCCTCGCGGGCGCGGCCCCCTCGATGTCATGGGCGCCCGAGGCGAGGCTTACGTTGTCCGGGCAGGGGCGGGCGCTGCTCGATCACGTCTATCACGACGATCCACTGTTCCGCGAAGCCGCGCTCGAGGCGATGCGGATCACCGACGCGGACGACCCGGCCATGGCTGTGCCAGAAGATGAGGGCGAGGCCGAGATAGAGCCGTCGATGATGTCCTCCGCACAGTCGCCCGCCCGTCAGGCGGCCACCCGCAGCATCGAGGCGCTGGCCGAATTCACCGCCGAGCGGCTGCGCGGCGAGACCCGAATCGCGGCCTTTTCGATCAACGGCTGGGACACGCATCGCGGGCAAGCCGGGCTGATCCGGGGACCGGCAGCCAGTCTCTCGGCGGCGATTCTGACGCTGCGCGCGCACTTGGGGGCAGTTTGGGGGGAGACGCTGGTGCTCGCGATGACCGAATTCGGGCGCACGCTGCGCGAGAACGGCACGCGCGGGACAGATCACGGGACGGGCGGTGCGATGGTGATGGCCGGGGGCGCGTTGCGCGGCGGGCGCGTCTATGGGCGCTGGCCGGGGCTGGCGGAGGCTGATCTTTATGACCGGCGCGATCTTATGCCCACGGCGGATATCCGGTCCTATGCGGGCTGGGCCTTGCGCGCGATGTTCGGCGCGGACCGGGCGCTGGTGGAGGAGTCGATCTTCCCGGGGCTCGATCTGGGCGCGGACCCGGGG
The DNA here is from genome assembly GCF_029210495.1 of Pseudothioclava nitratireducens. Taxonomy (GTDB): domain Bacteria; phylum Pseudomonadota; class Alphaproteobacteria; order Rhodobacterales; family Rhodobacteraceae; genus Pseudothioclava; species Pseudothioclava nitratireducens. Next base: position 93,629 of record NZ_JARGDK010000001.1, on the reverse strand, counting down.
TTCCTGCTTTAAGCGGAGAGCAGGTTGAGCGCCGTCGCGGTCAGCGAGGCGCCGAGCGCCAGCGCGCCAAGGCTGAACACGGCCCAATGCGTCGCGTTCACAAGGCGCTCATTCTCGATCATGCGGGTGATGCGGTGCTTCATCTTCTGTGTCTCTTGGCAGCTTTGACCTTGGTAGAATCGCTTCGAAATGCGGCAGGAATTGGATGGCTTTGGCGCGCTTTGGGGGCAATTGCGCCCCGGTCCGCCCTGCGCTAGCGTGGCGCGAAACAAGCCAGGTCGGTGATGAGTATGCGCAAATTCGGAGTGGAGCTGCCGGGCTGGACGCAGCCCGTGAGGCCGGAAATCGACAGCCTGTCCGGGCGTTACATGCGTTTGGAGCGGTTGAGTGAGGCCCATGCCCACGGGCTCTTTCGCGCAAACGCCACCGACGACGCAATCTGGGATTACCTGCCCTACGGCCCCTTCGTTTCCGAACCCGCCTATATCCGCTGGGTCAAGGACATGGCGGCGCTGAGCGATCCCTGTTTTTTCACGGTGATCGACCTTGAAACCGGTCGGCCGGGCGGTGTCATGGCGTTGATGCGGATCACACCCGAGGCTGGCTCTATCGAGCTTGGTCATATCTGCCTTTCGCCGGGATTGCAGGGGACGCGCGCGTCGAGTGAGGCGATGATGCGCCTGATCGGTTGGGCGTTCGAGGCGGGCTATCGTCGCTTCGAGTGGAAATGCGATGCGCTCAACCTGCCGTCCCGGCGCGCGGCCGAGCGTCTGGGCCTGAGCTTCGAGGGGGTTTTCCGGCAGGCCGCCGTCGTTAAGGGGCGCAACCGGGACACAGCCTGGTTTGCCGCGATCGATGCGGAGTGGCCGGGGCTTCAGGCTGCCTATGAGGCGTGGCTCGCGCCATCGAATTTCGACGCAGACGGGCGCCAGATCGAACGTCTGTCGGATCTTACGCGGCTTGTGCGGGCGCATTCCGATCCGCTTCTTGCAGAGCGGGCAGGCTAGCTCAGAACCGCGCCCCGGCTGCAATCCGGTCCTGCATTAGCGAAGACAGATGCGACACGGCCTCGGGCGAGGGGCCGCCATCGCGTCCGACAGCCTCTGCCGCGGTTTCCAGCGCCGGATCATGGGCGGAACGGGCCACGCCTGCCAGAAACTGCGCGACATAGCCGAACTGTGCCGGGCTGCTCGCATCCGAGAGCACCTCGGCCATGTGATGCAGGTCGTCCTGAAGCGCGATCGGATCGGGCGCGATCACCGCATCGCTGAGCGCATAAAGCCCTTGCGGGCGACGCTCATCGGGTAGCGCGGCAAGGATCGTCTGCTGAAACTGCGCGAGGCTTTCAAGCGGCTTCGGCATGAAGCCATCCGCCCCGGCTGCCAGCGCCTCTGCCTCCAGCCCGCTCTCGCCAGAGGTGCCCAGCACGACCGGCACCGGGGCCTGCATCGCCTTGATCTCCCGGATGAGATCGGCCCCCGACCCGTCGGGCAGCCCCATATCCACGATCACCACCCCAGGCCGATAGGTCGCCAGATGCCGATGCGCCGAGCGCAGGCAATCCGCCCGCCGAATGCGCGCCCCCGAGCGCAGGCACAAAAGCCGCATCGCTTCGGATGCGAAGCGGCTATCCTCCACCACCAGAACGGTGAGGCCGGTCAGCGGACGCGCGGCGCTGGCGGCGGGGTGAGAGAGCAGGGCATTCAGATCATCGGTCATGGCGGGACACCTTTCGCGGAAGAATCGGTCTTCCCGAGTTAAGCGCAGCCTTGCCTAACGAAGCGTTAATTGCCCTCACGCGGCAGTTTCACGCACTCCGCCGGGCCGGGAATGCGCCCAAGACTTGCATCAGCCGCGCCCCCCCCCTAAAGCCAAGAGGAACGAGTGAGAGGAGGCCCAACTCATGATCGGACGTTTGAACCATGTCGCCATTGCCGTTCCGGATCTGGACGCTGCATCGGCGCAATACCGCAATACCCTTGGCGCGAATGTCGGCGCGCCCCAGGATGAACCGGATCACGGTGTGACCGTCGTATTCATCGAACTGCCCAACACCAAGATCGAGCTGCTCTACCCGCTGGGCGAGAACTCCCCGATCGCGGGCTTCCTTGAAAAGAACCCCGCCGGCGGCATCCACCACATCTGCTACGAGGTCGATGACATCCTTGCCGCGCGTGACAAGCTCAAGGCCGAAGGCGCGCGCGTCCTCGGCACCGGCGAGCCGAAGATCGGCGCGCATGGCAAGCCCGTGCTGTTCCTGCATCCCAAGGACTTCAACGGCTGCCTCGTGGAGCTGGAGCAGGTCTGATGAACCTCACCGGCGGGATCGTCCTTTTTGCCGTGATCTGGTTCATGGTGTTTTTCCTCGTCCTGCCGCTGCGCCTGCGCACGCAGGGCGATGTCGGCGAGATCGTGCATGGCACGCCCGCCGGTGCTCCGCATGAGGCGCATCTGAAGAAGAAGGTGAAGATCACGACGGCAGTGTCGGTCGTGCTCTGGGCAATCATCGCCACGGTCATCCTGTCGGGCATGGTGACGCTGCACGATATCGACTGGTTCGGGCGACTGGATCGCTAAGCCCCGACCACCGAAAAGAAACGGCGCGCGAGGCCCCCTCGCGCGCCGTTTTCATTGGGTCAGCGCCGCCGCACGATCTGATGGTAGAGGTGGGTGAAACTCGCCGCGCCCAGTACCGGGACCACAAGGTTCACCACCGGCACCGCCAGCGGGATCGCCATCAGAACACCCGCTGTCACGATGGTCAGCTTGTGCCGCTCGAACAGCGCCTTGGCCTCGGGCGGGTTCATCCGGCGCAGTGCAACCATCTGGAAATATTCGCGCCCCAGCAGGTAGCCGTTGACCCCGGTAAAGATGAACGGCGCAAACGGCCAGAAGAGCGGGATCACCATGAGCGCCAGCGCGATCAGGTTCGCGCCCAGCACGACGCCGAAGAACTTGATCGATTCCGAGATTGTCTGCGACAGCGGCTTGTCGGTCAGCGCGGGCAGGTTGGGGTAGTGACGATCCTCGACGGCATCCGCCACCTCCTCGATGAACAGCCCGATAAAGGCCGACGCGACCGGCGCCATCAGGAACACCGAGAGCACCATCATCAGCAGAACCGAGCCCCAGCTTGCCAGATCCTCGACCCAGGTTACCGGGCCGATGAAGGGCAGGGTGAGCGTGTCCGGCACGAGGAAGCCCACGAGTTTCGCCACCACGATATAGGCCGCGATCAGCAGCGCCAGCGCGAGCCCGACGCCCTTGGCGAGCACCTTGATCGAATGCCCTTCGAACAGGTCGCCGATCGCGCGAAAGAACGCGGTAAAGATCATGCATCCACCCAATCGGTGATGGCATCAAGATCAGGGCGCGGGCGCTCGGGCGGGGCGATGCCCTCGGTGCCGATATGGACAAAGCCCGCAACCCATTCCCCCGGCCGAAGCCCAAGCGCTTCGCGCCCGAAACCCGCATCATGCGCGGCCCAGCCAGAGAGCCAGTTCGCGCCCCAACCGGATGCAAGCGCCGCATTCAGCAGCGACAGGCAAACAGCCCCCACAGAGAGCGTTTGTTCGATTTCTGGCACTTTCTCGGTCGAACGCGGCACGGAAACCACCGCAACGCAGAGGTGACTGTCGGAAAACTGCAAGCCCGCCTTGGTGACCAGATCGGGCGCGAGCCCTGCGGCCTCGGCCCCTGCCGTCGCCTGCGCCGCGAGACGTTCGAGCGCGGGGCGGCTCAGGACGATGAAGCGCCACGGTTCCAGCTTGCCATGATCGGGCGTGCGCGCAGCGGCCTGAAGAATCGGGCTAAGCTGATCGCGATCCGGCACCGGAAGTGTCAGCGTCTTGGCCGGGCGCGAGCGCCGGGTCAGCAGAAATTCCATCGCGGCGGGGTTGGGGAGGGCGGGATTGATCTGGCCCGGTTCGATGCTCATGCGCCTGTCCTGTGGTTGTTCTGCCTGACATATCGGTCAGCCGCGCCCCGACTTCAACCCGCGCGCCTTTTCAGCCCGCCCGCCGCGCGCTAGAAACTCCGGATGACCAGCCTTGCCCATCTTGCCCAGCCCGGCGCCGAGATCGCAATTCGCGTGACCCCCAAGGCCTCGCGCAATCGGATCACCGAGGCCGAGGACGGTTTGCGCGCCTATGTCACCGTGGTGCCCGAGGACGGCAAGGCCAATGCCGCCGTGCAAAAGCTGCTCGCCAAGGAATTGGGCGTGGCCAAGTCGCGGCTCACGCTGATCCGCGGGCAGACCTCTCGGGACAAGGTGTTTCGGATCGACCCCTAAAGGCTTACTCGTCGTCCTGCATCTCCGCCTCGCCCTGCTGGCGCAGGCGATAAACGCCCTCTGGCAGGTTGAGGGCGGCGGCCAGCTCACGCAACTGCGCGTGCGAGAAGGTGATGCGCTGGACGATGTCGTTTTCGTCGACCTGCTCCACCACGACACATTCCTCGAAAGACTCGATCTTGATGTCTTCCTGCAAATAGTCACGCGGATCATCCCCTTCATCGACGAGGGTGATCACGGTGGCGTCGAATTCGTGCTCGATGGTGAACATGGCCCCATGCTAGCGCGCCCCGCGCGGGCCGGAAAGGGCAAACATTTTGGTGAGGCCGCCCGGCGTGCCCTTTTCGCGTTCCGGGGCAGGCTTTAAACTGCGTCCTCAAAACACCGCGCCCAAGGAGGCAGGATGCTACAGGCAACAATTCCGATGCTGCGCGCGCCCAAAGGGCTGTTGGGGGCTGCGCTCCTGCTCGTGCTTCTTGCGGGCTGCGAGGCGCCCGTGATGCGCCCCGCGCCCATTGCACCGCAGGCCGAAGCCTCGGACGCTCTGCCGTCCCCCACCCAGCAAGCCGCGAATTTCGTGCGTGTCGCGGGCGCGATGGAACCGCAGATCGAGGCCGAGTGCCTTGCCCGGACCCGCGGGCGCAATTGCGATTATCAGATCGTTGTCGATGACCGTCCCGGCCAGCCTGCCAACGCCTTCCAGACCGAGGACCGCTCGGGGCGCCCCATCGTCGGCTTTACCCTCGCGCTCATCGCCGAGGCACGCAATGAGGATGAACTGGCCTTCGTGATGGGCCATGAGGCCGCGCATCACATCGCGGGCCATCTGCAAAGCAAGACGCAAGACGCCTACACGGGCGCTGCGATTCTGGGCGTTCTGGCGGCGGCTTACGGCGCCGATGCGCGCGGCATCTCCGAGGCGCAGAATATCGGTGCCGCCGTGGGCAGCCGCGCCTATTCCAAGGACTACGAGCTTGAGGCCGATCGCCTCGGCACGATCATCACCTGGAACGCGGGATTCGATCCGCTGCGCGGCGCCGAATTCTTCACCCGCATCCCCGATCCGGGGCAGACCTTCCTCGGCACCCACCCGGCCAATGGGTTGCGCATCGACGAGGTCCGCCGCACCGTTGCAGAACTGCGCGCGGGACGGCTCTGAGGGGGACACTCTTTTCATGGAACCGGCGCACGCCTTTGCGCGTTGACCTCGAAAGTGCGCTACGCGCGACGTGAACGAGGGCATGCGGGGGATGAACCTGTCCAAGGCGAAATGGCGGCTCGAACGGGCGCTGCGCAAGATTTGGGTGCCGGTCACGGCCTTCGGGATGCTCGGGCTGGCGACCGCGCTGGGCGCTTCTCTGTTCGGGCGATTTATCCCTGACGAGATCGGCTTTCGACTCGGTGCGGGATCGGTGGAGCAAATCCTCCAGATCATCGCGACGTCGATGCTCACGGTCACCACCTTCTCGCTCTCGATCATGGTCACCGCGTTCGGGGCGGCGCAATCGGGGGCCACGCCGCGCGCCATCGCACTGCTGCAATCCGATCCGACCACACAGCGCGTGCTCGCCACCTTCATCGGCGCTTTCGTCTATGCGCTCGTGGGTATCATCGCCATCGAGAGCGGCCTTTACGACGATTCCGAGCGGCTCATCCTCTTCGCGGTCACCATCGGGGTGATCGCGCTCATCGTCGCCATGCTCTTGCGCTGGATTCAGCACCTGACCGATTTCGGCCGTCTCGACGATACCATCGGGCGGGTGGAGCGCGCCGCGCGCGATGCCATTCTCGACCGCGCCGCCCGCCCGAGCCTCGGGGCCTATTCGGACTGCACGCCCCCCGAGGGGAGTTGGCCCATCGCGCCCGCCCGCACGGGCCATGTTCAGCACATCGACATGAACCGCTTGCAGGACTGTGCCGAGGCCGAGGATTGCCGCTTCTGGATCTTTGCCGAGCCGGGCGCCTTTGCCCATCCCGCGAGCGATCTGGTGCGCTGCGATGCGCTGCCAACGGATACCGAGGCCCGCGCGCGTATCACCGAGGCCGTGCGCGATGCGATCAGCATCGACCATGCCCGCGATTTCCACCAGGATCCGCGCTTCGGCCTCACGACCCTTGCCGAGATCGGCCAGCGCGCGCTCTCGCCGGGGGTGAACGATCCGGGCACGGCGATCGACATTCTCGGGCGGCTTGTGCGCGTCCTCGCCGAGTGGCGCCCGCAGGTCACAGTCCCCGCAGAGGAGCCGGACTATGACCGGCTGCATTTCGCGCCGCTTTCGGGCGATGCGCTGGTGGGGGCGGGCTTTGAGGGGATGGCGCGCGATGGGGCGGGGCAGATTGAGGTCGCCCGGCGCTTGCAGGACGCGCTTTGGGCGCTGGCGCGGATCGCGCCCGAGGCCTTTGCCGCGCGCGCGGCAGAGCTTGCCCAAGAGGCCGCGCAGATGAGCGCCGAGGCGCTCCCGCTCGAGTCTCAGCGCGCCGAGATCCGTGCCCTCGCCGCACGACACAGCGCCGGGTCACCCGCCCCCTGACAGATCGCAGCGCAACCGCGCGGCCTGCCTGTTTTGCGGGCGTCTGCCGCAGGCGCTCGGCGGAAATCTGCGCCAACGGGGCTGCGTCGCGGGGGCTTGATCTAAGTCATGGTGAGCCCGGGGCGTCGCAGGCAGCATCGGACGGGTCAAATGCAAGGAGCTGCCATGTTTGGAGCGAGAGCCCTGAACCGCCATGCCGCGCTCATGAACCGGATGGCCGAGACGCTTGGTGTCGATCTGACCGAGGCGATGCGCCGGGGACAGTTCTCCTCCGAAGGCTGGCGCGATGCGGTGGTCAGTTGCGCAAGCTGCGACGATCCCACCGCCTGCCTGCACTGGCTGGCCGATCACGCCGCCGATGATCCTGACGCGGCGCCGGAATGTGCCGCGCCCGACTACTGCAACAACCGCTTTCTGATGGCCTGCCTGAAGGAGGCGATGGACAGCCCGACCCTCGAAGAAGGAGCACAATGATGGGTGTGCAAGGGAATATAGATCTGCATTTCTGGCTGACACGCGGTCTTGCGCGGCGGCTGGGTGTCAATATCACCGAGTCCATTCATCACGGATTCCTGACGCAAGCTGATTTCGCGGACCTGATCACGCGGTGTCGGGGGTGCTCACGGGCGCAGGGCTGCATGGCCTTCCTGTCCGAGAATGACGGCCCTCTGGCGTCGGCGCCCGACTGGTGCCCGAACGCGCCGATCCTTGGCGAGCTGCGCGCGCTGCACTAGCCCAAGCAGCCCCGCCGGACCCGCCAAAGCCACGCATCCGTCGACGGCACTCATGCGGATACCTACCCGTCAGGGCGGCTTCTGTGTCGTAATTTCAGGAAGAAGTGGCAGCCCGTAGGGGAATCGAACCCCTCTTTCCAGGTTGAAAACCTGGCGTCCTAACCGATAGACGAACGGGCCACTCTGACGCTTGGGGCGTTGCCCCGTCGGCGTGGAGCGGTGTTTAGGCCAGAGCCGCGTGACTCGCAAGGGGGATTTTGCGTTTTTTCGCAACTTTGTTGAGCTTGCCCCCGTGTGCCCTTTGTTTGTAAGCGTTTTCAGTATCTTGCCGCATCCTCAAGACGTAGCTGCGCCTTGGATCGACCGCCCCAAGTGTTGATTTCCAGCCGCCCGGCAAGGTGAAAACGCCCCGCGCCGGGGGTCAGTAATGTATCGCCAAGCGCGGTGTCGAAGGCCCCGAATGCAATCGCATCGAGCCGCGCGCCCAGACCGTCGCCAAAGGTGAAACGCAGGTGGCTTTCGCCGATCCGGCGCGCGCCGCGAATCTCGACCTCGGGGAAGGCGAAGCGCGGGGCAGGGGCGCCTTGGCCGAAGGGTCCGGCCTTCTCGATTTCTTCGATCAACCGCAGGGTTGCCGCCCCCGGCATCAGAAGCGCATCGAGTCGCAGATCGCGCGGGCCGCCCTGACCGGCGCCCTGCTTCTCCAGCAGCTCCGCCAGCCGCGCCATCGCCGCGTCCAGCTTGTCTTCCTCGACGGTCAGCCCCGCCGCCATCTTGTGCCCGCCGCCCTTGAGAAGCAGCCCTTCCGCCGCCACCCGCTGCACCGCCGCGCCCAGATCGACCCCCGCGACCGAGCGGGCCGAGCCCTTGCCGATTCCGTCTTCCAGACCGATCACGACCGCGGGGCGGTTCGTCGCCTCTTTCAGCCGCGCCGCGACAATGCCCACCACGCCCGGATGCCAGCCCTTGCCCGCCGCCCAGACCAGCGGCCCGTCCAGCCCCCGCGCCTCGGCCTGCGCCAGTGCGGCCTCGCGCACGCGGTTCTCGATCTCGCGCCGCTCGGTGTTCAGCTCATCGAGCCGCGCGGCCAGCGCCTCGGCCTCGGCCGGGTCGGTCGTGGCCAGCAGCCGCGCCCCCAGATCGGCCGCCCCGATCCGCCCGCCCGCATTCACGCGCGGGCCCAGCAGGAAGCCCAGATGATAGGTGCTCGGCGCCTGATCCATCCGCGCCACATCGGCCAGAGCCACCAGACCGGGCCGCTCGCGCCGCGCCATGACCCGCAGCCCCTGCCGCACCAGCGCGCGGTTCACGCCCACCAGCGGCGCGACATCCGCGACGGTCGCCAGCGCCACCAGATCCAGAAGCGCCATCAACGGCGGTCCCGTAATCCCGTCGTCGCGCAGCTGCCGGTTCGCCTCCACCAGCATCAGGAACACCACCGAGGCCGCGCAGAGATGGCTCAGATCGCCGCTTTCATCCTGCCGGTTCGGGTTCACGCAGGCCAGACAGTCGGGCAGGGTCTCGCCGCCCAAATGGTGATCGAGGATCACCACATCCGCCCCCTTCGCCGCCGCCACCGGCTCATGGCTGAGCGTCCCGCAATCGACGCAGACGATCAGCGCATGATCGCGGGCCAACGCCTCCATCGCCGGGACGTTCGGGCCATAGCCCTCGTCGATCCGGTCGGGAATATAAAGCGTCGCGCCATGCCCCATCGCACGCAGCCAATGGATCAGCAGCGCCGCTGACGATCCCCCGTCCACATCGTAATCGGCAAAAATCGCGACCGGCTCGCGCGCCTTGACCGCGCGCAGGAACCGCGCCGCCGCCGCCTCCATGTCGCGCAGCGAACGCGGGTCTGGCAGCAATTCGCGCAAGGTCGGATCAAGGAACCCGGCCGCCTCCTCGGGTGCGACACCGCGCGCGACCAACACGCGGGCCAGCGCTTCGGGCAGGCCGGTTTCCTGCACCATCTGCTCCGACAAACGGTCGGATTCGGCGCTGGGGCCCACCCAACGCCGCCCGGTCAGCGATTGCTCAACACCAAGGAATGCGGTCATGGCTCTGTCTTAGGCAAAATCTGGCCGCGCGCAAAGGCCAAAGCCCGAAAAGAAGCGGGGGGCGCTTGGCCCCCCGTCAAGATCAGCGCGGATTGCGGTAGATCATGCGCCGGACCGATCCGGTCTTCGAGCGCATCAGGATCGTCTCGGTCTCGATATAGTTCGGCTCGCGCTTCACACCGCTCAGGATCGAGCCGTTGGTCACGCCGGTCGCAGCAAAGATCACGTCCGAGCGCACCATCTCGTCGCGCGAATAGATCTTGTCGAGATCAGTGATCCCGGCCTTGGCCGCGCGACCGCGCTCGTCATCGTTGCGGAACACAAGCTGGCCCCACATCTGACCGCCCATGCATTTAAGCGCCGAAGCCGCCAGAACGCCCTCGGGCGCGCCGCCTTGGCCCATATACATGTCGATCCCGGTGATTTCCGGCTCGGCACAGTGGATCACACCCGCAACGTCGCCATCGGTGATCAGGCGGATCGCGGCGCCCGTCTCGCGCACTTCGGCAATCATTGCCTCATGGCGCGGACGCTCGAGGATACACACGGTGATGTCGGAGGTCTTTACGCCCTGCGCCTTTGCCAGCGCCTCGACGCGCTCACGCGGCGACATCGAGAGCGACACCACATCCTTCGGGTAGCCCGGCCCAATCGCCAGCTTTTCCATATAGGTGTCGGGCGCATGCAGCATGGTGCCGCGCGGTGCCATCGCGATCACGGTCAGCGCGTTGGGCATGTCCTTCGCGGTCAGCGTGGTGCCTTCGAGCGGGTCGAGCGCGATATCCACTGCCGGGCCATTTCCGGTACCGACCTCTTCGCCGATATAGAGCATCGGCGCCTCGTCGCGCTCCCCCTCACCGATCACCACGGTGCCCGCGATGTCGAGCCGATTCAGCTGATCGCGCATCGCATTCACGGCGGCCTGATCCGCCGCCTTCTCGTCGCCGCGCCCGATCAGGCGGGCAGAGGCATGGGCGGCCGCTTCGGAAACGCGGGCAAGCCCGAGCGAGAGCATGCGATCGTTGAAATCGGAGGCAGAGGTCATGAGGTCGTTCCTATGTGCATAAGGACAAGGGGCCGATGCAGAAAACCCGCTCCGGCGCAGGGATACAAGGGTGAGAACGCTAACGGCCCGCGCAAAGTGCCAGCGGGCTGTTGGACAGTCTCACAATTCTTCGATGCGGATCGCGACCGGCTCGCCCTCGACCACGCGGGTCGCGGGGAAGCCCTCGATGGCCGCGTCAATCGCGTCGCGGGTGGTCTTGTGGGTGACGATCAGCACGGGCGCCGAGCTGTCGGCATGGCCATATTGGCGCATCCGGCTGATCGAAACGCCCGCATCGCCCAGCACCGAAGCCACTTTGGCAAGCGCCCCCGGCTTATCCATGAGTTGAATGCGCAGGTAATAGGGCGCCGGTGCCGAGGTCACGGCGGGTTGCGCCTCCTTGAGCGTATTGGCGGGCTGACCGAAGGTCGGCAGCCGCAGCCCGCGCGCAAGGTCCAGCACATCGCCCATCACGGCGCTCGCCGTCGGGCCTTCGCCCGCACCCGCGCCCCGCAGCACGATCTGCCCGACCGAGTCGCCCTCGAGCACGACCATGTTGGTCCCGCCCGTCAGCTGCCCCAGCGGCGAGGAGGCCGGCACAAGGCAGGGCGTCATCCGCTGCTCCAGCCCGCGCCCCGTCATCTGCGCCACGCCCAGCAGCTTGATCTTGTAACCCATGTCGCCCGCGCGACGGATATCGTCGATGGAAATCCGTCCGATGCCTTCCAGCACCACATCGTCAAAGGCAACCTTGGTTCCAAACGCGATGGCGGCGAGGATCGAGAGCTTGTGCCCCGCGTCGATGCCGCCCACGTCGAGATTGGGATCGGCCTCGAGATAGCCAAGCTGGCTCGCCTCTTCGAACACGGTGTCATAGGGCAGGCCCGCATCTTCCATCCGGGTCAGGATGTAGTTGCAGGTGCCGTTCATCACGCCCATCACCCGGCGCATCTGGTTGCCCGCAAGCCCCTCGGTCAGCGCCTTGATGACCGGGATACCGCCCGCAACGGCGGCCTCGAACCGGATCACGCGGCCAGCGGCCTCGGCGGTCTCGGCCAGCGCCTGACCGTGATGCGCGAGAAGCGCCTTGTTGGCCGTGACCACATCCTTGCCCGCCGCAAGCGCAGCCTCGGTCGCCGCCTTCGCCGCACCTTCATGACCGCCCATCAGTTCGACGAACACATCCACATCCTCGCGCGTGGCCAGTGCGACGGGATCGGTCTCCCACGCATAGCCCGACAAATCCGCATCGCGGTTCTTCGAACGGTCACGCGCGCTCACGGCGGTGATTTCGATGGGGCGACCCGTGCGTGCCGCCAACATCTCGGCATGGCGCTGCACGATCTTGACGACGCCAATCCCCACAGTGCCCAGTCCGGCAATACCAAGGCGAAGCGGAGCGCCGGAAGCGGTCGGGGCAGACATGGGAACCTCGTGTCCTGTTTGGTGTTCCCGACCTGTTACAGCCATTGCGCGGCGCTTGCAACGCGCGTCCCGCGCGGGCGCGTCAGGGACTGGTCGGGGCGGGCATCGTGCCGGGCGGAATCACCGGATCGCGCAACCGTTCCGCCCGCTCGCGCAAGGCCGCTGCCCGCGCATCCACCCCTGCCGCCGGATCGGCCTCGGTCCCGACCGCCTCGGGCGCGAGAAGCTGCGAGATCGGCACCAGTTTCGGATAGGCCTCATCCGTCCCGGCACCGCAGGCGGCCAGCGCCAAAAGCACAGCAAGGAACAGGGCAGGGCGCATCGCGGAACAATCCTTCGGCAAGACCGGGCCGAAAATAGCCGCGCACCCGCCCGAATGCCAGTGCCCTCAACCCCCTCGCTTCGCATTTGATATTGAACAAACGTTCAGATAACCTGCGCCCATGGCACGCAAAGCAGGCTCTCACTCCGAAATCACCGGCCCGAAAATCCGCGCTGAGGCCCAACGCCTCTTCGCGCGCCACGGCTTTGCGGCCGTCTCCATGCGCCAGATCGCGGCAGCGGTCGGCGTGCAGGCCGGCGCGCTCTACCTCTACACGCCCGACAAGGAAGCACTGCTCGTCGATCTCTTGAAAACCCATATGGACGAACTTATTGCGGCCTGGCGCGCGATCTCCAAATCGAACGATCCGACCGCCCGTCTCGAAGAGTTCGTCCGCTTCCACATCCGCTTCAACCTCGAACGCGCCGAAGCGGTGTTCCTCTCCTACATGGAGTTGCGCAACCTTAGCCCCGAGAACTTCGCCGTGATCGAGGACCTGCGCAAAACCTACGAGACCGAACTCGAAGCGATCCTGAAATCCGGCCAAGACGCGGGCGTCTTCCAACTGCCCGACAGCAAGCTCGCCACGATGGCGATCATCGCCATGCTGACCGGCGTCAATACATGGTTCCGTGAAGGCGGGCGCCTCTCGCGCGATAAGGTCGAAACGATCTACTGGGACATGGTCCGCAAAGCCGTCGGCGCCTGACCCCTCATTCTGCCTGAAATATCCCGGGGGTCCGGGGGCAGCGCCCCCGGCCTCGCCACTCAGTGCTGCGGCTTGATGAACGTCCCGTTGCGCAGCTCCATCATCGCGGTGCGCAACTCCTCTTGCGTGTTCATCACGATCGGCCCGTGCCACGCGACCGGCTCCTCGATCGGCGCACCCGAGATCAGCAGGAAGCGCACGCCTTCCTCGCCCGCCTGCACGGTGATCTCATCGCCCGTGCCAAAGCGCACCAACGTCCGATTGCCCGAGAGATCGCGAATATTGACCTCCTCGCCCATCACCTCTTTCTCCAGCAATACACCCTGCGGCGCTGCGGCATCGGTGAAGAAGGCCGAGCCTTGGAACACATAGGCAAAGGCCCGGCGATAGGTGTCGATGCGGATCGTCTTTTTCACGCCCGGCGGGATCGAGACGTCGAGATATTGCGGATCGGCGGCGATGCCGTCCACCGGCCCGCGCTTGCCCCAGAACTCGCCCACGATCACGCGCACCGTCGTGCCATCGTCATCGGTGATCTCGGGAATATCCTTGCCCTTCACATCCTGATAGCGCGGCGCGGTCATCTTCAGGCTCGACGGCAGGTTCGCCCAAAGCTGGAACCCGTGCATCTGGCCCTTCGCATTCCCGCGCGGCATCTCTTGGTGCAGGATGCCGGACCCCGCCGTCATCCACTGCACATCGCCCGCGCCGAGCGTGCCCGAGTTACCCAAACTGTCGCCATGGGTCACCTCGCCCGCCAGAACATAGGTGATCGTCTCGATGCCGCGATGGGGGTGCCACGGGAAGCCCGCCATGTAATCCGACGGGCGCTCGCCGCGGAAATCGTCGAACATCAGGAACGGGTCGCATTCGCTCGGATCGGTGAAGCCGAACGCGCGGTGCAGATGGACGCCTGCGCCCTCCATCGTCGGGCGGGCGCGGCGGGTTTCGAGGACGGGACGGATCGACATGGTGCGGATCTCCTTTGCTGCCTTCAAGCTAGGCGCGGCCCGGCCAAAAGCAATTGCGTGGCCGGGCAGGGGTGTCTGTGAGCCGGCGCACAGTCGCGGACATGCAAAAGGCGCGCGGTCCGCTGACCACGCGCCCTTGATGCGATCAAGCCCGGTGGGGCGGATTACTTGGTCGGGTCCCAGACCACCTTGGGTCCGCGCGGCCGTGTCACGACGAAGTTCGAGAACCGCACCGAATAGGCAAACCCGTTGCGGGTAAAGTTCTTGCCGTCCACCGCAAGCTCTTTCGTGCCAATCCCGAGCACCGGGTTATACCAATAGCTGCTCTCCAGAAGCACTGCCGTATCTCCCGCCGCCATCTTCGGAATGCGGTAGCCCTCCAGCTTGAGCGAGGCGTCGGTATGGGTCGAGATATCCGACAGCGTCGCATAGGACACCTCGTTGCCCGATCCATCCCGATCCACGGCGAAATCCTTGGTTTCGCCATCGCAGGGGCGCTTGTCGGTCTCGGTGGCCGGGCAATGGAACATCGTCACCCGGATCCATGTCTGCCGGTTGATCGTCGCATTGGTGATGAAGTCGAACACCTTCTGCATCCCGCCGACATAGGTCGGCCCGACATTGAGCTTCTCGCGCGAGAGCATGTCAGCAACCGTATAGCTCGCCCGCGTCGCCACTGCGCGCATCCGGAAGGCGTCATAGAACTGGAACGCCACCGCATACCATGTCAGCAGCATCAGCGCGCCCAACAGCCCCTCGATCGGGATCGAACCACGCTCATCGGTGCGAAAGCGGGACAGAACTCGAAGCTTCGTCAAAGCGGCCATGGCTCAAGTCCCTCCGAGACGCGGTTCGTTCACGAAGGCGGTCGTCGTGATCAGCGCGGTTTTGCCGCTCGCATCCTTGGCCAGCGCCAGCGCCAGCGGGTTGAGCGACATCATCGGCTCCACCTTGAGACAGGCGCGCATCAGCATGAGCTGATCCGAATTCCCGCTCTCGATGGTCGGATCGTTCACACCTTCTTCGATCCCATCCGCACACAGCGCCCGCGTCCCGGCCTTGGTCGAGGTCCATGTGTTCCGGTTGACCGAATAGACCTCCACCGCAAGATCATCCATGCAGTTCGACACGATCGCCACATTGTTGCAGATCGAGCGCTTCAGCTCTTCGTGATCGGGCATTGCGTCCAGCCCGAGCCGCATCACGCGGGTCGTCATCTCGACGCCGCGATCAAGCATCGTCTGCTTGAAGATCAGCACGCAGATCTCGACCGAGGCCGCCATGATCATGATGAAGAACGGCAGGAACAGCACGGCGGCGATGGTCGAGGCGCCGTCTTCACGCCGCTTGAACCGCCGCAAGAGCCCGCTGCGGCGTGGCCGCATCGGGTCTTGGCGGAAGGGGCTGGCATTGGAACGCATCATATCACTCTGCTCGCTTTTCTCGTGCATCCGGTCAGTTCGTCAGACGCAGCGCGTTGATGGCCGAGGCGATCTGCGCAAAGGCATTGGTCAGGTCGCTCGATGACACGTCATGCGCATAGGCCTCGCCGCTGGAGCAGTCCTCAAGCACGCTGGACCCTTCGGGCGGCGCATCCACCGCAACGGTGAAGATCACCACCTTGCGCGTGTCGTCTTTGGCCAATTCGCAAATCTTGTTCAGGTTCGTGTCCTTCTCGCCGAACTCGCTCTGGATGGCGTATTTGTCGAACACGTCCTCCTCATTCACCCAGCTCAGCTGACGCTCTGCGGGATACATGAAGTTCGAGGTCACCCAGTTGAGCGTGTAGCCCTTGCTCCAGATCGTATCCCAGGTGAAGCGACGCAGCGTGCCGTAAATCTCGTTCGATTTATACCAATTGCCGTCATAGAACCGGTAATAGGGGCGCGAGCGGCCGGGCGCGTAGTAATAGAGATAGCGATACGAACTGTCCCAACCGCCATAGTAGCTTCTGCTCGGCAGGTAAGAGTTGGTGTAGGTCGAGAACAGCGGAGAGTTGCCGCTGCGGTATTCGGACTTGGTCGAATAGCTCCGGGTGTTCATCCCGTCCGTCATCAGAACCATGACCTTCATCGCGCGTTGTTCCGCGGGCAGGCCGGCTTGATTGTAATCGAGCGGGCGCCCCAGCAACGAGGCATCCACCAGCGTCGCATCCTTGAGCGCTTCGAGCGCGGGCTGCGCCGATGGGTCAAGCAGCGCGAGGCCCCAGCGTGCGCCAATATCAATCGCCGTATCGCCCGAGGCCTGCAACGATTTGATCTTGGTCGTCAGTTTGCCCTCATCGTTGCCCCAGGCCATGATATCGGCATAGCTATAGCCCGCGCAGCTTTTGATATTCGTGTATTGCGGCGTGTTCCAATACCCCTGCCCAAGCTCATCCTGGCCAGAATAGTTGAAGCTGTCGCCATACATTGTGCGCTGGAGACCGGCCGAAGGTGTGATCGAAAGCGCGCTAAAGCCCAGCGTCTGCACGTCGCCACAGGTGTTCTGGGTGTGATCCGTCGAAAGCTTGTAGACGCTGGCCAGCTTGGTGCCGAGTTGCACCTGCTGATTATAGGGCACGATGGAGATCGACAGGCGACCGGGCGGCGCGCCGGGCGGCTGCACCTGATCGAACATGCGTTCGACGAAATATTCCGCCGCGTCATGGAGCTTGTCCATCCGCGTGCCGGTTCCGACCGGGTCGTTCATCGAACCCGAAATATCGAGCACCAGCGAGATTTCCACGCCACCGATCGATTCCTCGGCCTTGGCGACACCGTTCGAGGTCAACGAATTGACCCCGACCAGCGGGCCGAAGATCGTCGGCATTTCGTCCTTCAGCTCGATGCTGATCCGGCGATATTCGTCATACTCACCCTGTTCGACCTTCGGGTCGACATCCAGATAGCCCAGCCCCGCCTTGTCGAGATAGTCGAGCACCACCTCTTTCGGGTCCAGAAGCTGCCCAAGGTCGGCTGCGGCCAGCGCGGCACGGTCGATCGTCGCCTGAATCAGCGTCCGGCGTTCTTCTTGCCGGACGAAGTCGATGGCGATCCCGGTGCAGATCAGCATGATGATCAGGATCTGCAACGACAAGATGATCAGCGCACCGTCTTCGTCTCGCGCGAACCGACGCGCAAAGCGCGACGGCAGGGCACGCCCGAGCAGCTTGGTAAACCGGTTATCAATCGTCATATCGCTTCTCCTGCCAGCCATGCCCGCCGAATCCGGCGGTGGCCGCATTAGGGAATGAGGTCCTATACTAATGATACAGACCTGCGGCAAAATAATGGCAAAGCGCAGGCAAATGCGCCCAATTGTATCTTTTGCCTCAACGATTTGGGCGCTGGCGGCGGCATCGTTCGCGCTCTGGGGTCAGTAAACTCAGGGCGGCCCGGAAAATCCTGCGCACTCCGCCACTTGCGCGATTAACCTTAGAATCAGTTCCGCGACTCGGTTGGCGCGCCGCCCGGGTCTGACGCCGCCGCCCCTCGACTCCGCCCGATGAAAACCCAATATAGGGACCATGAGCCTGCCGCCCGGATTCCTCGATGAACTGCGCACCCGCACCTCGATCGCTCAGGTGGTCGGGCGCAAGGTCATTTGGGACATGCGCAAGTCCAATCAGGCCAAAGGCGACATGTGGGCACCATGCCCCTTCCATCAGGAAAAATCCGCCTCTTTCCACGTCGATGACCGCAAGGGCTATTACTATTGCTTCGGCTGTCACGCGAAGGGCGACGCGCTGAGTTTCGTGCGCGAGACCGAGAATGTCGGCTTCATGGAGGCGGTCGAGATTCTCGCCCGCGAGGCCGGGATACCGATGCCCGCGCGTGACCCCAAAGCGGCCGAGCGCGCGGATCGGCGCACCGAACTCGCCGCCGTGATGGAAGAGGCGCTGAAATTCTTCCGCCTGCAACTTTCGACCCAAGGGGGGGCCGCCGCGCGCGACTATCTCGCCCGCCGCCGCCTCGGCCCGGACGCGCTTGCCCGCTTCGAGATCGGCTTCGCGCCGCCCGGCTGGCAGAACCTCCATGACGCGCTGCGCGCCAAGGGCATCTCCGACGAGCTGATCCTCGCCGCGGGCCTCGCCAAGCAGGGCCAGACCGGCAAGCCGCCCTATGACGTGTTCCGCAACCGGATCATGTTCCCGATCCGCGACCCGCGCGGGCGCTGCATCGCCTTTGGCGGGCGGGCGATGGACCCGGACGATCCGGCGAAATATCTCAACTCGCCCGAGACCGAACTCTTCGACAAGGGCCGCACGCTCTACAATCACGGCCCCGCACGCGAGGCTTGCGGCAAGGGCGCGCAACTCATTGTCGCCGAAGGCTATATGGATGTGATCGCGCTGGCCGAGGCGGGGTTTGGCGGCGCCGTCGCGCCCCTTGGCACCGCCGTCACCGAAGATCAGCTCCACCTGCTCTGGCGCATCCATGACGAGCCGCTGGTGGCGCTCGACGGCGACGCGGCGGGGCAAAAGGCGGCGCTGCGCGTCGTCGATCTGTCCCTGCCGCTTCTGGTCGCGGGCAAGAGCCTGCGTATTGCGATGATGCCGCCGGGGCTCGACCCGGACGATCTCATCAAGGCGCAAGGGCGCGACGCCATGCAAAAGGTGCTCGATAGCGCCCGCCCGATGGTCGACCTGCTGTGGGCGCGGGAAACCGAAGGCCGCGTCTTCGACAGTCCCGAGCGGCGCGCCGCCCTCGACAAGACCCTGCGCGCCGCCCTTCAGCGCATCACCGACCTCTCGATCCGCGCCCATTACGGCGAGGAAATCAAGCGCCTGCGCTGGGAACTCTTCGGCACGGGGCGCGGCGGCCCGCGCAAGGAGGCCGGTCCCAACCCCGCCTCTCCGCGCGGGCGCGGTGTGCGTTTTGGCTCGGGTCCGGGCGGGCGCAACTGGGGGCCGGTGCTGCCGCTCCCCGTCACCAAATCATCGCTCCTCGCGGCGGGGCAGGGCGAGGATCTGGCCGAGCATCTGCGCGAGGCGATGGCGCTGGGCATCTGCGTGGCGCATCCCGCCCTGATCCCCGAATTCGAGAGCCAGCTCGACACCGTGCCGCTGGCCGATCCGGCCCATGACCGGCTCCGCCATGCGATGCTGCGCCACGCCCATGAACCGCCCGAAACGATCCCTGAACGACTCCTTGCCGATGCGCGCGATGACCTTGAAAAGCTGATGAACCAGCCCCATCTGCGCTCTGCCCCCCCGGTGCTCAAGCGCGACGATGTCGAACTGGCGCGGATGTGCCTGGCTGAGGAATTCGCCAAACTGGCCGCCGCCCGCGCGATGCGCGCAGAGATCGAAGACGCGATGGAGGATCTGGAGGGGCTGGCTGATGAGGGCGTCACATGGCGGCTCAGTCAGGCCGCGACCGCACGCCACCGGGCCGAACGCTCGAAGCTCGACGACAATAACGACATGGGCGAGGATCGCGCCGCGCTTTCCGCCCAGTTGCAGGCCATGATCGACGCAGAGATCTGGCGCAAGAAATGACCCGCGCGGGGGGCAGGACCCTCGCGCCGGACGCACCGCCGTCACCCGTGCGGCACAGGGCCGAATCATCTCGTTTCGCCTCTGTGATTCGCCCGCGTGATTCGATAAAACCGAAGGGTATGATTCGTTCCGCCCTTGCGTGACAGCCTTTGGGCGCCGAGCCCCGCACTCGCCGCCAGCCCGACCAAGGAGCCCACATGGCCGCCAAAGATATCGACGAGAACAAGCCCGACACCGCGAGCGACGACGACACTTCCTTCGACATGTCGAAGGCGGCGGTCAAACGCATGATCGCCGAGGCGAAGGAGCGCGGGTATATCACCTACGATCAGCTCAACGCCGTGATGCCGCCCGATCAGGTCTCGGGCGATCAGATCGAGGACGTGATGTCGATGCTCTCCGAGATGGGCATCAACGTGATCGAGGCCGAAGAGGCCGATGACGACAATTCCAACGCCGTCACCACCACCGACGGCGGCTCGCGCGAAGTCGCGGTCGCCACCTCGCAAAGCGAGACGCTCGACCGCACCGACGACCCGGTCCGCATGTATCTGCGCGAAATGGGCTCGGTCGAGCTTCTGTCCCGCGAGGGCGAGATCGCCATCGCCAAGCGCATCGAGGCCGGCCGCAACACGATGATTGCGGGGCTGTGCGAAAGCCCGCTGACCTTCCAGGCCATCACCATCTGGCGCGACGAACTTCTCAACGAAGACATTCTGCTGCGCGACGTGATCGACCTCGAAACCACCTTCGGGCGTGGCATGGACGAGGATGGCGACGAGATCGACGAGCCGGTCGTGGGCGCCACCGATGGCGCGGCCAAATCCGACGAGTCCCGCTCGGACGAACCCGAACTCGACGCCGACGGCAACCCGATCGCAAACGCGGATGACGATGATGACGACGACGAGGGCGTGAACATGTCCCTCGCCGCGATGGAAGCCGCGCTGAAACCGCGCGTGCTCGAAACGCTCGAACTCATTGCGCGCGACTATGCCGAACTGGCCGAGATGCAGGACCAGCGCATGTCCGCAACGCTGAACGAGGACGGCACCTTCTCCGTCGCCGAAGAGGCCGCCTATCAGAAACTCCGCTCCGAGATCGTCGAACTGGTGAACTCGCTCCACCTGCACAACAACCGGATCGAGGCGCTGATCGACCAGCTTTACGGCATCAACCGCAAGATCATGTCGATCGACTCGGGCATGGTGAAGCTCGCCGATCAGGCCCGCATCAACCGGCGCGAATTCATCGACGAATATCGCGGCTACGAGCTCGACCCGTCCTGGCTCGACCGGATGAACGACAAGGCCGGCCGCGGCTGGCAGATGCTCCTTGAAAAATCCCGCGACAAGGTCGAGGAACTGCGCGCCGAGATGGCGCAGGTCGGCCAATATGTCGGCGTCGACATCTCCGAATTCCGCCGGATCGTGAATCAGGTGCAGAAGGGCGAGAAAGAGGCCCGTCAGGCCAAGAAGGAAATGGTCGAGGCGAACCTGCGTCTCGTGATCTCCATCGCCAAGAAATACACCAACCGCGGCCTGCAATTCCTTGATCTCATTCAGGAAGGCAATATCGGCCTGATGAAGGCGGTCGATAAGTTCGAATACCGTCGCGGCTATAAATTCTCGACCTACGCGACCTGGTGGATCCGTCAGGCGATCACCCGCTCCATCGCGGATCAGGCCCGCACGATCCGTATCCCGGTCCACATGATCGAGACGATCAACAAGCTGGTGCGCACCGGTCGCCAGATGCTCCACGAGATCGGCCGCGAGCCGACGCCCGAGGAACTGGCCGAGAAGCTGCAAATGCCGCTCGAAAAGGTCCGCAAGGTCATGAAGATCGCCAAAGAGCCGATCTCCCTCGAAACCCCGATCGGGGACGAGGAAGACAGCCAGCTTGGCGATTTCATCGAGGACAAGAACGCGGTCCTGCCCCTCGACTCCGCGATTCAGGAGAACCTCAAGGAAACCACGACCCGCGTGCTCGCCTCGCTCACGCCGCGCGAAGAACGCGTGCTGCGGATGCGCTTCGGGATCGGCATGAACACCGACCACACGCTCGAAGAGGTCGGCCAACAGTTCTCGGTGACCCGCGAACGCATCCGCCAGATCGAGGCCAAGGCGCTGAGGAAACTCAAACACCCCTCGCGCTCGCGCAAACTGCGCAGCTTCCTCGACCAGTAATCAAGGCGCCCCCGGAAGGGGGCGTTTTTGTTTAACCTGCGTGCTGTGCCTCCCAGCGCAACACCAGCCGCTCCAACTCCAGCCACGCATTCGGCGCGCCGTAATCCGTGCGCCGCGCGTCGATCACTTCGCGGAACGCGACATAGGCTTTCGACATCGCGCCGCGCCGCCCGACGCGGATCACCTCTTCGTCGTAGATCCCCAGATTCACCCCGCGCGCGAGCTTTTCATAGCTGTTCAAAAGCTCATAGAGATCGGGCTGAAGGTCGGGATCGGCCTCGAACGCTGCGCGCAATTCTCCAAGCGGGATGACCTCCTTATGGTCGATATAGCGAAACCGGCTCTGCAATTTGCTCAGCACCGGCGAGCCCTTCAACTGGTCGAGCGCCTGCTGGGCCGCGACCTTGCGGTTCCAGATATTGGCCTGCTTATGGTGCTCTGCGCTCTGGTCGAGGCTGAGCCGCGTCTGGTGGATCTGATACGCTGCGACCAGCAGGCCGACAAAGATCAGGATGGTGGAAATCACCTCAATGAAAAAACCAATGGATTGCTGCCACATGAACCGACCTCGCACGAAATATCACGGACGCGATTAAACCCCGCCTGCCGCACCCGCTGCAACTCCCCTCATTCTGCTCCAAATATCCCGGGGTGAATGGGGCCAAAGGCCCCAGAGGGGCAGCGCCCCTCCCGGCCATCTTGGCCGCCCAGCTAAACCTCTTCCCCCGCTGCTCCCCGCCTGCTATCCAAAACCGAGAACAGTTCCAGAGGTTTCCCATGCGCCGTGTCCTTTTTGCCCTGACCCTTGCCCCCCTCGCGCTCGGCGCCTGCACCCTCGAAGGGATGCCCGCCGACCCGAAACAGCCCCGGATCGAGCAAATCGGCACCTGCTTTCTCTACGTGACCGAAGAGGGTAACGGGAAATACTCGGTGACCTCAGGCGTGGGCGATGGCAGCCGGAACCCGCTCGGCACCGTCAAGCGCGGGCTGAGTGCCGAGAGCACCGACGCACTTTGGGCGAAGGAGCGTGCAATCATGGACATCAACCCCGAATGTCTCGCGATCTACGCGACCGACCGCACGCAAGCGCGCCCGGCGCCCGCTCCGGCCCCGGTCGAGACCGCGAAAAAATGATCGTCCGGGTGCTCGGCGCGGCGCTCCTGTCGCTCTGCGCCACCCCGATCTTCGCGGCTTGCGCCGGGGTCTCCCTCGTCGATTGCACCGTCACGAACAGCCGCAAACAGCTTGAACTCTGTCTCGACGGCGGGCGGCTCACCTATCGTTTCGGGCGCCCCGGCGCGCCGGAGCTCGAACTCACGCGCGACCTCTCCGAAATCGCCTACACCCCGTGGCCCGGCATCGGTCGCACCATCTGGGAAGATGTCGAGATCACGAACGAAGGCGTCACCTACGCGATCCATAGCTGGGTCGAGCGCCCGCTCGACACCGGCGAGACCCCGCGTTCGGGCACCGGGCTGATTGTGCTCCGGGGCGCGCAACCGCTTGCCGAACTCACCTGTCAGGGCGACGCCGCCGCGGATTTCTCTCCCATCGGCGAGGCCCTCATCGCGCGCGGGTTCTGTCACGCCCCCGAGGGTTGGCGCCCCGGTCGCGGCGGCTGGCTGTGCGAATGACGTCTCGCCAGTTTCAGATCGACACCCATGGCCCGGGCCTCTACGAGTTCACCCGCGAGGTTGCCCAATGGGTCCGCGACGCCGCCCCCGACGAGGCGCTGCTCACGCTGTTTGTCCGCCACACCTCCGCGAGCCTCGTCATTCAGGAAAACGCCGACCCCGAGGTTCGCACCGACCTCACAGCCTTCTTCCATCGCCTCGTGCCGCCCACGACCGACCCGAGCATGGCCTATCTCACCCATACCTATGAGGGTCCGGACGATATGCCCGCGCATATCAAGTCGGCGCTTCTGCCCACCAGCTTGCAGATTCCCGTCATTTCAGGCCGCATGATGCTGGGGACATGGCAGGGAATTTACCTTTTCGAACATCGCCGCGCATCCCATCGCCGCGACGTCGTCGCGCTGCTGCGCTAAGCGGCCTGAGTCCTCTTCGCCACACCTCGCCCCACAGCATGTGGTGGGGCGGTATTTTTCCTACCCAAATCCTCGGGGCGGGCCTATAGTCTGTGGATAACTGGGGCATAAAGACCCCAATATGAGGCGGGAACAGGAAGAAGGGGGACGCCATGCGCTGCCCATTTTGCGGTAACGTTGATACGCAAGTGAAAGACAGCCGTCCGGCCGAAGATCACGTCGCCATCCGGCGGCGGCGCTTCTGTCCGGCCTGCGGGGGCCGTTTCACCACCTATGAGCGTGTTCAACTGCGCGACCTCGTGGTCATCAAATCCTCCGGCAAGCGCGAAGATTTCGACCGCGACAAGCTGGAACGCTCGATCCGGATCTCGATGCAGAAACGCCCGGTCGATCCCGAGCGCATTGATCAGATGATCTCTGGCATCGTGCGGCGGCTCGAAAGCATGGGCGAAACCGACATCTCCTCGAAGGTCATCGGTGAGATCGTCATGGAAACGCTCGCCCGGATCGACACCGTGGCCTATGTGCGTTTTGCCAGCGTTTACAAGAACTTCCAGGCCGCGGACGACTTCGACAAATTCGTCTCGGAACTGCGTCCGCCCAGCACGGGCGAGGCCGAGTGAGCAGCACCGACCAGCGCTTCATGGCGCTGGCCCTGTCGCTGGCCGCGCGTGGATTGGGGCAGGTTTGGCCCAATCCCGCGGTCGGCTGTGTTCTCGTGAAGGACGGGCGGATCGTCGGGCGAGGCTGGACCCAGCCCGGCGGTCGCCCCCATGCCGAACGTCGCGCGCTCGATCAGGCGGGCGACGCCGCGCGCGGGGCCACCGCCTATGTCACGCTCGAGCCTTGCGCCCATCACGGCCAGACGCCGCCCTGTGCCGAGGGGCTCATTGCGGCGGGCGTGACCCGTGTCGTCTCGGCCCTCACCGACCCCGATCCGCGCGTGGCAGGTAAGGGGCACGCGATGCTCCGCGCCGCCGGGATCACCGTGACCGAAGGTCTCATGGAGGCCGAAGCGCGTGCGCTGCAATGTGGTTTTCTCAGCCGGATCGAGCGCGCCCGCCCATGGCTCGCCCTCAAGCTTGCCACGAGTTTTGACGGGCGGATCGCCACCGCCAGCGGCGAAAGCCAGTGGATCACCGGCCCCGAAGCCCGCGCCCGTGTCCATGCGCTCCGCGCCCGGTTCGACGCGGTCATGGTCGGCGGCGGCACCGCGCGTGCCGATGACCCGCTTCTGACCGTGCGCGGCTTCACCCCCGCACGTCCCCCCGTCCGCATCGTCGTCGCAAGCGACCTCGACCTGCCGCGCGACCGGCTCGCGGCCTCGCTCGATCAGGCGCCGCTCTGGCTCTGCCATGGTCCGAATGCGCCCGCCGAAGCGCAAGACTTCTGGCACGCACGCGGGGCCGCGCTGATCGCGCTGCCGCGGTCCGGCACAGGCCTCGACACGCAAGCCCTGATGGAGGCGCTCGGCGCGCGCGGCCTCACCCGCGTGTTCTGCGAGGGCGGCGGCCAGTTTGGCGCGACGCTTCTGCGCGCGGGGCTGGTGGATGAACTGATCGGCTTCACCGCCGGGCTCGCCCTTGGCGCGGATGGCCGCCCGGCACTTGGCGATCTGGGGCTTTCACGGCTGGCGGACGCCCCGCGTTTCACCTTGCAAGAGCTCTCCCGCATCGGCCCGGACATTCTGCACCGCTGGCGCCGCGCGCCTTAACGCCACAGATGCGCGTAACCCGCGAACAGACCCTGGAGTTTCGCAAGCATCCGCGTGGCGGGTCCGGGGCGCGGAATCGGACCCTCTGACAGCCGATCCAGCACGACTTCGGGCGGGCAGGGGCGACGCGTCACCGGATCGAAATAGCGCGGATAGGCGATCAGCACCGCATGGACCAGATGCACCAGATCGGGCCGCGCCTGGCGGCGCTGATCCGGCACTGGCCCAAGGTCCCGCGTGAGCCCCCAGCCGGCATAGAAGGGCGCGCCGGTGCAGGTCACGGGCTTGCCGCGCAACAGCGCCTCGAAGCCCAGCAGAGAAGTCATGGTCCAGACCTCATCCACCGCCTCGATCAAGCCGATCGGGTCGGTTTTCTGCACGACCAGATCGGCCAGCGCCAGCGCCTCCGCCTCAGGGATCGCTCCGGGCCGCAGCCCCGCCTCGACATCCGGGTGAGGTTTGAAAATGATGATGGCTTCAGGGTTTTGACGCCGACACGCCTCTAGTAATGCATGATTTGTGCAAATCTCGCCTGCGCCCAACCGGATCGAGGCGTCATCCTCAACCTGCCCGGGCACAAGGATTCTATGTCCCTCGGGCAGGGCGGGGGGCTCTGCGCCAATGTTGTATTTGGACAAACCCCGCACCCGCAACGCATCAAGCAGCCGCTCCGCCCGCATCCGCCCGCCGGGCGGCAGGTCTTGTGCGATGATGTCCTCAAGGTCCGAAGGCGCGGTCGGGTCGTAGTAAATGCCTTGCAAATCCGTGACCAGCGACAGCGGCGGGATCAGGTCCGCACCCAGCCCCCGCGAGCGCAGAAACCCGTCCTCGACCCGGCGCACGACTAGATCCTCGGGCAGATCGTCCGGCGCATTGCTGGCCCAGACCAGCAGGTCACGATCGGTCTCGCGCGCGATCTGTGCCGCGCGCTCGGGGTTGGTCTGGAACTGAAGCGGCGTCTCCCGACCAAAGACCTGCTGCAACGGTTTGCGTTTCCATGCACGCATCCCCACGGCGACATGGCCGTAGCGATCCTCACGGAAGGTCCGCACCTCGGCCCCCAGTTGATCCACCGCCTCTTCGAAGCTGCACAGCCGCTCGCGGCACGGATCAAACCATGTCGGCGCGAGAATATGGCTCACCGCGAAAAGCTGCGCGCGCGTCAGGACCCGTTCGCGCCGGGCCACCGGGTTTTCGTCCTGCGTCAGACCCCAGCCCGCATAGAAGGGCTGGCCGAAAACGCGTGGTTTGTGCCCCGCAAGGATCGCCTCGAAGCCAAGCTGTGAGGAGACCGTATAGACCGCGATCGCCCCGTCCAGAAGCTGCCACGGCGAGACCGGTTCAGCGTAAAGCTCCGCACGCCCGTTGCACTGCTCCGCCCCGTAATAGCCCGCGCGCAGCCCCGCTTGTGTCTCGGGATGCGTCTTGATCAGGATGCGTGCGCCGGGATGTTCGATTTCGGCATAGGCGAGCATCTCGCGGAATGTATTTTCTGCCGCCCCTGACGCCGTTACAGACGCGTCCCCGCGCGTCTGATCCACCACTAAAACATAGCCGGGTTCCGGCGGCGGCCTCAATGGGTCAAAGGCATTATACTTGGACAGTTCCAGCGCCTTCAGCCGCGCGATCCCGGTCCGCGCCCGGTTCAGAAGCGCCGTGTCGTCCAAAGGCTCGGTTCGCAGCAAATGTTCGATAAGTGAAGGTTGCCGCGGATCGAAATGCACCCCCATCGGGTCGATCAAAAGCCCAAGCGGCGCCTCTCCCTGCCGTCCCGGCCGGATCGAGCGTAAAAACGCATCCTCCACCCGGATGATCGGTGCCCCATAGCGCGCGGCCATCGCCTCGCCGCGTTTGGCATAGGGCGATTGCCCCCACACGGCGACCCCATCGCCCGCTTGCGGGCGCCCAAACCGTAGCTCATACCCGGCCGCCCGCAGGATCTCGCGCAGCCGCCGCTCTGTGAGAAAGCCGCCATTGTAATAGCAAAGCCGCCGAGGCACAGCCCCGGCGGCATCATCTCTGTCCTGCGCCCGCATCAATCCCCGTTGGCGAGATTGTCGAGCGTATTCGCTGTGCCGACAGCGCCGGTAAAGGCCGAAAGCGATTTCTGCCACTGCACATAGGGCGCTTCGGTGACATAGACCGTATCGCCATCGCGGATCGCGAAATCGCGCGCCATGAACATGCCGTTCGGCTCGGTCAGGTCGAGCACATAGATCATGCGCTGATCGCCCACCAGATCGTTGCGTCCCAGCACGGCGCGCGCGATGTCCTCGGGCTCGTTCCGGAACACGAACACCCCGGTCGGATCGGCCAGCCGCGAATTCAGCCCGCCAACCGTCGCGATCGCCTCCAGCGCCGAGAGCGTCTGCGTATCGAACGGCACCCGTGCCTGCGCACCCGTTGCGCCAAGCGAGGTAAAGGCGCGCGTGTCCTCCTCGACGAGGATCACATCGCCCGGCCGCAGCGGAATATCCATCTTCGGATGCTTGTAGAGATCCTTGAGCCAGACCGTCCCGCTCTCGCTGCCGCGCGTCACGGTGATCTTGGCGATCTCGGGCTTGACGGCAACGCCGCCCGCCCGCGCGATCATCGACGACAGCGTGCGCGTCGGACGCTCGATCGCATAGACGCCCTGACCGCTGATCGCGCCCATGACGGACACCGTCGCCCCATCGCCCGCGGCCCGGCTGACCGAGACCTGCGGGTCGGGCGTTTGCGGGTCGAGCTTGGCGGTGATCACCCGGCGCAGCGCATCGGGCGTGTTACCCGCGGCTTTGATCCGGCCCGCATAGGGGACGAAAATATAGCCCGAGCCATCGACCTGCACCTCGGTCAACTGCGTCGCATTCGCGCCCTGCGTCGCCAGAAGCCCGTCATCGACGTTCTCCCAGATCGTGAGCACCAGCGTATCGCCCGGCCGGATCGTATCCGAGCCGACCAGCCCGGCATTCTGGAACCGCGACGAGAACCCCAGCGCGGGCTGCACCGCGGTGGTGCGCGTCACATGGTCGTTCACCGAGACCACGAAGGCATCGCCTTCGCGCATCACGGAGCCTGCGAAAATCTCTTTTTTATTGGGGCCGGACCGGGGCAGACCACAAGAGGCGGTGCCCAGAAGGGCCGCCGAGAAACCCATCAAAAGGGTCCTGCGCGACGTCGTCGATTTCACTGCTCGAGCTCCTCTTTGCGGGATGCTGCTTTATGTTTTGCCCGCAACCCTAGCGAAACACGCGCAAAAAAGCCAGTGCCGTTATGTGACGGCGCGCAACTGTTGCCGTGGTGCCGCTGTGCCCGCGACGAGCGCCTGATAGGGGTCTTCGGCGGCGAGCATCATATCGACCACCTGCCGCAGCAGCGCCCGGCGCCCGACCGCCGAATAGAACCCCCCCGGCACCTGACTCGTCTCCAGCAGGTAATGGCGATAGTCCCGATAGGCGCGCGTGTCGGGGCGCGAGGGGTTGGCGAAAAATTCGGTGAGCGGTTGCGGCGAGACAAATTCGGGCTTGTCGAACACCGCCCGCCCGAATGCCTTGAGCGGCAGGCCGCGCCACAGCACCTGTTGCGCGGCGGTCGAATTCACCGTCACCGCCGAGCGCGCCTGCGCGAGCAGCCCCGCGAGTTTGCCGCCGCGCACGAAATGCACCCGGCCATCCAGCCCGAACTTGCGTGTCGCCGCGCGGATCGTGGCCGTCACCGGCGCGCGCCCGTCTTCGAGCGGGTGGGCCTTGAACACCAGATGATGGTGGCGCGGCGCGCCCTTGGCAAAGCCCTCCATCACCATGTCGATGAACTCCGTCTGCGAGCCAAACGGTGAGTGCATCCGAAAGCTCGCATCATGTTCAAGCTGCATCAGCACAAGGTGGAACGGGAACCCGCCGAACTTCACCCGCGCCGTGGCGATCCGCCGCTCGATCATATGGAGCGGCATCGTCAGCAGGCGGCGCAGGTAAAGCCGGAACTCGTCGAAGACCGTGATCCCGCGATGCGGGCGGAAATTGCGATAGCCGCCGTTCAGCGCCATCACCATGAAATGATAAAGCGCGCCGTAGAACACATGCTGGCGCATATCGCCCCACCGTGGCGGTGCCTCGGGAAACTCGATCTGCGACTGCGCCAGCGCCGCGCGCATTTCGGTCACCGTCATCTCCATCAGGCGCGAATGCCCGTTCGAGCCGCCCCGCTCATAGCTGACCCAATAGGGGCGCAGATACCCCTCTTCAAAGACATGGACCGTGACGCCCTCGGCCCGCGCGATTTCTATCGCTTCGGCATGGATCGGGCGGGTGTCGCCGTAAAGCACCAGATCGGTGATCCCGCGCCCCACGATCAGATCGCGCGCCGTCCCGGCCCAGTCTTCATGCGGGCGGTCGAAGCGGATGAAAGAGGGCCGATGCGTCCAGAACACCTCGTCGCCCTTGTTGAATCCCACCCGCCAGACAGTGCAGCCCGCCGCGCGCAGCATGCGCCCGAGCTGGTTGAAGAATGGCCCGTGCGGCCCCTGCAACATCAGAAATCGTCGATCGGCAAAACGGTTCATACTGGTCTCACGGTTTCTCCGTTGTTTGCGCATCCGTCGGGGTCCTGTCACGCGATTTCTGCATTCAAGCCGTGATCCGGGGCGATAGTGCGGCAAAAGGGTGAAGACAGTCTGAACGCGCGGCTGTGCGTGACTGCACGTCGTCTCGCCGCTTGCGGGCCTTGCGCGGACCGGTCGCGCGGGCTAGGCAAGGGCAGCAATCGAGGGGATGGCTATGTTCACCGGGATCATCACCGATATCGGCACGGTCGAGGCGCTGGACCAGCAGGGCGACCTGCGCGCGCGGATCGGCTGCGGCTATGACATGGACCGCGTCGAGATCGGCGCGTCGATCGCCTGCAACGGGGTCTGCCTCACCGTCATCGCCAAGGGCCGCACGCCCCGCGACTGGTTCGACGTGCAGATCTCCGCCGAGAGCGTCGCCAAGACCAATATCGGCGACTGGGCCATCGGCTCGAAGCTCAACCTCGAACGCGCGCTCAAGGTCGGCGACGAACTCGGTGGCCATATCGTCTCGGGCCATGTCGATGGCGTGGCCGAGATCGTTGGCCTTTCGGACGAGGGCGACAGCACCCGCTTCACCTTCCGCGCCCCGGACGCGCTGGCGAAATTCATCGCGCCCAAGGGCTCGGTCGCGCTCAACGGCACGTCGCTGACCGTCAACGAGGTGTCGGGCACCGAATTCGGCGTGAACATCATCCCGCATACAAAGGCGGTGACGATCTGGGGCGCGGAGAAAATCGGCGACCGGATCAATCTCGAAATCGACACGCTGGCGCGCTACGTCGCCCGGCTTCAGGAGTGGAACGCATGACGACCCGCGTCGACAAATCCGGCACCCATGACGTCCCCGGCGCGGTCGAGGAAAGCTACCGCAGCGCGATCAGCCCGACCGAAGAGATCATCGCCGAGGCCCGCGCGGGCCGCATGGTGATCCTCGTCGATCACGAGGACCGCGAGAACGAGGGCGACCTTTATATCCCCGCCTCCAAATGCACCGCCGAGGCCGTGAACTTCATGGCGACCCACGGGCGCGGGCTGATCTGCCTGCCGCTTACCGAGGAGCGCGTCGAGGCGCTCGGCCTGCCGCAAATGGCCAGCTTCAACGCCATGCGCCACGAAACCGCCTTCACCGTCTCGATCGAGGCGCGCGAGGGCATCTCGACCGGCATCTCCGCGCCCGACCGCGCCCGCACCATCGCCGTCGCCATCGACCCCGAGAGCGGCGCGCAGGACATCGCCTCGCCGGGTCACGTCTTCCCGCTGCGCGCCCGCCCCGGCGGCGTGCTCGAACGCGCGGGCCATACCGAGGCCGCCGTCGACATCGCCCGTCTCGCGGGTCTCACCCCCGCTGGCGTCATCTGCGAGATCATGAAGGATGACGGCACCATGGCCCGTCTCCCCGACCTGATCGAATTCGGCCAGAAACACGGGCTCAAGATCGGCACCATCTCCGACCTGATCGCCTACCGCCGCCGCCACGACAACCTCGTGCGCGAGAGCGTCTCGATGCCGGTCCACTCCGCCTTTGGCGGCGACTGGCAGATGCGCGTCTTCACCGACCTCGCCGAAGGCATCGACCATATCGCGCTCATCAAGGGCGACATAACCACGCCCGAACCGGTCCTCGTGCGCACCCATTCGCTGAGCCTTCTCGAAGACGTGCTCGGCATCGGCCCCGCGCCCGCAGGCGAGCTCGCCCGCGCGATGGAGATCGTCGCCGCCGAAGGGCGCGGCGCGGTGTGCCTGTTCCGCGACCCCTCCGCCAAACTCCTGCGCGAAGAGGAAAAAGGCCCCCGCACGATCAAGCAGATCGGCCTTGGCTCGCAGATCCTCTCGACGCTGGGCGTGCACAAAATGATCCTGCTGACCGACAAGCCGCAAACGCGCTATGTCGGCCTCGAGGCCTACGATCTCGAAATCGTCGGCACCCGCCCCATCATGGAGAGCTGAGACATGGCCGGAACCGAAACCCATTACGAACTGCCGCTGCCCGGGTTCGACAAGCCGGTGCGCCTGCTGATCGTGGTCGCCCCCTACTACCGCGACATCGCCGATGACCTGATCGCGGGCGCCCGCGCCACCGGCGAGGCCGCAGGCGCCACCGTCGATCTGATCGAAGTGCCCGGCGCGCTGGAAATCCCGACCGCCGTCGGCATGGCCGCGCGCATGGCCGATTACGACGGCTTCGTGGCGCTGGGCTGCGTGATCCGCGGAGAGACCACCCATTACGACACCGTCTGCAACGACAGCTCGCGCGGGCTGACCATGCTCGGCCTGCAAGGCGTCTGCGTCGGCAATGGCATCCTCACCGTCGAGACCCGCGAGCAGGCCGAGGTCCGCGCCGATCCCGCCCGCATGAACAAAGGCGGCGGGGCGGCTGCTGCGGCCTTGCATCTGATCGCATTGTCGCGCAAATGGGCCGCCCGGAAGACGGGGATCGGCTTCAAACCGCAAGGTGAGTCGTTCCGCATCGCCGGCGATACCGAAGGACCGACCCGCGCATGACCGAAGATACCACGCCCGAGACCCCGGCTGAGAAGCCGCGCAAGCTCACCCAGGAAGAGAAGCGCCAGATGAAATCTGCGGCGCGCCTCTATGCCGTGCAGGCGCTCTTCCAGATGGAAGCCTCGGGGCAGGGCGCGGATCGTGTGGTGCGCGAATTCGAAACCCACCGCTTCGGCGCCATCTACGAGGGCGACGAGATGGCCGAGGGCGACAGCAATCTCTTCCGCCGTCTGGTGGACGATGCCGTGACCTGGCAGGCCAAGATCGACCAAGCCACCGACCGCGCGCTCGTCGAGGCCTGGCCCATCGACCGTATCGACCCGGTGCTGCGCGCGCTCTTTCGCGCGGCGGGCGCCGAGCTGGTGACCCCGGCGACGCCCCCCAAGGTTGTCATCAACGAATTCGTTGATGTCGCCCGCGCCTTCTTCCCCGAAGGCAAGGAGCCGAAATTCGTGAACGCCGTGCTCGATCACATGGCGCGCCATTTCCGCCCGGAGGCGTTCTGATCCATCGCCCGCGCGCGGTTTCCCGCGCGCCTTCGCACCTGCGGCGAGATTGCACGTTGGATTAACACGAATCTGCGTTACATTAATAAATGTGACATGAAGGGGAGTCGTCATGCCTGAACTCGTGCGCCTGTATATCAAGAACATCTTCATCGGCTTCGGGCTGGCCCTGACCTTTGTCGGGTTGCTCTTGTGGTTCAACGTGGCGAACCTCTGGCACCTGATCTCGACCTCCGATATAGGCTATATCGCCATTGCGCTTCTGGTCGTGTTCAACACGATCGTTTTCGCGGGCGTTCAATTCGGCATCGCCATCATGCGCATGGCCGAACCCGAGGATGGCTCGGGCGGTGGCAAGCGCGACGCGATCCCCTCGGTCGATGCGGCACAGATGGTTGCGATCCCGGTCCCCGCCGACGAACCCGCGCGCCGCGTGCATCGCCGCCGCTGATCCGATCTGACAACTGAGCTAAAGGCCCTCCGCCGCGCGGGGGGCTTTGTCGTTTGGGGCGCTTTGCTGCGCGGCTCTGGCCGGACAATAATCTGGCGCAAAGCTGGCGCAAAACCAGACGAAAGCCAGCTTTGCAAACCGACCCCAAAACCGCCTGCAAAGCGGCTGCGCATCTGGCGAGGATTTTGGGGAAAAGGTGGCGGAAACCACAGCAACCGTGGAGGCGTGAATTTCCCGAGAGCCTGACTAAATCAGGTGGGTGCCAGGTAACGAGACCAGGGTCTCGACAGAGCCAGCCCCCTCGGAAATGCTTATCGGCCACTGGAAAAGGGCCTCGCACGCGAAGAGCAGTAACCGCCGCGTTCACAGATAGGCGGGCGCGGGCGCGCCGACAAGGGGGGCCTTCGTGCAAGGTCGCAAATCCGCCGTTTCCCGCTGATTTTGGGCCTCAAACTCGGGTTGCAGATCGCCCCACTCCACCCCAGAAACCATAGCCCGCCCGCCCGCACCCTGCCATCTCGGTCCAAACGCTCCAAAGAGGCGAGACATGACCGATATGCCGAGCAGCGAGACCTATATTCCCAAAGTCACGCGTCCCGAAATTTCCCCGTTATTTCTGAATGTTGGCGCGACGCTGTTCATGCTCGCGGCGTTCAACAACACCTGGTGGGGGCGGCTCTCGGGCGCGCTTGACGGGCATCCGGTGCAGATGGTGATCCTCGCGGGGGCGTTCTGGGCGCTGACCCTTTTCGTGGCCACGCTGCTGGGTCCGCGCTGGCTGCAAAAGCCGGTGCTGATCACGATGATCCTGATCGGCGCGGCGGCGAGCTGGTATCAGGACGAACTCGGCGCGACGATCAACCGCGACATGATCCAGAACGTCATGCAGACGACCGTGACCGAGGCGCGTCATCTCGTGACCTTGCCCTATGCGCTGCACATGCTGGTCTGGGGCGTGTTGCCCGCGCTGGCGATCCTTCTCGTGCGGATCAAGCCGCTGTCCCTGCGCCGCGATCTGGTGATCTGGGCGCTGAGTGTCCTGCTGTCCTTCGCCTTTGTGCCGGGCCTCTTGATCACTGATTTCAAAGCCTTTTCTTCGCTTCTGCGCGAGCGCAAGGATATCGTGAACGCCTACCAGCCGCTCACCCCGATCGTGGGCGCCTACCGCTATGGCAAGATGATGCTGGCCTCGGCGCAGACCGAGGTCGAACCCCTTGGCCTCGATGCGCAAAAAGGCCCGCTGCTCGCCGCGGCGCGCAAGCCCGTGGTCACCGTGATCTTTGCCGGTGAGACCGCCCGCGCCCAGAACTGGGGGGCCAACGGCTACGCGCGTAACACCTCGCCCGAGACGATTGCGGCGGGCGCCATCAACTTCTCGAATGTCGAAAGCTGCGGCACCGCGACCGCCGTCTCGCTGCCCTGCATGTTCTCCGACCTTACCGAGAGCGACTTCTCCACCACCCGCTTCCGCTCCCGCGAGAACCTGCTCGATGTGCTCTCGCATGCCGGCGTCAAGATCGAGTGGATCGACAACAATACCGGCGATCAAGGGATTGGCGCGCGAACTGGGTCCAGCCGCATCCGTGCCGATGCCGACCCCGTCGCCTGCGCGGCTGGCGAGTGCACCGACGAGGTCTTCCTGCCGATCCTGCGGGAGAAACTCGCGTCCATCACCGAAGACACCGTGCTGGTCTTCCACATGATCGGCAGCCACGGCCCCGCCTATTTCATGCGCTACACCGACGACTTCCGCCGCTTCACCCCGGACTGCCGGAGCGCGGATTTCAACACCTGCACCGAAGAGGAAATCGCCAACGCCTATGACAACACGCTGCTCTTCACCGATCACGTGCTGGCGCAGGCCATGGCCGAGCTTGAGGCTGCGCAGGACCGTGTGGCGCCTGCGTTGCTGTTCCTGTCAGATCATGGCGAGAGCTTGGGCGAGGGCGGCCTCTTCCTTCATGGCGCGCCGCGTTTCCTTGCCCCCGAGGTGCAATACAAGGTGCCGATGGAGATCTGGCTTTCCGAAGGCTACCGCGATGCGATGGGGCTCGATAGCGCCTGCGTCGCCGCGCAATCCGATCAGCCCTTGAGCCAGGATTACATGTTCCATACGATCCTCGGGATGATGGATATCCGCACTGCCGCCCATGACCCGGCCCATGATCTTGTGGCCGCCTGCAAGGGGCCCATCGGCTGAGCGGGAAGGCAAAGGACATTCGATGACCGAACCCTCCGAAGGTCCGCGTAGCGCGCAGGGCGGGCCGCTGCCCGAAGGCGCAGTTCCGCCCGCGCCCGTGAGCGGTCCCGCGCATGTGCTGGCCGCCGCGCGCTACTCGATCGACGGGGCCGCGCGGCTCTGGCAAGAAACCGCGTTCCGTCATCAGGTTCTGGCGGCGGCACTCTTGCTGCCGGTCTATATCGGGGCGGGCGCGCGCCCGTTTGAGATCATCGCCTTCCTGCTGCTTTGCCTTGTCGGCTTCGCTTTCGAGGCGATCAACACGGCCATCGAGGAACTCACCGACCGCATCTCGCCAGAGCGCTCGTCCACCGCGAAACACGCTAAGGATCTTGGCTCTCTGGCGGTGGCCTTCGTGCTGGTCGCGCATGGCATCTTGCTCGCCTACGTCCTGATTACCTGAGCCCTCTCGACATTTGTTCATTTTTTGTTCATGCTGTCGGCATGAGCCTGAGTGACCTTCAACCCGGACAAATCCTCGCGCGCGGCGTGGCCCGTGCGCTGCGGGGCTATGGTATGGCGAGCGTCGCCGAGATGCCGCTGCGACCGCGGCTGCGCGCAGATCTCATGGCGTTGGGACCCAAGGGCGAGATCTGGATCGTCGAGTGCAAATCCTGCCGTGCGGATTTTCAGTCAGACCGGAAATGGCAGGGTTATCTCGACTGGTGCGACCGCTATTTCTGGGCGGTCGATGCAGAGTTTCCAACTGATCTTTTGCCGCCGGAAACGGGGTTGTTCATCGCGGATGGCTTCGGGGCAGAGATGCTGCGCGAGGCGCCGCTCAGCAAACTCGCCCCCGCGCGGCGCAAGGCGCTCACGCTTGATTTCGCGCGTCGCGCGGCGCATCGGCTTCAGGTTGCGAACGATCCGCGCCTGCCGATCCTGCCCGAGGACTAGACGCGCTTAGCGGCCCTTCTTGGCCATCATGCGTGCGGTCTCGGCGGCGGCCATCAACTCTTCGGCGATCTCTTCGGCCTCTTCCGGGTCGAAGTCGAGCGGCAGCTCGATCCCATCCCCTTCCACATAGATCCGCACCATGCCCTGCGAGGTCGGGCCGATTTGCAGATTCGCCGCGATGTCGCTCTCTTTGTTGATCCCCATGATCGCCTCCTATGCGCGGGCCGTTGACTGTTTCGGGCGTAGCCTTTTGGCCGCGCCCGCACAAGAGCACAGCGCTCTCGCGCGCATTTTCCGGGCGCGAAGGGTGAAAACCGCTCTTGCAATCCGCGCCCCGGAGGGCTAAATCCGCGCGCAGTGCCGCCTTAGCTCAGTTGGTTAGAGCGCTGGATTGTGGATCCAGAGGTCCCCCGTTCAAGCCGGGGAGGCGGTACCATCTCCCTCCATTCATGGTCGCTTGCAGCGCTTCCGGCGCGCGCTTAGCCTGTGCCAAACAGGAGAGCATTATGGCCAAGATGATCCATTCCATGATCCGCGTTCTGGACGAGGCGCGCTCGCTCGCCTTCTACGAGGCGGCCTTTGGGTTAAGTGTGGCGGAACGGCTGGATTTCCCCGAATTCACACTGATCTACCTGTCCAATCCTGAGAGTGCGTTCGAGCTGGAACTGACCGTCAACAAAGGCCGGACGGAGCCCTATAACCAAGGCGACGGCTACGGGCATCTGGCGGTTTCAGTCGCGGATGTGGCGGCGGAGCATGCGCGGTTAGAGGCGGCGGGTCTGGCTCCGCGCAAGATCGTGGATTTCGCTCCGGCTGGCGACGTGATCGCCCGGTTCTTCTTCATCGCCGACCCCGACGGCTACCAGATCGAAGTGCTCGAACGCGGCGGGCGCTATCTTTAACGCAAAAGGCCGCGCCCGGGGACGCGGCCTTTGCAATTCCGTGATCTGCGATCACTCCGGCAGGATACGGACCCCGCCCTTGGCCGCCGAGGAGGCCAGCATCGCATAGGCCTTGAGCGCGGTCGAAACGGCGCGCGGGCGCGGCTTGGCGGGTGCCCAGGGCAGAGGCCCCTTGGCGGCGCGGCGCGCCTCCAGGACGTCCTCGGTCACGGCGAGGTTGATCGTGCGGTTCGGGATGTCGATCTCAATCAGGTCGCCGGTTTCCACGAGCCCGATCAGCCCGCCTTCCTCAGCTTCGGGCGAGACGTGCCCGATCGAGAGGCCCGAGGTGCCGCCCGAGAAACGCCCGTCGGTGAGCAGCGCGCATTTTGCGCCAAGGCCCTTCGATTTCAGATACGAGGTCGGGTAGAGCATTTCCTGCATGCCCGGTCCGCCACGCGGGCCTTCGTAGCGGATCACCACCACTTCGCCCTCGGTGACCTTGCCGGTCAGGATGCCCGAGACCGCGTCGTCTTGCGATTCAAACACCTTCGCCGGGCCCGAGAATTTCAGGATCGACTCGTCCACGCCGGCGGTTTTCACGATGCAGCCGTCGAGCGCGATATTGCCGTAAAGCACCGCCAGCCCGCCGTCCTTCGAGAAGGCATGTTCGACCGAGCGGATCACACCCTTTGCGCGGTCGCGGTCCAGCTCCTTGTAGCGGTTTTCGGTCGAGAAGGCCTGCGTGGTGCGCACACCACCCGGCGCTGCGCGATAGAACTCCTCGACCTTGGGGTCGTTCGCGGTCATCACGTCCCATTTGGCGATGGCCTCGGCCAGCGTGTCGGAATGAACAGTGCGCACATCGCCATGCAAGAGCCCGCCACGGTGCAATTCCCCGAGGATCGCCATGATGCCGCCCGCGCGATGCACGTCTTCCATATGCACGTCCTGCTTGGCGGGCGCGACCTTCGAGAGGCAGGGCACCTTGCGCGACAGGCGGTCCATATCGGCCATGGTGAAATCGACCTTGCCCTCATGGGCGATGGCCAGCAGGTGCAGCACCGTGTTGGTCGAGCCGCCCATGGCGATGTCGAGGCTCATCGCGTTTTCAAAGGCTTGATAGGTGGCAATCTCACGCGGCAGCAGGCCCGGCTGGTTGCCCTCGTAATGCGCCTTGGTGATCTCGACGATCTTGCGGCCCGCTTCGAGGAATAGCGCCTTGCGGTCTGCATGCGTAGCCAGCATCGAGCCATTGCCCGGCAGCGCGAGGCCAAGCGCCTCGGCCAGACAGTTCATCGAGTTGGCGGTGAACATGCCCGAGCACGACCCGCAGGTCGGGCAGGCCGACTTCTCGATCGCGAGGACTTCCTCGTCGGTGTATTTGTCATCGGCGGCGGCGACCATCGCATCGACCAGATCGAGGTCGTGGCCAACGATCTCGGCGCCGTCCTTACCCGCTTCCATCGGCCCGCCCGAG
This sequence comes from Pseudothioclava nitratireducens, assembly GCF_029210495.1. Lineage (GTDB taxonomy): Bacteria > Pseudomonadota > Alphaproteobacteria > Rhodobacterales > Rhodobacteraceae > Pseudothioclava > Pseudothioclava nitratireducens. Next base: position 54,604 of record NZ_JARGDK010000001.1, on the reverse strand, counting down.
ACGAAGATCACCGGGATGTTGAGCCGCATCGCCGCCATCATCATGCCGGGCGTGATCTTGTCGCAGTTCGAGATGCAGACCATCGCATCCGCGCAGTGGCCATTGACCATGTATTCGACCGAGTCCGCGATGATTTCGCGCGAGGGCAGCGAGTAGAGCATGCCATCATGGCCCATCGCGATGCCGTCGTCGATCGCGATCGTGTTGAACTCCTTGGCGACGCCGCCCGCCTTCTCGATCTCGCGCGCGACCATCTGGCCAAGATCCTTGAGGTGGACGTGGCCGGGTACGAATTGCGTGAACGAGTTCACAACCGCGATGATCGGCTTGCCGAAATCGCTGTCGGTCATGCCGGTTGCGCGCCACAGGCCGCGGGCGCCCGCCATGTTGCGGCCATGGGTGGATTTGCGGGAACGGTAATGGGGCATGTCGGTATCCGTCTGGCTGTTCGCAAAGGGCCGGGGGCGCGGCTGCGCCGGACCGGGGTCGCAGCTTTCTAATGCAGGACGGGCGTGTTGAACAGGGGCAGGATGCGCGCCCTAGCCCCGATGGGTCTGCGCAGAGGGGCCAAACCCGCCGAGCTGGGCCTGTCCGATCAGGGCGAGCGCCACGACATTCATCAGCACCGCATAGATCAGGCCCGGAATGGCCAATGCCGGCATGCCAAGCAATTGTGTCGCCACGAAGATCGTGATCGCCACGTTCTGCAAAGACGCCTCGGTCATCACGGTGCGGATCTGCGGCAGGCTCAGGCCTGCGCCGCGCCCGGCTCCAAGCGCCAGCAGCGGCGCGCCGATGGCCAGCAGCGTCACCGCAAGACCGGCCTCGGCAAAGGCCTCGCGCATCGCCCCCCAGTTCTGTGCGAAGGTCGCAAGCACCATCAGCGCGAACAGCGCCTTGGCCAGTGGATCAAGAAGCCGCCGCGCGCGCTCCGCCCCAAGCGGCCAAAGCCAGCACAGCGCGATCCCGATCAGCAGCGGAACGAGAGCGACGGTGGTCATCCCCATCGAGATTTTCCAAAGCTGCGCGGGGTCCGGTGCAGCCACGCCCGCCGTCACCAGCACAAGCGGCAGTGAAAGCGGTGCGATCAGCGATGTGGTCAACGTCATCGCTACGGAAAGCCCCACGGACCCGCGCGCCAGCAGCGCCACGTAATTCGAGGTCACGCCCCCCGGACTGGCCGCGACAAGCATCAGCCCGAGCGTCAGCGGCGCGGAGAGATCGAGCGCTTTCGCGATCCCGAAGGCCAGCAGCGGCAGCCCGATCAGCTGCACGGCAAGCCCGGTGCCATAGGCGCGGAGGTTGCGAAAGGCGCGCCCCAGCTCCGAGGGCCGCAGCCGTAGCCCCAGCGCGAGCATCAGCACCATCATCGCGGCGGGCAGAAAAATCTGAATCAGGCTGGACATGCGCGGTTCTCCGGTTTGGTGCCGGAAGAATGGGCCGGGCTGCGGCGCGGTCTCTCTGACCAAAGTCAAGGCAGATCGTGGATTCGCCGCCTAGATTGCCTCAGGATTTGAAAAAGGACCGTTCAGAATGCTCACCCGCAGAACGATGCTGATCGCCGCCGCGCTGACCGCGCTCACGGTCGGACCGCTCATGGCGCAACATGCCGATCTCGAACCGGAGGCCGGCACGGATACGCCGATGCAGCGCCGCTTCATGATGGAAGATGTCTATGGCAATGTGCAGACCAACGAGGATTTTCAGGGCCGCTTTGCGCTGATCTACTTTGGCTATACCGGCTGCCCGGATGTGTGCCCGACCTCGCTTGCGACGATGGCGGATGCGCTCGACCTGTTGGGCGACAAGGCCGACGGGATCGCGCCGATCTTCGTCACCGTGGACCCCGAGCGCGACACCGCCAAACTGCTGCGCGACTATACCGGTTTCTTCCATGAGCGGATCATCGCGCTGCGCGGACCCAAGGCCTATACCGATCATATGGTGAAGGCGTTCAACGCCCGCTACGAAATCCACATCCCCGACCCCGCGCAGCCCGATCGTTATTCGATCGACCACACGGCTTCGATCGCGTTTCTTGGCCCCGACGGGATGCTGATCAAACGCTATCCACATGGCACCACCGCCGAGGCGATGGCCACGGATATCGCCGCGATCATGGATGAGGTGATCGGCCAATGACGCGCCCCACGCGACGTGCGGTTCTGGGCGGGATGGGCGCTTTTGCCGTCTTGCCCCGACCGCTTCTGGCTGAGAATTTCGCGCCCTCCGCGGTTTCGCTGGCCCGTCCGGTGCCGGGTCTGCCCGATGCCAAGCCGTTGCAGATCGAAGATGGGACGGGTGCGCCTGTCAGTCTCGCAGATCATGCGGGACGGATCGTCGTGCTCAACCTCTGGGGACCGTGGTGCGTGCCATGCCGCCGCGAGATGCCGTCGCTGGCACGTCTGGCGGAGCTGCTGGAGGGGCATGCGGTGGATGTGATGCCGCTTGCCTTCGACTGGCGCGGGGCTTCGGGCGTGCGCCGCTTCTACACCGAGACCGGGATCGACAACCTGCCGGTGCTGATCGGTGAGGGCGAGAACCTCAAGGCTGTGCTCGATCTCGAGAACCTGCCCAGCACGGCGATCCTCGACGCCGAGGGGCGGATGCGCTTCGTCGTCGCGGGAGAGGCTCGCTGGGACGATGATAAGACGGTCGACTGGCTGCGCGCGATGCTCTGAGCCGCGCCCTCGCACCAAAACGAAGGCCCGGACACGCGTCCGGGCCTTTTGCGTTACACCAGATCGCCGCGCGAGAACCGCCAGTAGCCAAGCGCGGCAAAAACCAGCCCCAGAACGGTCGGGTAGATCATTGCCCAGACCACATAGCCCGTGACTCCAAAGTGGTCGAGGATCACGTAAGAGGCCGGGCCAAGCAGGATCAGCTGCGGGTCGAACAGGATCATCGAAGCCGTGCGGAAGCTTTGCAGCGGGTTGGCCAGCGCAATCCCGATCACGAATTCCGGGATGAACTGCCCCTGGATCAGAACCGAAAGCAGCAGCAGATCGAGCAGCGCGACAAGCGCAAGCCAGACCAGAAGCGATGCGCCGAGCGCCACCTCGGTGGACCGCGAGAGCGCCGAGATCAGAAAGCCGATGCCGAGGAAACAGGCCGTGAGCGCTGCGGTCAGCCCGGAATAAAGCGCGATATGGGTCCAGGGGACGCTGTGGCCGCGGACCATCCCATACCCCGCCGCCAGCGCAAGCGAGAGCGCGATCGGCGCCAGCACAAGCCCCAGACGCGCAAGGAACCGGCCCCAGTACCAGACTCGCAGCGAGACCGGGAAGGCGAGCATATATTCGAGATTGCCCGCCTCGCGGTCACCCACCATCGAGCGCGCGGTGGTCACCACGATGAACAGCGGCAGCACCGCCATCATGATCTGGATGTAGGTCACCAGAAGCCGCGACAGCCCGGTGAAGCCAAGCACGCGGCTTTCGGAAATCCCGGTGGTGATCAGCAAGAGCATCAGCCCCACCACCACGACAGAATAGAAATGGAACCAGCGCGAGCGCAGCGATTCCGCGAATTCCAGCCGCATCGAGAGGCCAAGCCCGGTGCGGGGCGGGGCCTCGGGCCGGGCGGGCAGGCGCAGGCCGGGCGTCGTCGGGGCGGAGAGAGGATCGGTGCTCATGGCGTTCATCATTATCCCTCCAGATGGGCTTCCGGCAAGCAGCGCGACGTCAGCCCGCGATCAAGGCAGGCCTGATACATGGCCGCGTAATCCACCGTATCCGAGGCCGGGTACTTCACGGCGGCAAAGCCGTAATCCATCGGGCTGATGACGCCGGTGCGATAGGCCGCTTGCCTTGCGTCAAGCCATTCGGTGCCGTTCTCGCTGTTCATCACCCAGAATTCTGTGCCCGGCTGTGCGCGCCAATCCTGCAATTCGAGCCAATGCACCGCGTCCCCGATATCGTCGAATTTCACCAGTTTTTTCTCGGGTCCGCCGCGCACTTCGGCGGCGTAATGCGGCTCGGAGATGATCATCCCGCAAATCTCGCAGGTCTCCCGGCCCCAGCGGATGTCTTCGGGACCCTCGGTCTGCGGTTTGCACGCGCCGACCAGCGGGGCGGCGGCGAGCAGGGCGAGTATTTGGCGGCGGCTGAGCGGAGAGCAGTTGCGGCACATGGGTCAGACCCTTTCCATAACGTCCTGATCGAGCGCGAGACTGTCGATCAGGCTGCCGTAGCGGGCGAGAAGGCCGAGGAAGCGGAAGGTCTCGGCGGCGGGGACGGGGCCGGTGAAACGCAGCCCCGCAGGATCGGTGGCAAAGCCCCATCCGGCCAGAGCCGCGGCGAACGGCTCATGCGGCTGAGCAAGTGTGATGGTCGCCATGCGGAACTCGCCCGCGCGCAGCCGGTCCACCACCTCGTCATCGAGCACCACGCGGCCCCGGTCCAGTTCGATCACCCGGTTCACCAGTGGCGCGACCTCTTCAAGCCGGTGCGAGGCGATCAGCATCGAGGCCTCCTTGCGCTCGGCCAGCAGGTCGATAAAGACCGCGCGCGCGGCCGGGTCGAGATTGGCCGCCGGTTCGTCGAAGATCATCAGGTCGACCGCGCGACCAAGTGCGACGGTCACGAGGATTTTCTGCTTCTGCCCGCCGGATAGCCGATAGAAGGGACGCGATTTCACCTCGTCGAGGTCGATCCCCATCCGCCCCGCGATCTCGCGCATGAGCGCCGCATCCGCGCCCGCGCCACGCTCGGCGAAGGCCAGCAACTCGCCCACAGGCATCCGCAGCGGCGGCGGCAGTTGCGGCACGAAGGCCACCCGCGCGAGCGCAGACGCCTCGCGTCGGCGGCCCGCGCTGCCGTCAAAACTGATCGTGCCCTGATGGCCGTAATGGCCCAGCAGGCAGCGAAACAGTGTGGTCTTGCCCGCGCCGTTCGAGCCGATCAATGCAATCCGGTCGCCCGCATCAATCGAGAGCGTCAACTCGTCGAGAACCGCGCGGCGGTCGAAGCGTTTGGTGAGGCGGTCGATGGTAATCATGGCACTCCTCAGACGATCTTATCGAGGCCGCGAACCGTGAAGCTCAGCGCCTTTTGCGGGCAGGCATCGACGCACAGGCCGCAGCGTGTGCAATCGGGGCCGATATACTCGGTCGTGTCCGAAGCATAGCCCATCTTGGTGATTTCCAGAACATGCGGCACAAGGCAGACCGCGCGGCACTCGCCCTCGTGGACGCATTTGTCGAGGTCGTATTTGATCTGCAAGGGCGCCGCTGCCGAAGTCACCCCATAGGTGAGCCCGATCGGGCAGACATAGCGGCACCAGAACCGGCGCGAGAAGAAGATCTCGATCCCGAGCAGGAAGATCACCCAGATCACCGCGACGGTGGGGCCATAGATCAGCGCGCGGCTGACGATGCCCACAGGGTTGATATACTCGAACACCGTGTAGCCGGTGACGAAGGCCAGCACCATGAACACGACCCAGAGCACCACGCGCATCCCGCGATGGAACGGGTGATCCTTGACCCAGCCCTTGCGGGCGAGGAACAGGTGGATCGCCTCGGCCCATTCGGCCAGCAGGTGATAGGGGCAGGCCCAGGAACAAAATGCCCGCCCGCCGACCAGCCACCATAGCAAGATCACCGTCACCGTACCGATCACGAGGTTCAGCATCAGCTCCTTGAAGGCCAGCGTGACCTGAATCGCGGCATTCGGATCGGCCATGTGGAAGCCAAGGAACCGCGAGGCGGACATCGAGCCTTCGACAAGCTGCACGTCCCACGCGAAGGACACGATGAACATCGCGTTGATCACGATAATCGAGAGCCAGCGCAGGTTGCGCCATTTGTGACTGATCACCGGATACTGGTGCTCATGCTCGATGATGTCCTTGCGCTTTTGCGCCTGCTCGGGGGTCTTTTTGAACTTCTTCATCTCCCGCGCGGCCTCTGTCTCCTCGGCAGGAGAGGCCTTGCGCGGGGCGGCCCCGAACATCATCGCCAGCTTGTGGAGATACCATTTCATGCGATGTCCCCCAGCTTGAGTTCGGTGTCGATCACGATCGAGGCGGGTTCGGTCGGGCACATCATCTCGCAGGTGCCGCAGCCGACGCAGGATTTATGGATCGTCGGCATCCGGCGCGGGTCATCCGCATCGGCCGAGATCGGTTCCAGCGTGATCGCCCCTTCGATCGGGCATTCGCGCATGCACAGGTCGCACAGCTCCAGATCGTAGGAATAGGAGGCGACGGGTTGCGGCTCCCAGCGGTCGATTTCCTCGTAACGCAGCAGGCCCTCGAAGTCGTAACCGCGCGCAAGGCCGGTAAAGCCCTCACCCTTGACCGCCAGACAGCTATCGGGCCGGGCAAGCCGGGCAAAGCCCATCGTGACCTCTTCCTTATGCGCGATCTCATGGCTGAGCGCGCCCGTAGGACAGGCCAGCACGCATTGCACCGCGTCGCAGGAAAAATCGCAGGCCTGCGCGCGCGCGTCGATATAGGGCACGCCGAGGCCGTAGCCCTCGTCGCCATCGGCCAGCTTGATCGCCTCAACCGGGCAGACCTGCACGCATTGCCCGCATTTGATGCAGGCGGCGAGGAAGGCGTCCTCGTCCAGTGCGCCGGGTGGGCGGAGCCGGTCGAAGATGCGCTCGCGCACCGGATACCAGCCGATCAGCCCGGCGGCGATGGCGGCGGCGCCCGCGCCCACAGAGCGCAGCAGGATGCGCCGTCGCTCCAGCTCGCGCCGGGTCAGGCGCTGCTTCTTGGGGGCGGGCACGGGGGCCGGTTTTGGGGTGTCGGACTGGGTCATTGCGTCAGCATCTCCAGTGCGGTTTTGGGTCTGTCGGATTGCGTGGCGGTGGGGGCCACAGCGGCGGCGTGCTCGATCGGCTCGACCACCGGGGCGGCCTCGCGCACGAGCAGGCGGGGCTCGGTGAAGGGCGCCAGACGCTCGACGAAATCGAGCGCCGAGAGCGCGATGCCGCCCCGGAAGAACTGTGCCGGCGGCAGGTCCATCCAGAGCCGGTCGGCATAGTTATAGACCTCATAGGGGCTGTCGCCGATGCCGTCGCCATCGCGGTCAAAACCCGCGAAGTCGTCCCAGTGATTGCCGTGCCAGCCCTCGCGCAGCGCCGTGCCACGCCCACGCACCGAAACCTGGGTGAAGTTCGAGCGGAAGTTGTTCTGCGAGAAGTTATTGCCCACCCAGTCGGTGTGGAACTCGACCCCCACGCCGTTATAGGCGATGTGGTTGCGGTGAAATTCGTTCGTCTTGTCCGGGTCCCAGGGCGAGGGATCGAGATAGATGCCGATGGCGTTCCCGAGGATTTTATTATCCTCGACCACGGCGCCCGAAGTTTCCTTGAAGCCAACCCCCATGCCGCTCGCGCCCCAGGCGCGCAGGATCTGGTTGCCGGTCACCCGGATATCGTTGGCATACATCAGGAAAATGCCGACCACGCAGTCCGAGATCTCGTTATCCTCGACGAAATTCTCGTGGGCATACATGAAATGGATGCCATAGCGCCCGTGCTGGATACGGTTGTCACGGATCTTGTTGCCCTCGGAATACCAGATCACGAAATCGCGCGAATGCTCGATATGGTTCTGTTCGAAAATATTGTCGTTCGAATACCAGATCCGCACCGAGTCGCCGCGCATTTCCAGCGGCATGTCCTTGGAGCTGATATAGTTGCGCCGCAGCACGTTGTTCGAGGCCTGCGTCAGGTCCATGCCGAACAGCGAATTCTCGATGCGCACGTCGCGGATGACGTTGAAGCTGCCATGGATGCGCAGCCCGGCATCCACCTTGTTGTGCAGACGACCCGAGTTGCGGATCGTCAGGTTCTTGAGTGTGACCCCATTGGTCTCGATTGTGACCACGGTGCCCGTGCCGCCGCCGTCGATCACCGCCGCGCCCTGTCCGTCGATCACCACCGGATGGGTGATGACGATGGGCCCTTCATGGACACCCGCAGGCAGCACGATCTCGGCGCCATCGGGGGCGGCGTCGATCATGTCCTGAAGCGCGCCCGCTTGCGCCAGCCCCGGAAGCAGGGCGGCGCAGGCGGCAATCACAAGGGCGGCACGGCGGATCATGGCGGCTCTCACATGCGTGCGGCGTCATCACCCGCGAGGCGGATCTGCTTGAAGCGGATCAGCGCGGCGAGCAGCAGGAGCGCCGAGGAGGCGATCATCAGGCCAAAGCCGATGGACGGGTAGGAATGCGTGGTGAACTGCGCCACCTTGCCGTCCCCGAACACCGTCGGCATGAACGGTTTGAGTGTGAACGCGCCCATCTCGTTGAGCGAGTGCCCATACCACCACAGCCAACCGGCATATTCCGCGAGGAACCCGACCGGCAGTGCCATCGGCACCAGCACCAGCAGCCAGTAAAAGACCGAGCGTGCCGAGAAGGCGGCAAAGATCATCAGCGCCATGAAGGCGAGGATCACGACGAACAGGATCTGCGCGACCGAGGACATCGTCGCCACCAAGGGATCATTGCGTTCGGGTTCGTTGAACCAGCGCGCCAGCGATTTCGCATAGTGCCATTTGAAGACCTGCATTACCGAGCCGGTCCACTCTTCCTGCTCGGCGGCGGGCAGCTTGTTCTGGTCGATGTTGAAATTGGCGCGCAGGTTGTCGATCAGCGCCTGTTTGTCGCCGGTTGCGGCCACCGTGACCTGTTCTTCTTTCTCACTCTCGGCGAGGCTGTCACGCAACATCTTGACGATGGGAGAGAGGTTCGAGTCGTCCACCGTCTCGGAACTGTCCTGCCCAAGCGAGACCACAAGCCCCTCAAGATAGCCGGTCGTGTGCTTGGAGATCCCGTTCTGCCCGTAGATCGCCATCCACATCCAGACCGCGATCGCGCCATAGCCCAGAACCGAAACGCCGATCCGGGCGCTGCGCCCAGGGGCGGCAAAGGCCAGAAGCATCACCCCCATCATGGCGAACAGGAATGGCGAGAAGGCTTTCTCGACCGGTCCGCCCGAAGCGATCGGATACATGCCGACATAGTGGTTGATCGTGTCCATCTCGTGGACGCAATCGAGCGCCTCGTTCTCTTCGACCTCTTCGCTGGTGCGGATCGTGCAGCCATTGCGCACCGAGTCCATGTGGAACAGGATCTTGATCCCCTGCGGGAAGGTTGCCTCGGGGTAGTTGGGCGCGGTCAGCGACACCCACCAGCCGGGGCTGAAGAAGGATGCGGCGATCAGGCAGACGGATATGAAGGTCAGGACGCGGAAAACGATCCCGCGCTTGTCAGAAGCGGCCTTGGCCATGGGTGAGGTCCTTTGGCTTATGTTCAGTCGGGCGGGATGCGATGACCCCGCCCGGTCTTGTCGTCTTACCAGTCGTAGTCGGGGTTGACCCAATCGGGGTCAGCGACCATTTCCGCCGGCGGTTTCAGCCGCGACACGTAGTCGAGCACCGCGAGCGTATCGCGCTCGGTAAAGGTCTGAATCTGCTGGACCATGTCCGGGTTCGCGTTGCGGCGTTTGCCTTCCTTGATCCACTGATACTGGCGCACGAGGTAGTTGTAGTGCTGGCCGTGGATGCGCGGATAGAACTTGTCGTTGTCACCTTCGCCGTTTTCGCCGTGGCAGCGCACGCAGTTGTCTTTATAAAGCTGCGCGCCGTGCTCGAGGTCATCGCCCGCGCCGACGCCGTTATTCGGGTTCATCGGCAGGTTGGAGATATACTCGGCCACGTCCGCGATCGACTGCGAGCCGCCGATTTCCGAGGGCAGCGCGAACGGATACATCGTCGGGTTGTCGCGGTTCAGCGCGCGGATGTCGGCAAGCTGCTTGATGATGACAGTGTAATGCTGCCCCGCGATCTGCGGGAAGGTGCCGTCATCGAGACCCCAGCCGTTCAGTTGGTGACAGGCCGAGCAGACCTCATAGACCTCGATCCCGTTCTCATGGTCCGGGGTCAGGTGGAGCGCTTCGTCCTGCTCGCCCCCGCCCTGGTTCCAGGACGAGGTGTCGACAGTGCCTTCCTGTGCAAAGGCCGGCAGGGCCAGTGCGATGAGGGCGGCGGAAAGAAGATGGGTTTTCATGAATGAATTCCTTTCGTCACTCAGCGGAGCGGTCGATTTGCGACAGCCATGCGGCGATCGCGGTGATGTCTTCGTCCGAGGCTTTCTTGATCGTCCCGAACATCAGTTTAGACTGGCCGTTGACGCGCACCTTCTCGCGCATCTCGGTCATTGCCCGGGCGAGATATTCCGCGTTCAGCCCGGCGAGATAGGGATAGGTCTTGGTGGTTGGCTTGGAGCCTTCGTTGCCGTGGCAGGATTTGCAGCCAAGGCTTTTGTAGGCTTCTTCACCAGCCGCGATCAGCGCCGGATCATGCGGCGGATCGACGGGTTTGGGTTTGCCGGGCGGCAGCGAGGCGAGGTATTTCGCAACCTTCTTCAACTCGCTCTCATCGACGAGATGCATCACGTCGATCATGCCCTGCACATAAGGGGCATTGTTGGCCGGGTCGATCGTGCCGACCCGCTTGCCGGCCTTGATGTCTTTCATCTGGGTCAGCAGGTATTTCTCGTTCTGGCCTGCAAGCATCGGATAGCTCAGCACGGGCTTTGCGCCCTTCATGCCGTGGCAGGCCATGCAGGATTTGGTCATGTAGATCTTTTTGCCGTCAGCGATGTCATCGGCCATCGCGGGGAGCGCGGTCAGCGCCAGAGCGGCGGCGAACAGGCTTTGGAGGATCGGGCGCATAAGGCGTTTCCTTGCGAATGTTTGCATGTGTTGCGGATGGGGAGGGGCGGCGACGCTGGCCGCCGCCCCTTGCATCATCATTGCGCTTTCACAGCGCCATGCTCGTCGAGGAAGGTCTTGGCGCGCAGGCCGATATCGGCGGCTTTCACCTGATACTGCCACCACTGGCCGGCCCAGAGCGTCGCGTTCTGCCAGTCTTCCTTGCCCGCAGCTTCCTCGGCCTTGGCCTTGGCTTCGGCGGCGAAGTTGAGCTGGTCGGTCGCGTCCTCAACCAGCGCCACGACTTCCGGGAAGTCCGCATAGTTGCGCTCGGTGATGTAGACGACCACAGAGTCGATCACTTCTTGCGTGGCCACGTTGTTCGCGGTCTGCTTGTCGTAATCTTCCTTGCTGTAGGCTTGGCCCTCGGCCACTTCGCCCGAGGCCTCATCGACATAGCCTTTCGGCTTGACCATGAGGTAGCCGGTCATCTCGAGGTGCAGCGCCGAGCAGAACTCGGTGCAGTAGAACGAGAAGGCGCCGGGCTTGTCGGCCACGATCTTGGCGGTCGCCGTCTTGCCGGGTTCCAGCGAGAGGTTCACGTCATAGGTCGAAATCGAGAAGCCGTGGGTTTCGTCCTGCGCACGCTCGGAGTTGGTGATGATGAACTCGACGGTATCGCCTTCGTTCACTTCCACGATTTCCGGGGTGAAGTGCGACCGGATCGCGGTCATGTAGACCTTGACGTTGGTGCCGTCGCGCTCGATGCGCTCCTGGCCCGGACGCACCGCGCCTTCGTGGCGTTCACCGGTGCGCGAGTTGGTGCCGTATTTGTAACGGACCAGCGGCTTGAGTTTCTCGGCCGAGATGGCGGTGGCGTAGTGGGGTTCGCCCAGCGGCACCGGCATGTCGTAGAGAAGCTCCATCTTGTCGCCAGAGATATCGATCAGCTGGTGGTTCTGCGGGTGCAGCGGACCCACCGGGTTGAACCGGTCGATTGCCAGCTTGTTGAGCGAGATCAGGTATTTACCTGCCGGGTTGACGGATTCGCCCTCCATCGCCACGAGGTGGCCGATATTGTAGTGGATCGAAACCTTGTCGAGCACCTTGCCTTCGCAATAGTCCCATTTCGCCACTTGGCTGTCCACGTAGAGCGAGGTGTAGACAACGCAGGGTTTGCTGTCGAACTGGTTGTGCAGCGGACCGAGGCCGAGCGGCACTTGCGTGTGCAGCGCGTCTTCCATCGCGATGACCGGAATGCCGTAGGGATCTTCGCCCGAGAATTTCTTCTCTTCGATCGCCTTCTGGATTTTCTCGAACGAGTAAACCGAAGCCTGGGTGTCGAGCTTGCCGCCGACCACGATGAATTTGCCATCGGGCGACACGTCGACGCCGTGCGGCGATTTCGGCTCGGCCACGAGATGCACGAGACCTTCGGCAATCGCGGTTTCCATGGAGATGACCGGGTGGTCATTGATCATGGTGACCTTGCCGGCCTTGTAGACCTCTTCGGCCTTTTTCCAGTTGATGATGTGCAGATAGTCGGTGTCGTTTTGCGAGCAGCCGGCCTCGAAGGGCGGACGGCCCGACTCGATCCCGCCAACGTAACGCTCGGCACAGAAGGAGTTGGTGAACGACCAGCCATCCGACACGAGTTTACCCGCGTCCGACAAGTCCTGGCTGTAGGGCGGCAGTTCGATCGAGAAGGAGTTCTCGGGCTCGATGCGGCCTTTTTCGCGGTTGAACTTCCAGTAGGTGACGGCCCCGCGGAATTTCTCGTTGAACTGCGACAGCGGCGCATAGCCACGGCCCAGAACGCCCGGATATTGCGCTGCCTCGATCACATATTCCGAGTTCGGCGTGACAAAGGTGCCGCCGTGTTCGGATTGCAGGATCGGGTTCACGACGATCTGCTGCGTCTCGAAGTCATGCAGCGAGATCACGCCCACGCGCGGCGCGGATTTATCGTTGATGAACAGGTATTCGCCGTCCAGATCACCGTTGGTTTCGGTGATGGCCGGGTGGTGGGTATCCCCCCAGTGCAACTCGCGCCCGTCGACCTTGCCCTGTTCGAGAATCGCTTTCGATTCTTCGTCGAAGCCATAGCCTTGCCACGGCTCGGGGGTGAAGACGGAGACATATTTCAGAATCCGCATCGAGGGGACGCCGTAGACCATGATCTGGCCCGACTGCCCGCCCGAGGAGAAGACGATGAATTCGTCACGACCGCCCGTCGGCGTGTAGGTTTTCGCTGCGGCGACCAGGTCCTGTTGGGACAGGCCGCGACGCGCCATGACTTCATCCAGCGTCTCGGCCGATGCGCTCATCGCGATGCCCATAGCGACGATTCCCGTCGTCGCCAACAGGCGCTTGTGAATGGACTTAACCATTTTGTGCCCTCGCTTTCGAACCGTATGCGTAAACGCGTTTCCCGATGGCACAGACGGTTCGTGAACTGTGCCGCCATTTTCTTCACATGAGCGCGAGGGGAGTCGCCTTGACTATTGTTAAGGCTGAGATGTGCCAAATCGCTGAAAAGAGAAAACAGTGAATAGAGTTCTGCCTGGAGACAAACAGATGAAACGGCGTTCCGCGTTTTTCGGTGCCATCGCGATGACTGTTCTTATGACCCTGCCCGCGGCGGCGCAGGAGGCTGTGACCGACACGTTGGAGATCAGCGGTGGGTTTACCCGCGCCTCGCCCATGGTGGCGGGGGCGGGCGCCGGTTTCATGACGATCCGCTCGAAGGGTCCGGCGGACCGGCTTGTGGCGTTCCGGTCCTCCGCCTGCAACACGCCCGAGTTGCACACCCATATCAACGAGAACGGCATGATGCGGATGCGTCAGGTCGAAGCCATCGACATCCCCGCCGGGGGTGAGGCCGTCCTCAAACCGGGCAGTCTGCATCTGATGTTCATCGATCTCGTCGAGCCGATGCAGGAAGGCACCAATGTCGATGTAACGCTTGTCTTTGAGCAGGCCGGAGAAGTGGAGCTCTCCCTGCCGGTCAAAGGCGCGGGCGCGATGAACTGACCGTCCCTTCGGTTCAGCGCGCATAACGGGCCGCCGGGCAACCGGCGGCCTTCGTTTTTGCCTCAGCCCAAGGTGACGGCCAGCAAGAGCAGAAACTGGTAGAGCGCCGTCTGCCCCAGAAGCGCATTGAGCCGCGCCGAGACCGGCCAGTGCCACATCGCGTGGCCGAGCCAAAGTGCGAGGATGGCGGGGCCGGTCAGCCAAGGGCTGGGTGCGATCATCCCGGCCAGGCCAAGCGCCGCCAGAAGTGCCGCGAAATAGAAAACGCGCGCGCCGGTCTCTCCGATGACGATGGCCAGCGTGCGCCGGCCCGCCCGCGCATCCTGCACCCGGTCACGATGATTGTTGAGCATGAGCACCGCGGCCGCCGGAAGCCCGATCATCAGCCCAAGCGCCAAAAGCGCCGGTGACAGGGGTGCCGCCCCTTGCAGCCATGCCGTGCCCGACACCGCGACCAATCCGAAGAAGGCGATCACAAGCACTTCGCCAAAAGGCTGGCCCGACATCGGGCGTGGTCCCATCGAATAGAGATAGCCAAGCGCGAGTGAAACCAACCCGATCCCGATGATCGGCCAGCCGCCGATTGCGCTCAGATATAGCCCCGCCAGCGCGGCCACCCCGAACGCGGCAAGCGCAGCACGCCGCACTTCGCCCGCCCCGAGCAGCCCCAGTGAGGTCAGTCGCGGCGGGCCGAGCCGATCGGCCCGGTCCACGCCACGTTCGGCATCGGCGGCATCGTTCCACAAATTCGTGCCGATCTGGATCGCGCTGGCCGAGATCATCGCCACGAGCGCGACATCGGCGCGCCAGAGACCCGCCTGCGCCGCCCACCATGTGCCCGCCAGAACCGGCGTCAGCGACAGGCTGACCGTCTTGAGCCGCGCCGCGATCGCCCACAGGGCAGGGCGCGGCAGCCGCGACAGGCGCTCCCGCGCCGCGGCATTGGCAGAGTGCGCCGCCGCCTGTGTCATGGCTTCACCGCCACATGGAGCCGCGCGATGCCGAACATGAAGCTGCGCTCCTCGGTGACGCGCAGACCTGCCGCTTCAAGCTCGCGGGCAATATCTTCCCGGTTGGGGAATTTCTCGATCGACTCGACCAGATAGCGGTAAGCACGGGTATCGCGGGCGACCAATGTGCCAAGCGCAGGGATCACATAGCGCGCATGGATCGCGTAAAGGGGCGCGAACCAGCGGTCCGGGTCGGAGAATTCCAGAAGCACCAGCGCCGCGCCGGGGGCAAGCACCCGCGCCGCCTCGTGGAGCGCGCAGCCCGGATCGGTCATGTTGCGCAATCCGAAAGCAAGTGTGATGCCCGCCGCCGACCCATTCTCGAAAGGCAGGTCTTCGGCGGGGCTGTGCATATAGCTCAGCCGGTCTCCGCCCCGCGCCTGCGCCTGCGCAAGCATCCCCGCCGAGGCGTCGGCAACGATGACCGGTCGCGCGGGATCGGCGGCCTTGACCGCCAGCGCGATATCTCCGGTGCCGCCGGCAAGATCGACCAGCGGCCCGTCATGCCCGACCAGAACCGCCATCGTGCGCCGCACCATCTTGGCTTTCCACAGCCGGTGCAGGCCAAAGCTCATCAGGTCGTTCATCAGGTCATAGCGCGGCGCGATCCGGTCGAACAGCTCGGTGACCAGCTTGCGGCGCTCTTCCATCGTCACCTGTTCGGTGCCGAAACTGGTGCGCATCGCATCAAGGTTATTCGCACGCGTCATCGCATCTTCTCCGGTTGCTCCCCGATTTTCGCTAGCACGGGCATCGTTTTGACAGCCTTGACTTAACTCAATCGAATATGCCGCGGCGTCGGTGATTGCATCTGGGGCGGAAAGCACTAGAACTGTTGGCTGACTGGTCAAAATTCCAACAAAGGATCTGACCGTCCGGAAGAGGTGCCGATGCCCGCGGATCATTATCACGTTGCTCGCAAATCCCTGCTGTTGGCCGGGTTGCCCGACGATGCCGCCAAGGCCATTCTCGAACATGCCCGCGTGCGCGAGATGGAGCGCGGTGCGACCGTGTTTCTTCAGGGCGAGCGCGCGGCGGCCGTCTATATCGTGGTCGAGGGCTGGATCAAGCTTTACCGGATCGCGCCGAACGGGGCCGAGGCGGTGGTGGGGGTCTTTACCCGCGGCCACAGTTTCGGTGAGGCGGTGGCGTTTACCCACGATGCCTATCCGGTCTCGGCGGAATGTGCGACCGACTGCCGTCTGATCCGGATCGAGACCGATACCATCCTGCGCCTGCTGCGCGACAAGCCGGAATTCGCGCTCTCGCTTCTGTCCGCGACCTTCGCGCACTTGCACCGGCTGGTGGCGCAGATCGAACAGCTCAAGGCGCAGACCGGGGCGCAACGGGTGGCAGAGTTCCTGCTTGAGCATGTGCCCGAGGAGGCCGAAGGTTCGATCGATGTCACGCTGCCCTATGACAAGGTGCTGATCGCGGGGCGGTTGGGGATGAAACCCGAGAGCCTCAGCCGCGCCTTCGCCAAGCTGCGCGATCAGGGCGTGCGCGTGA
This sequence comes from Pseudothioclava nitratireducens, assembly GCF_029210495.1. Lineage (GTDB taxonomy): Bacteria > Pseudomonadota > Alphaproteobacteria > Rhodobacterales > Rhodobacteraceae > Pseudothioclava > Pseudothioclava nitratireducens. The sequence goes on along the minus strand of NZ_JARGDK010000001.1, from coordinate 38,379 downwards.
AACAGAACCACGCTGTGATCGAGGATGTGCAATCGCTGCGCAACTATGCCGAGGAAGACCCGGCAATGGCGTGGTCGAAGGGCTGAGCCCCTAGCCGATCAGGTAAAGCCCAAGCAACAGCAGCGCATAGATCGCCAGCGTGATCGAAAAGCCGCGATGCCAGAATGGGGCTTCGGCAAGGCCCAGATAACGTGCGAGGATGACCCGTGCCTTGGCCCATGCCAGCGCGAGGATTGCTGCCCCGCCAAGTGTGACGCCCAGCCCCGTCAGCCAGCCTTGCGACACAGCCGCCGCCAGCAGCGTGGATGCGCCCGACAGGGCGAGCAGCCAGAGCCATGCAGAGATCAGCGGGTCGCGGAGAGCTGCGGTCATTGGTTCACCTCAGCAAATAGATGACGGGGAACAGCAGCACCCAGACCAGATCGACCATATGCCAGAAGGCCGCGCCGACTTCGACCGTGCGCGGCACGCAGCGGATCGAGACCAGCCCGAGGATGACGATCCCGGCGACCACATGGGCCGCGTGAAAGCCGGTCAGAAGGTAGTAGAACGTATAAAACGGATGCGTTTCGATGCCGATCCCATGGCGGGCCTTGTCGGCGTATTCGACGAATTTCACGATCAGGAACACCACGCCAAGCGCCGAGGCCGCTGCCAGCCAGCCGCGCGTCGCCGCCTTGCGCCCGGCCTCGGCCATGCGCACGCCAAGCGCCGCGAAAAAGCCCGAAGTGACCAGCACCAGCGTGTTGATCCCCGCGCCGGTGCGGTGCAGCGCGTCCTGTGCCGCGGCAAAGCCCTCGGGGTCGAAGATGCGCGCGCCGAGGAACGCCGCAAGCCCCGCTCCAAAGACCAGAAGCTCGGAAACGATCAACACCCACATCATCAGATCACCCGGCAACTCGTCGAGCACGCTCGGCGGTTCGGGGGCGATCAGTTCGGGGAGATGCTCGCTCATGCCCCCACCAGTTGCCGGTAGATCTCGGGCAAGGCCGCAGTGAGGTGATCGGGATGCGGGATCAGCGCAAAGCCTCCCCGCCCGAAGATGCGCGGGAACCACGCCTTGCCCTCGCGGTCGATGGTGATGCCAAAGACCGCATGTCCCGCGCGGCGGGCCTCGAGTACCGCCATGCGCGAGTCCTCGATGCCGTGGCGGCCCTCGTAATGGTCGAGATCGTTGGGCTTGCCGTCGGTGATGACCAGCAGCAGCCGCCGCTTGCGCGTCTGCTCGGCCAGATCGGCCGAGGCATGGCGGATCGCGGCGCCAAGCCGGGTGTAGAAGCCGGGGCGCAGCTCTGCGATGCGCGACTCCACGCTCGGCCCCATCGGCTCGCCGAACCGTTTGCAGTTCATGAAGTAGACGCGGTTTCGTTTGAGGGAAGAGAAGGCGTTGATGGCGAAATCATCGCCGCAGGCATCCAGCCCCCATGCGAGCGCGGCCAGTGCTTCGTGCTCGACCTCGATCACCGCGCGACCCGAGACCGCGCTTTCCGTCGAGCGCGAGACATCGAGCAGGATCGACACCGCCAGATCGCGTTTGAGCGGGCGGGTCTGGCGCCAGATACGTTCGCGGCCCTCGCCGGTGGCGCGCAGATCGCAGGCGGCGCGCACGGTCGCCTCCATGTCCAGCTCGTCGCCATCGAGATGCCCGGTGGTCGAAACCCGACCCGGCCTCAGCGCCTCGAACTGACGTTTGACGGCGCGGATGCGGCGGGTGGCGCGCGGGTCGGCACGGAAATCGGGAATGCCGTCGCCCGGCTCGACATCGGAGGCCAGAACGCAGCAATGCGCGGGCATGTAGGCGCCGGTGCGCACATCCCATTCGGGATAGGTGAACTTGCCCGCAACGGCCTCGCGGTCGACATCCTCGGGGGCAAGGTCAAGATGCAGCTTGAGCCGCGTGGCGGGCGCCTTGGAGATCTGGCCCAACCCGATCTCATCCTGATCGTCAGCGGCTTTCTTGGCACTGTCTGGGTCGTCATCCTCGACACGGCGGTTGAGGTTGATGAACTCGGCCCAGCTTAGGATCGCTTCGAACTTGTGCAGGATGAAGCTGTCCTTGCGCTCGATCTGATCGGCCTTGCGCCGCTTGGCGCGGTGCATGGTGTTGCCTTCGCCCTCTTCGGGCGTGCCTTCAGTGGCGCGGGTCTCGACCTCGGTATGGGCGGAACTCCCGGCCACGCGCAAATCGGGCCAGAGCGCGACCGGGCGGAAGGGTTGATAACCGCGCGGGGCGCGGGCGGCGGAAATATCCCCCGAGATCAGCATCTCACGCATGGCGCGGGCCTCGTCGGGCAGGGGGGCGGGGTCGCCCAATTCTGCGCGGATCAGCGCTTCGAGCGCGGCCTCGGTCGCGGGCAGGGACGGGGTGGGGCGGGTCGCCAGTGTCGCCGCGCACAGATCGGCATAAAGCGCGCGGAAACCGGGCGCATCGGCCAGCGTATCGCGGACCATCCGGTTTGCGGCGGCCAGCTGTTGCAGATCGGCCTGCAACGCGTCCTCGGGACGCTCCTGCGTCTCGGGGGCATGTGCGGCGATCGCCGCGATCCAGATATAGGCGGCGGCATTGGCCTCGCGCGCGGGGAACAGCGCGAGGCTTGCCGGAAGGCGCAGGGCCGCGCCGTCGAACGAGGCGCGGGGGATCGCCTCTGCCTCGGTGCCGAGCCGACGCAGGAAGGACAGCCGGTGACGGCTGACCTCTTCTGCGACGGGTTTCATTTCGACCGAGGATGCGCCCCCAAGGGCGCGGAATAGGACTGCCAGCCGTCCGCCGACCTCGGAGAGGCCGACACGGGCTCCGTCATACGCCTCTGGGGCGTCAAAACGGCTGGCAATTGCGTGCCACAGTTTCCCGACACTTTCTTCGGGTTCCCATGGCTCGAAGTCGATCCTGGACACGGCCTGCCTCACCCGAAAATGGCCGTTACAAGATCGCGGAGCCCGCGTTTCACATCCGCATCATCGCTGAGCGGTTCGATCATCGCGGCGGTGATCGCGCGGTCGTGGGACATGCCCTGTGCGATCAGTGTGGCCGCGTAAACCACGAGGCGGGTTGAGACCCCTTCCTCAAGATCCTGCCCCTTGAGTGCGCGCAGCTTGTTGGCCAGACGCACCAGCGGTTTCACACGTTCCTCATCGAGCCCGGATTCGCGGGCCACGACGGGAATTTCGTGTTCGGGGGCGGGGAAGTCGAATTCCATCGAGACGAACCGCTGCCGGGTGGAGGGTTTGAGCGTCTTGAGGATATTCTGATAGCCCGGGTTGTAGGAGGCGACGAGCATGAAGCCCGGTGCCGCCTCGAGTTCTTCGCCGGTGCGGTCGATCGGCAGAATGCGCCGGTCGTCGGTCAGCGGGTGCAGCACGACGGTCACGTCCTTGCGGGCCTCGACCACCTCGTCGAGATAGCAGATTGCGCCCTCGCGCACCGCCCGCGTCAGTGGGCCGTCGACCCAGACGGTCTCGCCGCCCTTGAGCAGGTAGCGCCCGATCAGGTCTGCCGCCGAGAGGTCGTCATGGCAGGCGACCGTGTAGAGCGGGCGCCCGAGCGTCGCGGCCATATGCGCCACGAAGCGGGTCTTGCCGCAGCCCGTCGGCCCCTTCAGGAGCACGGGCAGGGAATTCTGATAGGCGGCTGCGAAGATGTCGCACTCGTCGCCTTGGGGGAGGTAGAAGGGGGCTTTCGCCGCCCCCTCCAGTTTCGTGTTTTGCGCGTTCATTTCCATGATGTCCTGTGTTGGTCAGGTTGCGTTATTCCGCGGCAACGCCTTGGGCGATGATCTCCTTACGCGGTGCGAGCAGCGCGTAGATGAAGAGCAGGCAACCCAGCACCACCGCCACGCCAGAGCCGAAGCGCATGACGTAGAAGACCCAGAGCTGTTCCTGCACGTCCATGAAGTACTCGCCCATCACGCGTTGCAGGTGGGTTTGCACCGTGCCCGCGAAGGTCAGCGTGAAGGTCATGAACACCATGCCGCCCGACATCAGCCAGAACGAGGCCATGTTGAGCACCTGGTTGTAGGGATCGCGGCCCTTCAGGATCGGCATCGCGTAGGACATGATCGCGAGGTTCAGCGCCACATAGGCCCCGAAGAAGGCGAGGTGCCCGTGTGCGGCGGTGATCTGCGTGCCGTGGGTGTAGTAGTTCACACCGTGCAGCGTGTGCAGGAAGCCCCAGACGCCCGCGCCGAAGAAGGCCAGCGTGGCACAGCCGAGCGACCACAGCAGCGCGGCCTTGTTCGGGTGATCGCGGCGGCCTTTCCAGACCATGACGAAGGCAAAGGCCATCATCGCGAAGAACGGGATCACTTCGAGCGACGAGAAGATCGAGCCGATCCACTGCCAGTAACCGGGCGTACCGATCCAGTAGTAGTGGTGGCCGGTCCCGAGGATGCCCGAGAACAGGGCAGCCGCGACGATCACATAGAGCCATTTCTCGACGATCTCGCGGTCGACGCCGGTCAGTTTCAGCATCAGGTAGGCGAGGATCGAAGCCATGATGAGCTCCCACACGCCTTCAACCCAGAGGTGGACGACATACCACCAGTATTGCTTGTCGAGTGCGAGGTTGCCCGGGTTGTAGAAGGCGAACAGGAACAGCAGCGCCAGACCCCAGAGGCCGAGCAGCAGGATGTTCGTGATTGCCGTCTTGCGGCCCTTGAGCACCGTCATCGTGATGTTGAACAGGAAGATCAGCGCCGCAACGACGATGCCTGCCTTGACCCAGAGCGGCTGTTCGAGGAACTCGCGCCCCTCCTTGCCGAGCAGGAAGTTCCCTTCAAACAGGTTGAAGAGATAGGTCACGACCACGCCCGCCGTGCCAAGCACGAGGATCGCGAGCTGGATATAGGCCAGCTTGACCGAGTGAAGTTCGCGCTCCGCCTCTTCCGGGACGAGGAAGTAGGCCGCGCCGAAGAAGCCGGTGATCAGCCAGACCACGAGCGAGTTGGTATGCAGCATCCGCGCGATGTTGAACGGCAGAAGCTCCGAGAGGAAGTTGGGATCGACATAGATCCAGCCGATCACGAGCCCCATGGTCACCTGCACGGCAAACAGCGCGAGCGCTGTCAGCATGTAGATAAGGGCGACTTTCTGGGATTGGTATTTCATATCCGTGTCTCCTTCCCGCGCTTAGCCGGCGTCATTCGGCGGCCAGTCCTGCGCGTCGATCGAGTCGACCCAGAGCAGGAAGTCGGCGAGGTTCTGATATTCTTCGTCCGAGAGGTGGAAGGCCGGCATCTGGCGACGACCTTCGATGCCCGTGGGCATCGCGTCCATCCACGCCTGAAGCGTGTCCTTGGCGCCTTCATGGTCGCCCTGTTCGATGCCCCAGCGGCTCATGACGTTCATCAGTTCGGGCGCGAAGTAGGCGCCTTCCCCCATGATCGTGTGGCAGTTGATGCAGGCTTTCTCTTCCCAGACGCGTTTGCCCGCGCGGACCGAGTCGGTCAGCGTCTCGGCATTTGTCGCGTTGTTGACGATATGCAGGTGGCTGTGGGCAGACAGGCCCACAAAGATGATGATGAAGAACAGTGACCCGCCATAAAAAATATTTCGGGCCATGCTCTTGGTCATGACTTCGCGCATTGCGCTCTCCTTTTCGGAGCGGTTGATGGTAGGTTCACAGAACCGTGACGGGGGGCGACTCGCCTTAACGAAAGTCAATCGCGGAGGCGGTCGGAGGATTTCTGGCGATTTTTGTCGGAATTCGACGCCGGGGCGTCACTCGGCCGCGGCGCGCTGGTTGCGGCGCGGCAGGTCCGGCTGCACAGCGATGTCGGGCCGGGGCAGGCGCGGGGCGCTCAGAATCGGGAACAGCGCGCTCAGTGCCAGCCCGAAGGCCACCAGCCAGACCAGGCCAGCGGCAATCGACAGCGCCAGATGCGCTTCGGGCCAGAGCGTGTCGCTCCAGCGCAGCACCGCAGCCACCGGCACCAGCGCATAGGCCAGCGCAACGGGGCGTGGCGCGATCAGGGGGCGCCCGGTGTGGCCGAGGCTGGCGCGACTCATCACCGATAGCACCATCCCGCCCACCGCGCCAATCCCGAGGATGTGCAGCGCGGAGATCTCGTTGCCGAGCCCGAGTTGTGCCGCGCCGTAGGCAAGATAGCCAAGGCCAAGCGCCCCATAGGACAGATGCATCGTCCACAGAATCGGGAAGGGCCGGGTCCACAGCCCACGCCAGAGCGCCAGACGTGCCAGGGTCGCCAGCCCGCTCACACAGGCCAGCGCGCCCACGGCGCTCGCGGGCAGGCCAAGCATCACTGCCAATGGAAGGCTCATGGCAGAGGCGATCCCCAGCAGCTCAAGGGGTTTACGGCTGTCGGGCAGGCCGGTCTCGATCCCCATCCGGGTCATCGCGTTCCGGGTGAAGGCCGGGGTGATCCGCCCGCCCAGCACCGCGATCAGCGCGCAGATCGCCAGAAGCCCGCCGCGCAACCCGAGCCACGCATCGCCCCAGTCCAGACCCATCCAGTCGGCCTGCACCAGGAGCTCCGCGATCCAGAGCAGCGCAAGAATACCAAGGAACATGACGTTCTGCGGCTTGGGCCGCTTGACGAGCTGCGCGGCGATCTTGGCCCCCAGAACCGGCAGGAACGCCAGCGCCGCGATGGCCACCACGGGCGCGGGCAGCAGTGCCGAGAACCACACCGCCAGACGACCGATCAGCCACAGTCCGAACACGGTCCCTATAAAGAGATGCCGTGCGGCCCGCGCCCCCGTCCAGTTCGGGACCGCCGTCAGGAAGAAGCCGCCAAGCGCGGCACCTGCGAATCCGAAGATCATCTCATGGGCGTGCCACTCGGTCTCGCCCGCTGCGCTCGCCAGGGTGGGCAGGGAAAGCCCGAGCGCGTCGCGCAAGAGCACGGCCTCCCAGACGCCGATGGCGAGCACTGCCAACGTGGCGCTGGCCAGAAAGAAGATGCGAAACCCTTCCGAGAACAGGCGTTCGAGCACGGTCATCGCTTCCCTTTCCTGACGCCTCTGCGCCCGTTGAAACATTCAGATTTTTGCCAGATTGCCCGATCCGCTCCAGCCGACCTTAACGAAAGTCAAGCTTCGCTTCGCGGGATCGCATCGCGCGCATGGTCGCAAGTGTCGCATCCGGAAATATATATATGAAACAAATATTTGGCCGACATTTTCAGCTTCGATTTGGAACGATCACAAAGTCTTGACTTTGGTCAATGCTCGCAAGCCGCCCTCTTGGCAGGTTCACTCATGCCTCATTGCCCCATAGGAGAGTGATCATGTCACTTGAGAAGAAAACCAAACGGCCCGCACTCGCCCTGGGTGCCGGGCTTGCTGTGTTCCTGACCGGCGTTGCGCTGCCTGCCTTTGCGCAAGAAGCGCCCACGCTGAGCGACGAAGCGTTTGAGCATTCCAAGGAAATCTACTTCCAGCAATGCGCAGGCTGCCACGGTGTCCTTCGTAAAGGGGCAACCGGGAAAAACCTCGAGCCGAAATGGAAGAAGACCGCAGCGGACGGCACCGTCACCGAAGGCGGCACCCTGACGCTTGGCCAGGAACGCCTTGAGAAAATCATCTCCTTCGGCACCGAAGGCGGGATGAACAACTTCTCGGACATCATGACCGAGCAGGAAATCAAGGATATGGCCACCTATATCCAGATGGACCCGCCGAAGCCGCCGGAATGGTCGCTCGAGCAGATGAAATCCTCGCGCAAGGTCTATGTGGAGCCGGCCGATTATCCAACCGAGCCGCTGCATGGCCGCAACTGGGAGAACTTCTTCGTCGTCATCGAGCGTGACGTCGGCAAGGTTGCGATCATCGACGGCGACACCAAAGAAGTCGTGACCCACATCCCGACCGGCTATGCCGTGCACGTGATCAAGGCCTCCGAGCACCACAACGTGGAGCACATGGAGAACCCGGGCCGCTTCTGGTACACCATGGGCCGCGACGGCAAGATGACCAAGATCGACCTCTGGCAGACCCCGGACAAGATGCTGGTCGCCGAAGTCGACATCGCGCATGACGCCCGTGACGTGGCCGTGTCCGGCGATGGCAAATACGTGATCGGTGGGGGCTACTGGCCGCCGCACTTCGTGATCGCAGATGCCGAAACCATGGAGCCGCTGAAAGTCGTGTCGACCCGCGGCGTGAACGTTGACGGCAACTATGTCGAAGAGGCCCGCGTGGCCGCGATCTACACCACCCCGAACGAGCCGACCTTCCTGGTCGCCGTGAAGGAGCTGGGCCAGATGTGGCAGGTGGACTACTCGGATCTCGACAACCTGCGGATCGAGGCGATCAACTCGTCCAAGTTCCTGCATGACGGGTTCTTCGATACCACCGGTCGTTACTTCCAGATTGCGGCGAACGCGTCGAACCAGATGGTCGTCGTGGACACCAAAGAGCGCAAGCTGGAATCGATCATCGATGTCGGCGCCCTGCCGCACCCGGGTCCGGGCGCGAACTGGGATGACCCGAATTGCGGCCCGGTCGCGGGTACCACGCACCTCGGCGAAGGCACCGTGACGGTTTGGGGTAACGATCCCGAAGCGCATGCCGATCAGGCATGGAAAGTCTGCTACACCGTGGAAACGGACGGCCCCGGCCTGTTCATCCGCACCCACCCGAATTCGAAATACGTCTGGGCTGACCAGACCAAACACCCGGATCCGGAAGTGCAGCAGTCGATCCAGGTCATCGACAAGGCCACCGGCGAGATCGCCAAGACGATCCAGGTCACCGACGAAGAAGGCAGCGCGGCTGTGCACTTCGAGTTCAACAAGGACGGCACCGAAGTGTGGGTGTCCAAGTGGAACATGAAGGACTCCAAAGAGCCGAACGGCGCCATGGTGATCTACGACGCAGAGACGCTTGAAGAAAAAGCACGGATCGACGGCCTCTACGCCCCGACCGGCAAGTTCAACGTCTACAACCGCACGAACCACGTCACCTGATGTGACGCGGGCAGGGCGGGCCGGTTTCTCGGCCCGCCCGACCTATTTCCAACGATCAGGCAGGCGGCCTCCGGCTCCGGCACAGGGGCGGACGCTTGCCCCGCAGGAGCCGCGAACAGATGTCGCAAGAGCGCGAAGAAAACCCAAAAACCGGCAGCCTTTGGCGCCGCTATGTCTATTTCGGCGTGCCCGTTGCGGGCGCCGCCGCCGCCTTCGTTGCGGGGATCGTCTTCTGGGGCGGGTTCAACACCGCCATGGAGGCCACGAACACGATGACCTTCTGTATCTCGTGTCACGAGATGGAGGATAACGTTTACGCCGAATACAAGGGCACCATCCACGATGTGAACCGCTCGGGCGTGGGCGCGGTCTGCTCGGACTGTCACGTGCCGAAGGACTGGACCCACAAGATCATCCGCAAGATTCAGGCCTCGAAGGAAGTCTGGGGCAAGATGACCGGAACGATCTCGACCCCCGAGAAATTCGACGCCAAGCGGCTGGAACTGGCGATGCACGAATGGGAGCGGATGAAAAAGACCGACTCGCGCGAGTGCCGTAACTGCCACGATTTCGAATCCATGCTGCCCGAGAAACAGCGCCCCCGCGCGCGCCAGCAGCACTTGAACGCGATCGAGACGGGACAGACCTGTATCGACTGCCACAAAGGGATTGCGCACAAGGATCTGCGGGATCGGGCCGACGAAGAATATCTCGCGGAACTCGAGGCGCCGAACCCGAAATTCGCCCGCGACATCCCGCCGGAATATCTGGCCTCGCTTGAAAAGATCAACGCCGAGGAGGCTGCCGCCGAAGCTGCCGCCGCCGATGCGGCCAAAGCGCAGCAACAGGCTGTCGCGGCGCAGATCGCCTCTGCGGTCGAGAAAGCCCGTGCCGAGGAGCAGGCCAAGATGGCGGCTGCCAATGGCGATGCGCCCGTGCCGACGCCAGCGGCTGCGGCCGGGGCAGGCGGATCGGTCGGGGGCGATATCGACTGGGCGGCCTTGTCGCCCGTCGGCGTGACCCTCTTCTATCCGGGCCAGGCCAGCTTCGAATGGGTGCAGAACGGCAAGACCCATGGCGGTGCGCGCCCCTTCACCAAAGGTGGGGATAAGTGCTCGACCTGTCACGCCAAGGAACTGGCCGCGATGGGCCAGAAGATCGTGACCGGCGAGAAGGCCGAGCCGACCCCGATCCCGGGCAAGCGCGGTTCGATCGACACCACGGTTCAGGCGACGCATGATGGCGAGAACCTGTATCTGCGCGTGCAATGGCAAGCGGGCCCGCATAACCCCGTGCCCTTCGTCGATGGTGGCAAGATGGACCCCGAAAACGAGGTCAAGATCGCCATGATGATCGCCGGAACCGGCATCGAATATGTCGAGCAGGCCGGGTGCTGGGCGACCTGTCACAATGACAACCGCTACATGCCGGACGCGCCCGATGAGGCCGCTCTGGGGGCAGCGGGCGATCTGACGGCTCGGCTTGGCATCAACGAAGGCTATGTCACCAAATATATCGCCGAGAGCCGGACCGAGATCGAACTCAAGGGCCGGAACGACAAGCCACTGGGCGGTTGGGACAAGCTCAAGGATGACGGCGAGATCACCGCGCTTCTCGAGGGTGGCAGCTTCATGGATGTGCTGCGCGCCAACCCGACCGGCGGCGATAATGGCCATATCCTCGATCACCGTGTCTCGAATTCGGGCGCCGCGATCGAGAGCTCGGTCACGCTTGATGGCACGACCTGGACCGCGGTCATCAAGCGCCCGCTCGATACCGGGGCACCGGGTGACGTGAAGATCGAGCCGGGCAAGGTCTACACGGTCGGTTTCGCGATCCACGATGACTTTACCTCGGCCCGGTTCCACCATGTGTCGATGGATTGGCGGCTTGCGCTTGACGATCCGAGCGTGGAGTTGAACGCGACCGCGCAATGATGACAGACTGAGGGGCGGCCCGGACACGGGCCGCCCTTCGGATTCTCGCAAAGGAGAGCTGCAATGAAAGACCTGTGTCTGACGGTGGCCGCCCTGCTGATCGCGGCCCCTGCACTGGCGGAAACCGACCCCGAGAAGATCGCCGCGATCTGTGCCGAGGCCGAAGACCGCTATGTCGAGATCTACGGCCACCCGTCTTCGGAGGAGGAGGGCGTGGCGGTTGCGCTCATGTACAAATACACGTTCTGCCCCGTGACGCTCGATGTGCCGGTGGGCACGACCGTGCGCTGGGTGAACGTGGACAAACGGACCTCGCATTCGACATGGTTCCGCGATGCGGGCCAGCCCGAGAGTGAGCGCCTCTTTCCCGAGGAAACCGCCGAGCAGACCTTCGATGTGCCGGGCGAGTATGGCTACTTGTGTGGCCCCCATTGGGAGAGCCGCGACATGATCGGCAAGGTCATTGTGCGGCCGTAACGCCCGGAGATCACGCTCGATCGTGCCAAGGGCCGAAGCTTTTGACTTCCGTCAAGGGCTTCGGCCCTCGCTTTTGGCATTCTTGAAAGGTGAACCGGTTGAAAAGGAGTTCGGGATGGCGCGCGTTGGAACGGTTACGCTTGTCGGGGCTGGTCCCGGCGACCCCGAGCTTCTCACGCTCAAGGCCGCGCGGCTGATCGAAACGGCGCAGGTCGTGGTCTATGATCGCCTCGTCGCGCCCGAGATTCTCGCCATGATCCCGGACTCCGCCGAGCGCGTGAATGTGGGCAAGCGCACGCATCACCACCCGGTGCCGCAGGATGAAATCAACGAAATCCTTGTGCGTTTCGCACTCGAAGGGCGGGATGTGATCCGCCTGAAGGGGGGCGATCCGTTCATCTTCGGGCGGGGCTGCGAAGAGACCGCCCGGCTGGCCGAGGCAGGGGTGCCGTTCGACGTTGTGCCGGGAATCACGGCCGCGCAGGGCGCCTCGGCTTCGACCGGTGTGCCGCTGACCCATCGCGGGCTGGCGCGCTCGGTCCGCTATATCACGGGCCATTGCAAGGCCGATGAAATGCTCGATCTCGACTGGGCGGGGCTGGCCGATCCCGAGACGACGCTGGTGTTCTACATGGGCAAGGCGACGATCCGGCTGATCGCGCAAAAACTCATGGCGCATGGCCTGCCGGGTCATACCCCGGTGATGGCGGTCGCCTCGGCTACCTCGGCGCAGGAACGCCGGCTCGACTCTCAGCTCGACCAGATCGAGGCCGATATGGCCGAGCACGGGCTGGAAAGCCCGGTGATTTTCCTGATTGGCAAGGTCGCGGGACTGGCGGGACGGCGCGACTCGTTTCGGCTGATCGCACAGGCGCGCGACTTGCGCGCCAAGGAGGGCTGCCATGCCTGAACGGCTTGCCATGACAGCGCTGATCGCGGCGCTTCTGGCGCTGCCGGGGGCGGCGGAAACGATCTCGCCGGAAAAGGCCGATGAGCTGCGCCATCTGCTTTATCAGGATTGCGGCTCGTGCCACGGGCTGACGCGCAAGGGTGGTCTGGGCAGCCCGCTCACCCCCGAGGCGATGGAAGGGCGCGACCGCGACGGTCTGGTCGAGATCATCCTCGACGGTCTGCCCGGCACTGCGATGCCGCCCTGGCGCCCGCTGATGAGCGAGGCCGAAGCCTATTGGATCGCCGATTATCTTCTGAAGGACACCGTTCAATGACCCGTCTTGCCGCGCTTTTGATGTGCTCTGTTCTGGCCGCTCCGGCACTCGCGCAGGAGTTGCGCGCTACGGGCGATCTGGGCGTGATCGTGGAGCGTGCGACCGGCTCGGTGCTGATCGTCGATCAGTCGGAACGCGCCGCGATCGGGCGGGTCGAGGGTCTGGGCGATCTGAGCCATGCGAGCCTCGTTTTCTCGCCCGATGAGCGTTTTGCCTATCTCTTTGGCCGCGATGGCGGGCTGAGCAAGATCGACATCCTGACGCAACAGGTCGTGGGCCGGGTGATCCAGTCGGGCAATTCCATCGGCGGGGCGATCTCGGATGACGGCAAGCTGATTGCCGTCGCCAATTACGAGCCGGGCGGGGTCAAGATCTTCGATGCGGACACGCTCGAGGAGCTTGCGCATATCGAGGCGGACGGCAAGGCGCTGGGTCTCGAGGATGCGGCGGGACGGAAATTCGTGTTCTCGGTCTGGGATACCAACGAGACCAAGATCGTCGATTTCTCCGGGGCGGAGCCGGTGGTGACCACGCTGTCCGACATTGGCGCAAACCCCTATGACGCGCTGGTGACCGATGACGGGCGCACCTATATCGCCGGGCTGTTCGGCGAGGACGGGCTGAGCGCGATCGACCTCTGGGCCGAGGTGCCCGAGGTGAAACGCATCCTGCCGCATTACGGCCGCGGGCAGGAGGAAATGCCGGTCTACAAGATGCCCCATCTCGAAGGCTGGGCGAAGGCGGGCGATCAGATCGTGCTGCCCGCCGTCCACCATCACGAAGTGCTTTGGGTTGACGCCCGCACACTTGAAGAAACCGGGCGTACGGCGGTTCACAGCCAACCCGTTTTCGCCATGGCGCGTCCCGGTGGCCGTCATGTCTGGGTCAATTTCGCCCATCCCGAGAACGACACCATTCAGGTCATCGACACGATGACCCACGAAGTCATCGGCGAGATGGTGCCGGGGCCGGCGGTGCTGCACATGGAATTCACCTCGCGCGGGACCGAAGCCTGGGTTTCGGTGCGCGACGAGAACAAGGTGGTGATCTACGACACGACCACGCTCGAGCCGATTGGCGAGATCGAGGTCCAAAGCCCTTCTGGAATTTTTTTCACGGCGCGCGCGCATAGATTGGGATTGTAACGATGACTGTTCTGACGGCTCTGGAAACCCGCATTCTTGATGACTGGCAGCGAGATTTTCCGCTGGTGCCAAGGCCGTTCAAGCACATCGCCGAAACGCTCGGGACCACCGTTGAAGACCTGCTGAGCCATCTCAAGCATCTGCAAACCACGGGGACGATGGCGCGCGTGGGGGCGACCTGTCGGCCGAACACGCTGGGCAAATCGACGCTGGCCGCTCTTTCGGTGCCCGACTGGCGCGTCGAGGAGGTGGCCCAGATCGTCGGGGCCGAGCGCGGCGTCAACCATTCCTATCTGCGCGAGCACGACTGGAACCTGTGGTTCGTGGCGACTGCGCCCGATGCGGCCGATCTGGCGCAATGCCTGGCGCGGATCGAGGAGCGCACCGGTCTCGAAGTGCTGAGCCTGCCACTCAAACGTGCCTTCAATATCGACCTCGGCTTCCGTCTCGAAGGACCGCGCCATGCGCTGTCTCTCGAGGAAGCGGCGGACCTGAGCGTGATCGGCCCCAAGGATCGCGCGCTGACGCAGGCGCTCACCAATGGTTTGCCCTTGCAGGAACGGCCCTATGCACGCCTTGGCGAACGTCTGGGTATGAGCGAGGACGAGGTGCTTGAACGGCTGCGCGTGCTGACCGAGGCGCGGATCATCACCCGGATGGGCGTGATCGTGCGCCACCGCGCGCTGGGCTGGCGCTCGAATGCGATGGTGACGTGGGATCTGCCCGATGACCGGATCGAAGCGGCGGGGCGTGCGCTGGTGCGCCATCCGGGCGTGACGCTGTGCTATGAGCGTGTCCGGCGCCCCGGCAAATGGGATCACCCGCTGTTTTGCATGATCCACGCGAAAAGCCGCTCCGAGGCGCAGGGCATTCTGGCCGATGCGGCGGCGATGCCCGAACTCGAAGGCGCGCGCTATCAGGTGCTGTTCTCGGTGCGCTGTTTCAAACAGACGGGCGCCATGGTCGATCGCCCGCGCGAGGTCGCGGCATGAGACGCAAGCCGCTCCCCGACGATGCGCTCGACGCCACGGACCGGGCGATCCTGAATGCGCTGCAAGAGGGGTTTCCGATAGCCCCACACCCGTTCGACACTGCCGGTGCCGAGCTCGGCCTTGCCGGAGAGGCGCTGATCGCGCGCATCCTGCGCCTGCGCGAGATTGGCGCGATCACCCGGTTCGGGCCGTTTTTCGACGCGGCGGCGATGGGCGGGGCGTTTTGTCTTTGCGCGATGGAGGTTCCGGCCGAACGTTTTGAAGAGGTCATGACTTTGGTCAATGATCACGACGAGGTGGCGCATAATTATGAACGCAATCACCGCCTGAACATGTGGTTCGTGCTGGCCGATGTAGCTCCGGAAGGCATTGATCGCGTGGCGGATGAGATCGAGGGGGAAACGGGGCTTCGCGTGCTTCGTTTCCCCAAACTCGAAGAGTTTTTCATCGGCTTCAGGGTCGCGGCATGAGCATCGACGCAATCGACAAACGGCTGATCGGCGCAACCCAGGCCGGGTTGCCGCTCACGCCCGAACCCTATGCCGAGATCGCGCGCCAGCTTGGCATCGACGAGGCGGAGGTGATCGACCGGATGCAGTCGATGCAGGCGCGCGGTGTGATCCGCCGCGTGGCGCTTGCACCTAATCACTATGCGCTTGGCATGGTGGCGAATGGGATGTCGGTCTGGGATGTCGTCGATGACCGCGCCAGCGAATTGGGCGCCAAGGTCGGTGCGCTGGATTTCGTGTCGCATTGCTACCTGCGCCCGCGCGCCGAGGGCTGGCCTTATAACCTGTTCGCAATGGTGCACGGCCATGACCGCGCCGAGGTCGAGACCAAACGCGCCGAGATCGCCGCGCTGCTTGGCCCGGCCTGCCGCGCGCAGGACATTCTCTATTCCACCCGCATCCTGAAGAAGACCGGGCTGCGCCTCAGAGGGGAGGGCTGAGCCATGTTCCGCCTGACACAATACATGCGTGAACTGGTCGCGCCGACCCCGGTGCGAGAGCGCCGCGGGCCGGTCAAGCCGGTCGTGATCTGGAACCTGACGCGGCGCTGCAACCTGCGCTGCCGACACTGCTACACGACCTCTGCGGATGTGTCCTTTCCGGGCGAGCTGAGCCACGAGCAGGCGATGGGTGTGCTCGACGACCTCAAGGGGTTTGGCATCCCGGCGCTGATCCTGTCGGGTGGCGAGCCGCTCTCGCGGTTCGACTTCTTCGAACTGGCCGAGCGCGCCAAGGCGCTGAACTTCCGCCACCTGTCCCTGTCGACGAACGGGACGCTGATCAATGCCGGCAATGCCGACCGCCTCGCGGATCTGGGCTTTGATTATGTCGGGATTTCGCTCGACGGGATCGGGGCCACGAATGACTGGTTCCGGGGCCTCGACGGCGCGTTCGAGGCCGCCCTCGAAGGCGTGCGGCAGTTGCTCGCGCGGAAGGTCAAGGTGGGCCTGCGCTTCACCATCACCGAGGACAATGCCGAACAGCTTCCCGCGATGATGGACCTGTGCGACCGGGAAGGCGTGGACAAGTTCTATCTCTCGCATTTGGTCTATGCCGGGCGCGGCGACAAACACCGGGGGGAAGATACCGAACACGCCCGCACCAAAGCCGCGATGGACGAGTTGATCGACCGGGCTTGGGTCGCCGTGGCCGAGGATCAGCCGCTTGAAATCGTCACCGGCAACAACGATGCCGACGCGGTCTATTTCCTGCGTTGGGTCGAAAAGAACTTCCCCGACAAGGGCGATCATGTCCGGGCCCATCTCGAGGCCTGGGGCGGGAACAGCTCGGGACTTGGTGTGGCCAATATTGACACGCAAGGCCGCGTGCATCCTGACACCTACTGGTCGGATTACACGGTCGGCTCGATCAAGCAGACACCGTTTTCCGAGCTTTGGACCGGCGCCGATCCGATGCTGGCCACGCTGCGCACGCGGCCCCGTCCGCTCAAGGGGCGCTGCGGCGCCTGCGCCTACAAGGCGGTTTGCGGCGGCAACACGCGTATTCGCGCGCTTCAGGTTACGGGCGACCCCTGGGCCGAAGATCCGGCCTGCTACCTGACGGCCAAAGAAATCGGTGTCGAGTCGGATGATCGCGCCGTGACGACCACCCCCTTCAGAGGCAAGAGCCATGACCCTGCGCACCGTTTCTTCTGACCGCTTTCCCGGCCCCGCCCGCGGGACGCTCCGCGGGGGATATTTGTCGCAGACTGACAATAGATTTCATCAAACCCGATATGCCCCGGTCGCGGGCATCCTGACGCTCTCGCTGGCCCTCTCGCTGGGCATGGGCGGGGCGGCATGGGCCGAGCCGGATGCGCGCGCGCTTTTTTCAGAGCATTGCGCCGAATGTCACGCTGAGTCGCGGCTGGGCGGCACCGGTCCTGCGCTGATCCCCGAGACATTGGGGCGGATGTACGGGCCTGCGCTTCAGGCCGTGATCGGGCAGGGGCGTGCCGCCACGCAGATGCCCGCGTTCGATGAGGTGCTGAGCGCCGACGAGATTGCTGCGATCGCGTCCTACCTCGAGGAGCCGCTGGCCGAGACGCCGCGCTGGTCAGTCGAGGATGCGATGGCCACGCGTGATTTGTCCCCCGACTATACGCCCGCCGAGGCGCCGGTCTGGTCCTCGGACCCGATGAATATCACGCTGGTGGTGGAAACCGGCGATCACCATGTCTCGGTGCTTGATGGCGATACGTTTGACGTGCTCGACCGGTTTGCGACCCCCTTCGCGGTGCATGGCGGTCCGAAATTCTCGCCCGATGGGCGTTATGTCTTTGTGATGAGCCGCGATGGCTGGGTCCAGAAATACGATATCTGGTCCTTGCAGGTGGTGGGGCAGGTGCGCGCCGGGCTGAACAGCCGCAACATCGCCATGTCGGGCGATGGCAAATGGCTGGCTGTGGCGAATTACCTGCCGCAGACACTCACGATCCTGTCGACCGAAGACCTGAGCGTTCAGAAGGTGATCGACGTGAAGGGGCCCGATGGCACACCGTCGCGCGTTTCCGCCGTCTATCAGGCCCCCCCGCGCGAGAGCTTCGTGCTTGCGCTCAAGGATGTGCCGCAGGTCTGGGAAGTGTTCTACGGCGCCAACCCGCCGCAGATGGGCTTTGCGCATGATTACCGGATGGAGCCGCCGGTGAAATCCGCCGATCCCTTCCCGCTGCGCAAGATCACCGTCTCTGACATCATGGACGATTTCTTCTTCGATCTCGACTACGAGCATCTGATCGGTGCGTCGCGTGACGGGGCGCATGGGGTCGTGCTCGACATGGTGATCGGTCAGGAAATCGCGAGCCTCGATCTGCCCGGCATGCCGCATCTGGGCTCGGGGATCACCTGGCCGTGGAACGGGACCACGGTGATGGCGACGCCGCATCTCAAGGGCAATGTGATCTCTGTGATCGACATGGAGAGCTGGAAGACGGTCAAGCAGATCGGCACCGAGGGGCCGGGCTTCTTCATGCGCAGCCATGCGAACACGCCCTATGCTTGGGCGGATGTGTTCTTCGGGCCGAACAAGGACAAGATGCATGTGATCGACAAGCAAAGCCTCGAAATCGTCAAGACGCTCGATCCGGCGCCGGGCAAGACGGTGGCGCATGTCGAATTCACCAAGGACGGCTCGAAAGCGCTGGTTTCGATCTGGGAAGATGACGGCGCGGTCATCGTCTATGACGCGGCCACGCTCGAGGAAATCAAGCGGCTGCCGATGCGCAAGCCCTCGGGGAAATACAATGTCTGGAACAAGATCACCTTCGAAAGCGGCACCAGCCACTGAGCCGGTCCGCAGCCCCGAGGACGAGGCCCGCTTCGCGGCGCGCTGGCCGGTCTGGAAGCTTGGTGTGCTGCTCTATCCGTTCTCGGCGGCGGCGGTGGCGATCAACCTGTTCATGCTGTCGCTGATGTGGCAGCGGCTTGGCTGGCCGGCGATCCCGCCGGTGACAGCCGTCTGGATTTCAGTCCTGCTTGGCGTGCCAGCGACATGGGCCGCAGGGCGCTGGGTGCGCCACCTGATCGACGAGGCCGAAGGCTGGTGAGCGGGCAGGGGCAATCCGTGTTTCATATGACATATATCAAGGCGACGATCACAGGCTGTTGATAATCCTAAGCGCACAAAGCTAGCCTAAAGATAGGGCATCGCCATGCGCTCCATCCTCTCAAAACATGCCTTCACTGGCAGACATGGGCGGGATGGTGACTCGGTTTCCGTGTCCTCCGGCAGCAGCCACTCCCCCACAGGCACCGGTTCACCCGCGCGGCGTGCATTGTTGCGTGGCCGGGTGAATGCGCCTGTGGTTCCGCGTCCGCCCGGCGCGCTCGAAGGGCTTGCCTTTGGCGACGCCTGCACAAGCTGCGGCGACTGCGCGCGCGCCTGTGAAGAGGGCATCATCCTGCGCGACCGCGACGGCTTGCCGGTGGTGGATCTGCGCGAGGGCGAATGCACCTTTTGTGGGGCCTGCACCGAAGCGTGCGAAACCGGTGCGCTGATCCCCGATCAACCCTGGCCCTGGCGTGCCGCCCTGCGCCCTGCCGCCTGCCTGTCGCTGAACGGCATTGCCTGCCGCGCTTGCGAGGACCCCTGCGAGCCGCGGGCGAT
The DNA here is from genome assembly GCF_029210495.1 of Pseudothioclava nitratireducens. Taxonomy (GTDB): domain Bacteria; phylum Pseudomonadota; class Alphaproteobacteria; order Rhodobacterales; family Rhodobacteraceae; genus Pseudothioclava; species Pseudothioclava nitratireducens. Next base: position 19,065 of record NZ_JARGDK010000001.1, on the reverse strand, counting down.
CCGTTTCGAGCTGCGCACGGGCGGCTGCGCTGCCCCGCTTTTCACCGAGGCTGACTGCACTGGCTGCGGCGCCTGTATCAGCGCCTGCCCGAATGAGGCGATCGGCCTTGTCCGTGCGGCGCCTACCCCCGATTCCCTTCCTGCATCCGAGCCGATGGAGACCCGCCCATGCTGAATATTTGCGGCTGCCTTGTCCGGACACATCCGGATTTCACCGAGGCCGTCATTAACCAGATCAATGCCACCGAAGGCGGCGAAGTCCACGCGCACAAGGATGCGCGGATCGTGGTGACCGTCGAGGACACCCCGGCCAAGCGGGCTTCGGACCAGATCATGGATCTGCACCAGATCCCCGGCGTGCTCGCCGTGACGCTGACCTACCACCATTTCGAGGCGCTCGACGACGAAGCGCCCCAGACCCTTTCCTGACCGGGAGACTGACCCATGACGCTCGATACCACTCGCCGTTCTTTCCTGAAGGCCACCGCCGCTGCTGCGACCGCATCGGCTGCGGGAATTTCGCTGCCCGAGGGCGCCGCCGCCGCAACCCCCAGCGCGGATATCCGCTGGGACAAGGCCGCCTGCCGTTTCTGCGGGACCGGTTGCTCGGTTCTCGTCGGCGTCAAGGATGGCCGCGTCGTCGCAACTCAAGGCGACCCCGAGGCGCCGGTGAACCGCGGCCTGAACTGCATCAAGGGCTATTTCCTGTCCAAGATCATGTATGGACAGGACCGCCTGCAAACGCCGCTGCTGCGCAAGACGAACGGCGTCTATGACAAGGAAGGTGAATTCACCCCGGTGAGCTGGGATGAGGCTTTCGATGTGATGGCCCAGAAATGGAAAGAGGCACTGGCCAAGAAGGGCCCGACCTCGGTCGGCATGTTCGGCTCGGGCCAATGGACGATCTGGGAAGGCTATGCCGCTTCCAAGCTGATGAAGGCGGGCTTCCGGTCGAACAATATCGACCCGAACGCGCGCCACTGCATGGCCTCGGCCGTGGCTGGCTTCATCCGCACCTTCGGCATCGACGAGCCGATGGGCTGCTATGATGACCTCGAACACGCCGATACGTTCGTGCTTTGGGGCTCGAATATGGCCGAGATGCACCCGATCCTGTGGTCGCGCCTGACCGACACCCGCCTGACCAAGCCGGGCGCCGAGGTGCATGTGCTCTCGACCTTCGAGCACCGCTCTTTCGAGCTGGCCGATAACGGCATGATCTTCGTGCCGCAGACCGACCTCGCGATCCTCAACTTCATCGCAAACTACATCATCGAGAACGATGCGGTGAACTGGGACTTCGTGAACAAGAACGTCAACTTCACCCGCACGCCGACCGATATCGGCTATGGCCTGCGCCCCGAGCACGCGCTGCAACAAGCCGCCGCAAACCCCGACGCAGGCAAGCTCGAACCGATGACCTTCGAGGAATACAAGGCGGCGGTCAGCGAATACACGCTTGAAAAAGTGTCGAAACTTTCGGGTGTCCCGGAAGACAAGCTGATCTGGCTGGCCAAGCAATATGCCGACCCGAACCGCAAGGTCATGTCGCTCTGGACGATGGGCTTCAACCAGCATACCCGCGGATCGTGGGTGAACTCGCTGATGTATAACGTCCACCTTCTGGTCGGCAAAATCTCCGAGCCGGGCAACTCGCCCTTCTCGCTGACCGGGCAGCCTTCGGCCTGCGGCACGGCGCGCGAGGTTGGCACATTCGCCCACCGTCTCCCCGCAGACATGGTCGTGATGAACGAGAAACACCGCGAGATCTGTGAAACCGCATGGGGGATCCCGGCGGGCACGATCCCCGACAAGCCGGGCTTCCACGCGGTGCTGCAACACCGGATGCTCAAGGATGGGGTCCTCAACGCCTATTGGGTGCAGTGCACGAACAACATGCAGGCCGCGCCCAACATGAACGAAGAGGGCTATCCGGGCTATCGCAACCCCGAGAACTTCATCACCGTGTCGGACCCCTATCCGACCGTGACCGCGCTGGCCGCCGACCTGATCCTGCCGACCGCAATGTGGGTCGAGAAAGAGGGCGCCTATGGCAATGCCGAGCGCCGCACCCAGTTCTGGCGCGAGCAGGTAAGCGCGCCGGGCGAGGCCAAGTCGGACGTCTGGCAGGTGATGGAATTCGCCAAACGCTTCAAGACCGAAGAAGTCTGGCCCGAGGAGCTTCTGGCGCTCAAGCCCGAGCTGCGCGGCAAGACGCTTTACGAAGTGCTCTATGAAAACGGCAAGGTGAACAAATACCCGGTCTCGCAAGTGGCCGCGGGCTTCAACAACCACGAGAGCGAGCATTTCGGCTACTATGTCCAGAAGGGCCTCTTCGAGGAATATGCCGATTTCGGTCGCGGCCATGCCCATGACCTCGCCGATTTCGACACCTACCATCAGGCGCGCGGCCTGCGCTGGCCGGTCGTGGATGGCAAGGAAACGCTCTATCGCTTCCGTGAAGGCTATGACCCCTATGTGAAGGAAGGGGAGGGCGTGAAGTTCTACGGCAAGCCCGACGGCAAGGCCGCGATCATCTTTGCCCCTTATGAACCCGCCGCCGAAAGCCCCGATGCGGAATTCGATCTGTGGCTGGCGACGGGCCGGGTGCTCGAACACTGGCACTCTGGCTCGATGACGCGGCGCGTGCCGGAACTGCACCGGGCCTTCCCTTCGGCGGTGGTCTTCATGCACCCCGAGGATGCCAAGGAGCGCGGCCTCAAGCGCGGGCAGGAGATCCGCATCTCGACCCGGCGCGGCTCGATCCAGTCGCGGGTCGAAACGCGCGGGCGCAACAAGCCGCCGCGGGGCCTCGTGTTCATGCCGTGGTTCGATGAGGGGCAACTGACCAACCAGCTCACGCTGGATGCGACCTGCCCGATCTCGAAAGAGACCGACTACAAGAAATGCGCTTGCAAGGTGGAGCGGGCCTGACGGCCCCTCCCGATCCCTGAAAGACCCAGGAGCAGAAGATGTCCGCCACCAAGAAACCCAAGGTCGTCGATCGCCGCCGCTTCCTGATGGATGCTGCGCGCGCCGCTGCCGGGTGCGCGGTGGCGGGCTCGCTTCTGGCGGTTTATGCCCGCGATGCGCGTGCGCTGCCGGCCGAGGCCCTGCGCCCGCCGGGTGCCTTGCCCGAGGAGGATTTCCTCGCGGCCTGCATCCGCTGCGGGCTGTGCGTACGTGACTGCCCCTATGACACGTTGGTCCTTGCGGAACTCGGCGTGGATGGCGCGGCCACCGGCACACCGTTTTTCACCGCGCGCGACATCCCTTGCGAGATGTGCGACGACATTCCTTGCGTCAAAGCCTGCCCGACCGGCGCACTCGATCCCGGCCTGACCGAGATCGACGAGGCCAAAATGGGCATCGCCGTCCTTGTGGACGAGGAAAACTGTCTTAACGCGCTCGGGCTGCGCTGCGATGTGTGTTACCGCGTCTGCCCCGTCATCGACGAGGCAATCACGCTGGAACGTCAGCATAACGAGCGCTCTGGCCACCACGCGATGTTCATGCCGGTGGTCCATGCGGAGTTCTGCACCGGCTGCGGCAAATGCGAGAAATCCTGCGTGCTGCCCGAAGCGGCGATCAAGGTGCTGCCGGTGCGGCTCGCACGGGGCAAACTGGGCGAGCATTACCGGCTCGGCTGGGAACAGATGGACGAGAACGGCGCGCCGCTGGTGGACGGGCTGATCGACTTGCCCGACCGCTTACCGGGGCCGGGCACGGACAACCTTGCAACGCCGGGCGGCTTTGAGCCGACATTCAGATTGCCGAGCGGAGGGACGGGCCAATGAGCGCCAAGACCAAACTGCCGATCGGACAGGAAGCCATCGAAAAGAAAGGCTGGATCGGCGCGCATAAATACCTGCTGCTGCGCCGGATTTCGCAGGCGATTTTCCTGTTGCTGTTTCTGATCGGGCCGTGGTTCGGCCTGTGGATTGTAAAGGGCAATCTGGCCGGGTCGCTGACGCTCGACGTGCTGCCGCTGACCGACCCGCTGGTCCTGTTGCAGGGAATCGTGGCCCGGCACTGGCCCGAGATGACCGCCATCATCGGCGCGCTGATCGTCGGTGTTGCCTATGCACTGATCGGCGGGCGGGTCTATTGCTCTTGGGTCTGCCCGATCAACCCGGTGACCGATGGCGCGCATTGGCTGCATGAAAAGCTTGGCCTGCAAAAAGGCTGGCAGCCGAAGAAGAACACCCGCTACTGGGTGCTGGGCATGGTGCTGATCGTCTCGGCGCTGACCGGCACGATCGCGTGGGAGTTCGTCAATCCGATCACCATGCTGCATCGCGGTCTCATCTTCGGGATCGGCTTTGCCTGGAGCTTCGTGATCGCCGTCTTCCTGTTCGACCTGTTCGTGTCGCGGCGCGGCTGGTGCGGGCATCTGTGCCCTGTGGGCGCTTTCTACGACCTGCTCGGCACCAAGTCGATCCTACGCGTAAGCGCACGCAACCGCGCCGCCTGCGACGACTGCATGGATTGCTTTGCCGTCTGCCCCGAAATGCATGTCATCACGCCCGCGCTGCGCGGCAAGGGCGATGAGACCCCGCTCATTCTGTCGCCCGACTGCACCAATTGCGGGCGCTGCATCGATGTCTGTTCCGTCGATGTGTTCCGCTTCACCCATCGTTTCGACCAGAGCCCCGCGCCGGGCCGGGACGATGCCGCCACCCAATCCCCGGCCCGCGACGCGCGCGCCGCCTGAGTTCATACGGAGACCACGCCATGAAACAGCCCGCTCTTCTCAGTGTTCTGGCCGCCACGGCCTTTGCTTTCGCCGCCGGTGCTGCGCTTGCGCAATCGGCCGGTTCCGTGCAGTCGCTGCGCGGGGCCGATGTCACCGATGCGGTGCCGGTCGAGCCTGTCTTCCATCAGGAAGAGCAGCGCTTCGAGCGCGCCTATCGTCAGCAGCCGCCGCTGATCCCGCACACGATCGAGAAATACCAGATCGACGTGAAGGCCAATGAGTGCCTTGCGTGTCATGAATGGTCGAACTCGGCCGGGCGCGGGGCGCCCACACTCTCGATGACGCACTATGTCGACCGCGATGGGCTGCAAAGCGAGACCGTCTCGGCCCGGCGCTGGTTCTGCAATCAATGCCACGTGCCGCAAGTCAACGCGCCCGAGCTGGTCGAAAACACCTTCAAGCCGTTTGGCCAGTAAGTGACGCGATGAAGGATCGAACCGATGTCTGACACAAACACCCCCCGCCCTGGCCTGCTGCGCCGGATCTGGCGCTTCGTTTCCTCGCCCTCGGGCGTCTTCTCGCTGGGCTTTCTGCTGATCGTCGGCTTCGTCGCCGGGATCGTCTTCTGGGGCGGCTTCCATACCGCGCTCGAGATGACCAATAACGAGAAATTCTGCATCTCCTGTCACGAGATGGAAGAGAATGTCTATGCCGAGTATCAGGGCTCGGTGCACCAGAACAACGGCTCGGGCGTGCGCGCGACCTGCCCGGATTGCCATGTGCCGAAGGATTGGGGCCCTAAGATCGTGCGCAAGATCAAGGCCTCCAAAGAGCTCTACGGCCACTTCGTGACCAAGTCGATCTGGACCCCCGAGAAGTTCGAGGACATGCGTATCGAGCTGGCCGCGCATGAATGGGAGCGCATGAAAAAGACTGACAGTCAGGAATGCCGCAACTGCCACAATTTCGAGTTCATGGATTTCACCATGCAGGAGAACCGCGCGGCGGCGAACCACCAGCAGGCGATCGACGAGGGCAAGACCTGTATCGACTGCCATCAGGGTATCGCCCATGACCTGCCGGCGGGCTATCTGGAGCGCTACAAGGAAGTCGTCGATCAGCTGATCGAAGACGGTGACATCGAACCGCCCAAGCCCAAGGGCGACGCGGTCGCGGTGAGCCGCTATCTCGACGGTCCCGCGGCCAACTGAGCGAAACGAACCGGGCGCGGGGATACCCTCGCGCCCATTTTTCAAGGGAATTCCCGATGAAACTTGCCGCCGTCCACGCCCCCGAACCCGGTGCCACGAACCGGCTTCTGGCCGATCTGGCGGACCGGGCCATGGCGCGCGGGTTGCGCTTGTGTGGCACTGTCCAGACCAACACGCCGCTCGAGGGAACGCATCACTGCGATATGGATGTGATGGTGCTGCCCGCCGGGCCGGTGCTGCGCATCTCGCAGTCGCTCGGCCGGGCCTCGCGGGGGTGCCGGCTCAACCCGCATGTGCTTGAGACCGCCGTGCGCCAGACGCAGCAGCGTCTTGTGCAAGGGGCCGATCTGCTGATCGTCAATAAATTCGGCAAACACGAAGCCGAGGGCCGTGGCTTTCGTGAAGTCATTGCCGAAGCGCTGGCGGCGGACATCCCGGTTCTCGTGGGGCTGAACGGTCTCAATGAAGCGGCTTTCGACGCTTTTTCCGACGGGCTTGGCGTCCGGCTTGCGCCGACGCGCGCCGCGCTTTACGACTGGATCGACGCAATCGCCGTGACGCCGAAGCTGGTGCGCGCGATCTGAGTCTTGCGACCTGTGAAACTCTTTTGCGGGTTTTTGCGTGTCTTGGGCATGACGATAGGCGCTTCACTTTGCCTTTGTCATGTCTGCACGGCGATCTAGAGGCTGGCGTCAATGGAGGACGCTTCACACGATGACCACACCGGCAGATATCGAGACCATGATCGCGCGGATCGCTTTGCGCGACAGAGGGGCATTCGCCGCGCTCTATGATGCGACGAGCGCCAAGATTTTTGGCGTTTGCCTGCGGGTGCTGGGAAACCGCGCCGAGGCAGAGGACGCCTTGCAGGAGGTATATCTGAGGGTGTGGCACAAGGCTGACAGCTACGCGGTGACCGGGCATAGCCCGATCTCGTGGCTGGTGACGGTCGCGCGCAATCTTTGCGTGGATCGTTTGCGCCGCCGCAAGGTGCCGGTTCAGGCGCTTGATGCCGCAGAGGTGGTCGCCGATAGCCGGCCCGATCCCGAGGCGCAGGTAATCGCGCGCTCCGAGACCGCGCGGATCGACCAATGCCTCGATGAGCTGGAGGCCCCGCGCGCGGATGCGGTGCGGCGCGCCTATCTCGACGGCGAGACCTATGCCGAGCTGGCCGCGCGCCATGCGGTGCCGCTCAACACGATGCGAACCTGGCTGCGGCGCAGCCTGATGAAGCTCAAGGAGTGCCTGACGCGATGACCGAGTCCGATGGCAGACAGGAGGACGACCTGCTCGCGGGCGAGTATGTCCTGCATCTTCTCGATCCGGAGGCGCGTGCGGCGTTCGAGCGGCGCTTGTCGCAGGATCTGACATTGCGCCGACTGGTCCATGACTGGGAAATCCGGTTGGCGGACCTTGCTGTGGACCTGCCCGAAGTCGCGCCGCCTGCGGCGCTGCGGGCTGCGCTTCTGAAGCGGATCGCGCCCGAGGGCGGGGACCGCAAGGCGCTGCCGCGCTGGCTCTTTGGTTTTGGCGCGGGTTTTGCCGTGCTCCTGCTGCTGACCGTGTTCATGGCCTTTGGTCTGTTGACGGGGCCGGGTGAACGCCCGCCGAGCTACCTTGCAGAGCTGGTCGCCGAGAGCGACGGTATCGTGATGACCGCCGCCTATGTGCCCGAGGACAGCACCCTGCTCATTTCCCGCAGTGCCGGGGCTGCAAGGCCGGGCCGCTCGCTCGAGCTGTGGCTGTTCCCAGAAGGCTCGCCGACCGCCGTGTCGCTGGGCGTGTTGCCCGATGAGGCAGAGGCCCGCATCCTTGTGCCGGGCGATTATGCCGGGCTGGTGGCGACGGGCACGCTCGCAATTTCCGACGAACCACCGGGCGGCTCGCCGACCGGTTCGGCGACGGGCGACGTGCTCGCGGTCGCCGCGGTTCAGAAAATCTGAAAGTGACGAAATCCTGCGCGCCCCGGTTCACTGCCGGGGCGTGCGTCCTTTCGGACCGTCCCGTGAAAAGACAGGTCGAAGACCATGACACGAGAAACGCTGTTCAAGCGGCCTTTGGTCTTGGATTTCCAGAGGAAAGTGGCTGGGGCGGTAGGATTCGAACCTACGGTGCGCGGTACCAAAAACCGGTGCCTTACCACTTGGCTACGCCCCAACGTGGGGCGGTGTTTAGCTAAGGCGGCGGGGCGCTGCAAGAGGAAAATCGTGCAAATTCGATTGCGGGCGTCACGGGCGGCGGCTAAGGCGGAACGCATGGAAAAAACCGATATCGTCATTCTAGGGGCCGGTGCGGCAGGCTTGTTCGCCGGCGCCGAGGCCGCGCGGCGCGGCCGTCGCGTTCTGGTGCTCGATCACGCGCGCGCGCCGGGCGAGAAAATCCGCATTTCGGGCGGCGGGCGGTGCAATTTCACGAATCGCGACCTGACCCGGCAGAACGCCTCGGCGCGGTTCCTCTCGGCCAATCCGCGCTTTGCACTCTCGGCCCTGTCGCGCTTTACGCCCGCCGATTTCATCGCGCGCGTGGATCGCGCGGGGATCGCGTGGCACGAAAAGCATCTCGGTCAACTCTTCTGTGACGGGAAGGCCGTGCAGATCATCGACATGCTGTGCGACGACCTGCGCGCGGGCGGGGGCGCGCTGCGTCTTGGGGTCAGCGTCGAGGCCGTGCGGCGTGAGGGCGACGGTTTCGTCGTTGAGACCTCCGAGGGGCCGATCGGCGCGGAATCGGTGATCGTGGCGACCGGGGGCAAGTCGATCCCCAAGATGGGGGCGAGCGGTATCGGCTATCGTATCGCCGAGAGCTTTGGCCTGCGCGTGACCGAAACGCGCCCCGCGCTGGTGCCGCTCACCTTCGCCGAACAGGATCTTGCCAAGACGACAAACCTGTCCGGCATCGCGATGGCCGCGCGGGTGAGCCATGGCAAAACGAGCTTCGACGAGGCGCTGCTGTTCACCCATCGCGGTCTCTCCGGTCCTGCCATCCTGCAAATCTCCAGCTATTGGCGCGAGGGCGATACGCTGCGTGTCGATCTGGCGCCGGGGCGCGACATCGCGGCCGAGCTTGCGCAGATGCGGCAGGAGGGCGGCAAGATCGCCATCCACAACGCTCTGGCGCGGCTGATGCCCGACAAGCTTGCGGCGTTTCTGGTGGGCGAGGCGGGGCTGTCGGGGCGGCTGGCCGATCACGGCAACAAGGCGCTGGCGGTGCTTGGCGCGCAAATCCACGCATGGCAGGTGCGACCGGTCGGATCGGAGGGTTACCGCACCGCCGAGGTCACGCTGGGCGGGGTCTCTACCGAGGATATCGACGCGCGCACGATGGAGGCGCGGTCGGTGCCCGGTCTTTACATCATCGGCGAGGTCGTGGACGTGACAGGCTGGCTCGGCGGCTACAACTTTCAGTGGGCGTGGTCGTCAGGCTGGACCGCGGGGCAGGTGGCCTGACCCGCCCGCCCTGCGCTCATTCGGCGGCGGGCGAGACGATGATCGAAACTTCGCGCGGGGCGAAGGCAAGCTCTTGCACCGGGGCCTCGCGTTCCTGCGGGCAGGCTTCGCCCGTCAGCAGCGCCCGCGCATTGTCGCGTGCGAGTTCGGCCTGCCCCGTATAGTGGCACCCATCCGAGTTCGGGTCCATCGCGCATACCGCGTCATAAATCCGGATCACCCGCACCATCAGGCAAGAGCTGGCCTCTGCCATCGTGGTCTTGTCGAAGCCCGGCGGGGGGCGCATGATGGGGTTCACCGCGATTTCATGCACCATATCCAGATACATGAGATACTCGATCACGTAGTTGGGCGCGTGGTTGCTGTAGGCGATTGCGTTTTCGAAGAAAGGTGCGCGCCGGTTCAGGTCCCATGCGCCGTTCAGTTTTTCGTCAACAGTGGTTCCGAGCCGCCAGAACGCGCCCTGATAGCGTCGAAGAGGCATCATCTCCTGCCAGAGCGCGAAGGCCACCTTCGGATCGGCGCCCGGCACCTCTTCGTTGAGTTTGTAGATGGTCGTTTCCGCCAGCCAATAGAGCAGATCGCCATCCTGCGGGCTGTATTGGCGCCGGGCCTCGGCGCGCGCGATCAGGGCCTCACGCATCTCCTGGTAAAATGCGGGCTTGTGAAACATCGTGCCGATCCGGTTGATCCGGTCCTCAAACCCGCTCGGAGAGATCACGCCGCCAACCTGATCGCGGGCGATGCGCATCGCTTCTTGCGCGGCTTCGGGCCGGTCGCGCCATTCGTTCACATAGGCGTCGAGACGGGCGTAATCGAGGAAAGGCTCGTCATGCTGTTCCAGCCGCGAAAGCGCGGTTTCGCGCCAGATCCCGCTCAGTCCCAGATGGAAGGTCGCGTCGATGAAGCAAAGCTCTTCGCTGTAGTCGGGAATGCTCGGCGCCTGCCCGGCGCAAAGAGCGCTGATTTCTGCGAGGCTGCCGCCCCAGTTCGGATGCAGCGCCGAGAGCCCAAGCAAAAGCACATGACGTCCGGGCGCGATCTTGAGTGCGCTGGCCACCAGCGGGGCAACGGGCAGGTCGTTCGCGTGGACCCGGCGCAATTGCAGCATCAGGTCCGTGAGCGGCAGGAAGTCCTTTGTACGCGCGAAGGCGGCTCCGGCAATCGCCTGCGTGCGCTCGGTGGTGCGGTGAAAATGGTCCCAAGACTCGGCGGAAATATAGCGGCCATAGCCGTCGCCACGATACTCCCAGGCGAGTTTCCAAAGCTGCCAGCCAAGCGCCGTCGCGGCATAGGGCGAGTCCGGATAGGCCGCCAGCCAGCGCTCGGCAAGGGCGCGGCGCTCCGCATTCACGCTCACATAGAACGTCGCATAGGTCGAGCGGAGCTGCCGGAAGTCATGCTCTGCCAGAGCGGCTTTGTGCGCCTCTGAAAAGATGGCTTCGAGTTGTGCGAAATCTTCGGCGTCTTCGGCGGCGCGCACGGCGTCGCGCTGAGCGTCGAATGCCGCTTCGGGGAACTCTGACCGCGCGGGCAGCGGGGCGAGCCAGAGGGCGAGCATGAAAACCGTGACCAGCCGAAACATCCGTCTCTCCAATACCCGTTGAAATTCATTCGGTCGTAATGGGAGAGAGGGTTGCGCAAATCGGGCCGTGCCGCAAGCGCCCAGTGGTTTACAGTCGGATCGGATCGTCCTTGGCCAGGCGGTCGAACTGCATCAGCGTTTCGATCAGCTTCGGCATCTGCGCCAGCGGGATCATGTTCGGCCCGTCCGAAGGCGCTGTGTCGGGCGCCTCATGGGTTTCGATGAACACACCCGCGATGCCGATCGCTACCGCGCAGCGCGCCATCACCGGCGCGAATTCGCGCTGCCCGCCCGACGAGCCACCCTGTCCACCGGGCTGCTGCACGGAGTGGGTGGCATCCATGATCACCGGGTAGCCGGTTTTCATCATCTCGGGCAGGCCGCGCATATCGGCGACCAGCGTGTTATAGCCGAACGAGGTGCCGCGCTCGGTCAGCATGATCTTGTCATTGCCGGTCGAGGCAACCTTGTCCGCGACGTTGGGCATGTCCCACGGCGCAAGGAACTGACCCTTCTTGACGTTTACGACCTTGCCGGTTTCGCCGGCGGCCAGCAGCAGATCGGTCTGACGGCAGAGGAACGCCGGGATCTGCAACACATCCACGACAGCGCCCGCGCGGCGGGTCTGTTCGATGTCGTGGACGTCAGTCAGGACCGGGCAGCCGATCCGATCGCGCACCGTGGCGAGGATGTCGAGCCCCGCCGCGATGCCGACGCCGCGCTTGCCCTTGAGCGAGGTGCGGTTGGCCTTGTCGTAGCTGGCCTTGAAGATGAACTGTGCCCCGGCCTGCTCACAGGCCCGCGCCATCGTCTCGGCGATCATCAGCGCATGATCGAGCGTTTCGAGCTGGCACGGCCCCGCGATCACGGTGAGCGGGCGATCATTGCTGACGGTCAGCCCGCCGATTTGCACGTCTTTCATCGGGTTCTCCAGCAGCTTTGGCCTTAGCTCGAGACCTGCTCGCGCAGGATTGAGGCGGTCAGGGACAGCATCAGATAGATGCCCGAGAAGATCAGGAATGCCAACAGCGTATTCTCGAAGGCGCGCGGGTAGGTGGGTTCGTCCGGAGCCACCGGACGCACGCCCATCTCGAGGTAACGCACTTGTTTGTTCGCCTCGATCCGCGCGGTTTCCATCAATTGCGCGGCCCCCGAGAGCAACATCTGCCGGGTCTGAAGCTCTGCCTCGGCGATGCGAAGCTGACCTGTGACCGAGGCCAGAGACTCCCCGCTGCCGAGTTCTTTCTGCGTGAGCGTCGAGCGCAGCTCGCCAATGAGCCGCTCAAGCCGGGCGATGTCGCCCTCCACCCCTGCGACGCGGGCCGCGTTCGGGCGCGGGTTGTCGCGCAATTGCCCCAGTTCGAGCTTCTTCTGCTGAAGCTGCGTCTCGAATCCCGAGATCTGTCCCATCACGACATTGGTTTCCGAGATCGGGTCGAGAATGCCGACCTTCTCTTGCAACTCCAAGACTTTGGCCTGGGCGATAAAGACCTTCTGCTCGGCATCGGCATAGCTTTCAAGCGCGCCCTGCATCTGGTCGCCGCGCAGCCGTTGGGTGAGGTTGTCGACCTGCTCCTCGGCATAGGAGATCAGCGATTCCGAGAATTGCTTGGAGGTCTCGGGATCGGCTGCGATCACTTCCATCTTCACGATGCCCTCGGACGGGTCGTAGCCGATTTTCACATTGCGGCGGTAAAGCTTGTAGGCCTCTTCGTTGGTCGCATCGGTGGCGAGACGCTTGAGCGGGTCGATCTCGGGGCGGGAGAAATGTGCCTTGAAGCCCTGATCGGCATCGAGCCGCAGCATCGCATCACGCGATTGCAGATAGGATTGCACGGTGATCGAATCCTGCGAGGTCGCAAGCTGCGTCCCCGAAAACAGCCCGCCCAGCCCGGAACTGCCCGCGCCATCGGCCTTCTGGATGACGAATTCCGTCTTGGTTGCGTAAAGCGGCGTGGCGATCACAAAGAAATACCAGCCCGCAATCAGCGTCGGCAGGAAGACGAAGAAGGACAAGCGCGCGAAAAGCAGTGCCAGCTTGCGGCGCCGGCGCCGGGCGATGTCGCGCTGAATGCGGATGATCTCGCGGGCGCGGTGATCCTCGCCCATGACATCGGTCGAGGGCACCTGTCCGGGTTTGATCGTCTGCGGAAGCTGGACGCGCGCATCGGCGCCGGGCCCGTCGATCCGGGCCAGTGCCTTGGAGGTCTGCGCATCGTCACTCGCGCCACCATCCTTGACCATCGACAGGATGTTCGAGCGGTCGAACGGGTCGATCCCCTTTCGGCGCAGCATCACGACAGCCTCGAAATCCGAGGTCACCTCTAGCCCGTATTTCTGTGCCATCCGCCGCGCGAGCCGCAGCTGGCGACCGGTCAGCCCCTCGGCGCGAATCTCGGCGATCTGTTCTTCGGTCGTCTTGTCGCCGGGGCCAAGAACCGACCCGTCGTCCTGTGCTGCGGCGGCGGTCGGAAAGGTCTGATCCCCGAACCCATCGTCGTGACGCTCGAAATACTGCGTGCCGTCATTGGCTTCGGGCGCTGCCCCGGCCTCTGCCTCCACCGTGCGGGCGGCGTTGGAGGGGCCGGACAGGACCGGGCTGTTGCGGCGGATGCGGTATTTCGTGGCCTTAGGCATGGTAATCATACATCCGCTTCGCTTCTTCCAGGGTATCGAACATGTAAAGCTGACCATCGCGCAGCACAGCCGCCGAGCGGCAGAATTTCTCCAGCGTCTCGGCCTGATGCGAGACAACGATCACGGTCGCGCTTTGCAGGCGCTCGCGCAGGATGGAGCCGGCCTTGCGGTTGAACTCTACATCCGTTGTCGAGGGCATCCCCTCGTCGATGAGGTAGATGTCGAATTCAAGCGCCAGCATCAAGGAAAAGGTGAAGCGCGCGCGCATGCCCTGGCTGTAAGTGCCGACGGGCATGTCGAAATATTCCTCGATCCCGCAGAGCCAGCGGCAGAACGCCTCGACATAATCGGGGTCGAGCCCATAAAGCCGCGCGATAAAGCGCGCGTTTTCGCGGGCGGTGTGCTTGTTGACCACGCCCCCCATGAAGCCAAGCGGGAAGGACACCCGGCAGGTCTTGCGGATCTCGCCCTCGTCGGGTTTCTCCAGCCCGGCCATCATGTTGATGATCGTCGTTTTGCCGGTGCCGTTCGGGGCGAGAATGCCGAGGCTATTGCCCAGTTCCACGCGGAATGAGGCGCGGTCAAGGATCACCTTGCGCTGCTTGCCGGTCCAGAAGGACTTGCTGACATTCTCGAATTCGAGCATCGCTGTCGTGGCCTGTGCTGCCGTTGCCTCGGGCGCCTTTGCGAATATGGCGCTATTTGTTTAAGGCATGGTCTACGTGGTCAATAGGGCAATATTATGTCCCGCATGCTCCAATCGACACAATCCCCATGGCGTTGTTTCGCTACACGAAACGGCGAGCCGCTATGACTGCGGCGCTTTTCGAAGATATTAGCGCCTGTCGCCTTTGCGCTGAACGCTTTGCCGCCACGGCCACGGCCCATGCGCCCCGCCCGGTGGTCTGGGTGCGGCCCGGTGCGCGGCTGCTGATCGTAGGACAAGCACCGGGCGCGCGGGTCCATGCCTCCGGGCGCCCCTTCACCGACCCGTCGGGGGACCGGCTGCGCGACTGGATGGGGGTTGACGCCGAAACCTTCTACGACCGGGACCGGATCGCGATCCTGCCAATGGCGTTTTGCTTTCCGGGCTACGACGCGAAGGGCTCCGACCTGCCGCCGCCCGCAATCTGCGCGCAGACCTGGCGGCAACGGGTGCTCGATCACCTCGGGCCTGTCGATCTCACGCTTCTTGTCGGCGGTGCCGCGCAGCGCTGGCATCTGGGCGCGCGCAGCGTCACCGACACGGTGCGCGAGTGGCAAATGCACGCGCCGGGCGTCTTTCCCTTGCCCCATCCGTCCTGGCGCAATACGGGATGGCTCAAACGCAACCCGTGGTTCGAGGCCGACCTGCTGCCGGTCCTGCGCGCGCGGGTGAAGGAGGTTCTATGACGCCCTATGATCGTGCCCATGCCGCCATGTCGGCTGACCCCGAAAACGAGACTGCGCGGCTGGCGGTCTATGACCGGCTCGCCGATGCCGAGCTGTTCCTGCTGCTCGAGGAGGAGCCGGTGAACGAGGATATCCGCCCGCAGGTCTTTTCGACCGAGGAGGGGGACTTCGTTCTGGTCTTCGATCTTGAGGAACGGCTGGCCGAGTTCACAGGTGAGCCTGCGCCCTATGCCGCATTGCCGGGACGCGTGATCGCCCAGCACCTCATGGGCGAGGGGATCGGTCTTGGCATCAATCTCGGCGTGGCGGAGTCGGCCATGCTCTTGCCGCCCGAGGCGCTGGACTGGCTCACCGAGACGCTGACCCACACCCCCGCGCGCACCGATGCGCGTCCCGCCAGCTTCGAGGCCCCGCCACTTCCGCCCGCAATCCTCGGCCTGCTGTTGCCCGCATTCGAGGCCAAGTTCGCCCAGCTTGCAGGTCTTGCGACCCACGCGCTTCTGGGCGGTGTGACCTATGAGGACGGCCATCGCGGCCACGTCCTTGCCTTCCTCGGCGCGCCCGAGCCTGCCCGCCCCGGGATTGCCAAGGCGATGAGCGAAGCGCTCGCTTTCTCTGGGCTTGACGCGGGCGAGTTGGATGTGACCTTCCTCGAGGCCGATAGTGCCGCCGCCGAGGTGCTTCTCGAAAAAGCGCTGGTCCTGCACCTGCCCGAACCCGAGATCGAAGAGGTCCAGGAGCTCAAGCCCACCATGCCCGGCATGGACCCGACCAAGCCGCCGATCCTGCGATAAGGCCGAAGCCGGGGGCTGTCTGCCCCCGGACCCCCGAGGATATTTGACGCGATTGGAAGGACGAAACGCTTCCGCCTCCAATCGCATGAAATATCCCGGGGGTGAATTTGCCGTCAGGCAAAGAGGGGGCAGCGCCCCCCGCTACCGCAAGCCAAGTTCGGAAAGCGCGCTGAGCAGGTCGCGCGGCAGGCTTTCCTCGCGGCTGCGCGTCCGGGGCAGGTCGCGCGGTGCGTCCTCGGGTTTGAAATAGCGCCAGCCCTGAAACGGGCGGCGGGGCAGGGCCTCGGTGCGGACCACCTCGCGGTCGAGAATGATCGCGCAGCGCTGGATGCCATCCGCCCCAAGCCGCTCTTCGAAGCCGGTGATTTCTTGCCGTGCGAGCACCAGCCCCTTGAAGACCCAATAGAGGCTGCCGCCGCCCAGAATTTCGGCGCTGCGCTTGGGCCACATGCGAGTGACGTGGCAGGCCGGCCCGTCGCCGTAGCGTGCTGCCTGCCAGAGGATCAGGTCCTCGACCTTCTCGGCGCCGACGCAGAGTTTGATCATGTTCAGTTTTTCGGACATGTCGTAGGTTCCCGCCTATCTACCTACCTTATACTGGGGTATAGCCGGGCTTCAACCAATGTGGAAAACCGTCCGCGGTGCGTTGACGGTTTCTTTACCCCGGCGTATCGTGTGCCCCCTTTTCCAGACCCGACCACAGCCTCAGAGGACGACCGGATGACCCGTTTTGCCGCCCCCATCGCCGAACAGATCTGGGACATGAAATATCGTCTCAAAGAGGCCGATGGGACGCCGATCGACCTTTCGGTCGAGGATAGCTGGCGCCGGATCGCCCGCGCGCTGGCCGAGGTCGAGGCGGAACCCGCTCTGTGGGAAGAGAAATTCTACGCGGCGCTCGAAGATTTCAAATATCTGCCGGCGGGTCGGATCACGGCGGGCGCGGGCACGGGGCGGGCGGTGACGCTGTTCAACTGCTTCGTCATGGGCACGATCCCCGATTCGATGTCGGGCATCTTCGACATGCTCAAGGAAGCCGCGCTGACGATGCAGCAAGGCGGCGGCATCGGCTATGATTTCTCGACGATCCGCCCGCGCGGGGCCGAGGTGAAGGGTGTCGCGGCGGATGCGTCGGGGCCGCTCTCGTTCATGGATGTCTGGGATGCGATGTGCCGCACGATCATGTCGGCAGGCTCGCGCCGCGGCGCGATGATGGCGACGATGCGCTGCGACCACCCCGATATCGAGCAGTTCATCACCGCCAAGCAGGACTCCGCGCGGCTGCGCATGTTCAACCTCTCGGTGCTGGTGACCGACGACTTCATGGAGGCCGTCAAGGCTGGCGGATCGTGGGATCTCAAGTTCGACGGGCGTGTCTATCACACCATCGAGGCGCGCGATCTGTGGAACAAGATCATGCGTGCGACCTATGATTTCGCCGAGCCGGGCGTGATCTTCATCGACCGCATCAACAAGATGAACAACCTCGGCTATTGTGAGAGCATTTCGGCCACCAACCCCTGCGGCGAGCAGCCGCTGCCGCCCTATGGGGCCTGCCTTCTGGGCTCGGTGAACCTTGCGCGGCTGGTCACCAACCCGTTCGAGGCCAATGCCGAACTGGACCCGGCGGCGCTTGATGAGCTTGTGCGCACGGCGATCCGGATGATGGACAATGTGGTGGATGCCTCGCGCTTCCCGCTGCCTCAACAACGCGAAGAGGCGCAGAACAAGCGCCGCATCGGGCTGGGTGTGACCGGGCTGGCCGATGCGCTGTTGATGCTGGGTCTGCGTTATGGTTCGGAAGAGGCGGCGGCGCAGACCGAGGCATGGATGAAGCTGATCGCGCGGGCCTCCTATCTGGCCTCGGTCGATCTTGCGAAGGAGAAGGGCGCCTTCCCGCTGTTCGACGCCGAGAAATATCTGGCGTCGGGCAATATGATGCAGATGGATGATGACGTGCGCGACGCGATCCGCACCCATGGCATCCGCAACGCGCTGCTGACCTCGATCGCGCCGACCGGGACGATCTCGCTTTATGCGGGCAATGTCAGCTCGGGGATCGAGCCGGTCTTCGCCTATGCTTACACCCGCAAGGTGTTGCAGAAAGACGGCTCGCGCACCGAGGAAGAGGTCGTCGATTACGCGGTGCAGATGTGGCGCGACAAGTTCGGCGACAAGGCGCTGCCCGACTATTTCGTCAACGCCCAGACGCTTGCGCCGATGGATCACGTCCGTATGCAGGCGGCGGCGCAGAAATGGATCGACTCGAGCATTTCCAAGACGATCAACTGCCCGGTGGATATTTCTTTCGACGCCTTCAAGGACGTCTACATGGAGGCGTTCGAGACTGGCTGCAAAGGCTGCACCACCTACCGTCCGAACGATGTCACGGGCTCGGTCCTCTCGGTGGCCTCCGATAGCGAGAAGGCCCCCGAGGCCGATCAGGGCGCGGATGTCGTCTACCTGACGGAGCCGCTCGACCGCCCGAATGAGCTTGAGGGCTCGACCTACAAGATCAAATGGCCGGGGTCGGAGCACGCCATCTACATAACCGTCAACGATATCGTCCAAGGCGGTCATCGCCGCCCGTTCGAGGTCTTCATCAACTCCAAGAACATGGAGCATTTCGCCTGGACGGTGGCGCTCACGCGGATGATCTCGGCGGTGTTCCGGCGTGGGGGCGATGTGAGTTTCGTCGTCGAAGAGCTGAAGGCCGTGTTCGACCCGCGCGGCGGCGCTTGGATGCAGGGGCAGTATATCCCGTCGATCCTCGCGGCGATTGGCGGCGTCATCGAGCGCCACATGATCTCGATCGGCTTTATCGAGGGTGAGGGGATGGGCCTCAAATCCGATCCCAAGGCTGAAGCCATGGTCGTCGGCGAAGCCCCGCGCGGCGCGGCCTGCCCGTCTTGTGGCTCCTACGCGATGCGTAAGGTCGAAGGTTGCATGACCTGCGCCGATTGCGGCCATTCGAAATGCGGCTGAGACAGAGCTGCGCCGATGTGATTGATGTGCGCCGCATAAAATGTCCATTCCGGTAGGTTTTTGTCCATTCCGGAAAGCATAAAGTGACCATCGAGGGTTCTGCCTTCGGTGGTTTCTTTTTGTTTCAATGCCTTGGTGGATATTCGGCAAAGGGGTTTTCTGACCCGTTTTCCGGCGCTCTGGCCCGGTTGACGTCGTCCGGAGAAATCGACTTAACCTCTCCTCCGACCCGGGTTCCTTATGGTAGCGTCCGTCAAGGTGGTGTAATTTCCCAGATGGCCTGAGGTCATGATCAGGCGGCTTTCGTGGTTATGCTGAG
>NZ_JARGDK010000019.1 GCF_029210495.1 Pseudothioclava nitratireducens | reverse complement strand
GCCTCCTCCTCGAGATCCCCGTGGCCCTGCCGGTGACACGGCCTCCCGAGACGGGCGAGACCTGAGCCATGCCGACAATGCGCGCGTTGCGCTCCCTCACGGGTCCGATCCGCATTGCGGTGACGCAGGAAGCCCCCGTCGCGCTCCGCATTACCGCAGCACCGCTGCGCATCCGGCTGCTCGGCACGCCGGGGCCACCGGGGCCTGAAGGCCCGCCCGGCGACAAGGGTGATCAGGGCCTGCCCGGCGTCACCGTTCTTCCCACCGACACGCCCATCAATGGAGGCTTCTTCTGATGGCCAACACGATCCAGCTCAAGCGCCGCCTAGCCGGCAATCCTGGAGCGCCCGCCGCGCTCAAATCCGGCGAGCTCGCCCATAACGAAGTCGATGACACGCTCTATGTCGGCAAGGGCGATGATGGCGCGGGCGCGGCTACGGCCATCGTGCCGCTGGCGGGCCGAGGGGCCTTCGCCGATCTGACCAGCCCCCAGACCATTGCCGGCGCCAAGACCTTCTCGATTGTCCCGAAGTCTGCGCAGGATGCATCAAGCAGCACCGACCTTGTGCGCAAGTCGCAGTTAGATGCGGGGCTCGCCGGAAAGGCGGCCACAAGCCACACACATGCAATCTCGGAGGTAAGCGGGCTGCAAGGCGCGCTCGACGGCAAGGCTTCGACATCGCATAGCCATGCCATCGCCGATGTGACGGGCCTGCAGACCGCGCTGAACGCCAAGGCGCCGCTGGCCTCGCCTGGCTTCACGGGGACACCAACGGCGCCCACGGCGGCAGGGGGCACGAACACGACCCAGCTGGCCACGACCGCCTTCGTGCAGAGCGCTCTTGCCGGGCTCGGCGCGGGCGACATGGCCAAGTCGACCTATGACAGTGACAACGACGGCAAGGTGGACGCCGCCGAAGCAGCCGACAGCGTGCCCTGGACCGGGATTGCGGGCAAACCCTCGAGCTTCACGCCCGCCACGCATAGCCATGCGATCTCGCAGGTGACTGGGCTGCAAAGCGCGCTGGATGCGAAAGCGCCGCTGGCCTCACCGACGCTCTCCGGCACGCCGACCGCGCCGACAGCTGCGAGCGGCACGAACACGACCCAGATCGCGAGCACCGCCTTCGTACAGGCGGCGATTGCCGCGCTGGTTGACGCCGCCCCCGGCGCGCTCGACACACTCAATGAGCTGGCCGCGGCCCTCGGCGATGATCCGAACTTCGCCGCAACCGTCACCAATGGGCTGGCGGGCAAGCTCACGATCGCCGCGAACCTCTCCGACCTGACCAACATCGCCAGCGCACGCACAAACCTCGGGCTTGGGTCGATGGCGACCCAGAACGCCAACAACGTCGCCATTACCGGCGGCAGTATCACCGGCGTGGCGCTCGACGGCGGCACGTTCTGACCGGGCGGCAGCCCAGACGGGTTCTACCCGATCAAGCCCGCAAGTCCCTCAACCAGCAATCGCCTCAGATGAGGCCAGGAAGGAGACGGCCATATGGCCAGCATCATTCGCCTGAAACGCTCCTCGGTCGCCGCCAAGGTGCCGACCACGGCTCAACTTGATCTCGGCGAGCTCGCCGTCAACACACGCGACGGCAAGCTCTTCCTCAAGCGCGCCGATGGCAGTGAAGAGATCGTGGAGGTCGGCGCGCGTTGGGGCGCCTTCACCGCGCATGCCGCCGGCAATACCCTGACCTTCCGCTACAACGGCACCGACATCCTGGCGCTCGACGCCTCCGGCAACCTCACCGTGCTGGGCGATGTCACGGCCTTCGGGAGCCCGTGAGCCATGGTATTGCCGCTTACAGGTCCCCTGTCGCTGAGCCAGGTGAACACCGAGCTGGGCCGCGAGGCCGGCACCACCATCTCGCTTGGCGAGGCAGAGGTGCGGGCGCTGGCGGGTGTCGGGTCCGGCCCAATCAGCAAAGCCAGCCTGCGCGGCAAGGCGGCCCAGTTCACCCATATGATCACCAGCCACAAGCTGCATCTGAACCTGCGCAGCTATCTCCTCGGCATTGGTTGGGACGGGACCAGCAAGGTCGAGGTGACGGTCGCCTCAGGCATCTACATTTGGTCGGACAACACCTCGATCCCGGCGCTCGATATGGGCGGGGCCTTCCCCGGAGGGCTCACGCTCGTCAATCGCGGCTTCATCATGGGTAAGGGCGGAGATGGTGGATATGTAGAGGCCGACCGGACGACTTATGTCGCGCCGACGGCCGGCGGCCCCGCGATTGTGCTCACCGGCCCGATCAGCATCGACAACAGCACGGGTTATATCGGCGGCGGTGGCGGGGGCGGCGGGGCTCAAAACGGGGCGCCTGTCGCCATAATCATTAAGGAGCCAGCCTACGGCCCCGGCGGTGGGGGCGCTGGCGGCGGGCGCGGCGGTCCGATGCTCCATGGCGACACGAATGGCACTGTGCTGGGCAGCTTTGGCGCGGGCGGGGCCATTGGCCAGATCGGGGCTGTCGCTACGGATGCGAATAGCTGGGCTGGGCAAACCATCGCGGCGCATGGCGGCGCGGGTGGGACGAGTGGTGCCGGCGCGATCGCCGGTGGTGGACTTTAGGAGGCAGACATATGGGCAGTGGTGGTGGCAGTGGTCCGCAACAAATTGGGGGGATCTCTGGCCAGGGTGGTGGCCGTATTCTGCCGGGGGCAGCCAGCGGCATTGGTGAGCTGATCACCACATCGCCCAGGCAGGAGGTCAGTTCCAATGTGTCGGCGGCCTATCCTGACAGGCGGCCAGTGCCCCCTTACGGCTCGGCATGGGACACGGTCTTTGCCGCGCCTGGCGGTGGACCCGGTCAGCCGGGGCACGGCGATGCCTTTGTCGTTTATGGCTATTTGAACACGGATGATGGCACGACAAGGCCTATGACCCCGCGCTCCGGCGGGGGCGGAGGCTGGGGGGCAGCCGGAGGGGCTGGCACCATGGTCACGAATGATGGCTACGTGCTCACAGCTGGCGGCAATCCCGGTGCGGCCGGGGGCAAGGCCATCGCAACCAATGCGCATCCGGTCACCTGGCTGGGTGGGTCCACCCGCGTCTACGGAGCCATCGGATGAAAACCTCCCTGCAGTTCTTCAAGGACATGGGCGTCTGCGACGGCGCCTATGCCTTCCTCGAGGCCTGGTTCACGGCCAACGGCCTCGAGACCTACGACTATCTCGCGGGCTATGCGCTGCTCGAGAGCCTGCCTGAGTTCCATGCCGCCGCTGCGGATGGCGGCCCCGGCCACGACACGGTCGCAGGCTGGTTGCAATGGGCGCATGACCTGCGCACGCGGCCCGAGGCGATCATGTACTTCGGCGATCACATCGAGGAGCCCTTGTTCCGCACCCATGACGGACATCTCCACGAAAGCCTCGCCGCCGCCCAGGATCACCGCCGCCGCGTCTTTGCCGAGCTTCGCCGCGACCATGCGGCAGCCCGCGTGATCAATGGGGTGCGCCTTGGCGATGCCGGCGCCGAGACCTGGGAGGTCGTCGTTCCTGCCCGAGATGATCTGACCCGTTACGATGCCTTCGTCTGGCACGACAGTACCACAGGGCTGAACCATCGGACCGAGAGCTATGCTGAGGCCATCGCCTTCGATGCTGAACAAGCTGAAGTGCTCAAGCGCATCGATGCTGCGGAAGCCGCGGCCGGCATTATGCGCAAGATCACCGATGAAAGCGGGGCGTTTGGCGTGTGGGTCGAGGTGGGATAAGGGGGCCAGGCAACACGGCGGCTCCGAATGCAAGCTCGACAACCGGTCGTGCATGATCCTCGATGAAAGTAATGATAGGTAAGCCGCCTGACATAGGATTCCCAACGCTACTGGGCGTGGCATGATCGGCGGTTGAGACGTGCCGACATTTGCCTTTACCTCGGCCCCACTGATCGCGCTAAGCTTCAAGCCCTGCTGACCTGCCGCAACACTCCGCCCAAGCTTGTCTGGCCGGCAGAGATTGTGCTGGCGACGGCGGACGACCAGGGCACCGTCAAGATCATGCTGCGGACGGGCCTGTCGAAGCCGACGGTCATGCGCTGGTAGGAACGGTATGACGATGAAGGCGTTCCAGGCCTCAAGCGAGACAAGACGCGGCCCTCGCGCGTCCCGCCTCTGCAGAGGGAGGTCCAGCTGAAGGTCATCGCAAAGAGCGTGCATGAAATGACACCCGCAGCCACGCACAGGAGCCGCGCGATGATCAAACTTGATCGCGCCGAACTGAGAGACAGCCAGCAATGCCCGCCGGTCGGCGTTCAATTGCACGCTCGTTGGGATCGACGCGGACACTCTGGCAATGATGAAAGAGGTCGACCGCGTCTTCAGCAGACACCCGTTGTTCGGGTCACGCCAGATCGCGGCCTATCTGCGCCGGGAAGAGACTGTTGTCGTGCGCCATCGCGTAAGAAGGCTGACGGCAAAGATGGCCTTGGAGGCAGTCTTCAAACGGCCCAGAACCAGCCAGCCGCACCCCTAGCATCTCGAAGGGCGCTGAAATAGTCTGCGATGCGGAATGATTTCCTTTCGGCGCAACTGTCTGGGTTTGGCTTCGGGGGCCTCGGCGCAGA
Source organism: Pseudothioclava nitratireducens (assembly GCF_029210495.1). Classification (GTDB taxonomy): domain Bacteria; phylum Pseudomonadota; class Alphaproteobacteria; order Rhodobacterales; family Rhodobacteraceae; genus Pseudothioclava; species Pseudothioclava nitratireducens. The sequence goes on along the minus strand of NZ_JARGDK010000019.1, from coordinate 12,274 downwards.
AAGCATGCCTGTTTGACGCGGTTTGCCATCGTCACGCAGCCAGCAAGCGGGGCAGTCTGGCGAGGTTGTTGGCGGCCATTGTGAGGAAGAAGCGGGAACGCACCCGTTCGATGCCCCAATAGACGGTCTGGGCCATTCCGCCGACGGTTTTGGCCCAGCCGAAAGCCTCTTCGATCCGTTTGCGGTGCTTGATCGACAGGGCATAGCCCTCGTGCCGGGTGGTTCTGCCGTCGATCGCTGAATATCTCGCCTTCTGCGCGACATGCGGCGTGACGCAGGCTAGCCGCAGGTCGGCGACGAACTCGGCGGCGTCGAAGCCCTTGTCGGCGCCCAGCGTCAACTGCCGCGTCGATCCGGGGGAGTGGCGTTGGATCATGTCCAGTGCGGCGCGCCGTTCCGCGTGACCGTCGGCCTGCGTCAGGTCGCCCTGCACGATCAGGCCGTTGCGGTTCTCCATCAGCGCATGGCCGATGACGCAAAGCATCGCGCCGGTGCCGGGGGATTTCTTGTAGAGCCGGGCATCCGGGTCGGTGGTTGAGGCATGGGTGGCATTGGACCGCTTCTCGCCCCCGAAATCGACTTCCGCATTGCGGTTCTGGCGGGTGGGACGGGACATCGGGTCGGTCTCGGACGGTGTCGGTTCGGGGTGGTCTTCGGTAGGGCTGTCTGGACCGTCGTCAGACGGCGTCTCGGTCGCCTTCGGCTGGAAGCTCTTCATGGAGACCCAGGCCTTCACCAACGTGCCATCGACCGAGAAGTGGTCGTCCGACAAGAGCGGCGCCACCTCGCGATGGGCCAGGATCGCTGCCATCACCTTCCGGGACATGTCGGTTGTCAGCAGCCGGTCGCGGTTCTTGGTGAAAACGTTCGGCACCCAGACCGCATCGTCGATCCCGAGACCGACGAACCAGCGGAACAAAAGGTTATACTGCATCGGTTCCATCAAATGCCGCTCGGAGCGGATCGAGAACAGGATCTGGATCAGGCTCACCCGGATCAGCCGCTCCGGCGCAATCGAGGGGCGGCCGAATCGGTGTAAAGCGCCTCGAACTCGCCATCTAGGCTCGCCAGCGCGTCGTTCAACAGCTGCCGGATCTTGCGCAACGGATCTCGCGCGGGGATGCGCGCCTCCAGATCGACATAGCTGAACAGCGACCCGCTCGTCTTGTCCGTCCCGCTCATCATAACCCCCGCCGTTATCGTGTCGACGGTGAATCATGTTCTCAAACTACTGTCGAGACAGGACTATTTCAGCAGCCTGTTAGTCTATCCGTATCCGCTGACAAAGATGCAGATCGACTGCCCCAACCAACTCTGATGTTCCGATATCACTTGTGCACAGACGCGAAACGGTTATGGTTTCTGGTCACGATCATGCACTGCGCATCGCACAAAGTATTGAACTGGAGGCGGTCGAACAAGATGCACCCAGTCTTCTGCGTAGAGGCTTTGCAGAAGGCGATCTATCCTGAACTAAACAGCGATGACTTCCTCACCAAACATATTATAAAGGGCTGGATGACACTTTACAACACCGAGCGGCCCCATCCAGCGCTTGATCGGCTCACGCCCAACGAAGTATCTTGGGCGGACTTAAAAAGCAAAAAACACCATGAAACCTAACCCCGATACAGCTTAGAAACGCTACAAACCTGTCCGAAAAGGTGGGACCTCTTAAACCCAGCTTCCAGCGGTCCAACGTTGGGGAGCAACGCACTCAACCCCCGGGCTCTGCATGAGCTTGATGAATGACGGGGGTCACAGCAGAAGGTCAGCAACCGAATGGATTGCTTGGTAATAAATCTTGCCGCTGCAAACCCCCGCATGGCATTTATCGCCGATCAGCTAGATGCGCTCGGAATCCCATTTCAAAGATTGGAAGCAGTCACGCCTGATAAGATTGGAGAACTGGAGCAGGCTTACGCCTGGTCAAGCTGGGAACGCCCTCTCAAAGAAACGGAAAAAGCATGTTTTCTGAGCCATGTAAACGCATGGAAATACGCCGCAGCAAAAGATTGCCATACCCTGATATTGGAAGATGACGCACTTCTATCTCGCCAGACACCCGAGGTCTTGAAGGTGATTGAAGATATTGGTGTCGTCGAGCATGTGACGTTAGAGGTCCGCAAACGCAAGAAGATCGTTGGCAAAACTGGGCGCCAAATCGGGTCTGCTCATCAACTTCTTCGCCTCTATCAAGACAGGAGCGGTGCAGCAGCTTACGTTCTTTCGCCTTCCGGCGCGCAGAAACTTCTTGTGCGGGCGTCTACTCAGGTCGCACTCGCTGACGCCATGATCTGCAAAGCCTATGAATTGAAAAGCTATCAAATCGAACCTGCCTGCGCCGTGCAACTAGACCGCGCATCGGCCTACGGCATCGGAGCAATACCCAGTACGGTTTCTCAGATTGATGCAGGTAAACTAATCGCAGCGGACAAGCGCAGCTTCGGCTTTCGTGCCCGCCGGATCGGTGCACAGCTTCGAATGGCCGTTCGCGCCCTGTTGCTCCTTCGAGTAGCGGAAAGGCGCGAAATCAGACTGAATCCAGAAGATTTCCACCGCAGTTGAGTTATTCCTCCCACCACCGGGTTTTCTTGCGCCGGTGAAGAATGCGCATCCGGTTAAAAACCGTGTCCTCAACTTGGAACCTACGCCAGATTTCATCGAGGATCGGTCCCGCTGGTTCCACAGACATGAACGGATGAAGGCGCCACATCATGTTGCGCAGCGTGTCGTCAGTTCCAACGGTAAAACAGGACATGCCTTCAAAGAGCGGCACAAGTTCTTCCTGAAGCGTGGCGACGCGCGCAGGATCGACCGACAGGTCAGCTGCATTCGTAATGAACCGCTCGCTTTCTTGCATCTTCACTGTATTCACAAGCACTGACGCCATCATGGCGACCGCACGAACGGCAGGTCCGGGATCATGCTCCGCGAAGGTATCGGTCGCTGAGACGAGCCACCTGATGTTCAGGTTCTCACGCAAGAAATCACCCTCTTGTTCCCAGAGGGAGCGAAACTCGGCGTATTGCTGCGAAGTCTGAAATTCACGGCGGATCAAGACAATCAGCTTCGCATGATACCAGAGCAATTCAGACTGCCCCGCGAATTCACGGCGAAGATTTTCCAAGTGCTGGTCAAGCGACTTCGTAGAGCCGCGAGTTTGCTCAGCATCCCCGAAGTCAATGATTGTCTCTTTGAGACTGCTAAAATCCGCGCCTCTCGGCGCGTGACGGCGTGCTCCCCAGCGCTTGCGATGCTGGTTGAGCGAGAGCAAGCGACGCAAGCGGCTAGGCTTTTTCATAACCACACATCACGTATATTGTTTTCATCGTCTCGCTCACTGCTTAAGCAACCCATAAAGTCGGACAACATCCCAACGCCGCCTCCAGCGTCGATTTTTCAGAAACGGACGCAGCAACCGGTAGCCGAAATGCACTCTGTCTTGATTAAAGCGACCGGAGATATCTGTGTCCCGATTGGTTTGCTTGATAATCGGTCTGGCCAGAAATGCTTGCCGCAAGCGACCAGAGGAATGGCGCCAAACTAAATCAATAGGAAAGGAAATATTTTGCGCCGCACCGATAAAATTTTGTGCAGCCTTGCGCGACACTATATATCCACTCCCCAATGCTGGGGCTGGATCACATTCACACACGATTCCTATTTGCAAAATGGGATTCAGTGCAAAAATCCTCCAGCGTCGACGCCATTCTAGTTTCTTCCACTGCTTACGTTTTTTGTAGTGCAAGAGTGAAGGGCGCTCCACTTCCTGCCTTCCCTCCAAGGTTTTCTGCAATTGGTCTTGATCTAGGCGGAATGGCTCATTTGAGGAAAGGTTCAGGAAGTCATATTTGCGAAATCTTTCGAAATTTCTAAGAATTTCCGTTAGTGTCTGGTCGATTTCGACATCATCTTCGAGGATCAGTGCATACTCCGCGTCGCTTTTCAGAAATGCCTTCCACACTGCAATATGAGACGCGGCACACGCAAGTTCAGCCCTCGTGCAATATCTCTTTTGGCTGGCAATAAATCTATGAGGGTTAACACTGGCAATAGCAGCCCCCTTATCCGCCCCGTCAATGGCCGAAAATCTAATAAAGGGTATATTAAGATTTTTTAACTGGACCGAAATCATTTCCAACCGATCCGAGCGCCGATCAAGATTGATTAGATATATATCGATTGACGAAGACACTCCGCTTTTCCTTATAAAGATGGAATATTAACGATGGCGTAGCCGAATATTTGCCTCGAAGGCCTATCAGATTATGTCATTCATGGAGTAATCCTGACTGAAGTCGAAATTCGACAGAGCATTCCTGAAACGTTCAGCGATATCATCCGAGCCACGCTCGTCGACGCGTTTCTTAGAAGAGCCGACGAAGGCTTTCAACTGACGGGATGCCTGCTTCTGATCGATGAACGGGCGTATTTTTTTCTTTGCCGGATAGTAGAATATCCTGTCTCGCGCATCTCGTATCCAAGGCCTCGGAAAACGAAAGATGCCGTCATTCAAAAATAGGCTCGACAACTCCCCGGCCTGCGCAGTTCGATACCAAGCAAGTGTCAACAGAACCTGATCCCAAACATGCGGGTTCTTCTGACAAAGCTGTGCCCACTCGCTGACAAGGCGCCCCGTCGCCTCCGATCTATTCAAATAGACGAAGCTTGAAATGTCGTACCAGCCATGTCGGCGCACCATCGCGACGTCGAAGGGATTACCAAACACGAAACTTGGTGCTCGTAGAACCTCGGCGTCTGCATCCACCCAACAGATCGGCCCGTCAGTTTCATTCCAGACTTTCTTAATGAACTTCGATTTCAGGCCGGTATTCGCAACCCAACTCCCGAGTGACTTGATCGGTTCGATGCGATGCGGAAGGTCCAGCCGGTCGAGAGAGAGGCGAAGTTGATTTGCCAGCGCCTCGTAAGGTGTATCCTTCGTATAATAGGACACAAAGAGTGGAGCTTCGCCCCGCTTGGTGTCCAGAAGTTCGATCTCTTCCGGAAGGACGCAGCAGGCGATCTGGTCAGCCTCACCTTGTATGCGGCTATGCGCGATCACGCGCTGGTTGGGGCTAAGTCGTGTCGATGGGCTACACCATTCGCCACCCCAGTCGTAAATCGAATCGTTTCCAGCTTTCAATGCGATACACCCATTCTATTCTGGCCCTTAGTCGAACCACGTTCGCTCAATCGCTGTTGATATACCGGCTAACACGAAATTAACAGATTCCCCTTCGGTCCTCGATGCTCACTCAACAAACCGATACCGCCCCTTGGCCTCTTCCAGCTTGTTCGCTGCGCACTCCGACTTGGCTATGGCGGCCTTTTTTAGCCTCACCCCATATCAGGCCGGCATTGTTGCGGAACTCCAACGGTAAATGTTTCACATCACGAATCCAGTTAGTTAGAGGGGCGGCATGAGCAAGCCTGACCCTACTCGCTACCGCATAACCAACTGGCCTGACTACAATGCCGCGCTCAGAAAGCGCGGGTCTCTGTTGATCTGGCTGGGCAAGGATATGACTTGCCTCGCGCCGCTTGAGGGCCCAGGGCGGCCACACGTCTTTTCGAACACCACGATCCAGTTCTGCCTGTCGCTCAAGCTGCTGTTCAAGCTGCCACTCCAGCAAACGACCGGGATGGTGGCCAGGTTGCTCAAGATGGCGGGACTGGATTGAAAGATCCCTGATTACAGACGCTTTGTCGACGGCAAAAGACGTTGGCCGTCCCAATCCCGCAATCGGCGCGCCGATGGGCCGCTCAATTTGCTCGTGGACGGCACCGAGATCAAGTTCCTAGGTGACTGTGAATAGCAGGCCCCCAATCACGGTGTCAGGGGCGTCACAAATGGCGCAATGTCCATCTGGCTATGGATACTGCCACCTCCGACATACTGGCGGTGGAGTTTATACCCAGCCGAAAAGCGTCGTCCCGATGGACCAGATACCACGCCCGCAGCCATATCGAAGCGAAGATGCGCGGCCTAAAGTCCTTCGGCGAACGCATCGCTGCCCGCGTCCCCGGCCTACAGACCACCTAAATACACATCCGTATTGCACTCATGAACCACTTCAACGCCCTCGGCACCGCAGACATCGTTCGCGTCGTTTAAAGTCAATTCGGTAAGGGGCACTCATGCCTCAACACGTAGTTCTGCAACAATGCCCAGTGGATGCTCCCTCAAACACGCTTGTGTAACTGACAGAAACTTGCGGTGCGAAAAATTTAATGGCAGCCTATCCTTTCCCTAGACCCGGTAAAATGTGAAATACTCGCTCGATGAAACCTTTGTCGATTAACGCCTGCGATGTGATCGCACCCAACTTCAAGCGCCGTCTTTCCGGTGTGACATCGACCATCGTACGGTTGGTTCCGCTTCAGGCTAAAACGATAAATATTTTGTCCATAGGCGGCGGGTTGCCACCACATGTTCCCAAGGTTAGTTTTATGCGCCTCCTGACCATGTCGCGACGCGGGCCGTCCGGACCGAGGGTTTGGCACGCCCGCCGCAATATCGAGATGATCGGCGGGCTGTTTCTCAAACATGTCTTGCGCAAGCATTTGAAGCTCTTGTTCACTTCGGCCTCACAGCGGCACCACACGAAGCTGACGAAGGCCTTGATACGCCGGATGGACAGGGTGGTTTCCACATCGCGCAAGACCGCCAGTTTCCTTGAGCGCGACTCTACCGTCATTCTCCATGGTATCGACACAGAAACGTTTTGCCCGCCTCCGAACAAGGCTGAGGTCCGTACGACCCTCGGGCTGCCCGAGACAGGTTTTCTGGTCGGGTGTTACGGGCGGATACGGGCGCAAAAGGGCACGGATGTGTTTGTCGACGCCATGATCAAGGTGGTTGAAGCCCATCACGATTGCACCGGCATCGTAATGGGCCGTGCGACATCCAAAGATGTCGATTATGAAAACGACCTGAAACGCCGGGTGAAAAAGCTTGGCCTTTCTGAGCGCATCCGCTTTGTACCCGAGGTTCCGGTTTGGGACATGCCAAGCTGGTATCAATGCCTCGATGTCTACGTAGCTCCCCAACGGTGGGAAGGGTTCGGCCTAACACCGTTGGAGGCTATGGCCTGCGCCGTGCCTGTGGTAGCCACCCGCGTCGGCGCGTTTGAAGAACTGGTGCTAGACGGTGTCACCGGGGCCTTGATCGCTCCATCAGACAGCACTGCGATGGCCCAGAAGCTGCGCTCACTTTTAGATGATCCCTACGCATTGCAAAAAGCCAGCGCCGCCGCCCGCGCCCATGTTATGGCCGAATTCCAAATTCAGAAAGAAGCCGCTGCGCTGATCAATGTGTACCGTCAAATGCTTAATTAATTGCAGGTTGGATGCCCAACCGTAACAACCTAACACTTAAGCGTCCTCCCCTCTGGATAATGGTAGTGTCTCGGTGTTGATGAAAATTTGAAGGCGGCGCAATCTGCGGGTCAACAACCAACCACCCAACCAGCGTCGGCAACCGCAAGGGAGACCACGCCATAAACCAGATTGCCGAAAATGATAGCTTTGCGCCACTGGCCGGGGAGGCCGGGTTCTACCCGATCGACGAGCGGCCGCGGGCCAACGTCCGCGCAACCATCGAAGCGGTTTTCGAGGAAGAGCTCGCCAGCTTTCTTGGTCGCATGCGCTACGATCGGGGCGACGGCCCGGCGAAAGGCTATCGCTAAGGGCACCGAGATCGTCAGATAACCGGCACCTTCGGAACGGAAACGGTGCGGGTGCCGCGCGCCCGGATCGCGGTCGATGCCGGCAAGGTAACGGAATGGCGCTCGAAGGCGCCGCCCTAATAGCAGCGCTTGACCGAGAAGGCCGAGCTCGCGACCGCCGCACTCTACCTCGCCGGACCCAATGCTGATCTGACGCGCGCCATAGTGCACGCCAAGCAGCTCCGACCAAGTAGCAGTCGCTTATAGCTGCGCCTTCAGTCTTTCTTGTCAGCCCCGGCGACAATCCATGTTTCCGACACCCGCAGCCTTATCAGCCGGTAAAGGCGCATCACGACGCGGGTACTTTCAAGGTAGGCGCGGTAAGGTAGCACCGAGAGGTACCGCCAACGTGGGAGCTTCGCAGAGCGCACGTCATTTTGAATCTGTGACACTGTTTCAGTTCGCTGGTCAGCCGGCACAGGATATACAAAGGAAGCGCGCAGCCCACTCAGATATTCTAGATCGAATGCAATGTCCCATGACAAGCGCATCGGAACAAGCCGCTTCACGAACCACTCAGCCGCTCGGCGGTTGATCACATAAGCCCCTGCCCCTTTTTCCCGCAGCAGCGCAACGGCAAGGTTTCGTTGTCCAATGAGAGGCGCATATGGCAGCTTGGGTCCGGTGTTCAGCTCCGAAAGACGAAGTATGTCCCAGCTCGCAGAACATGCAACAGCAGCCTCCAGCACCTCGGCAAAATCGTCGGAGAATGCCACGTCATCCTCGAGGATTAAAGCATAGCGTGCATCCGTAGCAAGCAGCCGCCTCGCACACTCCACATGGCTAAGGTAGCAACCCACCTCTGATGGGATCCGTCGTCGACCGTGCAGAAGCTTGAAGGACAATTCGCTGAAATCAGGTGTCGGGAAGGTCAGGGAACGCCCGTCCACTGCAGGGACACGCTCAAATGCAAGTGGCACCGCATTCAGCCGATAGGTCATCCTAGCTAGCCGTTCCGTAGCGCGGTCAAGGTTAATGAGATACACCTTCAGATCGGTCGTCTGGCATGGGGTGGTCATCATTAACCTTAACCTAGACTTCTAGCGCAGCATCAAACTGCACACTGGCAAAATGGTGATATACGCATCGATCACTTCTCATATACTACGAAACGGAAGACTGGCAAGTTTCAAACGTGCAGGTGCTTAGAACGCTGCTCATCACCCGGCCCAATCAGGTCTGGACGATGGACATCACCTATATTTCTTTGGCGCGTGGGTTCATCTTGCTGTGACCCTGCTGTGACCCCCGACATTCATCCAACTGATGCCGGAGTCCGCGGTTGAGTTTGGCGCTGTTGCGCCGCGGGAGCAATGGGCGAGCGGCGGAACGTTTCCGTTGCGTGGAGCCGGTCGCCCATTGCAGTGAGTTGGGCCGCGAAAGCGGCGGGGGTCTGGTAGCTCAGGGCCGAGTGTGGGCGCTCGGCGTTGTAATCGGCCACCCAGTCCGCGACGACGGCGCGGGCGTGGTCAAGCCCGTGAAACAGCGTCTCGTTCAATAGGTCGTCCCGCATCTTCGAATTGAAGGCTTCGCAGATCCCGTTCTGCATCGGCTTGCCGGGCGCGATGAAATGCCACAACACGCCAGCTTCCTCGGTCCATGCCAGCATCGCGTTCGAGGTGAACTCGGTTCCATGATCGCTGACGATCAAGCCCGGCTTACCGCGCCGCGCGATCACCGCGCATAGCTCGCTCGCGACCCTGCGGCCCGAGATCGAGGTATCGACCACCGCAGCCAAGCATTCTTTGGTCACGTCGTCGATCATGTTGAAGACGCGGAACCGACGACCCTGCGCGAACTGGTCGTGCACGAAATCGACTGACCAGCGGGCGTTGGGAACTGCGACGGTCAGCAGCGGCGCCCTTGTCCCGGTCGCCGGGAGTGTCTGAAACTCTGTGTATCTGATCTGGCCCATGCGGTTTTGAAGTGGTCCCAGAAAACTGGACAGTCAGCTAAGGTGTATCCCAAACCTTTGAAGGGATACGAAAATGGCGAAGCGCCGGAATTTTACAGATCAGTTTAAGGCCAAGGTCGCTTTGGAAGCACTGCCTGGCGACAAGACCGTGCAGGAGATCGCAGCTGCTCTGCCCCCTGAAAACTGGATCGTTTGAAGCTGGAGTTTTCGGCTAAGCTTTCCTGGCTGGGAGAGGAGCGGAAACGCATGAAAGCATCGAAGTTCACAGAGGCGCAAAAGGCCTTCATCCTGAAGCAGGGCGAGCAGGGCACACCGGTCGCGGAGATCTGCCGCAAGGCCGGGATCAGTCAGGCGACGTATTTCAATTGGAAGAAGAAGTATGGCGGGCTGATGCCGGACGAGATGCGTCGGTTGAAGGCGCTCGAGGACGAGAGCACACGGCTGAAGAAGATCGTGGCCGATCTGACGCTTGACCGTGAGATGCTTCAGGACGTCATTCGGCGAAAGCTCTGAAGCCTGGTCGTTTGCGCGAGATCGTGACCGGGATGTGCGTCGACTGGGGCGTGTCGATCCACAGGGCCTGTGGGGCCATCTGCTTCGACACGTCCAGCTACCACTACAAATCCCGGCGGACGGACCAAGCTGCCTCTGAAAGGCGGATCAAGGAAATTGCACAGACGCGTGTGCGCTATGGCTATTCGGCGTGTTCACGTGCTGCTGCGACGCGAAGGGTTGGTAATCAACATGAAGAAGACTCGCAGGATTTACAATGAGTTGGGCCTGCAGCTCCGCAACAGGCATCCGAAACGACGGGTGAAGGCAAAGCTGCGCGAAGACCGTCAGGAAGCCGTCGGGCCGAACGATGGGACTATCCTGAATTTTGTGCGCTGACGTGGTAACTGCTCCCAGAGGAGACCCACGTATGAGCATCGATAAAGACCTACTGGACCGTTTGATGGAAGGCCGTTCCCCCGGCGATCTATTTGGCAAGAGCGGCATCTTGGCGGAACTGACCAAGGCGCTGGCGGAACGTGCGCTGAGCACGGAGATGGATGTCCATCTCCACGAAGAGCACGCCGAGGAGGCGCCTGAGGGCCGTAATCAGCCCCCCAATCGGCGAAACGGCAGCAGCCAGAAGACCGTGACCACCGACAGCGGCAAGATCGTTCTGGAGATCCCCCGCGACCAAAACGGGACCTTCGATCCGATGCTGATCGCCAAGTATCAGCGCCGCTTTCCCGAGTTCGAACGCAAGATCATCAGCATGTATGCCCGTGGCATGACGACCCGCGAGATCCAGGGACATATCGAGGAAATCTATGGCGTCGAAGCCTCGCCTAGCCTGATTTCCGCGATCACCGACGCCGTGATGGAGGAGGTTACCGCCTGGCAGAACCGCCCTCTGGAACCTCCTATCCGATCGTCTTCATGGACGCGATCCGGGTCAATATCCGCAGCGATGGGGCGGTCTCGAACAAGGCGGTCTTCGTGGCCCTCGCGGTACTGCCGGATGGCACGCGGGACGTTCTGGGCCTGTGGTTTCACGCCAATGAGGGCGCAAAGTTCTGGGCCAAGGTTCTCGGCGACCTGCGAAACCGGGGCGTCTAGTACATCCTCGTCGCCGTCGTGGAGGGGCTGAAAGGCTTCCCTCAGGCTATCGAGGCTGCCTTTCCCCAGACGCGGGTTCAGATCTGTATCGTCCACCTTCTGCGCCATTCCATGAACTTCGCCAGTTACAAGGACCGCAAAGCCGTCGCGGCCGCTCTAAAGGCATCTACACGGCAGTGGATGCCGACGCGGCAGAGCTGGCACTGGCAGAGTTCGAGGAAAGCGATCTGGCCAAGAGGTATCCGGCGATCGCGCCAAGCTGGCGCCGGGCCTGGAACGAGGCGATCCCCTTCCTCGACTACCCGCCCGAGGTGCCCAGGCTGATTTACACCACGAACGCCATTGAGGCGCTGAACTCGAAAATCCGCCGATTCGTCAGAACCCGAGGCCGCTTCCCAAGCGACGACGCCGCGGCGAAATTGATCTATCTGGCACTCAATGCTACATTGACCGAGTGTAAGCGCTCGGTGCGCGAATGGCACGCTATCAGATCTCAGCTCGCCATCATGTTCGAAGACCGCTTCCCAATGGCCTAACAAAACGCGTCAGGCACAAAATTCGGCACAGTCTCCGTTAGCAACGCTGCAAACCTATCCGAAAATCTAGGACTACTTCAGAGTTCTAGCCTTTTAATCGAGCTCGAAATCTCTATACCCTAATTCGCTGTTTCTTCAAAGATGCCAATTATCGTACGTGAAGCAGCGACAGCTTGCTCCATAGCTTCAATCAAGGGTAGGTATGCGCGCGATAGTTCCAGAGATTTTACTACTGAGTCTCTATCCCGCAGGTCGCACGACTTAGCTAGCTCGCAAAAGCCGGATATTTGCCCGATGAAATCTCTGTAAATGACTGCAGCTTCGAGTTCCGCACAAGCGCTTTGGTACATTTTTTCCTTGATTGTCATAGACCTAATATTCCCATTTCGCACACAACGCATCAGTAGGTAGCGTCCACGGACGTGGTGTAAATTCAGCGCCGTCTTCGGTGTAATCTCAGGTGGCCATCGAGGTGTATGGTC
>NZ_JARGDK010000018.1 GCF_029210495.1 Pseudothioclava nitratireducens | reverse complement strand
GACCATACACCTCGATGGCCACCTGAGATTACACCGAAGACGGCGCTGAATTTACACCACGTCCGTGGACGCTACCGGCGTGAGATATCGCGGGCGATAACCAAACCATGCTCTGCCAACAAACCTCGGATTTGGTTTACCAGCCGTGTCCTATCTGACACCAGCCTCTGGCGGATACGATGAACGGCCTGGATCTCGAGCTGTTCTGACGATTTTGGTGGCACGAAGCGCATGGACGGCCTGCTGACCGCCTCGCAGATTGCCTCCGCATCGTTTCGGTCATTCTTGTTGGATTTCACATATCCTTCGTCCGTGGCGACCGGATGCGGTTGCCATCAAGGTCATACTCCGAGGCGTTGCGCTTCCAGTACAACTTCGAGGCGGTTGGCCGCACCAAACTTGTCCTTGAGAGAGCCAACATAATGCTTGACGGTTTTCTCGCTGATGTTGAGCTCGGCCGAGATCTGGCCGTTGGTCATGCCCTTCATGAGCTGGCGGACCACCTGGCTTTCGCGGGCGGTCAGACGCAGACGCTCGGCTTCTTTGCGCTTGGCTTCGGCCTGACGCAGCTTGGCGAAGATATCCATCGCCATGTCGGGCTGCACGTAGTTGTCGCCGTTCATGACACGGCGTGCCGCGGCACGCAGATCAGACATTTCACTGTTATAGGTCAGAATGCCCGATGCCCCCGCATCTAGCGCGTCAACCGCCATGTCTATACCCTTCTGAGAGCAGAAGGCCAGAATACGAACCATGTCGCACGACTTGCGAAAGGCGCGAAGAACCTTCATCGGCTGATCAAGGGATCCAAGGTCAACGATCACCACTTCATATCCATCGCGGGAGCACGTCTCGACGATTTCGGGGCTATAGGCAGCAGCCGCCTGCAAATCAAAACCTGCGCACGGCTCAATAAGGTGCTGGAAACCCGCACGCGTGAATACGTGATCGCAAATCACCATCGTTTTATACATCAATCTTCCCCCAAAGTTTGCCTTTCCCCGCGACAGAAGCGGTGTCGGCACTGTTTTCAAAGTCAGTCCAGATTCTCGCTTTCCCCAAACCCCAAACGGACATCTAAACACCTGAAAATTATTATTGCATTTCGACCGATTGAATCCAAGCTATCTTTGGAGAGTTGAGAGACCTTCGTCCCGTATGCGGCCGGGCGAAAGTCACGATTCGTCTTACCCCACAGGTCGGAACGTCACGCTCGACCAACGGGTAAATTACCAAAAAATATATCTATGCCAGTAATATTGAGTTGCTTTTCTGATGGCTCCGTGAGTTCAGACTTGATCCAGATCAAGGCGAAAGTCGGGAAGTGCATTAAAATTGTGTCGAGGGCGCTTTAAATCATGCGACACATTTAAAGCCTATGGTCTAGCGAGACCTTGGACTTTGGTCCAACTCCATTGAAGCGTGTTGTTTGTCGCTCGGAACAGCCTCAAATATCATGGATGTGCGATTCGGAACATGATACCGATCGTTACGACGTAACAGTGCGCACCATGTGCGCCTCAAGGACCGGAGCTACGCACATGGCAGTCAGCCCTCAGGATCATCGGCAAACGCTTCTTGGCAGGACGAAGCCTGCACCTCCTGGACGCGAGTCTTGGGCGTTCGTGCCAGTCCCTTCCAAAGATCCATGCTGACCATGTCGCGCGATACCTCACTCAGTAAAGTCCTCGTTGTTCTGATCACCCTCGTCGGGGCCGAGCTCTGCATCATGCTTGCGCTGGCCGAAGTCGAAAAACAGCTGACTTGGCTGACAGAGCATGTCTGGGGCGAAGCGGCGTTGGATGCCCTATTGCTGTTCTGTATCATGGCACCAGTCTTTTATTGGCTTTTGATAAGGCCGCTGCAGCGATCAAATACCATTAAGCTGCGGTTTATCGACATGGTGAGCGACGATCTGAGAAATACACTGAACGCTTTGCAGGGCATTGCCATGGCATCGCGTGAGGATCCATCTCTCGCCGCCGGATTAGAGACCGCGCGCCAGGAGGCGCTGCAATGGATGCAATTGCGCGTCGAACGTGTGGTCGCCTTCAGTGCCCTTGACGCCGAGGCCTCACTTCCAACAGGCCGGCCCACCGATCTGCAGGGATTGGCCGCAGAGCTGCATAAGCGCTTTGAGTTCATGTTCCAAGCCAATGGAAACAGCCTGAATATTCGCTGCGAGGGGCCGCATTTATCCATCGGACCGACACAAAGCGAGATCCTGATGCAATTGATGTTCTCGATGCTAGAAATCGCCCGTATGTCCTCGGGAGATGCTGCGACCCACGTCTCAATCCAAACGTCCCACGAGGGCGCAGACCGGATCTTGATCAGGACCACACATGTAGGAAAGACAGCACCTTGCAATACGGCGAACGGCGCCGTGACGGGGCCATTTGAGCGAATAAAACTGGCCGGTGACATCCTCGAGTATATGGCTACGCGCGCCGGTTGCGACTACATCAGCGAAAGCGCCTGTTCGCAAAGCCTGATCATCCCAATCAAGCGACCAACCTCCTTAGACGATGCCGGGATCCGGCCGCTAAGTCGTCCCTTGTTCAGGCGATGAAGAATTCATCGAAGAACGGCTGTTGTTCTGGTTGCGCAGTGCCACTGGCAAAATCTACAGCCAGCACATAGGCATCAGCACCTATATCTGCCCCAGCACTCAAGCCATCGAGGTTGCCATCGCTGAAATGGATTCCGCCATAAATCCGAGACGCACCGCCATCAATGGCTGCCTCGGAAAACGTATCCCACTGAAACTGATAGACATCTCCAGGCAGTGCCGCATCAAATGCGCTGGTGCCAGGAGGCACGGTAATATGCGCATCAAGATGGTCTGATCCGGTAAACGCCTTCAAGACAGCCGCCCCTGCTGCCGAAAAGGTGCTGTGGCCCGAGGTATACTCTGCGAAGGGTGGTGACTGTTCGCCTCCAGGCAGCTGGTAGGTGATGAAGTTCTCGGCAAGGATCGTTCGGGTGCCAAAGCTGGTGCCAGTGTCGGGGTCAATGCCACCATATGCTTGGATCACAAATCCCGTTTCTCCGGTCAGTTCGTCAACACCTTGCTCCCCAATCAGACCAAGATGTCCCAGGTCGCGGATCACGGTGACCGGCCGAGCATAATCAAAAAACGCTTTGGCATCCCATGTCGCAATTGCCGCATCAAACATGGCATTACCCATCGTCATAAACAAAAGCGCGTCAGTGGCTGCGTCATGCCCGTCGCGCTGCGATACGTATTGCCCAAGCGTCATCCAGGCACCAGGAGGGAAGCTGGTGCCGGGGCCATCTTCCCAGAATTCAGCAACCATTTTCTGATCCTCGGTCAGCGTCGCACTGGTCTGAACGATGGCTTCAGCCTGAGCGATGAAGGCCGGGTTGATGACGGGACCGATCAGGAATTTGTCCACAGGTATCGTAGTTCCGGCCGCCACCGCCACGCCATTTATCTCTGCCGGAGCTGCAAGAGTCATGGTCCGGGTCTGGAAATCAAGCAACGTATCCACATGCTCTAGCGTGAAAAACGGCTCTGGGCCATCCGGACGGGTCAGCACCGTGTCAGTTTCTCCATTGAGCGTTTCAGGGAGCGCGAACCCTTCAGCAAGGCTGAGTTCGGGCGTCAGGAATGTCTGCAGCGCATCTGGTGTGGGCGACAAAATACCCTGCTTTTCGGGTGTCCAGCGCGCGATGTCCTTACGGGTTTCTGGCGCGGGATCAGAATTGACTGGCGTATAGAACCCCTCAGACTGCGCGGCGAGCCGTGCCGCTTCCGCCTGACGCGGGGTGAGACCGTCTTGCGCTGCATCAATCCCCACCTCGTAAGCCTGCGAGTCATCAGAGACATCTAGCTCAAGACGCTGTGACAGTACCTGATCGAATTTCTCCTGATACTGAGGGTAGAGTTCCGACAGCACACGATGGGCCGCGACATGCATAGCGGTTTCGATCTCTGTATCCGAGGCATCGGACAGAGCTGAGAGCTCCAGATTGTCGCCCTCGATATCGATGGAAACACGTTGTGCGACCGGGTCATAACTGGCCTGCGCATCATAGATTGCGGTATGCATAATCGAGAAGGATTGCGACGCGTTGGTCGGTCCGCCACCGCTTTCGACAATGATCGATTGCAAAATCTGATCCCAGATGACGCTTGGAGTGGCCTCTGGAGTATTGACCATCATCAGACGTGGGCCACCTTCAGCCAAAAGGTCGGGGCCAGGTTGTTCAAGTTGTGCCAAGATGTCGGCCGTCCGGAATGTTTCCACGCCCGCAACGAAGCTATCGAATTCCGAAAGCGATTCAATCTCACCATCAAACCGATTGCGAACCGCCAACGCACCATCCTGCAGCAGAAAATCGAAATCATGCAGGGGGCCAGACAATGTCACGACCCGATCAGGTTCGGGGCTGCTAACACCAGAATCCACCAGATCGTCTTCAGAGCCGAAAGACAGGAATTCGAAGCTCTCCACATCCTCGAATTCCCATTCAAAATCCCCCTCACGCGCTTCGATTTCAAGTTCGAGGTCTTCGTACTCGAATTCGTAGTCCTTGCGGCTACCCTCAAGCGTGATCACACGTGTCTCACCGTCTCTTGTGAAACTGATCTGAAACGATTCTTCCGACATGCTGTCCTACTCGATATCCCGATTTCGCTTTTTGCAGTCCATAGCCAGAGTCATCTTATCGCCTTTCTTATCTCAGCCGTTTGTCCGGCTTGTACAGCTCCGCTGTCAACGTTGCGAGACAGCTTTTCTTTGAAAATACTGATCAACCGTCACGCGGGCGTGGCGGCGGCAGCGCATAAGTCGGCAGCGCATCTATAAATGGCGGCAAGCATTCCTGATCGCGCAGCGGTATGCACAGATCGCTGAATACCAACTTCTGACTGAGCGTGAGTCCGTTATTGCCTTGTTTGGCACAATCCACGAACTCGCTCCCATCCTCGGTCAGTGATGTGGCACAGACCACCACACCACCGCGCAAAAACGTGTTAGCAAGCCGCTTGGCGCTCATGCCAGATGCAAGGATTGGTGGCGGGCAAGAGATGCCATGGACGTTGATAATCATGCCATTCAAATTCAGCCTGTCACCTTCAAGCGCCTTCCATGTCATGTTCTTCTCCTGAGCTGTGGCAGATGAGGCCACCAGAAGTGCCAGAGTTGGAAGAATATTGCGCAGCATGGGTTTACCTTTCCTTGAAGGCTCGCGCGAACTGATCGCTGAAGGGCTTGACGAGATAGGATAGGGCTGTGCGTTCGGCCGTGGTGACATAGACTTCGACCGGCATGCCTGGGCGCAGCTCCTTGCCACCGAGGCGGGCCAGCTGATCGGGCGTCACGTCGACCTTGATTGAGTAGAAATCACCAGGCATTTGCGGATCGCTTGTCGCGGCAGCTGCAACATAGGACACGGTCCCTTCAATCTCTGGGGTTTCGTTCTGGTCGAAGGCGACAAAGCGCATCCGCGCCGCGTGTCCCGTATCGACCTGTTCGATCGACGCCGCCGGAACGCGGGCTGTAAAGACCAGTTCCGCCTCTTCGGGCACAATCGTGGCCAGAATTTCGGCGGGGCTAATGACGCCGCCCACAGAGTTCACGTTCATATCGTTTATCAGCCCCGAGATCGGCGCGCGGATTGCGGTGCGCGACAGGGTGTCTTCGATGACGAAACGCTTTTCGGTGAGTTCCGACAGCTGGGTTTCGATCTCCCGCAATTCGCGTTGTGCATCGGTGCGCAGTGTTTCCTGCATCGAGAGGATTTCCAGCTCGAGCTCGCTGACGCGGCTGCGGGCGCGGCCCAATGCCGACAGAACTTCTCCGTGTTCGCCACGCAGCTGGACATTTTCACGTTCAATAGAGAAGGCAACGTTGCGTACCGTAAGCTGACGCTCGGACAAATCTTCAACACGCGCACTCTCAGCTTGAACCAGGAGGATTTCATCCTGTTTGGCGTCAAGGCGGGCTTCGAGGCCATCGATTTCGGTGCGGACCTGCTCGATTCCGAGGTGGATCTGTTCCTTGCGGCGGATGAACGACGAGAGGTTGCCCTCAAAAATACGATGCTCACCCACATAGATGGCCTGCAGCGCAGCAGGGGACACGATCAATTCATCAAGACCTGAAGGCGTCGAAAATTCCTCATGCAGATCGCGCTGTGCCTCCAGCCGGCTTTTGCGAATGGCAAGTTCAGCGATTTTCCCATGAAGGATTGCGCGCTCAGTACTGGCCGAAGTGTCGTCAAGCCGGAGTAGAATATCGCCCTTGCGGACATGATCGCCGGCACTGACGGGAATGTCTTTGACGATACCACCATCACGGTGCTGGACCACGCGCAGGTCGCGATCGACGGAAACTTCGCCGCTGACAACGACCGCGCTGACCAGATTGGAATTCGCTGCCCACCCGAACACGGCGGCGACCAGAAGCCCGGCCATGAAAATACCAGTGATAACATGACCGCGAATGGAATAAATCGCGTTCTTTGCGGCGTTTGGGTCTGTGGTCTTGCGTGACATGGTCGTTCTCCTGCTCACGATGTGAAGTCGTCTGATTGCTTGTTGCCCAGGTCACTTGTGACCCAGAGTTCGATTTCGGTGACGTCCGTCTCTTGTTCGAGACGCAGATCAATCCGGCGGACTATCAGCTCATCCTGATCACCTTGGCGGAAACCAGGGCGTCCGTGCTCCTCAGCCGCAGCTTCCGGATCAAAGGACGTGATGCGCGCCTCAAAATCAGAGCCGTCGTTCTTGATATCGCGCCTGTCATCAATCTGTTGAAGGTCGGACAGAGCAAGACGGATATCGTCAGCAAAAACCAACGTATCGTCGTGACCAAAGTTGCGGATCTGGAACACGGTTTCAGACACACTGGTTGCACCCGGCGTAAAGAACCCGGACAGATCGAAAACTTCTGCCCCGTCACCGGCTGTGAAAATTTCAATGCCATCGAAGGTATCGGTGGGGCTGTCAGCCCGCGTGACCGTGCCAGCAGCTACATCCACACGCGCTGCCCGATCACCAGCAGTCAGGTCAAGTATGTCGTCACCCGCACCACCATAAACCTGATCAGCTTCCAGATCATCAGCAAGGTAAATCGTGTCATTGCCTGCGTCACCAAACAGGCGGTCTGCGCCATGACCGTCCCGAAGAACATCGTCATCCGCACCGCCGGAAAGAATGTCATCCCCCGCACCGCCAGCCAGGAGATCCTCACCATGGCCACCGGAAATTCGGTCATCACCCTCACCACCGTCGATGGTGTCGTCGCCAGCTGCGCCGATCAAAAAGTCATCGCCCCCATACCCAAGAAGAACGTCGGAACCATCGCCACCATAGACGAGGTCATTATCTTCACTGCCGCTAATATGATCAGGCGTATCAAAACCATACACAACATCGCCGCGCGGCGTAACCGGATCATCCAGGCAGTCGTCATCTGCTGCGTTGTGCTGATCGCAGCTCTCCGGCCAACACTCATCAACTTTGGCGTCGTCGCAGGATGACTCCTCATCTGGGTTGGGGCCATCTGAGTGGTCAACTTTGTCACCACAGTCTGCGGCTGCGGTATCATGGCAGTCCACGTCTGCGTCGCTTTCGTGCTTTTCTTCTTCGGGTTCTGCGTCTTCGTCCTTGGGCTCCTCGGCGTCTGCTTCCTCAAGCTCCTCGTCCTCGACTACTGGTCCTTCAAAAGGCCCTTCGCCGTCGTCATCCACCCCAGGCAGATTATCATCGTCTTCTTCTTGCTCGGGGTCTGCGTCTTCCTGCAACGGTGACGTAATCTCTGTACCCCCACCACCAGGATCCGCCGGCCCACCACCTCCGGCAGGAATGTCGGTATCTGGGAAAAGACCGTCCTCACCACCGCCCCCGGGATTTGCAGGCGCAAAAGTCGGTTGCAGATTGACTGCCGCCGCCGTGATGTTTGGCGCCTGAAATTTTTCAAGTGACAGATCTGCGGGCAACAACACCGAAGAGTTTGGGCCGCGCTCGAACGTGGTGGCATCAAAACCGCCATCCTGGCCGCTGCGGTCACTAGTGCGAAACAATTCGGCGTTACCATAAGACATACGACCACTGTTGTTGGCCGACAAATTATCCGTCTCGCAGATGGGCGCGGCGTTATCGGCGGCCCCGAGGGGCGTGTCGGGCGTGGCTTGCGCCGCAACCTCAGAGCCGCCAAACAAGGTCTTGATGTAGGCGATCAGAGCGAACATCACGGTCACGCCCATGCCGATCTTGCGTTTGGGAATGGCCGATACGGTTTCCCGTAAAGACACCATATCCTCAAGACGCGCCGTTCCCGGCGTCTTGGCCTTTTTGGATGACTTGACCTCAATCATGCGCCTGTAGTTTCTCGAACAGCAGCGACTGGCGACTGCTCCACTGTCGGGGCTGCCGTAGGGGTCGGGGCAGGGGATGCCGGCTTGACCCGCATGATCTCGGATTTGGGGCCAAAACGGCTGAGGGCGCCATCCTGGACGACACCGACCAGATCAACGTTCTCCAGTGCACTTGGGCGGTGAGCTACGACGATCACGATGCCGCCACGGTCACGGATGCTTTGGATCGCATGGCTGACCGCGCGCTCGCCTTCGGCGTCGAGGTTTGAATTCGGCTCGTCCAGCAGGACCACGAACGGATCCCCATAGAGCGCCCGTGCCAGAGCAATACGCTGACGCTGACCGCCCGACAGGCTGGTGGAACTGGCGCCCAGTTCCGTCTCGTAGCCGTCGGGCATGGCCAGGATCATCTCGTGAACGCCCGCCGCACGCGCCGCCGCAATGACCTTTTCGGGATCGGGATCGGCAAGGCGCGCAATATTACGGGCAATCGTGGTGTCGAACAGGGTGTAGTCCTGCGGCAGATATCCAAAGCTACGGGCAATTGTGTCTTCGCCCCACTGCACCAGATCGGCGCCATCCAGACGGACATGACCGCGCAGCACAGGCCAAACCCCAGCCATCGCCCGCATCAGCGAAGACTTGCCGCCGCCACTAGGGCCGATCAAGCCAAGCGCCTGCCCGGCTTCAAGCTGAATGGTCACATCCGACAGCAGCACGCGGCCCGATCCCGGCGCCACAACGGTGATCCCTTCCGCCGAGAAGGCCTGCTTGGGATCGGGCATCTGCAGCGGGCGGGGCTGCTCAGGCAAGGCGGCCATTGTCTGCTTGATGGTCGCCAGTGCATTGCGAGCGGCGATCAGGTTCTTCCAGTTGGCGATGGTCGAGTCGATCGGCGCAAGGGCACGGGCCGAAGCCACGGAGGCAGCGATGATCGCACCGGCGGTCATCTCGCCCATGATGGTGAGATAGGCGCCAAGCCCCAGAACTGCAGACTGCAGCATCATGCGCAGCACCTTGGACAAGGCGCCCACGGTGCGAGTCACGTCGCTGGAACCGGATTGCAGCGTAAGATGCTCGTCATTGGCCTTCTGGAACTGGGCTAGAGCCTGCGACGAGAAGCCCATCGCTTTGATGACATCGGCGTTGCGGGCATTGGCCTCGGCCACCGAGCTGCGCTGTACGGCGGCGCGGTTGACTTGGGCATTGGCCTTGCGGGTCATCAGTTCGGTCAGGACGGTCATCAGCGTCAGGACCACGGCACCGGCGATGGCCAACGCACCCAGGTAGGGATGCAGCACAAACACGAAAGCCAGAAAGATCGGCATCCAGGGCAGATCGAACAGCGACACAAGTGCCGGGCCACCGAAGAAGTTGCGGAGCGTATCGACAGAGCGGCCCCGCTCCATCGACTCAGCCACTGAAAAGCCGTAGCGTGGCATGTCGATGCTCATTCGGTGGATATCGGGCGCGACCCGGGCATCAAAGCGCGCCCCGACCCGGTGAAGGATTTGCGAGCGGATCACGTCAAACCCGCCCTGGAACATGTAGAGCCCCAGTGCCAGCACCGAGATCAGCGCGAGCGTCGGGATACTGCCGCTCATCAGGGCGCGGTCGTAGATCTGCATCATGTAAAACGCGCCGGTCAAAGCCAGGATGTTGATGATCCCGGACAAACCGAAGATATAAAGAAACACTGGCCGCAGTCCGGCTGTCAGGCGGGCAAGGCGTGCATCCTTTTCAGACTGTCTCGCAGAGGATCGGGCCATGGTGTGTGCTCCTTTGGGTCAAACGTGTTCGATGGCTTATGGCGTAAAGCGTGCGACCGGCCTTCCACACTATGTCGGATCAAAATTCAGACCTTTGTCCGTGGGGGCACCCCGACCAAGGATGCCGCGCCGCGCGGCATTCGCGATACTCGCTTGGCGCCGGGGTCCAGCGGCATATCAGACTTTAGTCCCATGCCGCATCAGACCAACGGGACTGGTTAAATAAGCCCTTGGGTGTATGGTCAAAACAGCAAACCTCAGGAGGTGTCGTGAGCGCGTACGCAAATACACCCCAACGACCGCTGCCCGAACAGTCCGGCAGCGCGGCTGAGCGGTACCGTATCAAGGGATGGGTCTGGCCTCTGCAGCAGCAGATTGCGGCAATAGTGCTGGTTGCGATCCTGATATTAGCAGCGGCGATCCAGTTGTGGAACTACCGCACTTTCATGAACGCTGAGATCGAGCGGACGCAGGAAAAGCATCTTGTGATCGCGCAGAACGTTTCGTTGTCGCTGTCACGCTACGTCACGGACGCTGCGCGCGTGTTCGTCCATGCGGCCATCGAAGTCAGCAACAACAACAGCCCAGCGACGCAGGATACCCAGCTGTCGTTGCTGGAATCGCTGAACATAGACGGCATGGTTCTGTTGGCGCCCTTCACAGCGAATGCGCCACCACCCAATCGGCTGGGCAAGGATCTGCCCCTGCCGGAGCAGGTGGTGCTGGATGATCTGCGGGCGGGCACCAACGCGACGCTTGGCGGTGTTCAAATTTCGGGTCTGCAGCGGATCGGAGACAACAAGTATTTCATACTGGGGTACGAGCTTGCCGATCAGCGGCTGGTGATCGGCTATATGAAAACCGACTATATTAAGTTGGTTCAGCGGGCCATCGCCTTCGGCGAATTCGGACATTCGGCGATCTTCGATCAGTTCGGGCGCGCGATCGCGCACCCGTCACCCAAGGTGGAAGAGAACATGGTGGATGCCTCGGGTATCTCGGCGGTGCGACGGATGCTGAACCGTGAAACCGGCGTCGAGATGTTCTTTTCGCCGCCCATGCAAATGGACATGATCGCGGGGATCACCTTTGTTCCAGAGACGGGCTGGCCTGTCATGGTTCCGCAGCCGATCTATGAATTGTCGGATGCGGTGAATGTCAGCCTGTCGAAATCCTATCTTCTGGTAATGGCGATGGCGGCCCTTCTGGGGGGTGCGGGATGGGCGGTGTCACGCCGGCTTGCCCGTCCGGTCCAGAATTTCACCGAGATCAGCCGCAAGATCAGCGATGGGGATTACACCGTCAACCTGCCAGACGAGGAACGCTCCTCGGCCGAGATGTGGCAACTCAACGAGTCGCTCAAAACGATGATTCATCGCATGCGCAGTTCTAACAACAAACTGCGCGAAGCGCTGCGGCTGGAAGAGGAAGAGAACAAGCGCAAGAGCGACTTTATGGTGATTGTCGGTCATGAGCTGCGCACACCGCTGAGCGGTGTGGTGGGTATGCTGACGGTCTGCTGCGAGCAAAAGGACGATGTCGACCGTGACCATTATCTGGACGTGGCGTGGTCATCGGCAAAAGAGTTGAGTGCGCTGGTCGATCACATGGTGGATTACGCCGAAGGCACGACCGAGTCGATCCGTCTTAATTCGACGACATTCGACATCGAGGCAGGGATGCGGGACATGGAGGTGCTTTACGGCAACCTTGTACGGAAAGCCGGTCTGGAGTTCCACCGCACGGGACTTGGCGATGGCAGCACGCAGATCGTATCAGACCCGGTGCGCCTGTCGCAGATGATTGCGAAGATCATGGAGAACGCGATCAAGTTCACCAAGGAGGGCCGCATTACGCTGCATTCGGAAATTTTCCAGCAGGATGATCGAAAATGGCTTAAGGTGGCTATCAGCGATACCGGGATCGGGATCGATGAGGGGCAGCTGGAGCGTATTTTCCTGCCGTTCGCACAGGTTGACTCATCCTTTACAAGATCGTACCGAGGAATGGGCCTTGGGCTGTCCATTGCGCAGGCCATCGTGAACAAACTCGGAGGCCGCATCACATGCGCAAGCAAACTTAACGAAGGAACGCGGGTAGAGATATGGACCCCCATCGAGCTGGCATTATCTCTCGAGCGACGCGACTGGCCGGCGCATGGTCTCGGTGAGTGATCGGCGCAATATCCTTGTCGTCGATGACGATGAAATCAACCGAATGGTTGTCCGCGTTCTGATGGAACGCCGCAATTACCGCGTGCTCGAGGCTGCAAGCGGGCCAGAGGCGCTGGATCTGGTCAAGGATGAAACCTTCGACGTTGTGCTGATGGACCTGAGCATGCCGGGCATGGACGGTCTGGAAACGACGCGCTGCATCCGCAGCCATGATGCCAGTAGCCAGTTGCCGGTGGTGGCGCTGACCGCGCATACCAGCCATACGGAACAGAAGATGTGTCTAGAGGCCGGCATGAACGCCGTGCTGCGCAAGCCGTTCGATTCCGAACAGGTGGACAGGCTTCTGGGGTTGCTTGACCACACCACCAAGGGGCCGGACGCCTGAGGCAACACCCCCGTCACAACGAAGGACAGAGAGGCGGGGTGACATAGACAGGGAATGATCTGCAGGCGCATCGGCTCTTTCTGAACCGGCCTTGGGACATACGGCGCCGCAGCGCGCTTATCAGAAGTTGATCAAGGCGTTGTTTCGAGCAATGATGACGGCCTGCACCCGGTTCGACGCCTTGAGCTTGCGGATTATGACGTGCGCCGGAGACGCTGTACATGTGCCACGTTTTACGCGTGCCACCAGAGTTGTACGTGGCGGCCATGCGAAACGGGGCGCGGCATCTGCTGGGCAAGTATGATTTCACCACGTTCCGGTCGAGGATCTGTCAGGCGAAGAGCCCGGTCAAGGCGCTGGATGCGCTGGAGATCGAAGAGGTCGAGGGGCTGGCGGGACCGGAACTGAGGTTTCATCTGAGTGCAAGGTCATTACTGTACAACCCGGTGCGCAGCATCGTGGGCACGCTGGAGAGGGTGGGCGCGGGAAGCTGGACGCCCGAGGATGTGAAAACCGCGCTTGAGACGCGGGACCGCGGCCTGCGGGTCGGTCTGCCCGCCTAAGGGCTTGTATCTGGCCGGTGTCGGTTATCCCGAAGATCTGTTCGCCTCAGGGCTGAGGGCCGGTGCATGCCGGGCGGTGGATGGCCCGGTTTTCCTCAAGTGCGGGCCGCACGACGAGATCGGCAGCCGGAGGGTATCCGGCTGCCGATATTGGTGTGGATCAGTCTGACGATCAGGCGAGGTTATCGTAGTCGAAGCGTCCGCTGACGGTCAGTTCGAATTGCTCATCCTCGATGCTTCCACTGATCTTGGTTGTCCCGGCTTCGTCTCCTTCGGAGAAAGAGAAACTGTCTTGCATGTCAGCGTCACCCCAGGTGAGCTCGAGCATATCGGACCCGGTGCCGAACTGCAGGAGATCGCCGGCGGAGAGGCCGTTGATGTGGTCGCCCTGCGCGTTGGCCGCGGTTTCGAACACGAAGGTGTTGTTGCCGTCACCGCCATCGAGCACGTTGGCCGCGTCGCTGGCGAAGATGGTGTCGTCACCCGAGCCGCCGACGAAGTTCTCGACGCTCCAGATCGTATCGCGACCGCCTTCTTCCGTGGTGACCGACCCGCGATCCGTCCCGGCGTTGCCGAGGCGCACCGTGAGGTTGGAGGTGACCGACGCCATGTCGATCGTGTCCGACCCTTCGCCACCATAGTAGATGTCGTTGCAGTCACCATCCGTGCCGATGAACGTGTCGTCACCCGCGTTACCCATGAGAATATCCGAGCCGGACCCGCCGATGATCATGTCATCGCCGTCGCCGCCAATGATATTGTCGCTGCCGGCACCGCCCATGAGCATGTCGGCACCATCGCCACCGAGCATGTCGTCGCGGCCATCGCCACCGAAGAGCATGTCGTCACCGGCATTGCCCACGAGCATGTCGTTGCCCTCGTGTCCGCTGAGGATATCGTCGCCCGCCGCGCCGACCAGGGCGTCGCCCAAGTCAGTGCCGCTTTTGACGAGTCCCTCGTCCGAGCCGTTGGGGCTCTGTTCGGTTGAGGGGTCGGATGCCGGCGTCTCGGTGTCGGCGTCGGAGCTGTCCCCACCGTCGATGGTATCATCGTCGTTTGACACAGGCTCTTGGTCGGCAGAGGCCCCGCCCTGAGCAGTCTGGGTGCTGTTGTCCACGGTCATCTCGCCTTGGGTATCATCACCCTGAGCAGTCTGGCCTTGGCCGTTGTCGTCTTGTCCAGTATCATATTGGCCGGTGTCAGCCTGGTTGGCATTCCCGGCATCGTCCGTGACGGGCGGCTGCTGGGTCTGTTGGTCGGCGGTGCCTTTGTCTTCGACAATCTCATCTCCGGTATAGCTGAACACATCCTGTGGCAGATCGGTCATCCCGGTGTTGCGGGTCACGATGTCACCGAAGGTGAGGTTGGAGATAAAGTTGTTGTAGACGGGCAGATCGCCGATCTGGTCGACGTAGTAGAACCGGTCGCCTTCCTGAAGACGGTCCAGTTGCTCGTGAATGAGCACCCAGAAGGTATGGCCTACGACGCCGTCCTGAATGTGCTGCTCAGCCAGACCACCAACCCAGAGATCGACGCGGTCGATGCCTTTCACCGTCATCGTGCCATCACCATTGTCTATCAACGCGATATCCGGGTTGGCTTCGACGAAGGCGTCATACTGCTCTGTGTCAACGGTCAGAACCAGAGCCGGATAGGCTGTCTGGAACTTGGCGATCATCTCGTCGGATAGCCCGTTGCGCGCCTGGAAATCCTCCCAGTCGGTGTAGGGTGTCATGGACATGTCCGACAAATCGATCGCCTCGGAGATGTAGCGGTTATCGGACGCCGCCAGATCTGCCTTGACCTGGTTGAGCGTGCCGAGGCCCACATCCCTGCCGCGAGCGACATTGAAGGCGAAGAGATCGGCGCTGACGCGGACCAGATCGTTGCGGACCGCATCCACCACCTGAAGGTCAACTTCTTCCGAGGGTTGTTCGACCAGACCGCCGAGGATGTTGTCGACCCCGTACTGGGCGTAGCCTGGCTGTGGCTTGTACCCATATTGCTCCAGAGTTCCGAAATCTGCCGTGAATGCGTCCGGGTCGTTGGTTGGGTTCAGGAAGATATCGAACAGCGGCACCTCGACAGTGAACGGGTTCCCATCGGCATCCACGTCCTTGAGGGTCATGCTCTGACCAATCTGCGAATGGCCGAAGCGATAGGCCGCTGCCGCGAACTCGTGACTGATGCGGGCATCGGTGGTTGGGTCATACTTGTCATGACCGTGTTTACCCGAGCCTTGTAGCCCGCCCAGAAGACTATCGGCGAAGTCGTTGAACACGACCTGCTGATATTCCCCGATGTTCAGGATGCGTGCGGCCTGGAAAAGCTCTTCCGGAGTGTCGGCATCATAGCCTGACGCCAGGAGCTGGTCCACGTGGTAGTTGTGGTTGCGTGCCCAGACGGTGTGCATCGAGGTGAGGCCCACATTTTCATTCGTACGCCCGTCGCCGCCGACGAAGTGGTCGAGCAAGTTCATGAACGGGTTGGTGTCGATCAGGAGCGGCCAGCCTTCACCCATGAAGTCGTCCGAGAGGTCCTTGATGGTTGCGGCGTTGTAGGTGCCGTCCTCGTTGAACAGATCTGGGTAGTAACCTTCCAGAGTGACATCGCCCTTGTCGGTATCCGTGAACACGGTCCCAGCCTGGGTATGGTGATCCAGCAGTTCGCGAAGGGTCGCCATGAGCTTGAAACCGGATGCTGAGGGATCTTCCTGACCCATCAGTACATGGGCACCGAAGCCACCATTGCTATCGCTTTCGCGCAGCAGCTGACCCACCAGGTTGGACGAACCGTAGACCTGGTTCTGATCCACCACAGGCGAAGTGATGTTGGTGTGCTCGATCTCGCCTGTTTCGGGATTGATCGTGGCCGTGGCACGGGTGAGGTCAGCCGGGTTGTCCCCGCTGGGACGACCCATGTCCGCCCCTCCGATGGTGATCGGGTCATGACCACCCTTGGGGATGAACGTGAGGCCGTGGTCGAAATACTGACCGAAGGACATCATGAACATGTTTGCCGAGGCCGCCTTGGCCGCATCCGCATCCTGAGCGCCGAGGGCGTTCGAGATGGCACGGGCGTCGAGATCGTCGAATACCGGATTGACGATGCCCGCACCGTCTTCGCCGATCCCAGCATAGCGGGCTTCGGTTACACGGGAGAAGGGCAAGGTCGCGCCACCGGAAATCTCGGGATTGAGCAGGTTGTTGGTCAGACCTTCCAGATCGCGGGTGCCGACGATCAAATCAGCCGGTTCGTTTTCGGCGCGCGCGCCGGGTTCGGACGGCAGGATGGGGGCCTCGCCCTGACCGGTGACCATGTATTTCAGGGCCGCGATGTCATCCTGGGTCAGCAGGACGTTACCGCGCGGCAGGGTGCCGAGAGCGACAGTTCCCATGCCCTGAGGTGCGCCGGTTTCCTCGTTGATGGTCGCGACACCGCGCAGGGCGTTGGCCAGACCGCTGCCGGACTGGACGATGATCGGGAAAGTCGTCGGGTCATCAACCGTGTAGGTCAGCGTGAAGTCGCCGGATGTCCGTGTCACCGTCGTGCCATCGATCGTTTCCGTCAGAGTGGCCGGATCGATATCTACCGGAACGACGATCACGTCGCCTTCGGTCAGAGTACCGGTCACAGTGGTGGTGCGGCTTTCGGTTTCGACGAACACGCGGTGAGTCGAAAGGCGGCCGGTGATGTCCACATTGGCGACCTCGCCCATGACGCTGATGGTGTTGAAGTTCAGGGCAGTCGGGTTGAAGTCACCAATGACCTGCACGTCGTTTGTGCCTCCTGCGGTGTTGATCTGGATTTCCTCGATGTTCTGAAGTTGACCGATGACCTGCTCGCCAGCATCCGCTTCGCGGGTGATGACGATATCAGTACCAGTGGCCAAGGGTGCCCCTGTCCAAGAGTCCGCCGCGTAGACGCGGAAGGTTTCGTCGGAGGCATCGCCGTTGATGGTGTAGGTGTCGTCACCTGCGCCGCCATCGACCACATCGCTGCCGCCGCCGACACTCCAGGTGATTTCGTCGCGGCCTGCGCCGGCATTCAGGATGTCATTTCCTGCACCGCCGGTTATGATATCTCTGCCATCGCCTGCATTTACCACAATACGCTGGGTCGAGGTGAAGCCGGAGAAGTCGATCACTTCGTTACCCGCCGTGCCGTTCACGTAGATCGTGTTGGGCGCCAGCGAGGTGCCTGCAAAGTCACCAACCGCGTTGATGGTTTCGACACCCTGAACACCATTGATGGTAACCTCTTCGATGCCGCGCACTTCCATGATCGGAGTTTCCACACCGGCCACTGTGCGGGTGATGATGATCTCGGAGAGCGGATCGAAGGGGGCCTGGCCAGCCCAGGCCGCCACGGTGTACATCGTGAAGCCATCCTCGGTACCATCGCCATTGATCACCAGCATGTCGGTGCCGCCGTCATTGACGATGCCATGCCCCACGACCACATCATAACCGCCGAGCGGCGCGTTCCATGTGATGGTGTCCGAGCCGCCTTCGCCGAAGATCACGTCATTTCCGGCGAGGCCGTTGATGGCATCATCACCGGCGCCTGCGAAGATCGCGTCGGGGCCGTTGCTGCCGTCAAGCACATCGTTGCCACCGGTGCCCTGGATCAGGCCATTGTTGGCAGGGTTCGTGCGCAGATCAATCTCCATATCCGCGAAGCGCAGGATCTCGATGCCCGTCAGGCGGTCGGTGCCATCGCCAAGGATCGGGTTTGGGTCGCCGTTGACCGGGTCGATCGGGTTCGGTCCTTCCGTGACGTTGATATGATCGACCGTGACGCTGCCATCGGCGTTGGCGCGGATGCTGTAGTTGGCTCGCACATCGAAGTAGACGGCTGTGTCCACGTCGCCTTCCTGACCACGATCGACGATCTCTCGTGTGATCTGCAGTTGGCTGGGCGAGATGCTGCC
The DNA here is from genome assembly GCF_029210495.1 of Pseudothioclava nitratireducens. Lineage (GTDB taxonomy): Bacteria > Pseudomonadota > Alphaproteobacteria > Rhodobacterales > Rhodobacteraceae > Pseudothioclava > Pseudothioclava nitratireducens. The sequence continues at coordinate 8,286 of NZ_JARGDK010000018.1, read as the reverse complement.
GTCCAGAAGCTGTGGGATGATCTCCTCAAGGCTGTCAATGCTGCGAATCTCGATCGCCGGGTCGGTCTGATCGCGGATCGAGATCCGCGCATCCAGCCACTTGTCGCCGTCGATTACGTCGTCGCCGCCACGGCCCTGGATCATGTCGCTGCCGCCGCCGCCCAGCAGGATGTTGCCGCCGGTGAAGAGATCGCCGGGCGCGTCTCCCATCAGGTTGCCAAGCAGCTCGCGCAGACCCTCGATCCGATTCACGCCCTCCTGCGTCAGTTCGTTGCCGAAGAGCGTGACTTCATTGTCTAAGATCGCACCGTCGGCAGGCGCCTCATTGCCGAGGCGGTTGTCACCCCAGATCAGGTCATCGTTCTGTGTGCCTGATACTGCCTCTGCGTCGATGTAGCGATCCCTGAAAAATTCTGTCTGTTCTGTCGTCACGCGCTTTGTGAGATCGACCTCCGCATGGGTCGTCAGACCCTTGTGCGCAATCCAGTCGTAACCGAGCTCGGCCAGGTTCACATGTGTGCCCTCCCCCTGGAACAGGATATCGTCGCCGGATTCACCGTGCAGGTCGTTGTCGTTCGCCCCTCCCATCAGAACGTCGTGACCGATCACGCGGGAGCCGCCGAGGTTGTCGTTATTGTCGCCGACGAGGAAGTCGAAGCCGTCTCCACCCTCGATCCAGTCGTCGCCTTCGCCGCCATCGACGATATCCGCGCCTGACCCACCGAATACAAAATCGTTACCCATGCCTGCGAAGGTGTGCTTGGCGTCGTCGCGGCCCATGAGGATCGCATCGTTGCCCCTTCCGCCGAAGATCAATTCGGCAGCTCCGCCCCCGGCGGAAATGACGTCGTCGCCGTCCTCGCCATGCAGGAAGCTGATGTCGTCGCCGTCTTTGATGATGTCGTTGCCGTCACCGCCGCGGAAGGTGTTGACGCCCGAGTCGCCGATCAGCAGATCGTCGCCAGCGCCGCCCCAGAGCGCATCGTCCCCGAGACCTCCGACGAGAATATCGCGCTGGTCGGTTCCGCCGAGCACGACGTGCTCGCCGCCGTTGAACTTGAGTAAGTTGTCATACTCCCGCGCACCATCGACGAGCGGTGCGTCGCCCGTGCCGGTTTCCCGCTCGACTAGTGTCGTACCCATGGCGGCGAGGAACGGATCAAGCTCGGTCGAAACCGGATCGGCCATGGCCTGCACCGACTGATCAACTTCGAGGATGTATTCCATCGAAGAGAAGATGTTGGCCGGAATATGCGCACCGCCATCGGCGATGTCGGTATTGCGCATGATCATCGAGGCAAAGGAGTTATTCTCCAGCCCACCAAGCATGTCCATGCCATTGGTCCGGCTGAGATAATAGAACCGGTCGCCGTTCTGAAGCGCCTCCATCTGCTGCTGGAAGGCGAAGCCGAAGCTGGAGCCAAGCATCCCGCCGAAGGGCATGATGGCCTCAGCCAGACCGCCGATCCAGTACTCGACCGCGTTGATGCCGGTTTCGATTGTGGCCCAAGCGCCCGTGCCGTTGACGAAGTCAAGACGGTCCGCCGGAGCGGTGTCCCCGCCCAGAACCAGATCGGTGGCCGCGGCGCGCTTCTGCACCACGGTCGTGGCGTTCGCGATTGTGTCGTGGGTGCCGTAGGCCGCAATGAAGTTGATGATGGATGCCGGGTTCTTAAGGTTCGCGGCATAGTCCGACCAGCTTTCATAAGGCTTGAGGAACTCGCTGCCGGTGGCTGCATAGAACTGCTCGCGAGCGGCGTTGAGCGAGGGCACGCCTGTATCCCGACCCCGCGTGATGTTCAGCGCGGCCAGGTCGAGAGGCAAGCCAACGAGGTTGTCGCGCAGGGCGCTGGTGATAAACTCGTCAATATTGGCACCGGTCTCGCGGGACATGCCACGGGCCACGGCACCCGCCGCCTGATCAGAGGTCAGTGTCTGGTCAAGGTCGAAGGCGACCGGGTTGAGGAACGCTTCGATCAAGCCGGTCGAGGTGTTCACGCCGTTCGGGTCCATCGTTTGAACGTTCTCGGTCAGCATCGAGTGGCCGAAGCGATACACTACATGGGCGAACTCCGCCATGATGGAGGCATCGACCTCGGCGCTGGCATTTACCATAAAGGCCGCGATCTGAGGCTGCACGGTGCGGCCGAACTCTTCGAAGGCGAGGTGCTGATACTGCATCTCGGTGGTGAATTTTGCTGCCTGGAACAGACGCCCGCCATCCCACGTGAGGGTGTCGATCGCGGCTGTCGAAAGCTCGTCCTCGTTGATCGGGGTGGCCAGCCATTCGTTGATGAAGGCCAGCTCGCCACTGTCGAGGATGGTCTGCTTCATTTCGGTGGTCTGGCGGTTGTGTTCGCTGTGGAACACGTGGTGCACCGCGGTCAGGCCGAAGTTTTCGTTGCCACGGCCATCTCCTGCGATGAAGTGACGATCCAGCAGTTCGTTGTCGTAGGTTTCGTTCTGGCCGAACTGGTTGGGGATGATCGCGTTGCCGGTGTCGGTGTCGGCATCGGCCTGCTTGGTGGCGGTTTCGCCGGTGAAGCGATCGACCACATAGGTGCCGGGCACGGCGTTATGGGCGATGTCTTCGAGGAAGGCATGGCCGTTGCGGACCGCCTGGCTGGCATCGACGGGGTTGGCCAGATCGCCTTCGATCAGGATATTCAAAGGCTCGGTGCCGCCTTCAACATAGGCAGGGTTCGCCACGACCAGTTGTGGCAGGCCGTTGGCACCAGGGATGAAGTTGCCGTAGGCGTCGGTTGCGAGCAGCGGGCCATCAAGCACGTCGCTGTCATTGAGCTGGATTCCCAGCTTGGCCGCGGCCTGCGCCTTGACGTCGCCCCAGGTGGACATGCCGCCGGACTGACCGTGCAACAGGTAACCGTTGGAGACAGGGCTTCCGTTGGCGTCGAGATCGTATTCGCGCAGGAAGACCTGATGGGAGGGGTGCGAGGTGTAGGTCTGGTTCTGGTCGACCCAGGGTGTCGTCTTGTTGAAATGCTCTCGCACGTCGTCTGCGGTCCCAAGGATTCCATCCGGGCCGGGCTGGTTGGTGGCGCGGGTCAGCACCATGAAGTTGGTCGGAGATGTTGCGTCATAGAGCGGATCGTCAGGCTGGAGCGGAATGTAGACGGTGCCGCTGCCACCTTTTCCGACAAGGTCGAGACCATGATCGAAGAACTGACCGAAGAGTGTCATCCACGAGTTGTAGGGCGCAGAGAGGCCTTCGTCGGGGGTCACGTCGGGCAACATCACGTTGTTGCCGTCCATGGTGATCGCATGCGTGCTCAACAGCGTGTCGAGCGTGGTCTGAGCCTCTGTAGCGATCGCCTGAGCGGCCGCCAGCGCGGCGTCTGCAGCACCGGGTGCGTTCAGCGCATCAAGGTTGGTTGTAGCGGTATCGAAAGCGGACTGTTTTGTGGTCTCGATATCCTGCGCCGCGCTGAGCTCGGTTGCGGCCTGTTCTGCCGCTGTGGTCGCGCTGTTCAGCGCAATGGTCGCATCGGCGATCACGTCAAGCTGTGCAAGGATTGCGGCATCGGCAGTCTGTGCGGCGACAAGGGCCTGCTGTGCCGTTGTTACACCGCCCTGCGCTGTGTTGAGATCAGTGGTTTCCGTTTGCACGATACCTTCGAGGCGGGTCACTTCGTTGTTGGCATTGGTAAGGTTGATGTTGAGTGTAGTAAGCTCTCCTTCGACGGTAGTCAGCTGGCTTACAAGCCCATCGATGACCACTTGAGCCGCATCCACATCGGCCTGCGCCTGCGTGACCGCTTCCTGCGCGTCGATATAGGCCTGATTGTTCTGCTGCGCGGTCAGCAGATCCTGCTGCACGGTGGACAGATTGCCCTGAGCTGTGGACAGGACGGTGTTGGCCGCACCCAGCTGGGTGTTCAAACCGTCACGCGTGGTGATCGCGGCATCGCGCTGGCCGGTCAGGGTGGTGACCTGCGACTGGGCTGTGGACAGGGCCGCGTTCTCGGTCGCAGCAAGTTGATCGGCTGCATCATCCGCACTGATCGCGTCGGCCAGCGCCGTTTCGGCGGCCAGTTTTTCTTCGCGCGCCGCCGAATAGGCGGCGGAAGCGACGGAGAAATCGGCAAGCGATCCACCGCTTAAGTAGACGTTAAGGGCACTGAGCATTTCGACTTGGGCGCTGGCCTGCTCGGTCACTTCGGTGTCGAAGAGGGCCTGAGCGCTGTCACGGGCGGTCTGGGTTTCGTCGACGGCTTGCTCGGCTGCGGTGACGCGGGCTTGTGTGTCTGTGACCGCGTCCTGTGCAGTCTGAAGCTGGGCGTTCAGACCATCGAGCTCGCTTTGGGCCTGCTGAAGCTGACCATCGAGTTCATTGACACGCGTTTGCGCTGCGTTGACGGCGGTGGTGGCATCGTCAACCGCTGTCTGAGCTACGGTAACCGCGTCTGCGCCGTTGGTTTCAAGCAGAAGCGCATCCTGCGCGTCGGACAAGAGAGCTTCGGTCGTCGCAAGCTCCTGATCTGCAGTCGTTTTCTGGTTCTGCAGGTTGGTGACTTCGGTCTGCTTGGCGTCGCGCATGGACAGCATCGATGCAGCCGAAGTCGTGGCCGTGTCCAGTTCGCCTTGCGCCGCGTTCAGCGCATTCTGGGATTGTATCAGAGCCGTCTGAGCCAGGCTAAGAGCGGCTTGTGCATCACCGACCTGACCCGAGCTTTGAAGCAAACTCATGGTTGCCGCTGCGGCGTCCAGCGTCGTTTGCGCATCGGTCACGGTCTGATCTGCGTCAGCCTTATCTGACGTCATGGCGCCGACGTTATTTTGTGCGGCGGCCAGTTCGGCACTGGCCGTATCCAGCGCAGACTGCAATTGCTGGCGCTGTAATTCGAGCGCCTGATCGACGTTGCCAGTGGCGGCCTGTGTATCGATGACGCGCTGATAGGCCTGCACGATTTCGTTGGCAGCGGTTAGCATCGCCTGCCCGGTCAAACCCGAATGGCTCAGGGCCGCGGCGACGACGGCGGGGTTGGATAGCGTTTGGTCGGCAATCAGGTTGGAAATCACGCGAGGCTCGGCATCATAGACTGACCCAGAAGTCTGCAGATAGGAGGTGGGCTCGGCACCCGGCGCGCCACGCGGGCTGGGATCGGCCAGATGCGCCGCGTCGGGCTGCGTGAGGAAGGTCGAGTCAAGAAGACGCGGCATCACTTGATCGGCAGAGCCCCATGCCTCACGGCCCGGGGTCAGGTTGTTCAACGTGCCGTCAACTAGACGCAGACCGTATGGCAGCAAGGGGTTCTGCACCAATTCGGTCAGCGGAGTACCAGCCGCGTGCTGTTCAGCGATACGGATCTGGTCGAGGATGTGCTTAAGGTCGTTTGTGTTCACGAAAACCATTGCGATCTTCCCTATCTATAAAGTTTGTGCCCCCCCGAAACAATTCGGACGGTATTTCCTGACCCATCGGTACCAAGATGCGCAGCTTGCGGGAGGCGCTCAAAGTCTTGCCAAAAACCCTACGAAGGTAGGATGGGTATCAGACCAAAGTCGGAGTTTGAGGCGTTTTTGCTGCGCTACAGCGCATAAACAGGCTGTAAAACGACAGGGAACGGGCAGGGCTGGAGCAAAACCCGAACCTTTGGTCTAAAGGGCCAGAACATGCGAAGCTGGCGCGAGACGTTCGTGTACCCCGGTCTTCGGATTCGTCAGGCCAGCTTCATGGCGTTAACAAACTGCGTCAGGCGTGCGCGATATGCAGGGCTCCGGATTTGGGAGCGATGCGCATGATCCGGTACCTTCCGGGTCGGGACGATGCTGAACACGTTGCGGCAAAAATGAACCACACTGCGCTGCCAACGCGCATCCGGCAGGTATTCGGCTACTCTTTCCATGAGGCTGCGGCAGGCATCGTAGCCGATCAACTGGACGCCGCTCAGATCGCGATCAACAAAATGGCGTAAGAAGGCTGACCAGCCGGATTTGTCCTCCTTCGGCCCTTCCATGATCCCCAGGATCTCGCTATTTCCTTTAGTCGTCATGCTAATGGCGACGAGCAAAGAAACGTTGCGTACTTCGCCTGCCCAGGTTCGCTTCATCACGATCTCGTCCAGGAAAACATAGGGTTGAATCCATTCGCTTTTACGTTGCCGCCATTCGTCGATCTTTGCGTAGATCTTCTTGTTCAGGCTGCAAACCGTGCCGGGACTGACAGGCGTCCCCCACAGAGCCTCTGTGATGTCTCCCACGCCCGAAGAGACGCGCCACCAGATACATCTTGATAAGCGCTTCCTCGACGCTGATATCGCGCAATTATGGTGGTCTCAAATGTCTGCTTACGCAGGTTGGGCATTTTCAGCTTCACAGCGCCCGCCTTGGTATCCAGCGCCCGCTCATAACTGTCAGCCCGCATATCCGTTTGCAGTTTTGTGGCGCAAGCGACGTGCAAGCTTGGTTTTGCGTTTCATCTCCTTTCGCCATTTCAGGATCTGCTCAGCGCAGCCGAATTAAACATCGGCTGGCGTCAGGTTTCCAAGGCTCTCGCGGTAGCGTTGATTGTTTGTAGAATTCCAGGAAGGCACCGATCTGGCGCTCGAGATCACCTAGCAGGAAGTAATTCTCAAGCAGGACAGGGATTTTCATAGTCTGATGGGTAGTGCCCCACTGGGTTCTCTAATCGCCTTCGTCAAGTTCTGATCCTTCTCACAGTCCATCATGCGTGCCGGGCTCTTGGGCTGCCATGTTGGGTCAGATCGGGTTGCCTGGCGCCGGCATTGCCTTTGGCTATTGCGCTGCAAATTCAATCGGAATGGAACGTCATCCTGTAAAATATGCATCGTTTCCGCAAGGAAACAACCGGGTCAAAACCTATATTCCTGTCGCCCGGATCAGCGACATGTTGCTGAACCCCGGCAGCACATTCCGGTACAACGGTCAGACGCTCACCTACCCAGATATCAAACTTGTTTACTGGGCAGGGGGCAATCCTTTCCACCATCATCAGGACCTGACCAAACTGGAACGTGCATGGCAAAAGCCTGACACGATTATCGCCCATGAATGGTGCTGGAATGCCCTGGCCAAGCGGTCGGACATCGTCCTGCCTTGCACTACACAGCTTGAGCGACGCGATCTCATGTTGACACCGCGCGATCCTTATGTCGTCGCGATGGAGGCGGTCGTCCCGCCGCATGGCCAATCTCGGGACGACTACGAAATTCTCGCCGGAATAGGCCGCCGACTTGGTGTCGAGACTGCATTCACCGAAGGGCGCAGTTCTGACGACTGGCTGCAATGGCTTTATGAGGAGAGCAGGCAGAAGGCGGCCACCAGCGGGGTGACCCTGCCGGACCTTGCGACATTCACGGCAAAGGGCTGGCACTTCATTGATCCCGGTACGCCGAGCAGCGGAGCTCTGGAGGCGTTTCGCAAGAATCCCCGTGCCGCACCGCTGGAGACGCGGTCCGGACGGATCGAGATTTGTTGCGCACATATTGCGGATTCAATTCAGGGTAATATCTTGCCGCATCCCGCCTGGTATGCGCCCGAAGAATGGCTGGGGAATGTGACCGGGAAGCACCGGTTTCATCTGATCTCGGGACAACCGGCAGACAAGCTGCATTCTCAGCTGGACCATGGGCCTGAAAGCCAGGCAACAAAGGTGAATGGACGGGCAGTCGCAGGTCTCAATCCGGTGGATGCCGAAACACTGGGCGTGTGCGACGGTGATCTGCTGCGCGTCTATAATGAACGCGGAGCCTGTCTGGTTTCAGCGCGGCTCGATCCATCGTTGATGCAAAGGTGCATAGCCATCAGTACCGGTACCTGGCTGGATGCTGCGCGGCAGGAAGATGGCACGCTTATCTGCCAGAACGGTAACCCAAACACCTTGACCCGCGATCAAGGAACGTCAGATTTGGCACAAGGCCCCGCCGCACATAGTTGCCTTGTCAGCATCGAAAGGCTGACGGTCAGCATTGGACAGAGTAAAGCCTATCTCCCGCCAGTAATTCAGCGGGCTTAACCGTCATTTTGGGGAACGTCTGATCAACGGTTTAGCGAGCGCGGATGCGCTGGCTTGAGGTTGGTTCGCGGCCTTTGAAGGCCTGTTTTCATCAGCTTCTGCACTGATTTGGGCTCTGTTGCAACAGAGCCGGGATCCACATCCAAGAACGGATTCAGTGATATCAATGAGTTAGTTATTGGAGAGAGTTGGGTGCTAGACCCATCCCCACCGCCAGATACCCCCAACGAGGACGGCAGCGGGTCGTCCACGACACCGCAGCAGGAGTAACCCCATGAAATCCTGGTACA
>NZ_JARGDK010000017.1 GCF_029210495.1 Pseudothioclava nitratireducens | reverse complement strand
ACCATACACCTCGATGGCCACCTGAGATTACACCGAAGACGGCGCTGAATTTACACCACGTCCGTGGACGCTACCCTTCGGACCTGTGTCCTCGTTGCGGTTTGGCGATGGGTTCACCGAAACGCGAAGCTACGATCAAAGCTACCGCCTTACGGGTCTGCGGGACAGTGACGGAATAACTGTCTTACGTGATCTCGCGCTTAGCTATGATCTGCGCGACAATCTGATCGGGGTTCTGGATCTGCTTGACGCGAGCCAGAGTGAAACCTTCGGCTATACCCCGCGCGAACATCTCGCCTCGGCCAGCGGGCCCTATGGTGCGCTCGGTTTCGCGTATGACGGTGTGGGCAACCGGATCAGCTACAGTTTCGGCGATGGGGCTGATCACCGCTGCGTGGGCTAAGGCGAGTTTCTCGTGCGGATGATCGCGGTGCGGAGCTATAGTCCCCTGTTGCTGCGCCTTAAGATGCGTCACATCTCGGTTGGGCAAGGGTAAACGACCGTTTTCTCCGCATCACAGCGACACCATGCCAAGTTTTGCTGTGGCACGGTTCGACAGGCGGCTTTGAGAATGCGGCGATGCAGCATCCCTAACATAAAGGTGGCGGCAAGGGGCCGAGTGCAGCGGGGTCTGTGGCTTCCAGGCTTGTTCTTCCTCAGCTTCTTTTCCAAGACTCAATGAAAATCCCGGCTTGGGAACAGGCGCTTGGCTTGCTCGCGGGGGTGGCGGGCGGTGGGGCGCGGGCGGGGTGCATCGTCAGCTTGCGGGTGCGTGAGGCCGATCATTTCGGGCATCGGGTGGCCGAGATCCGAGAGGCGGTGCGAGAGGTCTTCGATCCTGTCCGCGATCAGGTGCACGACGATCCCCTCGCGCTCCAGCCGCCCGGTTACGCGCAAGAGCCGCCCGCCCATCACCGCGCGGCGGAAACGTTCATAGACCTTTGGCCAGACCACGATATTCGACACGCCGGTTTCATCCTCCAGCGTCAGAAAGATCACCCCCGAGGCGGTGCCGGGGCGTTGGCGGGTGATGACAAGGCCGCACACCGCAAGGCGGCCCGGCGGCGCGCTCACGAGCTGATCATGGCAAGTCAGACCGGGGAGGGCAGGGCGCAACAATTCCATCGGATGCGCGCGCAGGGTCAGGCGCATGGCCACGTAATCCTCGACCACCTCTTCGCCCAGATGCATAGCAGGCAAGCTGACCTCGGGTTCGCGCAGCCCCTCGCCATCCAGCGGGTTGGAAAACAGCGGTAGTGGTGCAGGCGCCCGGATCGCGCGCACCGCCCAAAGGGCCGCGCGCCGCGTCAGCCCCATGCCGGTGAAGGCATCGGCCTCGGCCAGCCGTTCGAGCGTGGCGGGCGGGGTGCCCGCGCGCAGCCACAGGCTTTCGGGGTCGGGGTAGCCATTGCCGCGCGCCGCCACGATCCAGCCCGCATCCTCGGCGCGAAAGCCCTTGATCTGGCGAAACCCGAGCCGCAGCGCGAGCTGCCCATCGGCCCGGCGTTCGAGCGTATTGTCCCATTCGGAGCGGTTCACACAGATCGGCCGCACCTCGACCCCATGCTCGCGCGCATCGCGCACGATCTGGGCGGGGGCATAAAACCCCATCGGCTGCGAATTCAGCAGCGCGCAGGCAAAGACCGCAGGATGATGGCATTTGAGCCATGACGACACATAGGTCAGCATGGCAAAGGCGGCGGCGTGGCTTTCGGGAAAGCCGTAATCGGCAAAGCCCTCGATCTGGGCGAAACAGGCCTCGGCCACCGCCTGTGTATAGCCATTCGCCCGCATCCCCGCAATAAAGCGGTCGCGATGCGCGCCGATCGTGCCCATGCGGCGGAACGAGGCGAGCGAGCGGCGCAGCTGATCGGCCTCTTCCGCGCTATAGCCTGCGCCCACCACCGCGATCTGCATCGCCTGTTCTTGAAACAGCGGCACGCCAAGGGTTTTGGCCGTGACGGCGGCCAGTGCGGGGCCGAAGGGCTCGGGCGCCTCAAGCCCCTGACGGCGGCGGATATAGGGCTTGACCATGCCGCCCTGAATGGGGCCGGGACGCACGATGGCGACCTCGATCACCAGATCGTAGAAAGTGGCGGGCTTCATCCGCGGCAGGAAATTCATCTGCGCCCGGCTTTCCACCTGAAACACGCCCACCGCATCGGCGCGTTGCAGCATCGCGTAGGTGGCCGGGTCTTCCTGCGGCACGCTGTCGAGCCCAAGGGTTTTGCCCTCATGCGCTTCCAGCAGGGCAAAGCTTTTGCGCAGGCAGGTCAGCATGCCAAGGCTCAGGATATCGACCTTGAGGATGCCAAGCGCGTCAATGTCGTCCTTGTCCCATTCGATGCAGGTGCGCCCCTCCATCGCGGCATTTTCGATTGGGCAAAGCGCATCGAGCCGCCCGCGCGTGATGATGAAGCCGCCGACATGCTGGCTCAGGTGGCGCGGGAAGCCGATGATCTCGCGGATGAGACGGATCGTGAGCGATAGTCGCGGGTCCTCGGGGTTCAGCCCCATCTCGCGCATCCGCGCGGGATCGGCGCCGCGGTTCGATTGCCCCCAGATCTGGCTGGAAAGGGCCGCCGTCACATCGGCCGAAAGGCCCATCACCTTGCCCACCTCGCGGATCGCGGCGCGGGTGCGGAAATGGATCACCGTGGCACAAAGCCCCGCGCGGTCGCGGCCGTATTTCTCATAGATCCACTGGATGATTTCTTCGCGCCGCTCGTGCTCGAAATCCACGTCGATATCGGGCGGCTCGCCGCGATGGCGCGAGATGAACCGCTCGAACACCATGCCGATCATGTCGGGCGAGACATCGGTGATGCCAAGCAGGTAGCACAGGATCGAATTGGCCGCCGAGCCGCGTCCCTGACACAGGATGCCGCGCGCGCGCGCCTCGGCCACGATGTCGTGGACGGTCAGGAAATAGGGCGCATAGCCCAGCTCGGCCACCAGCCCCAACTCCTTGGCCATCAGCGTGTAGACCCGCTCGGACGCGCCTTGCGGATAGCGCCGCGCCAACCCTTCGCGGGCCAGCCGGTCGAGCCGCACCTGAGGCGCTTCGCCCTCGGTGCCCTCGTCGGGATAGTCGTAGCTGAGTTCGCCCAGATCGAAGGCACAGCGCGCGGCGATCTCTGCCGTGCGCCGCAGCGCGGCCGGATGATTGCGGAACAGCCGCGCCATATCGGGGGCGCCCTTGAGCCGGCGCTCGGCATTGGGCAGGGCGCGGGTGCCGATCTGATCAATCGTGATCCCTTCGCGCAGGCAGGTCAGCACATCGGCAAGCGGGCGGCGGGCGGCGCGGTGCATCAGCACATCGCCCAAGGCGACCATCGGGGTGGAACATCGCAACGCCAGCGCCGCGCAGGCCGCAAACCACGCCTGATCCGATCCGTCATAGCGCGGCGCGGCCCCAAGAAACACATGGCCGGGAAAGCGGTGCGCAAGGCGCTGGAGCGCGGCCCGGGCCGAGGTGAGATCGGGGGGAGGCAGGGCGATCAGGATCATGCCCTGACAGCCTGCCTCCAGATCGGCCAGATCGAGGTGGCACTCGGCCTTGCCAGCGCGGCGTTTGCCAAGCGTCAAAAGCTGCGAAAGGCGTTCATAGGCCGCGCGGTCAGTGGGCAGGGCGACCCATTCGACCGGGCAATCGCGCAGCACCAGCCGCGCCCCCACGATCAGCTTGGGGAGCACGGGGCCATGAGGGCGATGCAATGTCTCGGCAGGGGCGGTCTCTTGCCGCGAACTGGGGTCGTGCTGCCGGGTGGAGCGGATCGGGACGCCCGCCTCGGCCTCTTTACGCAGGCTGCGCAACGCCGACCACGCCCGCACCACACCGGCGAGCGAGTTCCGGTCGGTGATGGCGATGGCCGACAGCCCCAGTTCGGCCGCGCGCAGCACCAGCTCCTCGGGGTGTGAGGCGCCTGTCAGAAAGGTGAAATTCGAGGTCACGCAGAGCTCGGCATAGGTGGGGGTCATGCGAACTCTCCCTGCACGAACCAGCCGGGGTTTTGCGGCGTGTAAAACAGCCACAGCCGCCGCCCCTCACGGGTGTCGATCTTCCAGTAATCGCGCAGCCCCGAGCGCCAGTTGTCATCGGGCAGCCACCATTCGGGGGTGATCCGTTCGGGGCCAGTGGCGCGCGCGGTGGTGAGGGTCATACGCCGCCAGCGAAACCGCGCGGGCGGCTGCGCGCCAGAGGCATGGATCGGCTCGGGCGGGAACAGCCGGATCGGACGCGGGCGAGGCGCATGAAACCCACCCTGCGCCTCGCTGAAGGCGGCGGGTGCAATCAGAAAACTACGCTCGGGGATATGACTGTCGGCGGGCAGAAACCGCTGGATGTTCTCCAGGCCGATCCGCGTGCCGATGCGCGTGATCAGATCGGCAAGGCGGTCAGGGCTGGCGACTTGGGGACCGATCTGTTGCACGGGCAGGGGTTCTGTCTGCACCGCCTCAAGCCGGATTTGGTCGATACCGAAACCTGCATCCACCTCGGCCACGCCGCGCTGGAACAGCGGCAAAATCCGCGTGGGCTCGCGCATGGCGGCGGCAAGGCGCAGCTCGACCTGCTGGCTGGCCTGATCGACGCGGCGGAGCGTCAGGCACAGCCGCCGCGCGCCCATGTCCTGCGCGGCGAGCTTGGCGCAAAGCGGCGCAAGCAGGCGCTCGGTCGCGGCCATCACATCGGCCTCAAGGCCGATCGGTTCGGGGAAGGTCAGGCGGGTGCTGAACTGTGGCGGCTCGGCCTCGGGGGTCACGGGTTCGGGCTGCGCGCCAAGGGCCTGATCGAGCCGCAAGAGCAGATCGGGGCCAAAACGGCGCGCCAGCGGCGCGCGTGGGCTGGCGGTCAGATCACCGATAGAACGCAGGCCCAGACGTTGCAGCCCGGTGACGATCTCGGGCGCAAGGCGAAGAGCTGCCACGGGCAGCGCAAGCAGCCCGTCCTCGGCGGTGTCCTGTGGGGCAAAATGCGCCAGCGCCCATGCCGCGCCCCGCGTGCCCGCCGCTCCCAGCCGCACGTCGATATTCGCCCGCGCGAGCCGTGCGCGCATATCGGCCAGCAGCGCCGCCTCACCGCCCCACAGATGCGCCGATCCGGTGATGTCCAGCACCAGCCCGTCGGTGCCCTCAAAGCCCACCCAAGGGCAGAACCGCTCCGCCCATCGCCGCAGGCCGCGCAAAAACCGCGTATCGCGGGGCAGATCGGCGGGCTGGCTGAGCAGATCGGGGCAAAAGCTGCGCGCATCGGCCATGCGCATCCCGCGGTGCAGGCCCGCCTGCTCGGCGGCGGGGTTCAGGCAATGGATCAGTTCTGTGCTGCCGGTGCGCGCGGCAATGACGAAGGGCGCGTCACTCGGGCGTGCCCGCAGAACCCGGTCGCTCGCCAACCGGGGGAACCACATGGAGACGATGCGTCTGTGCGTCCCAGTGAACATGCCACGCGCCAATTGTTCCTGATTTGTTCTTAATAATTTCCCACCGCATCAGAGTCGAGTCACCTTGCGCCGGATCGAAGATCGGCGTGGCCCGCCAACGCGTTTCGGCGGCGTTCGAGCCCATGCCCTCGGGGATAAGGCACAGCCCCGTCGTGCCGCCCGCCCGGGCGGCCAGTTGCAACCGCCGCCCTTCACGCAGATCGAGGGGGCGCGTCACCTCCAGCACGACAAGAGAGAGGCTGCCGTCTTTGAGCGCCTCTTCGGCAACCGCCAGACTGTCGGTCTGATTTTGCGTTCTGGCCAGCAACAGCTTGGCCGGGTCAAGAAGCGGCATCATGCCTGCCGGGGTCAGCATATCCGCAAGCCACGCCTCCTGAACCCAAAGCGCCCGCCCCCCCGCTACCGCCGCAGCAATGGCAGAAAACCCCGTGGAGGCGGGGCCGCAAACCTCATGCACGCGGCCTGCACGCAAAGGGAAGAAAGGAGGCAGCTGAGACGACATTCCTGAAATCTATCGCAGTGTCGGGCGGTTTCAAATGGCTCTTTGGGGGGCGAGCGACGGGACCCGGTTCAGGCGCGAGAGCGCAAAAACCGCGCGTTACGGTTTGGAAGACGACCCCGTCGATGAAAACTTTAGCCTCGCATGGGGTGAGCGCAATACAGCCCCGCGAGATTTGGGGCGATGCGAGGGGGGGCGGACATCATGGCCTCTTATGGGCGCGACATGCAAATCCCGCCCACGCCGTCAGGTGGCCTCAGTCAGCCTCGGGCGTGCCGGTTCTCGGCTTCTGCGGCAAACGCGGCATGTCGGGGAGGCAGATGCATGCGGTAGAAATGCCCGGTCTCTCGCCTCGCTGCAATCCAAGGCAAGAATAGCAGCGAGGACAAGGGCTTTTCATCCCCCACGGCCCGGGAAAACCCGCGCTTCGGCATTGGAAGGCGACCTCGCTGATATAACCCTAAGCGTCGGTGCGCCTGCACAAAACCCGGTCTTACGCACCATTGCGCGTCGGACGTGGTCAGGATCACGGGCACCGCCATTGGGTGGATCGGCTGGACCTCGGCATTGGGTGGGCAGGTCAGGCAGGCGAAGAGGTTGTCCTCAGTCTCGCCATCCTTGACCTTGCGCACGGAGCGCCAGCCGCGTGTCTCGATGCCCGCGAAGAACATGGCCGCCGAGGAATCCGCCGCCCGGAATGACTGATTGCCGCCCTTGATCGGCTCGGCGAAGGCGGTCACGGGCACGAGGCAGCGATGCTCCGGTCCAAGCCAGCGGCGCCAATGCGGCGAGGCGAGATTGCGCACATTGGTCACGCCCGGATCGCGCGCCGTCCGCAGCACGCCGGGCGGGGAGGGCATGCCCCAGCGGGCCCGGACCATGAGCTGAGCCGCGGATATTGCGTGAGTCAAATAGTTGCGCGATATTCAGTGCAGCCCCCGCAGAGCGGACGGAAATCGGATGAATGCCATTGGCCTTGATCGCAGCGGTCGCCCAGATGGCTGCGGGGGTTTCTTCGAATTCGATGGGGATCTGCCTCCACACTGCAAATCGTGGCCGTCGCGGCGCCGATCACGTTTTATCTCATGTAAATCCAAGGGGTTTCGAAAGGGAGATGCGCGGCTTCTCCCTTCGCCTACAGGGATAAAACGAACCCGCAGGGTGAGGTTATGCCTGGTAGGTTACGCCACAGAGTCATCCAGACATTTTATCTGCAAATCAGAAGGTTGCAGATTTTCCACTTTGGATATTCATCGATCGCGCCGACTCTAAGGGCATGAAGGATCTGATTGACGATACCCCCCGTTATGCCTGCCACAAAAGCCCTGAATTTACGGCGTTTACGGAACAGTTTTGGTCGGAAGGAGTATGAAGAGTCGAATTACTCCGGCTAAAGCTCCATTAAGCTTCCCGGGTTCGGCGGGTGGCGATACGGTTTGCTGAAACGATGAAAGCCCGGGACAATTGAAAAAGCTCAGCCTTGACGCCACCGATATCCGCATCCTCAGCGCTGTTCAGGAGCATGGACAACTGAGCAAAACGCGCCTGTCCGAGATCGTGAACATCTCGGCAACGCCCTGTTGGGCGAGGTTGGATCGACTGAAAGCGGCGGGCTTCATTCGAGGTTATCACGCTGAAATTGCGCTAAACCGGGTCTGCGACTTTACTCAGGTTATGGTGACGCTTTCTCTCACGCATCATCGCAAGGCGGATTTCGACCGCTTCGAGAGTTGGGTTTCTGGTCGAGACGAGATCACCGAATGTGTCGCCACTGGGGGCGGAATGGATTACGTGATGAAGACGGTCTGCCCAACGCTGTCAGACTTTCAAGCGTTGATGCAGGACATGCTGGAAGCCGAACTCTCGGTGGACCGATACATGACATATATCGCGACTCGCGTGGTCAAAGCCGCGCGCCCCAACATCGCGAAACTAGTTGGATCGATGGCTCGAGACCGAACAGGCTGAGCAGAACCAGATTTTCAGCCTAAACAGACCGCGAGCTGCCATTTTTTTGGTCCGCGGAAAGCCGATGTTGCCGACTTAATAAATGCCATCATCCACTGCGTCCCGGGTCGTTCGCCCGGTGACTTTTAAGGGCGCGACACATGCACGCAGACGATTTTGGCTTTGGAACGCAGATCCGTAAATCTCCCTATTTCGATGCGACTGTGCGCTGGGGAGCGACGGGGTTCTCAGTCTACAACCACATGTATATCCCCCGTGATTTCGGGAACCCCGAGCAGAATTTCTGGAACCTCGTGAACGACGCGATCCTGTGCGATGTTGCGGTCGAGCGTCAGGTCGAGATCACCGGCCCGGACGCCGCGAAATTCGTCCAGATGTTGACGCCGCGCGATCTGTCCAAGATGGCTGTGGGACAATGCAAATACATACTGATCACCAACGCCGAAGGCGGCATCCTCAACGACCCGATCCTGCTGCGACTGGCAGAAAATCACTTTTGGATTTCGCTGGCCGACAGCGACATTCTGTTGTGGGCACAGGGCGTGGCGATACATTCCGGCCTTGAGGTCTCGATCTGCGAGCCTGACGTGTCGCCGTTGCAGTTGCAGGGGCCGAAGTCGGGCCAGATCATGAAGGCGCTCTTCGGAGACGAGATCATGGACCTGAAATACTACTGGCTGCGTGAAGTCGAACTCGATGGCATTCCGCTGATCGTTTCGCGCACCGGCTGGTCGAGCGAGCTTGGCTACGAGCTTTACCTGCGCGACGGCTCCATGGGAGACGCCCTCTGGGAGCGGATCATGGCGACCGGCATGGAATATGGGCTGAAACCCGGCCACACCTCGTCGATCCGGCGCATCGAGGGCGGGATGCTCAGTTATCACGCCGATGCCGATATCCACACGAACCCGTTCGAATTGGGTTTGGACCGGCTCGTCAGTCTGGACATGGAGGCCGAGTTCATCGGCAAGGCCGCCCTTCGCCGGATCAAAGAGGAAGGCGTAAGCCGAAAGCAGGTTGGGTTGATCCTCGATTGTGACCCGCTCAAAGGCCCGAATACCACCTTCTGGGAAATCAACCAGGGCGTTGAAACGGCGGGTAAAGTGACCTCGGCAATCTATTCGCCGCGTCTGGAGAGGAACATCGCGCTGGCGATGGTTGCGATCAATGCGTCTGGTATCGGAACCGAGCTTGAGGTCGTCTCGGCCTCGGGGCCAATCCGCGCCACGGTCGTAGAAGTTCCCTTCTACGATCCCAAGAAATCGCTGGCAGTGGCCTGAACGTGGCAGAGGACGCTCAATTCATGTCGGACCTTTCGATCCACCTATATTGGCATCGTTCCTCGGCCGAACTCAAACCCGGCACCTACTCGGCTGAGCATGTGGTGCAATACAACGACGGCTTTGAGGTCTCGGTTGACGCCGCCCCCGACTGGGGCGGCGATCCGGCCAATACCAATCCGGAACAGGCGCTGGCCGCGGCCTTGTCAAGCTGTCACATGATGACCTTTCTGGCGCTCTGCGCCAAGGCGGGTTGGCCCGTAGCCAGCTATCACGACCATGCAGTCGCTTATCTGGGCAAAAACCCGCGCGGGCAGATGTCGGTGACCCGAATTGACCTGCACCCGGTGGTGCGGTGTGACACCGGCTTTGCCGTGACCGAGACCGAGATGGAGCACATGCATGACCGTGCGCATCGCTACTGTTTCATCGCGAATACGCTGGCCGACAGTGTCGAGGTAAACGTGTTGCAGGCTCCGTCAGTTATCCATGCCCCCGAAGGAGAACCCCGTGCTGCTACATGAGTTGGACGACCAGGGCATCCTGCGCCTGACGCTGGATGACGGGGCACGGCGCAATCCCTTATCCGAGGAGATGTTGACCGCGCTGCACAAAGCCGTTGCCGGGGCCGGGTGCAATCCCGACGTCCGGGTGATCATCCTCTCCGCGAACGGGCCCGCCTTCAGCGCGGGTCATGATCTCAAGGAAATGACTGCGGGCCGCGCGGGGCCCGATCGCGGGCGTGCATATTTCACGAAGGTTCTGGGGATGTGTTCCGACACCATGCAGGCCATTGTGAACTGCCCCAAGCCGGTGATTGCCGAGGTTGCCGGCATCGCGACAGCGGCGGGGTGCCAACTGGTTGCCAGCTGTGATCTGGCGGTGGCTGCGGACACCGCTCAGTTCAGCACACCTGGGGTGCATATCGGGCTGTTCTGTTCGACACCGATGGTCGCCTTGTCACGGAATGTCGGCAACAAGCACGCGATGGAGATGCTTTTGATCGGTGACATGATCCCTGCCGCGCGCGCCGCGGAGATCGGGCTGGTCAATTGGGTGGTGGCGCCCGAGGCTTTGCGCGACACGACGCTGGAAATTGCCGGTAAGATCGCGGCGAAATCGAGCATGACGTTGGCCACCGGCAAACGCGCCTTCTACGCGCAGCGCGAGATGCCGCTGCGCGAGGCCTATGAGCACGCAACGCAGGTAATGGTCGAGAATATGCTGGCCCGTGATGCGGAGGAGGGCATCGGTGCTTTCATCGAGAAACGCGCCCCCGAATGGCAGGACGCTTGAGAATGGAAAATCCTTACAACTCTGGCCTAGAGCGCAATCCGGCCAACCACCAGCCGCTGACTCCGCTGAATTTCCTTGCGCGCGCCGCAGAAGTCTTTCCGGATCACGTCGCCATCGTGCATGGGGCCTTGAGGCGCAGCTACGCCGACTTCTATGTCCGGTCGCGACAGCTTGCCTCGGCGCTGGCCCAAACCGGGATCGGGCGTGGTGATACGGTATCGGTGCTTATGCCCAACACGCCGGCCATGCTGGAATGCCACTACGGTGTGCCGATGTCCGGCGCGGTGCTGCATTCAATCAACACGCGGCTGGATGCCGCCATCATCGCGTTCCAGCTCGATCACGCGATGTCTAAAGTGGTGATCGTGGACAGCGAGTTCATGCCCCTGATGCAAGAGGCGCTGGCGCTCACCAAGGTATCGCCCGTGGTGATTCTGTATGACGATCCCGAATGGAATGGCGCTCGTATGATCGTTGACGCGACCGATTACGAGGCATTCCTGGGTCTCGGTGATCCGGATTTTGACTGGCTTATGCCCGAAGATGAATGGGACGCGATCTCGATCAACTATACGTCGGGCACCACGGGCGATCCCAAGGGCGTGGTTTCGCATCATCGCGGAGCATATCTGCTGGCGCAGGGCAATGCGCTGACCACCTCTATGGCTAAACACGCGGTCTATCTGTGGACTTTGCCGATGTTTCACTGCAACGGCTGGTGCTTTCCCTGGACCCTATCAGCGATCATCGGCACCCATGTCTGCCTGCGTCAGGTTCGGGCCGAGCCGATCTGGAACGCTCTGGCGGATGAGGGGGTCACCCATCTGTGTGGTGCGCCGATTGTCATGTCTCTGATGATCTCGGCACCGGAGACCGAAAAGCGCGATCTCGAGCAGACCGTGCAGTTCTTCACTGCCGCCGCTCCGCCACCGGAATCCCTTCTGGCAGACATGACCGAGGCCGGTTTCGAAGTGACCCATCTCTATGGGCTGACCGAAACCTACGGACCTGCTGTGGTCAACGACTGGCACGCTAGCTGGTCCGACCTTCCTCGTGGCGAGCAGGCCGCACTAAAGGCCCGGCAAGGTGTGCGTTACCTGCCGCTTGAGGGGCTCGATGTGCTCGACCCCGAAACGATGCAGCCGGTTCCGCGCGACGGCAAGACCATGGGCGAGGTGATGTTCCGCGGCAACGTCGTGATGAAGGGCTATTTCCGCAACCCCGAGGCCACCCAAAAGGCCTTTGCCGGTGGCTGGTTTCATTCAGGGGATTTGGGCGTGCGGTATCCTGACGGCTATATCCAGCTCAAGGATCGCTCAAAGGATATCATCATTTCGGGCGGCGAGAACATCTCGTCGATCGAGGTCGAAGAGGCTCTTTATCGCCATTCTTCCGTGGCAGCTACCGCCGTTGTCGCCATGCCGCACGACAGATGGGGCGAAACCCCTTGCGCCTTTGTAGAACTTAAGCCCGGCCATGATGTGGACGAGGCAGACTTGCGCGCCTGGTGTCGTGAACACCTTGCTCCCTACAAGGTTCCGGGTCGCATCGTTTTCACCTCAATCCCGCGCACCTCCACCGGCAAGATCCAGAAATTTGCCCTGCGTGAACACGCTCGGGATTTGGTTGCGTAAAGGCTTGGTGCGCCTTCTTTGGCGGGCGTGTCATTCCACATCAACTGGCAAAATTGTCTCTTGGATTGACCCGGTTATGTGGATGGTCAGAAGCGCAAAGGGCCACATAATTTCCTCGGGCGTTTTCGAACCGATTACAGGGATGCCCGCTATCAGAGAGACGCTGCACCCGGCTTTGTTATGTATCGCATGGGTGTTATCCGACGCAAAGTAGCCTGAAGCGACTGCGATCACAGTCACTCCCGTTCGAGCTAATCATTGGGTGATGCGCAGATCAACTTTGCCAAGCCCGCACTTGTTCGCGGCACATCAATGCATGCTGCCATCCCTTTGAAACAACAGAGCTTGGGCCGCGGTGGCACCTTCGCCCCGTCCGCGCCACTGCATGCCAAGCCTTAACGCGCGAGTGGCGTCGCACCGCATCCAGATTGACGGTCATGACCGCGCCCCAAACACTGCTCCTCATGCCGTAATTCTGACTCTCAGCTCGTGTTCGTCAGACTCAATTACCCTGCTCACTCCAGACACATGCGCACCACATTGGGTCGGCACCGAGACAATTGCCCGGTCAAAGTTAGAGGTCTCGCAGCTCTGGCAAATGATCGGTCCCGGATTTCTATAGGTCTGTCAGTGTGCCAAGCGCTCGCTCGGCGGAGAACGCAACGGTTTCCGAAAGCGTCGGGTGGGCATGCACCGTCAGCGCAATGTCCTCCAGCGTCGCGCCCATTTCGATAGCCAGAATGCATTCGGCCAGAAGTTCGCCTGCGTTGCGCCCGACTATTGTTGCCCCAAGAACCCGACTTGTCTCTGGGCAATAGACCAGCTTGGTCAGGCCATCACCGCCCCCCGAGGAGAGATTGCGACCGCTGGCCGCCCAAGGGAAGCTCGCAACCTTATGCGCGACACCGCGTTCTTTGGCTTGGTTCTGTGTCAGTCCCACCCATGCCAACTCGGGGCTTGTATAGGCGACCGAGGGGATCAGGTCGGTGTCCAAAGCCGCTGCATGACCCGAGGCGACCTCGGCGGCAACGTGCCCCTGATGGGTTGCGCGGTGCGCGAGCATCGGGTTGCCGGTCACATCCCCGATTGCAAAGATGCCCTCGACAGAGGTGCGGCAGGTCTCGTCAACATGGATGACGCCACGCTCGTCCAGGTCGATGCCCGCCGCGTGCGGATCGACCAGATGGCCATTCGCGCGGCGGCCTACTGCCTGGATCGCGGCATCGGCCTTGATTTCGCCTGCAAAGCCGCCTTCGCACATCAGCTTCAGTTCGGATTTCGCCGCTTTGACATTGGTCACTTTCGTGCCTGTGTGGATCGCGATGCCCTCGGCTTCAAGTGCCGTGCGCAGAATAGCCACGGCCTCTGCGTCTGCACCCGGTGCGATCTGATCCATGAACTCGATCACGGTGACTTGCGCGCCCAAAGCGGCGTAAACCGTGGCCATTTCCAGGCCGATAATACCGCCGCCGACGATCGCAAGCCGTTTGGGAACCTCGCGCAGGTCAAGTGCATCGGTTGAATCCCATATGCGCGGATCATCGGGCCAGCCGGGCAATCGAACGGGCGCAGACCCGACAGCGATCACCGCCTGATCGAAGCTCCACGCTGTGCCGTCAATATCAAGGGTGTTCGTGCCGGTGAAGCGCGCGGACCCGCGCACAGTCTGGACCTTGCGACGCTTGGCAAGACCGCGCAGCCCATCGGTGAGTTGCGCCACGATCCCGTCTTTGCGCGCACGCAGCGTATCGAGATCGACCGAGATATTACCCGTCGAAATCCCCCAGTCGTTGCCGTGTCGTGCTTCGCGGATGATCTCGGCGGCGTGCAATAGCGCCTTTGATGGAATGCAACCCTCGTTCAGGCAAACGCCGCCCAGTGTTGCGCGTGGATCGACCAGCACGACTTTGTGGCCCAGATCGGCGGCGCGGAAAGCGCAGGCATATCCGCCCGGGCCTGCGCCCAGAACGATGAAGTCGGCGTGATTGTCAGCCATGTTCGCCCCCTTAGACCATGATCCGGCGAGGATCGGCCAGAAGCCCGGCCAGATAGCTGGTGAAGCGCGCAGCTTCGGCGCCATTGATTACACGGTGATCGTAGCTCAGGTCGAGCGGCACCATCGACACAGGTTGGAAGGCTGCGCCATCCCATTGCGGCACGATTTCGGTGCGGGTGATGCCAAGGATCGCAACCTCGGGCGGGTTGACGATTGGCGTGAAAGCGCTGCCGCCGATGCCACCCAGATTGGTGATCGTCATCGAGGCGCCGCCCATTTCATCTGGGCCAACCTTGCGTTGCCCCGCGCGTGCGGCGAGATCTGCGATCTCGCTGGCGATCTGCCACAGGCCCTTCCGGTCAACGTTGCGCACGACCGGAACCATCAGCCCGTGGGGGGTGTCGACCGCTATCCCGATATGGACATAATCCTTCAGGATCAGCATTTGCCCGTCAACGCTGAGCGAAGCGTTGAAGCGGGGAAATTCGCGCAAGGCCCGCGCCAACGCCTTAACCTGAAACGCAAGTGCAGTCAGCTTGATGCCGCGCGCTTGTGCCTCGGGCTTAAGTTCGGCGCGCAGAGCTTCGATGGCGGAGACCTCTGCACGGTCATGGTGCGTAACCTGCGGGATCAGCGTGTTTGCTGCCGACAGATTGGCCGAAGCGACTTGGGCAAAGCGACTGGTCGGTTCTTCGCTTACCGGGCCATAGGCCGCATGCTCGACGTCCCAATACGAGGTATCCCCGGCCGGAGCTTTGGCCGGGCTGCTGCCCGAGACAAGGTCCTCACGCGTGATCGAGGAGCGCCCGAGGCGCTCCGCGAGGTGTTGAAGATCAATTCCCTTTTCCCGGGCGAGCGCCCGGACCGAGGGCGGGGCGATGACGTCATTCATGATCGCCTCCTTACCAGCTTGCCGAGATATATTGGGTTTCCATGAATTCGAGCATGCCTTCATGCCCGCCTTCGCGGCCCAAACCGGACTGCTTGACGCCGCCAAACGGGGCCGCCGGGTCGCTGACCAGCCCGCGGTTCAGGCCGACCATGCCATATTCAAGGCGCTCGCAAACCTGCAAGGCGCGTTTCATGTTTTCCGAGAATACATAAGCGACAAGGCCGTATTCAGTGTCATTGGCGCGCGCGATGACGTTTTCCTGATCGGTGAAGGTCTGGATCGCTGCGACCGGGCCAAAAATTTCGTCGCGCACGCAGTCGGCGGTTTCGGGGACGTTTGACAGGACCGTCGGCGGATAGAAGAAACCCTTGCCGTTGGGGACGGTGCCGCCGATTTCGATCCGGGCACCTTTTGCGACGGCGTCGTTCACAAAATCAGCAACCTTATCGCGCGTATCGGCGTTTACAAGTGGGCCGACATCGACGTTGGGATCGGTGCCATCGCCGACTTTGAGGGCGCCCATGGCCGCAGCGAGACGTCGGGTGAATTCGTCTGCAATCGCCTCGTGCACGTATATGCGGTTTGCGGCAGTGCAGGCCTCGCCAAGGTTGCGCATCTTGGCGAGCATCGTGCCCTCGATTGCGGTGTCGATATCCGCGTCCTCAAAGACGATGACGGGTGCATTCCCGCCCAGCTCCATCGCCGGTTTGAGCACCTGATCGGCTGCGGAACGCAACAGCTTGCGGCCCACGCCCGTCGAGCCGGTGAACGAGACCACCCGAACGCGCGGATCGTGCAGCATGTGATCGACCAGCGCGCCCGTTTTGCGCGAGGGTAGCACGTTGACCAGTCCGGGCGGAACGCCAGCCTCCTCCAGAAGCGGCATCAGCGCTAACATGGTCAGCGGGGTTTCTGAGGCGGGCTTGATGATGACCGCACAACCGGCTGCCAAGGCGGGTGCAATTTTGCGCGTGCCCATGGCCGCAGGGTAGTTCCAAGGCGTTACCAGCACAGCAAGACCGGCGGGCTTGTGCTGCACCAAGATCCGTGCGCCGCTGGCAGGCGCATGGGTGATCAGGCCGTCGGCGCGGACGGCCTCTTCGGCGAACCAGCGGAAGAACTCGGCCGCATAGGTGGCCTCGCCCATCGCGTCCGCGCGGGCCTTGCCGTTTTCGAGCGTGATAAGATGTGCGAAATGATCCAGACGCGCGGTCATCAGCTCCCATGCCTTGCGCAGCACTTCAGAGCGCTGGCGCGGCGTGCGCGCGGCCCATTCCGTCATAGCGGCTTCGGCTGCGTCCAAGGCGGCGTCGGCATCGGCCAAGTCTGCCGAGGCGACCGAGGCGATAACCTCTTCGGTGGCCGGGTTCAGAACGTCGAAGCGCTCGTTCTGCGCTCCCTTGCGCCATTCGCCGTTGATATAGAGATCAGTATATTCCATGTTTTGCTCCATGGTCAGAGCAGGTGGCGGAGCGGCTGCTCCATCCGGCCTGCGAAATTGGACAGAAGGGTGATGGCCTCGGAGGCGCCAAGCTGATGCTCGGCGCATTCAAGCGTGATCGTGAAGCCCTCTGGTGCGGAAGCGATGGTCAGGACCGGTGTCGTTTCCGCCCCCATTCGAACGGTTGCGATGCGCGAGCCACGCAGGTCGCGGATCAACAGTTCCGGCGCATCGTCGCTCAGGGCTGCGGCGCGCAGGTTCGCGCTGGCCGTGTAAGTCTGGATTTGACCGAAGCGTTCCACGGCCACAACGTGCGCTTTACCGCTGCTACCGGCAACCAGCCCCGCAAGCAGTGCGCCCGGATCTTTTTGACCGGCTGCATCAGCCGCCCAACGGGCGAACTCGGCGAAACCATCGCTGGCAATATGCGCGACGAGGTGACGAGAGGCCGCAATCGCCGCGCCAGCAGGGGTGGCCGTTGGTAGCGCCTTGAGAACCTCTAGATCACTGACGCGATAGGGCTGAGGGTGGCCTGCCGCGATCAGCCGGGACAGATCCAGCCCTTGTTCCAGCGCAAGACGACGCGCCTTGGGGGACGCAAGGATACGGCCATCGGTGGCAACGGGTTGCGCGGGGGTCGGTTTTGATTTTGCCGGGGTGGCAGGGGTCGCGGGCTTGGACGCTGTGGAAGCTGCGGGCGTCGCAGGCGCGGGGGCAGGCGTGCCTTTGGCGCGGCTGCGTTGGACCGGGTTTGCGGGCTTCGCGGTGGAAATCACTGCGATCGTTTCGCCGACGGGGGCTTCCTCTCCGGCCTCGGCCAGAAGGGCCGCGACAAATCCTTCGAAGCCAGCCTCAACTTCCATTGTCGATTTGTCGGTTTCGACCTCGAACAGGATGTCGCTTGGGGTAACCGCATCGCCCGGCGCCTTGTGCCATGCGACGATGAGGCCGGTGTCCTGAGCCATACCAAGTGCGGGCATGATGACGATCTGGCCCTCTGGAATGTCCGAGGCCGCCGCCGGGGGCGCCGCGCTCGCCGGGGCGGAGGCTGTCACGTCCGGGGTCTGCGAGATCATGGCGATCACCTGACCGACAGGAATGTCCTCTCCGGCCTTCGCGGAGACGTCAGTCAGAAAGCCGTCCGCTTGAGCCTCGACCTCCATCGTCGATTTGTCGGTTTCCACCTCGAAAAGCACGTCACCGACCGCAACTGCATCGCCTGGCGCTTTCAGCCAGGCGACCAGAAGGCCGGTGTCCTGCGCCATGCCGAGCGCGGGCATGATCACCTCATGCGGCATGGATCATCTCCCCGCTTACAAGCTTGCGCGCATTTGCAGCAACGGCATCGGCTGTCGGCACGGTCAGGTCTTCGAGCGCCGGGGTAAACGGCACCGGCACATCCATCGCCCCCATGCGCAGAACCGGCGCATCCAGATGATAGAAGGCCTTCTCATTGATACGGCTGGCGATCTCGCCAGTGATGCCATAGCTCTGATGGCCTTCGTCAACGACAATGACACGGCTCGTCTTGCGTGCAGATTTAAGCAGGGCCTCTTCATCAAGTGGCACGATCGTGCGTGGGTCGATGACTTCGGCGCTGATACCTTCCGCGGCCAAAATGTCGGCGGCGGCTTCGCAGACCTGCACCATTGAGGACGTGGCGATCAAGGTGATGTCGCTGCCTTCACGCTTGATATTCGCAACGCCAAAGGGGATCAGGTATTCCTCTTCGGGCACGGGAGCCTTGTCGTTATACATCAGCTTGTCTTCGAAGATGACGACAGGGTTGTTGTCTCGAATCGCAGTTTTCATAAGCCCCTTGGCCTCATATGCCGAAGAGGGAAGCGCGACCTTGAGCCCCGGAATATGCGCGACCAGCGCATGAAGAGATTGAGAGTGCTGCGCGGCAGAACGGCGGGTGGCGCCCAAGTTGGTGCGCACGACTAGCGGCACGTTCAGCTTGCCGCCCGACATGTAATGCGTCTTGGCGGCCTGATTGCAGAGCTGATCCATGATCAGGAAGATGAAGTCGCCAAACATCAGATCCACTACAGGGCGGGTGCCGGTCATGGCCGCGCCAACTGCGATCCCCATAAAGCCGGGTTCGGAAATCGGCGTATCGATCACACGGTCGGTGCCGAATTCCTCGACCAGTCCGGAGAGAACCTTGAACGGCGTCCCGGCTTCGGCGACATCCTCGCCGAGGATAAAGACCGTTTCGTCGCGGCGCATTTCTTCGGCCAGCGCTTCATTGACGGCCTGCGACAGGGTTATATTTCGCATGATGTGTTCTCCTCAGGCCAGAGCGTGTTTCACGTCGGTGAACACGTGCATGTCCACCTCGGACGGGTCGGGATATTTTGCGTTCAAGGCGTATTCGACGGCCTCGGCCGCGTCTTTTTTGACCTCGGCATTGATCGCCTCGATCTCGGCTTCCGACGCCAGGCCTTCCTCAACCAGCCACGACCGGAACCGGATGATCGGGTCACGGTTTTCTTTCCAGTCGCGCTCTTCTTCTTTCGAACGATAGTATTCGCGGTTGATGTCGCCTACGTGGTGGCCGTGGTAGCGGTAGGTCATCAGTTCGATGAAGAACGGGCCTTCTCCCTTGCGCGCGCGGTCAACAAGGCGCTGCGCCAGGGCGTTCACCGCCAGGACGTCCTGGCCGTCAACCTGATGCGCCTCGATCCCGAAGGCTTGGGCGCGCGCGATGATCGAACCGGCGGCGATCTCTTCGGTTTTCGTGTATTCGGAATAGCCGTTGTTTTCGCAGGCATAGATGACCGGAAGCTTCCACAGCGCGGCCATGTTCATGGCCTCATACATAAGCCCCTGAGCCGTTGCGCCGTCGCCAAAGAAACAGACGGCGACATCATCGCGGCCAAGATATTTCGATGTCAGGGCGGCCCCCGTCGCGATCCCCATCGAGCCGCCAACAATTGCGTTCGCACCAAGGTTGCCGTGGCTTTGGTCGGCAATATGCATTGAGCCACCCTTGCCGCGGCAATAGCCTTCTTCCTTGCCGAGCAGTTCGCAGAACATTTCTTTGAACTCGGCACCTTTCGCGACACAGTGGCCGTGCCCGCGGTGCGTGGAGGTGATGCGGTCATTGTCGGTCAGGGCTTCACAGATGCCGACTGCCACGGCCTCTTCACCCGAATACATATGCGTCAGGCCGGGCATCTTGGCGGACAGGTAAAGCTGGTTGGCGTTGTCCTCGAAGGAGCGGATGCGAACCATCTGGCGATACATGCGCAGATAGTCCTCGGTGTTGGTTTTCTTCTTTGCGGGGCTCATCGGCGATCTCTTTTGAAAAAAGGTGCCCGGCCATTGCTGACCGGGCAGTTCCGGGAGGGGTTAGTAGCGGTTGGCGATCGGCAGTTCCTCTGCGGGGAACAGCGAGATCACCTCGCAACCGGTATCGGTCACGACGACTTCTTCCTCGATCCGTGCCGCTGAATAGCCATCCGAGGCAGGGCAGTAGGTTTCGAGCGCGAACACCATGCCGGTCTGAATTTCCATCGGGTTGTCGAGGCTGACCGCACGGCTGATGATCGGGCGCTCATGCAGGGCAAGGCCCAGGCCGTGACCAAATTGGAGACCAAATGCCGAGAGCTCATCCGGGAAGCCGAATTCTTCGGCTTTGGGCCACAGCTTGGCAACCTGATCGGTGGTGACCCCCGGTTTGATCGCAGCGATCGAGGCGTCGATCCATTCGCGGGCCTTCACATAGGCATCGACCTGCGAAGGGGTCGATTTGCCGATGTTGAAGGTCCGGTAATAGCAGGTGCGATAGCCCTGATAGGATTGCAGAATATCGAAGAACGCCTGATCGCCCGGACGGAACATACGGTCGGTGAAGTTATGCGGGTGCGGGTTGCAGCGCTCGCCGGAAATCGCGTTGATCGCCTCAACGTCGTCCGAGCCCCATTCATAAAGCAGCTTGTTCGACATCGCGACGATCTCGTTTTCGCGCACGCCGGGTTTCAGCTCTTCATAGATCATGTGGTAGACGCCATCGACCATGCTGGCCGCCTGCGTCAGAAGCTGGATCTCGTCCCAGTTCTTGATTTCGCGCGCCGAAAGCATGATTTGCTGACCATCGACAACATTCAGGCCGGCTTCTTTCAGGGCTTCGAACATCGCGGTTTCCGCATAGTCGACGCCAACGGGCATGCCTTTCATACCGGCATCTGCAATCAGCCCGGCGATTTCTTCAGCGTATTTCTTCATCAGGCCAAAGCTTGGCGGGATCGTGCCGCGCATCCCGACAACACCAGCATGACAATTGTCCGGCACAAGCCAGTCCGAGTATTTGCGGTGGTGCACGGCAGCCGAGCCAAAGTCCCAAACGTGGGGAGCATCGTCGCCGGTCAGCAACGCAAAGCGGCACATCTTGTCGCGTTCCCACTCACCGATCTTGGTGGCGGTGACATAGCGGATGTTGTTGACATCAAAGAGCAACAGTGAACCCGCGCTGCTTTTCTTCAGGGCTTCTCGGGTCCGGCTCAGGCGGTAACGGCGCAAGCGGTCGTGGTCGATGCGGCGTTCGAAATCAACCGAGCTGTGGCCCCATGCGGGAAGGCGGCCTTCCCACTGCCAATGTGGTTCAAGATCCTGAGGCATCAGGACGTTCGGTGTAAGTGCGCGAGACATAGCTCTCTCCTTCGGGCACGCAAAGTGGTGCTCGTTCTGATTTAATTACAGTTGGTTAGACGTTTATCGGGTTACTGGATGCACCAGCCGCCATCGATGTGGATCATTTGACCCGTCATGTAGTCACTGTCGTCGCTGGCAAGGAACGATGCGGTGCCGACGATGTCTTTCGGATAGGATACCCGCTTGATCTGAAGCGCATCACGGACGATGTCGTCATAGGCTTGGCCTTCACGCTCTTTGAAGCCGATGTCGACGAGATCCTTGTCGAGTTGCTCCCAAAGCGGGGTCACAACCACGCCGGGTGCGTAGCCGTTGACGGTGATGTTATGCTCTGCCAGACCGATCGCGCCACAATGGGTGAGCGCCAGGCAGCCATATTTCGAGGTGCAATACACGGTCACATCGACGAGCGGTTTACGCGACGCGATCGAACCGACATTGATGATTTTGTAGGGGTGATCCGCCATCGGACCTTGGGCGATCATCTGGCGCGCAGCCTCTTGCATGCCCAGCCACATTGCCTTGGTGTTGACGTTCATGATCATGTCCCAGTTGTCTTCATCAATATCCATGAAGAAGCGGGGCTTGTTCAGACCGGCGTTGAAAAGCGCCACGTTGATGTTGCCAAAGGCTTCGACAGTCGCCGCAACGGCAGCCGCGTTATCTTCGCGCTTGGTGACATCCATTTTGACCGCGATAGCCTTGCCATTGCCGGCCGCGTTGATACGGTCTGCAACTTCCTTGGCTGTGTCGAGATCCAGATCGCCAATGCAGACATTGGCACCTTGAGCCGCGAAGGCTTCGGCGTTTGCAGCCCCCATGCCGCGGGCGGCACCGGTGATGAGAATATTTTTTCCGTTCAGGCGATTTGGGTCCATGTGGCGTTCCTCCTAAGTCAACTTGTCCTGTTGTGTCGTATCAACGCCTCGGCCCGTGCCTGGGCCTGGCGCAAAGCCTCGCGCGGGGTCACAATGCCGCGCAGCATGTCGTGAAATTCCTCGCCGCATATCTGAATGATATCGGCGATCTCGGGCACGGGCGGGCGCGGCCAGAATTGCAGCTCGTCTCGCCAAGACATCGCGTCGACCGCTTCGAAAATCGGAGAGGTGCGGCGCAATTCCGGATCCGATCCAACGGAATAACGGGGATTGGTCCGGCTGCCATTTTGGACATAAAGCTTCTGTGCCTCGGGCGAGGTGAAGACCCGCAGCGCTTCGATCGCGGCCTCGAGGCGCTCTGGCGGGAGATTCGAGGGAATGCCCATGACGTAGCCACCGACAGGCGCGACCGGAGTTGCGCCGGGGCCGGCCGGGTGCGGTAGATAGCCCGTCTGTCCATGTGCGGGACAGGTTGCGTCTAACTCGAAATACGGTGCCAGAAGTGTATAACCGTAAGCCATGGCGACATTGCCAGCCGCATAGGGGCGGATACGCTCATACCAAGACATCGACAGAATGTCGGGTGGAGAGAATTTCAGCAGGTCCATCAGGTATTCCGCTGCGCGCAAGCCTGCTTTGGTGTCGATTGTCGGCCAGTAGTCGCGATCCGCCAGGTGATCAGTCTCAAACCCGCCAGCGATTTCCGGTAAGTTCAGAATTGGCTGCCCGAAATCGGCCATGGTCATCAGGACAGTGTGCCCCAGGGCTGTGCCTCGCGCTGCATTCCACGCGATGCCATAACGGCTGCGTTTAGGGTCGTGCAGGGTCGCGGCCGCGCGCAAAAGCTCATCCGTGGTTGCCGGGGGCTCGAGGCCGGCCTGTGAGAATAGATCTTTGCGATAGAACAGAAGCTCTGGCGTGGTTTGCGCCGGAACCCCGTAGGGCCGCCCAGCCCAATGCGCCGCTTTCCAGCCCGCAGTGTGGAAATCAGACGGATCAAGGCGCGCGATGTCCATCACTTCGTCGAGAGGGAGCAGCATTCCTCGTGCGGCGAATTCCCCGACCCATGGCAGGTCCAGCGCGATGATGTCGTATCGGCTTACCTTGCGTTCGGCATTGCGCTTAGCTTCTTCGCGCAGGCGATCAATCGAGAAGGCGCGCTGATTGATCTGCGTGCCAAGGGCGTGTTCAAACTTCCGCTTGAGGTTTTCCATGACCATGAAGGTCGGATCGCCATGCACAAGCACGCGCACGCCACCTGGCATTTTCAGCGGGGTAGGAAGAACTTTGAGCGGCGGGACGGACTGGGCGCTCAGATACGAACCGCCGTAGAAGTAGTCCTTGTCATCCTGGCTGCTGCTCTTGTTGCCGAAATCACGTTCTGCCAGCCGCTTAATCCGATCCGAAAGCCGAACCCATTGCTCCAGCAAGCTTTCGCTTGGGTGCATCGAGAAGCTCTTCCCCGTTGGGGTTCTGGGACGTTGTTCAATCAGCCCGGCATCCACCATCTCTTTGAGGCGGCGGCTTGCGGTGGCGTAAGGAACGTGGCTCGCACCGATCAGCGATGTCGGTGTTACAGTCTTGGCCTCAAGATGGCCGTGCATCAGATGCAGGACCATCCGAAAGTAAGGGGATGGCGCGAATAGTTCGGTAGCCCCCTCCAGTTCGTTACTGAAATCATCCAAAAAGGATACAATATGGGACATTTCGGTTTTCGCGCTATGCGAAACCAAAAGGGTCTCTTTATATCCTTTAATTGCGTTCACGGGACGATACCTGGCCTTCTTAACTTTGACAGTAGATCGCTTGATAGAGGTGGTGATATTGGACGAATCCTTGGTGGGCATGGCGTGCCTCCTCGTCAAAATGTTCAAAATGGCTGATCAACAATACTGTGAAAAAACCCAAAATGGATGCTGAAATCCTCAAATTGGACAATTTGAGCGGTGCGCTAAAGAGGCGGGGTGGGCAGTTTGTCGTCAGTCGTCCGCCACACGGATGATTGCACCCTGCCTAGGAGGATAGGACGACAGGGAGCAAAGGTAACGTGGACCACATGGGAGGAGAAGCTTATGGAATTTCGGAATGCACTTGCTGCGACGACCGTCTCAGTTCTGACGCTTGCCGCTGCGGCATCAGCTCAGGCTTGGACAATCGGTATCACGCAGAACAATGTTGGCGTGGACAGCTATCAGACCACGTATGAAAAAGCGTTTATTGCCGCTGCCCAAGCCAATAGCGATGTCGAAGCCGTCGTTCTTGACGCCGGCGGCGATGTCGCGCGCCAGATCGCCCAGATGGAAGATCTGATCCAGCAGGAAGTCGACGCCATCATCATCTGGCCGACCAACGGTGAGGCCGTGATCCCTGCTGTGCGCAAGGCCCAAAAGGCTGGTATCCCGGTGATTGTCACCAACTCGAACATCGCTGAAGAGGGTTTCCCCTTCGTTGCATCGTTCTCGGGCCCCGATAACATCACGCAAGGTTCGCGCGCGGCCGAGATCATGTGTGACAAGTTCAAGGCCATGGGCATCGAGAATGAAGCGCGTGTTGTGCAAATCTCCGGTCAGCCCGGCTACACGACCGCTATCGAGCGCCAGAAGGGTTTTGACGACCGTCTGCCGGAGGTTTGTCCGAACGTTAACCTGGTTGAAACTCAGCCGGGAGACTGGAACCGTGAGAAATCGCAAAAGGTGATGGAAGCCTTCCTCGTCAAGTATGACGATATCGATGGAGTCTATGCCGGTGACGATAACATGGGGGTCGGTGCGTTGAACGCGGCCAAGGCCGCTGGCCGTGATGGCATCATCTTTGTCGGCGCAACCAACTTTGCCGTTGGCTACGAGGCAATGGAGCGTGGCGAATACTGGGGCTCGATCTACCAGTCGCCGGTCGATGACGCGGAAGCAGCGCTGCAGACGGCGATTGACGTGCTCAGCGGCAAAGAAGTTCCGTTCCTGAACTACTTCGATACGCCGAAGATCACCCAAGACAACATGGGCGATTTCACCAAGCCGGTGTTCTAAGAGTATTGGCTGGCTTCCGGGTGCGGCGTGACCCGCACCCGGATTTCATTTCTCCGTTATAATATGTTCAGGAGGTAAGGATGACGCGTGTCAGCGGTCGTTCTTGTATTGTCACCGGCGCTGCTCAAGGGATCGGGCGCGCAATTGGCGAAGCTCTTTTGGAAGAGGGCGCTGATGTCTGCTTTGCAGATATCAATGAGGAAAAGGTCGCGGCGGTTTCCGAGGCTAACCAGGCGCGCGCATCCCGTTACGGCGGAAAAGTGACATATGCAGCGGTAGATGTGACCAATCGTGCGCAGGTGCGCGCGATGATAGATCACGCAGTCGCTGAGTTTGGTAAGCTGGACGTCAAGTTCAACAATGCCGGCGTCAACAAACCAATGAATTTCCTGGATGTCACCGAGGATAACTGGCGCTTCATCATGGACGTGAACGGGCTGGGCTGCCTGATCGGCATGCAAGAAGCCGCGAAGCAGTTTATTCGTCAGGGAACGCCCGGCAAAATTATCAACACGGCCTCAGTTGCCAGCCGGCAGGGGTTTGACAATGTCGCCCCCTATTGTGCATCGAAATGGGGTGTTGTGTCGTTGACGCAGTCTGGCGCGCGCGATCTGGCTAAGCACAATATCACAGTCACCGGATTTGCGCCGGGTGTTGTGGCGACCGAGATGTGGGAGCAAGTCGATAAGGACCTGATGGAGATCGGCGCCGCTGAGAGGCCTGGCCAGGCGATGGAAGAGTTTTCGTCTGAAATTCTCAAGGGGCGGGTGGCTACTCCGCACGACATCACGGGAACGACGACCTTCTTGGCGTCGAAAGACAGCGATTACATGACCGGTCAGATCGTAATGATCGACGGCGGTATGACGCTCGTTTGAGCGGCATAGGAGCGAATTAGGGAGGAAGCCATGGCAGGGCTGACAAAATCGGACATTGGCGGTTTCTTGGCTCGACAGGGTATTCTTGTCGCCTTTGCTCTGTTTATCATAGGGTTCACCCTCGCCAATGCGAGGTTTCTGGCCCCGGATAACGTGATGGGGGTCGTTCGCTCGTCGGCCATTCTGGGCGTGATTGCGCTGGGCGTCACCTTTGTGGTGATCAGCGGCAATCTAGATCTGTCGGTCGGGTCGATGATGTCGTTTTCGACAATCGTTGTTCTTGATCTGCATGACAAAATTGGCCCGGCGCTGGCAATCCCTGCGATGTTTGCGATGACTTTGTGTCTGGGGGCATTCATCGGGTTTCTGGTGGGGTATCTGAGGCTCAACTCTCTTATTGTGACGCTGGGAATGCTCTCGGCCATCCATGGCCTGACGCTGACCTATTCTGGCGGCAAGAACATGGATATCGCCGATAAGGAAGGAACTTGGTTTGGAGTTTTCGGTCAGGGCGAACTGCTTGGAATTCCCGTCCCGATCCTGCTTTTTGTGCTTCTGGCGTCTCTCTTCGGACTGGTTCTTTCCAAGACGCCATACGGGCGCAAAGTCTATGCCGTAGGAGGCAACGGAACGGCGGCGACCTTCTCAGGTATCCGTCGCGCCCGGATCGTTTTTGCATGCTATATCATTAGTTCCTTCTGTGTGGCGACTGCCGGTCTAATTCAGGCCAGCAGGTCACTCGGCTCGCAAAACACTGTCGGGCAGGGGCTTGAGCTTGAAGTTCTTGCCGCGGTGATCCTCGGTGGCGCGTCGCTTCTGGGCGGGTCGGGCACCATCTTCAAAACGGTGATTGGCGTCCTGATCCTTGGCTTCATCCAAAACGGTCTGCTGTTGGTCGGCCTGCAATTCTACGTTCAGTTCGTCGTGACTTGGGTCATCATCATTCTTGCTGTCTGGCTCGATGTCGCAGCCAAGCGCGGCAAGCTTTGGTCCACGATCGCCTAAGGAGGAAAGACAATGCAAGCCGGAACCCTTTCCTCTTTTCTCAAGCGCGGAGCCATCTGGGGCTTTATCGTGCTGGAGCTGATTTTCTTTACCGTAGCGGGTGAGTTTCTGAGCCTGAGCGACAAGGCCTTCATGGATGTCGACAATATGCTCTTGCTGTTCAAACAGTCCGCGCCGATCGGCATTATCGCGATGGGGATGACGATCATCATGGTCAACGGCAATATCGACCTGAGCGTCGGTGCGACCTATGCGATCAGCGCGATTGTCCTTCTGGATAGCATGACTTGGCCTGTCTTCGCTGGGCTGGGTGACTGGGTTATTCCGATCTCATGGGGGCTGGCTCTCTTGACGGGGATTTTGTTGGGCGCACTGAACGGGCTCATCGTCTGGAAAACAGGCGTGGACGCCTTCATCGTAACGCTTGGTTCAATGCTTGGATACCGGGGCCTGGTATTCATGTATAACGGCGAGCAGCCGACCAGCCATCTGAACTGGACGCTTGTTGATTTCGCCGAGGCCCAGTTCCTGGGGCTGCATACGGCCACTTGGTTTCTGCTGATCGTGACGGCGCTGATCTGGCTTCTGATGAACCGCACGGTGCACGGGCGTAATGCCTATGCCATCGGTGACAACCGCACCGCCGCAATCAATGCCGGTATCCGCGTTGGTCCGCATATGATGATCAACTTCGTGATTATCGGCTTTCTGGCGGCGCTGTCAGCGGTGGTGTTCTACTCTGAAAGCGGCTCAGTCAATCCCAATGATGGCGAGCTTTACGAACTGTGGGTGATCACGGCGGTGGTTCTGGGCGGCACCAAGCTGACCGGCGGGGCGGGGTCTATCGTCTCGACCTTCGGTGGGGTGCTTGCCATTCAGCTCCTGCGCAAGGGATTAGCCCATATTGGGGCGGATACGGAGACCGTTAATCTGGTGATCGGGCTGATCCTGATTGCCGTCCTGTTCCTGGATCGCCAGCTCAATATCAAGGGCAAAGAGGAGTTGAAGGTATGATCGAGAAGCAACCCGTCCTCCGTCTTGAGAATATCGTCAAAACCTTTCCGGGTGTCCGGGCGCTTGATGGGGTGTCCTTGACCGTGCAGCCGGGCGAAGTTCATGCGCTGATGGGGGAAAACGGCGCCGGAAAATCCACGCTGATGAAGGTGCTTGGCGGGATTTATCAGCCCGACGAAGGCCAGATTATCGTCGATGAAACGCCGGTCGTTATGTCGTCACCGCTAGAGGCGAAGGCAAAGGGTATTGTTTTTATCCACCAAGAGTTGAGCCTCGCCGAAGAGCTTTCGGTGGCTGAGAATATCTATCTCGGCGAGTTGCCGCGGAAGCGCTTTGGTCTGGTTGACTGGGACAGGCTCTATGCGCAGACCAACGCGATCCTGGACAAGCTGCGCGTAACTTTCGATGCGAAGACACGCGTCGGAGATCTCTCGATCGCGAACCAGCAGATGGTCGAGATTGCCCGCGCTTTGACGGTTGACGCGAAGGCCGTGATCTTTGATGAGCCGACCGCTTCGCTGACCGATGCCGAAAAGGTGGTGTTGTTCGATGTGATCTCGGATCTTCAGTCGCAAGGCGTCGGAATTATCTACATCTCGCACCGGATGGAAGAAATCTTCAAGATTACCGACCGGATCAGCGTTCTTCGCGATGGTAGCTATCGCGGCACGGTCAATACCGCCGAGACGAATGAGGAAGCCGTCACGCAACTGATGATTGGACGTAAGCTTGACCTTAGCCGGACAGAGCGAACTCATGAACTGGGTGAGGTTGCCTTGGAGGTGCGCGACCTGTCATGCGGTTCCTTGTTCAAGAATATCAGCTTTCAGGTGCGCCGCGGCGAAGTGGTGGGGTTCTACGGCTTGGTCGGTGCAGGCCGCACCGAAATAGCCGAAACTCTGTTTGGATTGCGTGACCCGAGTTCCGGAGCGATTTTCCTTGATGGGAACGAGGTTCGGATACATTCGCCCGCTGATGCGATCGCAAAGGGCATCTCATTGGTGCCGGAGGACCGTAAGGGGCAGGGCTTGGTCCTTGGAATGAACTGTCGTGACAATATGACACTGCCGCAGATCGACGATCTGACCGCAGGCCCATTTGTGGCGGAGGGTTCGGAGGTCGCGATCTTTGACCAGTATCGTGATCGGCTGGACATCCGGACGCCGGGTTGGAAACAGCTTGTGGGCAATCTGTCTGGAGGGAACCAGCAGAAGATCGTAATCGGCAAATGGCTGTCCATGCATCCGAATGTCCTGATCGTGGACGAGCCGACGCGGGGGATCGACGTGGGCTCGAAGTCTGAGATCCATAACCTGATCCGCGATCTTGCCGCGCAGGGATATGCCGTGATCGTGATCTCTTCCGAAATGCCTGAAGTGCTGCATGTCTCGGACCGGATTGTTGCGATGTATTCCGGGCGGATCATGCGCACTTTTACCTCGGATGAGGTCACCGAGGATAATCTGATTCAGGCGATATCGGGGCTGAAAGGAGACGAACTTGTCGCATGAATTGCTTTGCCGGGGTGAATAGCCCCTAGTTTCCTAGACGCCTTCGCGTCGGTAGCGTCCACGGACGTGGTGTAAATTCAGCGCCGTCTTCGGTGTAATCTCAGGTGGCCATCGAGGTGTATGG
>NZ_JARGDK010000016.1 GCF_029210495.1 Pseudothioclava nitratireducens | reverse complement strand
CAGCATAACCACGAAAGCCGCCTGATCATGACCTCAGGCCATCTGGGAAATTACACCACCTTGACGGACGCTACCGATTGGGATATTCTACCGCTAAAGGATGACAATGGCGCATATGGGCTTCTTTAATCTTTGAGCCGACACCTCCCAAATGGCGTTGCGACTGACGTGAAGATCGCCTGAAACCAACCGGTGGACAAGCATTTTCCGTCCTGAGCGGCATCGGCGGTCGGGAGTGCTTCTGGAAAAGGACGGATCAGACGACGGAGTCCCCGTGTTTTGGCCCGGCGGCGATGTTTTTCAGCGCAGCGGGCAGACTTGTCCTGCCGCTTCCGTTCAGTCTCTTTCGGAATCCTGGTCACGCACATAGCGTTGACGCTCGAAGGCGGTGGATGGGGACAGGATGGCGTGGACCACCGGGCCAGCAACGGCGACCTCCGCCAACAAGAAGGTGATGGCGCGAACCTGACGCACTTCATTTCGACAGTCCAATCGTCTTGACCGACGAACACCAAAGGTTTCTGAACTGGCACAGAAGCCGTATTTTCGCCGACTGAAGATCTGCGGTTGCCCGGCCCGGTTATACAAAGAGATACGTCGATAAGCCTTAGTCTGGGCAAAACGCTTCACGAGCCTACCGCAGCGGCTCCAAGCAAAATCAAGATGATGGGTTTCATGAGGGGTAATTCTGGATCAATCAGAATTATACACGCAAAATCAAATGCAAGTGGCGGAGGGGACGCGACTCGGATCAGACCCTCTCTACCACTTAAGTCATTGTAATTATTGATATGGAGCTGAGTTCGAAGGTCATCCGGTTCGAGCGGATCTGGCTGCGAACCTTCGAGACTGTTTGGCACTTACTCGCGCTTCACGCGTGGCTATTGCAAAAATAGTTCTTCAAGGCTATATAGCCTCAGAGATATGAGGACCAAATGCAGTGGACGGTTTCGCTCTCTCGAGAGTTCGAGGACGAGTTCGATGAACTCCGACCAGAGGTGCAGGACGCAATACTTGCCCGAGCGATCCTGCTCGAACTTGAAGGACCATCGCTCGGTCGACCGCATGCTGACACCCTCACAGGGTCGAGATATGCGAACATGAAGGAGCTACGCTGCAACGCCGCTGACGGAGTCTAGCGCATCGCTTTTGCATTCGATCCCGCCCGGCAAGCAATCTTGCTCGTGGCCGGGGATAAGTCAGGTGGCAGCGAAAAGCGCTTCTACAAGCAGTTGATCTCAAAAGCCGATGAGCGAGTCGAACGTCATCTAGCGAAACGGAAAGGATAAGTACTATGGCACGCACACTAAAAGATAAGCTGGCCGCGCTCGACCCTGCACGCCGCGCGGGTGTTGAAGCAGAAGCCGACCGCCTTCACACCGAATACCTGACACTCAAGGAACTTCGGAAGGCGAAGGATTTTACCCAAGTTCAGCTGGCTGAAACCCTCGGCATCCAGCAGGCGACTGTTGCAAAGTACGAACGTCAGAGCGATCTACTGCTCTCCACCCTTTCTAGCTATGTGCAAGCTATGGGGGGCAGCTTAAAGCTGATGGTCGAATTCCCTGGTAAAAAACCAGTAGCACTCGACAGTCTTGGCGAAACAGATGAACCGCGCCGCGGTCGTAGAGCGCGCGCGGCTGGACAAGCCGAAGCGCGGACCTGAACAACAGGTTCTGCCGTTTTCGACAATTAAGACCATGATCAAAACGGTGACCATCCCCAAAGACGAATACCTCCGCCTAAAGGCGATCGAGGAAGACATGGCTGATCTGAATAGTGCAGCCGACATCTTGGCTCGGATCAAAGCTGGAACTGAAGAGCTGATCCCCTCCGCTGTTGTCGACCGTTTACTGGCCGGTGATGCGCCCCTCATGGTTTGGCGCGAACACCGCGGGTTGTCTCAAGCCGAATTGGCGCGCCAGTCAGGTGTCAACCGTATTCAGATCATCGA
This sequence comes from Pseudothioclava nitratireducens, assembly GCF_029210495.1. GTDB lineage: Bacteria > Pseudomonadota > Alphaproteobacteria > Rhodobacterales > Rhodobacteraceae > Pseudothioclava > Pseudothioclava nitratireducens. The sequence continues at coordinate 33,504 of NZ_JARGDK010000016.1, read as the reverse complement.
CATCGAAGCGGGTCGCAAAACCGGGTCTGCCGCCACCCTCAAGAAACTCTCCACCGCGCTGCATGTCGACATGGATGACCTGTTCGAGGCGTCAGACGTCTAACGCTCTTGAAACGAATACGTCCTTCTGAGGTCAGCTCTGCCCAAGGCTTGCGCGTGCGTTGATCTTCTGAGCTGCCGCTGCAGAAGCAAACCAACCTCGCGCCGCCTCCAGTGCGTCACGCACCTTTCCCGGTTGCGCCTCCAAGACAGGCAGCATTTCCGAAGCACGATACAACCCGCCGAGAGACGGCGGGGGCATGTCTCTCTTTTGCAGCGCCTGACGCGAAACTGAGAGGCGATCGGCAACATCCGCAAGACTCACAAGATCTGGCTTCACTTCGCGAAGCTGAGCCCCTTCCGGCAACGCGGACAACACCTGCTTCACGGCATTAGAAATCACCACCTCGGCATCTTCACCACCACGCGTGAAGCCCAAGCCAACTAGGCCAGAGGCCCCGAGGCCAACGACGGCATCATCGCAGCCCGCCTCAAAAAGGGCGTCCATGATGGCATCCTCGTCTCCAGCGCCCTTCGGCAGCGAGACAACGATATCAAATTCGAATTCAACATCTTTAGCCATCATCATTCTCCTTCATCACGCACCCAGAGGCCTTCCGGATCAGCTCACGTGCATGGTTGCGCGGGTTTCTGGGCGTGCTCCAAACCGACATCCGGCAAAACACTCCAGATCGACATGCATTTCCCGCATTGGCCGGACACAAGACATATCCCCATGAATGTGCGCTACGCCCTTTGGCTTCCTCGACACTCCAGCCCAAGGCCTCAAGCTCTTGCAAAGCGCTTTCAATGTCCTTCGACGGGTGTTTGGTTCGAGCCATTATCTAATCCCATGCAGCGCAGTTGTCAAGCGACAACCGAATATTCTCGTGGCGAACAGGCACGTACGCACATTCTGACGACGCTGACAATTTAGACGCTGCATCAATGATTTACAACGAGTGACGCACTCTCTGAGAGCGCAGCCGTTTCCGCTCAAACCGCCCGCAACTGGTCCGCCCCGACTGCAACCCGGGTCTGTCCGCCCATGATTTCCATGAGGACCCAGACGCGCCGATCCGGTGCGATCTTCTCCACCTCTGCCACAAAATTGGCAAAGGGCCCCTTGGTCAGGGTCACCTGATCGCCCGGCTTCAAAAGCTTCGGCGGCAGCAACTTGCCCTTCGCGTCACAGCGCAGCATGAGCTGCGAGATCAGATCCAGCGGCACGGCCGTCGGTTCTTTGCCGAAGCTCACCAGCCGCGTGATGCCATAGGTCGAGTTGACCGTCCGCCAGAACCCGCGGGCCACATCGAAGGCCACAAAGATGTAGCCCGGAAACAGGGGCCGCATGGCGGTGACGAACTTGCCATTACGCTGGCGCGTTTCTTCTTCCATCGGCAGGAAGGTCTGGAAGCCCTGGCGCTTGAGGTTCTTGTCCGCGATGTTGGCACAGTTCGGCTTCAGCTGCGCCAGAAACCAGCTTGTGCCGCGATCGTGGAATGTCATCTCGAAACCTCATTAAAACCTTACCGCCCACATATCGCTCGAACTTGAACAGATGCAAGTATGGTTTTCCGGGTGCGAGGTGACATTTTGATGACGCTCTCCCGGAGCTCACCACGCAGGGCATTGTTATAATGAGATAATCCAGCACTATCAGCTTGATACGTTTTGCCACCCACGCAAACGTCCGACCGACTTGAAGACGGATCGGAGGCTGAGTTGGACGGGAGTGGCGAGATTACCGAGTTTCGGGCGGCGCAATATGTGCGCATGTCGACGGAGCATCAGCAGTATCCGACCCACAACCAGTCCGACAAAATTCGCGAATATGCCGAAAAGCGTGGCATCGAGATCATCAAAACCTATGCCGATGACGGCAAGAGCGGCCTCTCCATCGGCGGGCGCACCGCCCTGCAGCAGTTGATTGCGGATGTGGAATCTGGCGCGGCGGATTTCAACGTGATCCTGGTCTATGACGTCAGCCGCTGGGGCCGTTTCCAAGATGCGGACGAAAGCGCTTATTACGAATACATCTGCAAACGCGCTGGCATCAATGTCGCGTACTGCGCCGAGCAGTTCGAGAACGACGGCTCTCCCGTCTCGACCATCGTCAAGGGCGTCAAACGCGCCATGGCCGGCGAATACAGTCGGGAGCTTTCGGTCAAGGTCTTTGCCGGCCAATGCCGCCTGATTGAGCTGGGCTTCCGTCAGGGCGGCGCTGCTGGCTTTGGCTTGCGCCGGGTGCTGGTGAACGAGCGCGGCGAGATCAAAGGCGAGCTGAAACGCGGCGAGCATAAATCACTGCAGACCGACCGTGTGATCCTGATGCCCGGGCCCGACGAGGAAGTAGCCTGGGTCAACAAGATGTATCGCTGGCTGATCGAAGAAGATCTGTCCTTCCGCGAGATTGCCGACCGCTTGAACGAGGAAGGCGTGACGACCGATCTGGATCGTCCATGGAATTCTGGCACAGTGCGCACGGTCCTGACCAACGAAAAATATATCGGCAACAACGTCTACAACCGCTCCTCCTTCAAGCTGAAGAAGCTGCATGTGGAAAACCCACCCGACATGTGGGTGCGGAAGGAAGGCGCTTTTGAGGGGATCGTGCCGCTCGAGTTCTTCCTGACGGCGCAAGAAATCATCACCGCGCGGTCTGCCCGACTGTCGGACGAAGAGCTGCTGGATCATTTGAAACGGCTCTATGCCGACGCGGGCCAGCTTTCCGGGGTGCTGATTGACCAGACGCCGGACATGCCCTCGTCCTCGGCCTATAGAAAACGGTTCGGGTCGCTCGCCCGGGCCTATGAGTTGATTGGCTATCGCTCGGACCGCGATCTGGAACGCATCGCGCTGAACAAGCGCCTGCGTGGGATGCATCCGGAGATAATTGCGCGGACCGAAGCGGCGATTGCCGAGGTGGGCGGCACGGTGGCGCGCGATCCCAAGACCGATCTGCTGACCATCAACGATGAGATGGTCGTCAGCTTGGTCCTGGCGCGTTGCCAGCCGCAGGGCGATGGGCGACTGCGCTGGCGGATCCGGTTTGACCCGATGCGCTATCAGGCCGACGTCACGCTCGCCGTACGACTCGATCCCGAAAACCGTGAAGAACTCGATTACTACCTGCTGCCCTGGCTCGACCTGCCCCGGCAGGAAATTCGCGTTTGCAACCGCACCAGCATCGCCTTTGAGGCCTTCCGCTTCGAGGACCTCGGCTTTTTCTACGGAATGGCAGAACGGGTCGGCATCCGCCGGAAATGGGGCTGAGGGCTGGGATGACGGAAATCAACGAAAGCACAAAACATGAACAATCACACCAGAAGAGGAAACCAAGCCCATGATGACTGACACACCCGAGTGCGTCACGCTCGTCCCCATCGACCGGATCGAGGTCCTGAATTCCCGGGACCGCAACATGAAGGTCTTCGAGGAGATCGTCGAAAACATCCGCTCCATTGGCCTGAAAAAGCCGATCACCGTGACCGAGCGCGAGGGCGCTGATGGGGCCCCGCCTATTTGCTGGTCTGCGGTGAAGGCCGATTGAACGCCTTCCGCTTGCTTGGCGAAAGCCACATCCCGGCGCTGGTGGTGAATGTGACCGATGAAGACGCCTTCATCATGTCGCTCGCCGAAAACATCGCCCGGCGGGGGCACCGTCCTCTGGAGATCCTGGCCGACATCGAGCTCTTGCTGGCGCGGGATTACACCATCGATGATATCATCACGCGCACGGGGCTCTCCGAGAAATACGTTCGGGACATCGTCTTCCTTCTGGAAAAAGGCGAAGAGCGCCTGATTGAGGCGGTGCAGAATAGCACAATCCCGCTGACCACCGCCCTCGAAATCGCCCGCGCCAAGCACGATGATGAAGACCTCGGCGACATGCTGGAAGAGGCCTACAAGACCGGCCAGCTGAAAGGGCACCAGATCACGGATGCCAAGCGGCTGATCGAAAAGCGCCGTGAAAAGGGCCCCAAGACCGGCGGCGATCGCCCGAAGTTGCCGAACTCGGCGCATTCGCTGGTGAAGACCTACTAGCGCGAAGTCGCCCGCCAGCACAAGCTGATGCTGAAAGCCGATCACGCGCATCAGCAACTGCTCTTGGTGGTTCAAGGGCTGAAACGCCTGTTTGCCGACGAACACTTCGTGACGCTCCTGCGTGCCGAAGGCCTCGATAGCCTGCCGAAATACCTCGCCGACCGCATCGAAACCGCCTGACCCTCGAAAGGATGAACCCATGAATGACCTCAGCACAGTGAAGCCGCTTTACCCCGGCGCCTTTCCTCAACCCGAGACCGACGACAGCGACGCGCCCTATCCCAAGGCACCGCTGAACCTGACCCTCGGGTTTGATCTTGAAACCTTCCAGATCCCGCTCGAGGAGCTGATGCCCTCGAAAAAGGTTCCAGACGGCGTGATGACCACGCGCAAGTTCAAGCAGATCGTGTCCTCGATCCGGGAAATTGGGTTGATCGAGCCCCTCTCTGTGATCAAGCCGGACCCGGAGGCGGTGGGGTTTCTGCTGCTTGATGGCAATCTTCGGGTTCTGGCGCTGAAAGAACTCGGCCAAGACACGGCGCCCTGCCTGATCGCCAAGGATTTTGAGACCTACACCTACAACCACCGGATCAATCGGCTCTCGACGGTGCAAGAACATTATATGCTGCGCCGCGCTATCGACAAAGGTGTCAGCAAGGAGCGGCTGGCGCGGGCCTTCAACGTCAACCTCTCGACCATCAACAGCCGGATCAATCTGCTACACGGGATTTGCCCCAAGGCGGTTGAACTCCTTCAGGATCACCAGTTCACCCCGGACGTGACCCGGCATCTGCGCAAGATGAAGGCCGCCCGGCAAATCGAGGCGGTCGAGCTGATGATCGCGGCCAACACCATCACGGCCGCCCATGCGGACGCCCTCCTGAAGGCTACGCCGCCAGAACAGCGCACCGATTACAAGCCGCCGCAGCCGGAACAGCCCAGGGGCGATCCGCTGGAACAGATCGTCAAGCTCGAGCGCGAGATGAGCCAGGTGCAGGAAAAGTACAAACATGCCGAAGAAAACTACGGCTCGGAGCTGCTGAACCTGGTCGTTGCCAAGGGCTACCTGAAAAAGCTGATGGAAAACGAGGCCGTGCGCTCCTACGTGGCGCGGCATGCGTCCGAGATCCTCGAGCAGTTCGACCTAGTGCTGAACACGGTTAGCATGGAAGAGGCTGTGGAACAGACCGAACGGGAGGAAGGGTCGAGCACGGCCGAGACGGCGGCGCCGGCTAAACCACAGCAAGATGAAAGTAACGCATCATTGGACCCTAGCATTGACGAACGCCTCGGGTGATGGGCTCGGCTCGGGATGAGCTTCCGAAATCTTTGCCCAAGTGGCTGATCCCAAAGCGACATGTGGCCGTGTGTCGAGGAGCTATCGCCACGCCGCCGCGCACGGGATCGACGACCAACCAAGATCATGATGTGGCCTTGTGTTGACGGGGTCGTTCAGTTATGAACTTGTTACATTCAAGGTCTACGGATTTAAAGTGGGCATGAGTTCCAGCCACAGCCTCCCACCGGGGCAAGGCTCCGCTCGCGTCTGAGCGCCCAGCTCGCAGATCGACAACTGTGATTTTATTGACGAATACTTCGTGAATCTCTGAATTTACTCTTGTTTGCGCCCGCAGCATTTGCTACCGCTCGAAACTGAGCGATGTGGAAACTATTCTCATCATCACCTTTGCATCCAACAAGGCGCCCCACGGGCAGTTCTTGTGCGGTAGCCTGAGAAAATCCCAAAATGACCAGCAAGCGCACCAAGTTGCAGGAGGACACGCATTTTCGCGTGCTTCGCCTTCTGCAAGAAAACCCTGAAATGTCCCAACGGGAGCTGGCAGAGGCAGTTGGCGTCAGTGTCGGTGGTATTCACTACGTGTTGAACGCCTTGATCGACAAAGGGCTGGTGAAGTTGGGGAATTTCACGGCCGCTGAAGACAAGCGGCGGTATGCATACATCCTAACAGCAAGGGGAATTTCGGAAAAGGTGGCAATCACTCGAAGGTTTCTTGCGCGAAAAAAGGAAGAATACGACGCCCTGAAGGCAGAAATTGACGAGTTGAGGCAAGAAATAAACGGCGAATTTGTGCAGGGTGATAATTGAGGGTTTTGGGGTGCGCGGACTAATGAATGCTGAAATTTTGTTCGGAGGCACTTGTCTCGGGGCGTCCGAATGCCGAAAGTAACTTTGCCTTCCGGACTCTACTTTTCATCGGAGCCGGGCCAATCATTGCTCGATGCAGCAGAGGCTTCTGGCATGACGTTGCCATATAGTTGCCGCAGTGGCCGATGCAGCACCTGCAAATGCAAGGTCACAGGCGCCACCGACGTTTTGCTCGACGAGACTGGCCTTTCTGCCGAAGAGAAAGCGGATGGTTGGGTTCTGGCTTGTGCGCGGTCCGCGGAAACCGACCTCACTCTCGACATCCAAGACTTATCTGGACTTAACCTGCCCGAACCCAAGATGATTCCAGCAAAGATTGATACGTTAGAATTGCTTTCGCACGACGTTATTGGGGTCAGATTGCGCCTTCCACCTGGCCGTACGATGGAGTTTATGGCTGGCCAATACGCTGACGTGATTGGCCCCGGCGGTGTCCGGCGCAGCTATTCATTCGCAGCGGCCCCTAAGGCGGATGGAATCCAATTTCAAATTCGATGCGTCGACGGCGGAGTGATGAGTGCCTATTGGTTCGGCGAAGCGAAAGTTGATGACCTACTGCGTATATATGGCCCCAAAGGCACATTCGTCTTGCGCCACACGCCGAACTCAGACGTCGTCTTCCTTGCCACGGGGACGGGCATAGCACCAGTAAAATCAATGATTGAATGGATCGCGACCCTGTCCGAAGATCAGCAACCCCGCTCGATACAGCTTTTTTGGGGTGGCCGCACGGAAGAGGACCTATACTGGAACCTAGGCAGCCTCTTCGACCGGATCCGCTATGTGCCGGTCTTGTCGCGGGCGGACGTAGATTGGCAGGGCGAACGCGGCTATGTACAGGACGCTTTTCTCGCGACCAATGCAGACCTAAACTCAATGCAGGTCTATGCCTGCGGCTCTGAGGAAATGATACATTCTGCGAGGCAGGCGCTAACAAGCAAGGGCCTAGCATCGGAAGCTTTTTTCTCTGATGCATTCGTGTCATCGAGTTAGGAGAACAAGTTATGAAGGCAGTTATTCTTGCGGGCGGACTAGGCACGCGCTTGGCCGAGGAAACGTCGGTGCGCCCCAAGCCCATGGTGGAGATAGGCGGGCGTCCGATGCTGTGGCACATTCTCAAAATGTATTCAAATCACGGCATCAATGATTTCGTGATCTGCCTTGGCTACAAGGGCTATTATATCAAGGAATATTTCGCCAACTACTTCCTCCACATGTCGGATGTGACCTTCGACATGGGCGGCAACACGATGGAAGTACACCAGCAGCGTGCCGAGCCCTGGAAGGTGACCCTGATCGACACGGGCGACGCCTCCATGACCGGCGGGCGGCTCTTGCGCGTGGCCGATTACATCCGAGACGAAGAAGCCTTTTGCTTCACCTACGGCGACGGGGTGAGCGACGTGGACATCTCAGCCGTAATCGACTTTCACAAGTCCCACGGCAAGGATGCGACCCTCACCGCCGTCTATCCGCCGGGTCGCTTTGGGGCCTTGGAAATCTACAAGGGTCAGGTGAAAAGTTTCGAAGAAAAGCCCAAGGGCGACGGCTCGATGATTAACGGTGGCTTCTTCGTATTGAGCCCGAAAGTGCTCGCCCATCTTGTGGGCGACAGCACGGTTTGGGAGCAGGCACCCCTGAAGAAACTCGCGGCGGCCAACGAGCTCATGGCCTATGAGCACCACGGTTTCTGGCAGCCGATGGATACGCTGCGCGACAAGCAATACCTCGAAGAGCTTTGGTCCAGCGGCAAGGCGCCGTGGAAGACGTGGTCCTGAGATGAACCGCGCCAACGTCACGCCGTCGTTTTGGCAGGGCACGCGGGTCTTGCTCACCGGGCACACCGGCTTCAAGGGGAGCTGGCTGAGCCTGTGGCTGCAATCCATGGGGGCCGAATTGCGTGGCGTCGCCCTGGCGCCGCCCACCACACCGTCGCTTTTTGATGTGGCACGTGTGGCCGAGGGGATGGATCATCAGATTGCCGACATCCGCGATTTTGCCGCCATTGCTGCCCAGATCGAGAGCTTTGAGCCTGAGATCGTGATTCACATGGCCGCCCAGCCCTTGGTGCGCTATTCCTACCAAGAGCCAATCGAGACCTACGCTACCAACGTCATGGGCACCGTCCACGTGCTGGAGGCTGCGCGCCGCCCGGGCAGCGTGCGCGCCATAGTCAACGTCACCACCGACAAGTGCTACGAAAATCGCGAATGGCACTGGGGGTATCGTGAAGATGAGCCGATGGGCGGACATGATCCCTATTCCAACTCCAAGGGCTGCGCCGAGCTCGTCAGCAGTGCCTATCGCCGTTCTTTCATGCAGGCTGAGGGCATTGCGCTGGGCACGGCGCGGGCGGGCAACGTGATCGGTGGCGGCGACTGGGCCGACGACCGTCTGGTGCCAGACATCCTGCGCGCGCTTGAGCAAAACGCCCCTGTCGAGATCCGCAATCCGCACGCAATCCGCCCGTGGCAGCACGTTCTGGAGCCCCTGTCCGGCTACCTAATTCTGGCCGAGCGTCTTTTTGAAGACGGCGGCGCGGCCTATGCCGAGGGCTGGAACTTCGGCCCCTCCGACAGCGACGCGCGCCCGGTGCAGTGGATCGTCGAGGAACTTTGTGCCGACTGGGGAGAGGGGGCGACGTGGCGCCAGCAACCCGGCGATCACCCACACGAGGCGACCTACCTCAAACTCGACATCTCCAAGGCCCGCCAGCGCCTCCATTGGGAGCCGCGCTGGTCTCTTCATACCGCCTTGGCGCGGATCACCGACTGGCATCGGGCGTGGCTTCAAGGAGCCGACATGCGCACCCAATGCCTTGACCAGATTTCCCAATATGTGAGCGACTGATGAGCACCCCTACCCCCACCGCCCAGACCCTCGACGCCCTGCGCGCCCGGATCGCCGACCTCGTCGCCGACTACGCCGCCGTGGCCTATGCGCCGAAACCCTTTGAACCGGGACAAACGCCGGTGCCGGTCTCGGGCAAGGTGATCGGGGCAAAGGAACTCCAGCTCATGGTCGATGCCTCGCTCGATGGCTGGCTCACCACCGGGCGCTTCAACAAGATGTTCGAAGAACGCATGGCGGCCTTTCTCGGGGTGAAGCACCTCATCACGGTGAACTCCGGTTCCTCGGCCAACCTTGTCGCCTTCAACACTCTGACCAGCCCCAAGCTGGGCGAGCGCGCAATCCGGAAGGGCGATGAGGTGATCGGCGTGGCCGCGGGCTTCCCCACTACGGTCAACCCGATCCTGCAATTTGGCGCCGTGCCGGTCTTCGTGGATGTGGATCTTGCCACCCACAACATCGACGCCAGCAAGATCGAGGCCGCGATCTCACCGAAAACCAAGGCGATCATGCTGGCCCACAGCCTCGGCAACCCCTTCAACCTCGACGTGGTCACGGCGCTGTGCAAAAAACACAACCTCTGGCTCATCGAAGATTGCTGCGACGCGCTGGGCTCCACCTACAACGGGCAGCTCGTAGGCACCTTCGGCGACATCGCCACCCTCAGCTTCTACCCGGCCCACCACATCACCATGGGCGAGGGCGGCGCGGTTTTTACCAACAACGCCGAACTGAAGGTCATCGCCGAGAGCTTCCGCGACTGGGGCCGCGACTGCTATTGCGCGCCGGGCACCGACAACACCTGCGACAAGCGCTTTTGCTGGACCAAACGCGAGCTTGGCGGCGATTTGCCCGACGGCTACGACCACAAATACGTCTACAGCCACCTCGGCTATAACCTGAAGATCACCGACATGCAGGCCGCCTGCGCGCTGGGCCAGATGGACAGCCTCGAGCATTTCATCGCCCGCCGCCGCGAGAACTTCGCCTACCTCAAGGCGCGACTGGCGAATGTCGAGGAGTTTCTCCATCTTCCCGAGGCCACGCCCAACTCCGACCCCTCGTGGTTTGGCTTCCCGGTCATCCTCAAAGAAGGCGCGGGCGTGAAACGCACCGACCTCACCACTTTCCTAGACGAAAACAAGATCGGCACGCGCCTGCTCTTTGCCGGCAACCTCACCAAGCAGCCCTACATGGCCGGGCGCGAATACCGGGTGAGCGGCGACCTCACCAACACCGATATCGTGATGAACCGGACCCTCTGGCTGGGCACCTACCCGGGCCTGGGCACCGAGCACCTCGACTACATCGCCGAGAAGCTCGAGGAGTTCTTCGGGGTGGGATTCTGATCTTTGGACACCGAGCCGCACCTGCTCGGCCTGCCGCGCGCCGACGTCGCGGCCGTGGTGGCCGCCGTCGGGCCACTCTGGCAGCGCTTGGCCGGGCAGCGGCTGCTGCTCACAGGGGGCACGGGCTTTATCGGCAAATGGCTGCTGGCGAGCTTCCTGGAGGCCAACCGCAGTCTCGGGCTGGGCGCGCGCGTGCTGATGGTCAGCCGACGGCCCGAGGTCTTTCTCGCCGAGTATCCTGACCTCGCGGGGGCGCCTGAAGTAGAGTGGTGGGCGGGTGACGTGCGCGACTTCACACCCGCCGATGCAACAGGCTGCACTTTTGCCATCCATGCCGCCACCGATGTGGTGGCCAGCTCCACCCCGGCCGAGATCCTCGACACTTGCATCACCGGCACCAGCCGGGTGCTCGAAGCGATGTCGCCGGGCGAAGGCACGCGCCGGGTGCTGCTTTTGAGCTCCGGGGCCGTCTATGGCCGCGCGCCCGAGGGTGTGAGCCACTTTTCCGAGGACTGGCCGGGCGCGCCCGATCCGCTTTCGCCGAGTTCAGCCTATGGCGAGGGAAAGCGGGCCAGCGAACTTCTCGCGGCGATCGCGGCCAACCAGCACCCGGGGCTCGAAGTGGCGATCGCGCGCTGCTTCGCCTTCGTCGGGCCGCTCCTGCCGCTCGACAAGCACTTCGCCATCGGCAACTTTATCGCTTCCGCCATGGCGGGCGAAGACATCCGGATCAGCGGCGACGGAACGCCGTTGCGCAGCTATCTCTACGCTGGTGACCTCGCGCATTGGCTTTGGGTGATGCTCTTTGAGGCCCCGAGCGGACGGGCCTACAACGTCGGCAGCGAGGACGGCCTCTCGATCGCGGACCTAGCCCATCGGGTCAACACGGTTCTGGGGGGCACAGGCGCGGTGCGGGTCGCGAAGTCGCCCCAATCGGGTGCTGCGCCCCAGCCCTACCTGCCATCCGTGGCGCGTATCCGCGCTGAACTGAAACTCTCGCCCACGGTCGGGCTCGATGACGCAATTCGTCGCACCGCGCACTGGGCGAAGGAAGAAGGATAGTACGACATGGCCAGTTTGCAGATCGCCAGTGTCGACCTCGCCCGGCGGATGCGCGCCCAAGCGGTCAAGATGGTTCATCGTGCCCGCGCCTCGCACATAGGCTCGGCTCTGTCCATCGCCGATATCGTGGCGGTGCTCTACGGGCAGGTCATGGCGCTGGACCCGGCACGTCCGGACTGGGACGAACGCGACCGCTTCCTGCTGAGCAAGGGCCATGCCTGCGTCGCGGTCTACGCGGCGCTTGCCGAGTGCGGATTCATTCCCGAGTCGGCCCTGCTGAACTACGGGCAGGACCATTCGATGCTGATGAACCACATCAGCCACAAGGTTCCGGGGGTCGAGTTCTCGACCGGCTCACTGGGACACGGCCTTCCCTTCGGGGTCGGCAAGGCGCTGGCCGCCAAGCGCTCCGGTCGCGGTTGGCGAACCTTCGTGCTGCTTTCCGACGGCGAGCTGGGTGAAGGGTCGAACTGGGAGGCGATGATGTTCGCGGCCCACCACGGGCTCGACAACCTGACCGCCATCGTCGATTACAACAAGCTGCAAAGCCTGACGACGGTCGATGCAACTCTGCGGGTCGAGCCGCTGGCCGACAAGCTGCGCGCTTTCGGCTGGGCGGTGCGCGAGGTCGATGGCCACGACCACGCGGCCTTGATCGCGGCGCTCGAGCGCGGCGCTGGCGCGGTGGGCAAGCCGACCTTCGTCATCGCCCATACCACGAAGGGCAAGGGCGTGAGTTTCATGGAGAACGCCGTGCCGTGGCACTACAAGTCGCCCAACGACGCCGAACTGTCCCGCGCGCTCGAGGAGATCGGAGATGCGTAACGCCTTCATCGAGGAACTGGTGGCGCTGGCGCGCAAGCACCCCCAGGTGGCCCTGATCGTGGGCGACCTGGGCTATTCGGTGATCGAACCCTTTGCCGAGGAGTTTCCAGATCGCTTCGTCAACGCCGGTGTGGCCGAGCAGAACATGACCGGGCTGGCCGCAGGCATGGCCTCCGAAGGCTACCACGTCTTCACCTATTCCATCGCGAACTTCCCTACATTCCGCTGCGCCGAGCAGATCCGCAATGACGTGGCCTATCACGAGCTGCCTGTGACCGTGGTGGCTGTGGGCGGCGGTCTTGCCTATGGTGCCCTGGGCTACTCCCATCACGCCGTGCAAGACTATGCCCTGATGCGAACCATGCCGAACATGGTACTCGCCGCCCCCGGCGACCCGATGGAGGTGCGCGCCGCCATGCGCTTCCTTGTCGAAAACCCCGGACCCTCCTATCTGCGTCTCGGCAAGGCGGGAGAGCCCAGTTTCCACACCGCCCCGCCGGAGGTGGCCCCGGGCCGCTGGCTCAAGCTCAGGGACGGCGAGCCGGACCGGGCGTTCCTGAGCACGGGTGCGGGCCTGCAGATCGCGATGGACTGGGCCGTGACCCCCGAGCACGCCGGTCGGGAAGTCTATTCGATGCCACTCTGGTCGATGGCCGCCAAAGCATCGCAGGCCGAGATGTTGCGGACCCGGAGCGACGTGATAACGGTGGAAGATCACCTCTATGACGGCGGTTTCGGCTCCTGGCTTCTGGAGGCCAAGGCTCTGGACCAGAGCCTGACTTGCGCCGTGCGCCCTCGTGCGCTCGACCCGGTGGTTTGCGGCACAGTCGGCAGTCAAGCGACGTTGAACAGACTTGGCGGCCTCTGAGGTGCGTACCACCCCCGACATGGGCCGCAACGCCTAGGTCCGTTGCTCAGAAAACATGGTGCGCCGGGACGTGCACTCTTGAGCATCGTTGGCGAGCCACCCATCATAGTGGATCGTTCTGCCACGCCCAAGTACGTTGAGCGCGCCGTCTATTCGATGCCGCTCTGACAATGGCCTCCACATCTTCAAAGGTCGAAATGCTGCCGAGCCAGAGCGTTGTGGTGACAGTGGTTTCGATCCGAAGCTGCTGGAGGCTAGGGCTCCGGACCAGACCGTCACCTGTGCGGTGCACTCTATGAGCCTGGCCCACGAAGTCTGCGCCTAGTCGGCTCGCAAGCGGCACTCAACCGGCTCCGGGAGCTAAGCCCCCTCCGTCCATAAGCGCACGGGCCTTAGCCCTTGCCCCAAATTGGAACATGTAGAACACGTAGCTTTTTGCTAGAACATCGCGACGTCAGGGTCACGCAGATCACAACCGCCACAACCGCACCTTCAAAACGAATTCATACGTATGTCCACGAAAATACGCCGAATGGTAAAACAGCTTGCAGCCGGGCCACTTCTACTCATCCTATTCCTGTTCGCCAGCACAATCCCCCGAAACAACACTCGCATGGTGTTCGCTTCATGGTATGGGAAAAAGTACGGCGACAGCACCAAGTACCTATTCGAAGAAGCACAAAAACGACCCAAATATGACGCGTACTTTTTGGTCAAAGATAAAGCTCTCCTCGAAACCGAAAACCCAGCGATCCTTTACGCATACTCAGCGAAGGGGATTTGGGCCCAGTTGACTGCACGATATTTCTTCTGTACGGTTAATTCCTTCGACTTCTTCGCTCCGTGCATCGGACGCAACGCGGAACTAGTACAAGTCTGCCACGGGATGCCGATCAAACGTGGCTTCGAAGAAAAATACGGCTGGTTTTCAAAGCTCAAGAATGCAATTCGTCGCAACACCATAGATCGGTATCGCTACGTAGTTTCCGCTCACAAGGTATTCGACGAAATCCTGCGCACGCAATGGCGCGTCAAACAAGATCAGCTCCTCACACTTCCAATGCCGCGTTGCGATGCGTTGTTCGACACGCCCAAGGCATTTGCACCGGATTGGCTGGATGGATCAAAAAAGTTCGTTCTGTATGCGCCCACCCATCGCGATGAAGGGCATTCGATTGATGCCATTCTTGAAAACTGCAAGTTGATCGCCGAATTCTTTTCCACGCCTGACAAGATCGCCTTGGGCTACGTGCCCGCAGTGAAATTGCACTACTATGATGAAAAATTCGCTGACCAAATCGAAAGTGAATGCAACCTGCACGTGCTCGTTGCCGACCTGGATACCAACGTCATCCTCTCCCGCGTGGACATCCTGCTCGCTGACTACTCAGGTATAGTTTATGACTACTCGTACTTGAAGAGGCCTATCATTTGTCTAGCAGCTGATTATCAGACGTACACACGAAGGCACCGGGGCTTATACTTCGAACTAGGCGACCTTTTCCGTCACATCGCCTACGATAAGGGTGACCTTCATCGGATCCTATCCGCAGCGTGCTCAACCGAAGGGATTGCGCCCGGGCTGAAAATTGATCTCTCACCCGAGGGATGCGAAATCGGGCAGTTCTCACAATACTCATTTGATGTCCTAGAGGATGAAGTATTCCAACATTAATCTTTCGAGCGCGCTTGATTTCCACCTCAGGGACGATGGTTTACCTCAAAGTCCAGCCTGGGTAGTCGAAAAAGCTAATATACGAGCCTCACTTTGCACTAAAATATTGACCAATTAGGTCTAGAGAAGCATCCAGAAACCTCGTGCGAGCTTTTCGACTAGAACATCAAACCGGACAACAAGAGCCCCAGAAACGAAAATGGACTACGCAATACGCGTAATAAGCATTGCAATGGGATTGGCTTCAACAATTTCAGTTGCATTCCTATATGCTCCGACGAAAAGCGCCGACTACTTTGCTGCGTTTTCCGCGGCCACCCTCCTGTCTTTTATTCTAAAATTTGGAATGGAAGATTTTGTCGTCAAACACTATATGGAACCAGAGGACCGCGACGGATATTGCGCCAAAGCACTCATTGTCACCTATCTCGCCCTGCTTCGCGCCACATTTTTTATACTAGGGATAGCTGCAACAGGAGCCTTTTTCTGGCCAGAGTCCAAGGTATTGTTTAATCTGATAGGAACGCTCCTGACCGCTACAGCGTTAGCGGTCACCTCCACGTATGGAGCGATTTATCAAAGTCAAAGGAGATTTCGGGCGGCAGCGTTGCTGGGATTTCTCGTTCCCGCTGTAATTCTGTTCGTTCCTTTGAGCCTACGTATGAGCGACTCGCCAACCGTTATTCTTTTTTCCTCCAGCGCGGCGTCGGCCGCAATTGCCACTCTTTTTGCGCGACGCGAAATCAAGGTCTTTGATTTTTCTTTAACTCAGCTTCCGAAATGGATTAATTTTTTCAAGCGAAGCAGTATTTATTTTCTTGGAGGATTTGGCACATATGCCCTCACCCACCTTCCCATCGTAATGTCACGAGCATTCTTGGAAGCGGAATTCACGCGAGACCTGTCACTTTCAATCCGGCTGGCACAGAGTATGCTTATTGTTATAGCCCTTATGAACTTTCGTTTTGCTCCTGTTGTTCGCGCTCTCTTTTTGGAGGGTAGGCGCGAAGAAATCTGGCCACTCTACTCGCAATACTTAAGGTACAGTATTTTTAGCACGATTGTGCTTTCCGTGATGTTTTGGACGATTGTGTTCACTGCGCGCGCCTGGCTGCCGATTTCCCTTAAGGAGGTTGGCTCAAGTGTTGACTTGTTCGTTCTTGCAATTATTTGGCTTGGCTATTCCGCAAACTCCTGTTTTGGCCCAATTGGTACTCTGTTCATCATGACTGACAGACAAAAGGTCAATGTCTTTTTGACTTTGTTGACACTTGCGTTACTTGTCGGTACGCTGTTCGGGACAATGTCCGCAAACAGTGAATACTGCTCTGCGGTGGCTGTTTCAGTGTTTACTTTGGCTTCCAAGATCCCGTTGGCGTTTTTGGTCAGAAGGGCTCAATTGTGATGAGCGCCAAGAGAACGTTTTTAGCTTTTCTTGTTTACCATGTTACGTTTGGTTATTTACTTATTGCAATTATGACCTCACGCTTCACGAGTCTTGGGGCACCGCTTACTGCACTTAGAGACGCTTGGATTGTGCTGGCGTTGTCTCTCTTCGTGTTATACCGTCAAAGCAGTAGTCTCTTGTTCGTTCTCCTATCGGTTCTATTCGGGCTCGTCGGCTCTCTGGACGGCACCCTCCCATTCAACGCGCTCGTTTTTTTATATGGATTAAGGGACGTCATCTTTTTGGCGACAGTGGTTTTTCTCCTCAGACTGGAAGCCGAGTCCTTTTCCCAGATTGGCGGCATGAAGTTTTTCGTCTTGATCTGTGCTGCCCTCTCTTTTTCGGAGATTCTTCTCCAATGGTTCGGCTTCAATGCGGTTGCTGACGCGATTTTTGCGAGCTCCGACTACTTTTCCGCAAAGGGAATTGAATCCAATGTTTCTGGAGGCTTGCTAGGAGCTCGAGTGACCGCTCCTCTTTACTCGGCCTCTTTAATCGCTACCCTCTACGCCAGCTACGCCTTTTTTCTTCGCTCAAATTTGGCTCTTCGTGCAGTTTTTTTCCTGATTTCCCTTTCCACACTTTCGAAGGTGGTTCCATTTATTACCTACTTTGCCATGTTTCGGAGGTTTCCTTTGACTTCGTCATTGGTTGCTTTGGGAGCAGTGTTTTTTTCGTATCGGCTCCTTTTAGACCTTTCAGAGTCCCATTCTGGAACTCTTTACTCCCAGCACATCGCATCCATTCTTGATAGATACAACGCATTTTTTATGTTTCCGGACTTCGAGGATTTGATCTTTCCTCGACCGCTCGGCTATTCATCGATAGCAGGGCACGTGCTAAATGGCCTAAATGCGGCTGATGCACCTGAGTCCCTGATACTCTCGAAAATATACGACTTTGGCATCTGGACTTTTTTTTGTGCTTTCTTTTTGTTTTTTTCCGCCCGACGGATTAGCCGACGGTATCTGGCCTTTTTGATTTCTTTTCTATTTTTGCAGCTTTTCAGTTCGCTGAGCAACCATTTGGTCGCGTTTGTTCCAGTTATTGTTTTATTGAAGCAATCGGAGGAGAAACTTTGATTTTCCACTCAAAACCTATTGCGCGAAAATCCTCAAATCGACAGGGGCTTGGGTCCTTTTCAATAGTTTTCGGGCTCCTTCGTTTTTCGTCTTGCATATCGGTGAAGGCATGACAATTTCTATTATTGGTACAGTAGGGGTCCCGGCTGGGTATGGCGGTTTCGAGACACTCGCGCAGAATCTTGTGGAGTACAACAGCGCGTCCGGCAATGGCGCCGAGGTGTGCGTATATTGCTCTGCCAAGGCGTTTCCGGAAAGACCCGACCACTACCGCACCGCTCGGCTACGCTACATTAGGCTCGACGCCAACGGCCCGCAATCCATAGCATACGATGCGCTCTCTCTGTTCGACGCAGTCCGGCGCGGCGACCACAGGGTGCTCCTGCTCGGAGTATCGGGCGCACTCGCCCTGCCGCTGGTGCGCCTCATCAGCCGCACCAGGATCGTCACTAATATTGACGGCATCGAGTGGAAGCGTGAAAAGTGGAAGGGCCTCGCCAAAACTGTTCTGCGCGCCTCCGAGTGGGCTGCAGTGCGGTTTTCGCACATTGTAATCGCCGACAACCAGGCAATCGCCGACTACGTGACCGAGGCCTACGCCCGCCCCTGCAAGGTCATTCCATATGGCGGAGACCATACGCTCGACGCGGCACCCGACCCGACTGCGGTGGCCGAACTGCCCGAGAACTACGCCCTCGCGCTGTGCCGGATTGAGCCGGAAAACAACGTTGCGATGATCCTCGAAGCCTTCGCCGGGCTTGACACGCCGCTGGTATTCGTCGGCAACTGGGACAAGAGCGACTACGGCCGCGACTTGAAGGCGCGCTACATGGGCCACTCCACCATCACCATCCACGATCCCGTCTACGAGCCGCGTGGCCTCCGCGCCATCCGTGACAGGGCGTCGATGTACGTGCATGGCCATTCTGCAGGCGGTACCAACCCGTCTCTTGTCGAAATGATGCATTTTGGCGTTCCGGTCCTGGCGCATGGTTGTTCCTTCAACCGCCACAGCACCGAAGGCAAAGCGCGCTATTTCGAGTCCGCAGCAGAACTTGCTGAGCAGTTGCGCAACCTAGACATCGAGGATGCCGATCGGATCGGGGCTGACATGCTCGAAATAGCGCAGCGCAAATACACCTGGGACCAAATCGGGAAGGCCTATTTTGAGCTTCTTGATCACGCATAAACCGAAGCTGGTGGTAAAACAGATTTAGAAATCAGAGAGTCGAATAAAAAGTGAAAATGACAGAAACAAAACTATCGGGGGTTAAGCTTCTGAAACCAAACAGGTTTTGTGATCACCGTGGTTTTTTCGCCGAGACATACAGCCGCCGGGTGTTTACAGAATTGGGCGTTGATGCCGAGTTCGTCCAAGACAACCACTCCCTCTCAGCGGCGGTTGGAACGGTGCGTGGCTTGCACTTTCAGTCACCGCCGCACGCGCAGGCTAAGCTGGTACGTTGTGGCCGAGGCGCGATTTTTGATGTAGCCGTCGATATTCGGCGCGACAGCCCCACCTATGGGCAGTGGGTGGGCTATACGCTGAGCGCAGAAAACGGCGCGCAGCTTTATATCCCGGTGGGCTTTGCCCATGGCTTTGCCACGCTCGAGCCGGATAGCGAGATTATCTACAAATGTAATGATTATTACGCCCCGGAAACCGAGGGCGCGCTGCGCTGGGATGACCCGGATATTGGCATCAAATGGCCCCTCACCAGCGCGCCGGTGCTGAGCGGGAAAGACGCCACAGCCCCTCTGCTGGCCGGCTTTAACAGCCCATTCACCTTTGAGGGATAACAGATGAAGCTACTGGTCACAGGGGGGGCGGGGTTTATCGGCTCGGCCGTGGTGCGGCTGGCGGTGGCGCGCGGGCATCAGGTGGTCAACCTGGATGCGCTGACCTATGCCGCCAATCTGGCCAATGTGGCGCCGGTGGCGGATAGCCCGCTTTATACCTTTCAGCAGGCCGATATCCGCGACCGCGCGGCGCTGGATGCGGCTTTTGCCACGCATCAACCCGATATTGTGCTGCATCTGGCGGCCGAATCCCATGTCGACCGCTCTATCGATGGGCCCGCAGATTTCATCGACACCAATATCACCGGCACGTTCAACATGCTGGAGGCCGCGCGTAAATATTGGCAGGCGGCGGGGCGGCCTGATGGGTTTCGCTTTCATCACGTCTCGACAGACGAGGTGTTTGGCTCGCTGCCTGCAGACCCGGCCGTGCAGTTTACCGAGGCCACGGCATACGATCCGCGCAGCCCCTATTCCGCCTCGAAAGCCGCGTCAGACCATCTGGTGCGCGCCTGGTTTGAGACCTATGGCTTGCCCGTGGTGCTGAGCAATTGTTCCAACAATTACGGGCCCTACCACTTTCCAGAAAAGCTGATCCCGGTGGTTATTCTGAACGCGCTGGCGGGGCGGCCACTGCCGATTTACGGCGATGGCAGCAATATCCGCGATTGGCTTTACGTCGAAGATCACGCCGATGCGCTGCTGCTGGTGGCCACAAAGGGCGCGCTGGGGCGCAGCTATAACATCGGCGGCGAGAACGAGCTCACGAACCTGCAGTTGGTGCAAACGATCTGCGCCATCCTCGACCGGTTGCGCCCACGTGAAACCGGCACATACGCCGATTTGATCACCTTCGTCACCGATCGCCCCGGCCATGACGCGCGCTATGCCATCGACCCCACGCGCATTCGCGACGAGCTGGGCTGGCGCCCCAGCGTGACGGTGGAAGAGGGGTTGGAACGCACCGTGCGCTGGTATCTCGAGAACGAGGCATGGTGGCGCCCGCTGCTGGGCCGCCAGGGCGTGGGCCAGCGGCTGGGCCGGGCCGCGCCATGAGCGGCCTGTTGGTCTTTGGCCGCACGGGCCAGGTGGCGCACGAGCTGCAGCAGCTTGCCCCGGTTCTGGCCCTGGGGCGCGATGCGGCCGATCTGGCGCAGCCCGGCGCCTGTGCTGCGGCCATCCAGGCCAACCGCCCCCGCGCGGTGATCAATGCTGCCGCCTACACGGCCGTTGACCGGGCCGAAGAGGAAGAAACAATGGCCACCGCCATCAACGGTGCGGCGCCTACAGAAATGGCCCTGGCCTGTGCTGCGCTGAATATTCCCTTGGTGCATATCTCCACCGATTATGTGTTTCCCGGCACCGGCCACCACCCTTGGGCGCCCGGTGATATCTCGCGGCCTGCCAATGCCTATGGCCGCAGCAAATGGGCGGGTGAACGGGGCATTCGCGCCAGCGGCTGCACCCATGCCATTTTGCGCACCTCTTGGGTGTTTTCCGCCCATGGCAACAACTTTGTCAAAACCATGCTGCGCTTGTCTGAGACCCTCGACCAGATCAACGTGGTGGATGACCAAATCGGCGGCCCCACGCCCGCGCGCGCCATTGCCGCTGCCTGCCTTGCCATCGCCGGGCAGCTGCAGGAGGCGCCAGAAAAAACAGGCACCTATCATTTTAGCGGTGCGCCCGATGCCAGCTGGTGCGCCTTTGCCCGCGCGATATTCAGCTTAGCGGGCCGGCCCACCCGCGTGCAGGCCATTTCTACCAGCGCCTATCCCACGCCAGCCGCCCGCCCGCTGAACAGCCGCCTTGATTGCAGCACAACCACATCCGTTTTTGGTTTGGCGCGCCCGGATTGGCACGCGGGCTTGAAGGAATGTTTAACAGAGTTAAAGGTATCCACATGACAAAGCGCAAAGGCATTATTCTGGCCGGTGGATCGGGCACGCGGCTTTATCCTATCACCATGGGCGTGTCGAAACAGCTGCTGCCGATTTATGACAAGCCCATGGTCTATTATCCCTTAACCGTGCTGATGCTGGCAGGCATCAGCGAGATCATGATCATCACCACCCCCCACGACCAGGAGCAGTTCATCCGCACCTTGGGCGATGGCAGCCAATGGGGCATCTCGCTACAGTATAAGGTGCAGCCCAGCCCCGATGGGCTGGCGCAGGCCTTTATTCTGGCAGAGGATTTTTTGGCCGGCAGCCCTGCGGCCATGGTGCTGGGCGATAACATCTTTTTTGGACACGGCCTGCCAAACCTTTTGCAAGAGGCAGATCAAACCACCACAGGCGCCACGGTCTTTGGCTACCGCGTGTCAGACCCCGAACGCTACGGCGTGGTGGATTTTGACGCCAATGGCACGGTCAAAAGCATCATCGAAAAGCCGCCCGCGCCGCCCTCGAACTATGCCGTGACGGGGCTTTATTTTGTCGATGCCACAGCGCCCGAACGCGCCCGAAAGGTGCGCCCCTCGGCCCGGGGCGAGCTGGAGATCACAACGCTTTTGGAAAGCTACCTGCACGACGGCGCGCTCACCGTACAAAAAATGGGCCGCGGCTATGCCTGGCTTGATACCGGCACCCACGCCAGCCTGCTGGATGCGGGCAATTTTGTGCGCACGCTCACCGAACGCCAAGGCCAACAAGTGGGCAGCCCCGACGAGGTAGCATTCGAGATGGGTTGGATCGACGCAGCGAAACTAGAGGCTCGTGCCCAGAAATTCGGCAAGAATGCCTACGGTGATTATTTGGACAATCTCGCTCAATCGAAAAAAACGGTGTCAGCGGATGAGTGATTTGAACTGTTTCAAAGCCTACGACATCCGTGGCCGCCTGGGCATCGATCTGGACGACAACATCGCTTACCGGATCGGTGCTGCGTTTGCTGTTGCACTGAATGCAAAAACCGTCGTTCTCGGAAGAGATGTCCGAGCTTCTTCCGAGGCGCTGTCAAAAAGCGTCGCACAGGGTCTGATCGACCAGGGGTGCGATGTGCTTGATCTCGGGCTGTCAGGCACCGAGGAAATGTATTTCGCGACCACCCATTTCGGGTCGGATGGCGGGATCTGCGTCACCGCTTCACACAACCCGATGGATTACAACGGCATGAAGATGGTGCGGGCTGGTTCGGCGCCACTTGATGCAGCCAGTGGTTTGGCGCGTATCAAAGAGCTGGCCGAAGAAAATGCGTTCGCAACGAATGCAACGATGGGCACAATCAGAAACGTCGCTGCAGAGGCACGCTCGGCATATGTCGAACGCATTTGCGAGTTTGTAGACATCGCCGCGTTGAAGCCCCTTAAGATCCTGGTGAATGCGGGACATGGCGCCGCCGGGCCGACTTTCGATGCCATCGCGGCACGGCTCGCAGACCTTGGATCCCCTCTGACCTTCGAACGTCTATTCCACGAACCTGACGGCAGCTTCCCGCAGGGCATCCCAAACCCCCTCCTTCCAGAAAACCGACCCGCGACCGCAGAAGCCGTGCGCGCCACTGGCGCTGATTTCGGCGTGGCGTGGGACGGTGATTTCGATCGCTGCTTCTTCTTTGATCACACGGGTGCCTTCATCGACGGCGAATATGTCGTCGGTCTACTCGCAGAGGCATTCCTCGCCAAAGACCCCGGCGCGACGATCATCCATGATCCCCGGATCATCTGGAACACGCAGGACCTTGTGTCAAAAGCCGGTGGGCGCGCTGTCCAAACCCGCACCGGTCATGCTTTCATCAAACAAGCCATGCGTGATGAGAACGCGGTCTACGGCGGCGAGATGTCAGCGCATCACTATTTCCGCGACTTCGTCTACTGCGACAGTGGCATGATCCCTTGGTTGCTCGTTGCCGAACTTGTTAGCCGACACGGTCCTCTTGCGGATCTTGTAGCGGATCGCAAAGCTGCATTCCCCTCCTCGGGGGAAATTAATTTCACTCTCGACGATCCCAAGGCCGCCATTGCGAGAGTTCGAACAGAATTTGAACTCGAAGCCATATCCATCGACGAAATGGACGGCTTAGGCTTCGACATGAGCGATTGGCGCTTCAATCTACGCAGTTCGAACACAGAACCGGTTGTGCGGCTGAACGTCGAGGCGCGTGGTGACGCAGAATTGGTTGTGAAGGGCGTGGAGCGGGTGAAACGAATTCTGCTCGGGTGAGATGGCAATTCACTTCCAGCGCCATTAGAACATTTCATGAACACTACCAATCCGAGCGCTCATTGTGGAAGTACTCGCAAGTAGCACTGATCCTTTGCGTCTTTTGCGAGGTAAATGACGTGAAACCCAGCCTGCATGGCCTTTTCCGGCAACTCAAGCGGCCCTTTCCATAGATCTAGGTTGTGTTGACAAAAAGGATTCCCCTGCGCGTCTGGCTGTGATTCAAGATCATCTCTACGTGGGAGGTGACCTTGGCACGCAATCTGATGTCCGACGACGAATGGGCATTCTTTGAGGGCTTCATCCGAGCCGTCCGGCATCCGAACGGGCGCAAGCCTGCGGACCATCGACTTGTTCTGGATGGCATTTTCTGGGTCGCGCGGACCGGTGCGCCCTGGCGGGACCTGCCAGAGGAGTTTGGCAAGTGGTCATCTGTCTACCGGCAGTTCCGGCGCTGGACGCTCGCCGGGCTGTGGGAGGACATCCTGGATGCCTTGAACCACGCGAAGCTCGCGCCCGACAAGCTCCAGATGATCGACAGCACTGTGATCAGGGCCCACCACCATGCGGCCGGCGCAAAAGGGGGACTCCGAAAGAGGCTCTTGGCCGTTCAAGAGGTGGGTTCTCGACCAAGATCCATCTCCGCGTCAATGGCGCTGGCCTCCCGATGAGGACCGAGATCACGCCCGGGCAGGATTCAGACTACACGGGCTATGATCTGGTGATGGCCGACAACCTTCCGCAGCCCGCCGTGTTGGTCGCCGACAGGGGCTATGACTCTGATAAAATTAGAGAAGACATCGAGAGCCGTAACGCGCTGCCCATGATCCCCATGCGAAAGAACCGCAAGGTGCGCAAGGTCGTCGACATGACCATCTACACCTTGCGCAACATGGTCGAGCGTTGTTTCAACAAGCTCAAGAACAGTCGCCGCCTGGCAACACGCTACGACAAAACCGCAGACAGTTTCCTCGGCTTCATCGACATCGCCTGCATCAGGCTCTGGCTTCGCCATTTGTCAACATGACCTAGAGACGATTATATCCCGAAGGTAAGCGAAACCGGCGGATCAGACTTGGTGCCGCCGCATAGCTGCCAAAAAACAACACCCCAAAGACCACGACGGCCAGAAACGCATTCTGATTTTGGTTCCACAGCAGCACACCCGCGATTGGCGGTGCGATGACGAAGGGCGACAAGACCAGTGTCGTGAGCGGGTTTGCAATTTGACGCCGATTTCGGCCGAGGATGCACATTTCCAGTGCGCGCATCACCATTTGATGCACATGCAACCGATCCGGGGCCGAAACGTCCTTGTTTCTGCGAGACCGGCGATAGATCGCCAGCACTGTATCAGCCACGGGCCAGTACAGTGTCAGCAAAATGGCCCAGGGCGAGACATCGGGCGAATTGAGAAGCACTGAAATCCCAAACCAACTCAGCACAAAGCCGATCGTGTATGCCCCGGCATCGCCGAGAAAGATCAGACCAAAGGGATAGTTCAGGAGGAAGAACCCGAAGATTCCTGCCGCAATCATCATCGAGAGGTGGACCATCGTGGCGTAGCCTGCCAGCTCTGCAATATAGCTCAGTGCAATAGCTGCTGCGATTCCCGTCATAGATGCGAGGCCATTCACCCCATCGATCAGATTGAAGCCATTTGCGATTCCTGCCGTCACCAGAAGGGTCAGCGGAACGCCGATCACCCAGTGCGCTACCAGCAGGTCAAACCCAGGGATGCCGGCGCGTGGAAGCCAAACGCCCAAAAGCCAGATCACCAGCAAGCTCGCGCCCATGGCAGCCAACATGCGCCTGCGTGGTGACATGTGGAACCCAAGGTCCTCGGCCAGCCCCACAACAAAGAGGAATGAGGTCGCAAGAACGAAATTGGCATACGGCCCAGAGATTGAAACGGGCGCAAAGATCACGCTCAGACCCAGTGCACCGAAGATTGCAACGCCCCCCACACGTGGGGTGAGCCGCGTGTGCATGGACTGAACCGCCCGCAAGTCCGCCGTACGCCCGCTGAGCCGCGGGAACCGAGAGCGCAACAAGACAACCGCAGCACAAATCACAAACGCAAGCGCGGCCAAAACAAACTCGTGCCATTCGAAATGCAACATGGCGTTGTGAACCAAGGGCGCCTCCAATCAAAGATTTGAGATGAGTCTCAGGATGATATGGACCTAGTAGGCCAATCGTCCCAATATGCGCCAGCATATCTTTTGAGTGCGAGGCACTTCCGCCCCCAAGCGTTACATTTTCATAACGTCTCAAAGGTGAACGAACCGCAAGATCTCCCCACGGGCACATGACCCATCCCGCGCTAAAACCCGCCAGTTATCCGATCACTCCTTGCTGCCTTTGTCATCATAGGCATAGCGTTTGTTGTAGTAATAGTAATAGCCGCCCTTGCCCGACGCCTCGGCCTTGTAGCCGTTCAGGATCGCACCGATGAATTTACCGCCGCCCGCCTCAAATATACGGATCGCGGCCTCAAGTTCGGGCGCCGCAGTCACCTTGTGACGCGCCGCAATCATCGTCGCGCCAACGTATTTTGACAAAATGACAGGGTCGGTCACGGCCAAAATCGGCGGCGCATCCACGATGACGAAATCAAACTGTTCCGAGAGTTGCTTGATCACCTGCTCAAACTTGGGCCGCATCAGCAATTCCGACGGGTTTGGCGGATAGTGCCCCGAGGTGACGTAAAACAGGTTCTCAATCGGACCTTTGCGGATCACATCTTCCAGCTTCACATCGTCGGCCAGAACTTCTGACAGGCCATCCGTATCTCGCGGACAGTTGAAATACTTGCGCAAAACGCCGCGCCGCAGGTCTGCGTCAATCACCACGACCCGGGTGCCAGCCTGTGCCATCACCGCAGCAAGGTTGACAGAGATGAACGACTTGCCAACACCAGGCGCAGGCGAGGTAAGCGCCAGCGACTGCGACTTTGCGTCAATCATCCCGAAGTGCATCGAGGTCCGCAGCGACCGCAATGCCTCAACCGAAAGGTCAGTGGGTCGATCAACCGCCAGAATGGGCATTGTTTTATTCTTGTTCGAAGACTGGTCGGCCAGTTTCGAGAACCCAACAGAGGCAAACACCGAAAGCCCCAGGTTTTCGAGATCCTCCACCCCATCCACCGTCCGGCGCAGCATTCGCGGCACGAGGATCGCGCCAACACCCGTGATCAGGCCCAAAACCGCGGCCAGCATTACGATGATTTTGGTGCGCGGCGCGACCGCAAAACGCTCGGTCAGCGCGTTATCAATCACACGGATATTCCCGATGGTGGAGGCCCGAACAACCTGCAATTCCTGACGACGTTGCAACAGTGACTGATAAATTTCCTGCGCAACCTGCAAATCACGGTTGAGATTGAACACCTCCAACTGCTGCTCGGGCAAGCCTTGGGTTTCCTCACGAATAGCCGCCAGACGCTCCTCAAGGATCACGCGGTTCTCTTCCAGACGCTTGTAGCTCGGGTGGTTCGGGGTCACATCCAATGCCAGTTCCGCTTGCTGCATCTTCAGATCGTTCAGCTGGGTTTCAATCTCTGCCGCACTCGACAGAACTTGCTGGGTTTCAAAGGTCAAATCGACCGAAGACACAGACCGCTGGTAGGAATTGAGCGCCAATTGAGCCGCTTGAACCTGCGCCTCTGCATCAGGCAGGCGCTCCTGAATGAACTGAAGGCTCTTTTCAGCAGACGCGGCACCGCGCTGAATGTTTTGGCGCACATAGGCCGCCATCACGGCATCCAACACGCCCGAGGCCATTGCACGGTCGGGGTGGCGATACGTCAGACGCAGGATCGACGACTGACGGCCAACCTCGGCAACGCCCAGATCTTCTGACAATTCTGTGGCAATCAGCACCGGATCGCGGCTCGACACAATGTATTCGCGCCCCACCGGACCCGTCAGCGCATCCACACGCAAAGCAAAGTCATCGCCGCCCGCAACAGGCGTGCCGACCTGACCCGAAAGGCTGGATCCATCCGGCAATTCTACGTCAAACGATCTCTCATCGGTTTTGACGACAACGATCTCTTCGCCGATCCATTCAGACCGAACCCGCAACACCCCGACTTCAATGGTTTCAGATTGCCACGAATAGGCCTTGAGCCACGAGGTGCCGAAATGCGGAACACCAAGATGGCGGAAGATATTCCCCAAAAAAGGCAGCGCGCGCGGGGCCGCATCGATGTGAAGCCCCAAGGCATTCACCGCGTCGCTCGCCACGCTACGGGATTTCAGGATCTCGATCTCGGTCGCCGCACGACCACCAGAGCCGCTGCCCATCAATGACTGCAATTCTGCCGGCAGATCTCCGCCGCTCGACCGTTCCTCTAGCTGAACGAGAGCAGTGGATTGGAAAATTGGCGTCTGGGATTTTGCGTATAAAAACCCGATGATTACGAAACCGACCATAAAAGCCGCGATGAACAGCTTGCGCGCCCAAAGCACGTGGAAAATTTCAGCCAGGTCGATCTCGTCGTCATAGTCTTTTTTGTTAGACACGTAACGGCCTCCAATACTTTAGCCGAGCCGTTTAGCCCAAGACCGAGCCGACTTATCGATCTCGGCAAATACCAATTCATGAAATTCGACGCTCTGAAGATAGGGGTCTTCGATGCCTTCATCGCGCTCCCATTTGTCGAACATCATCGTTTTGCCACTCGCGTGCGGGAAATTCTCGCGGATATATTGGCGATGTTCTGGCCCCATCACCAAAACCAGATCGTGCATCGCAAGAATTTCTGAGCTGATCTGCCGGGCCGCGTGACCCTCGACGTTGACGTTGTGCGCGCGCGCAACGGCCGCCGCGTCTTTGTCGACACCCTTGCCAACCAACGCACCGATCCCGGCAGAGTTCACGGTCAAATGCGGGCAAAGCGCAGCCAGAGCACGTTCACCCACGGGCGAGCGGCAGATGTTTCCCGTGCAAACGACCAAAACCGACTTAAACATCAGATATCGCTTGCGGTTTGATAGACACTCAAGCTCGGCAACAGGTCAGAAATCACACGGTTCCAACGCGACACCGGATCGGTGGTGACAAATACAACGTCTTGCGCCTTCATCGCGAAACGCGTGCCGATCAGATAGGCGCTCGGGTTCGAAACATCCAACTGGAACACCGTCAAACCATCACTATCACGGCGGAACACAAAGATACCGCGAGCATCGGCGTCACGTATATTCAAACCGCCCGCCTCGCTCACGATCTGGGTCAGGCTCACGTCACGCTCGGAGATATTCACCGAAGACACGGTTTTGACCTCGCCCAAGACAAAGGCCTCTTCTGGTTTGCGATCCGGAACAAATACGGTGTCGCCATCCAGAACCAACGGGTTCGACGACTCGCGGCCATATCTGACAAACGCATCGAGGTTAATCGGATAGGTCTTACCGTTACGACGCAAGATCACCCGCTCCGTATCAGCCCTCGCAGGATCAAGGCGCGCCTGCGCCACGAGGTCCAACAAACGGGTCGGATTCGTACTCAGCGGATAGCGAGCCGGGTTTTCCACGGCGCCAGAAATGACCGCGGATTGTGAGTTAAACTCGATCACGCGCACTTCGACCTGCGGGTCGGGGAAGTACTCGCTCAACCCTTTGGTCAGCGCTTCACGGATTTCCGGAACGGTTTTGCCCGAAACCTCAACGGCGCCGACATAGGGAAAGAATACCGTTCCATCTGCCTGCACAACAGTACCCGGTGCGGGCGCGCCTTCGATGTATTGCGACGGGTCGTTTAGCTCAGACACACCCCAAACGATGATCTTTAGAACGTCACCCGTGCCGACGCGATAGACCCACGACGACCGACCGGGAACAGAGGCGCTTTGCGGAACGGCGGCAGCCGTAGCTGTGAACTGAAGAACGTTTTGATCGTCAAGGAGAACAACCCGGGCGTTCGGCAAGACCTCCGCCACAGCCGTGTTCAAACCATCACCAGCTACAGGTAATTGGCTTTCACAGGCACTCAGAAATGGAAGAAGCGCCGCCCCGACAAAAATACGCATAACTGTACGCCTGTTGATCATGAAGACCTCTGTATTTTTGTATTGCGAAGCCTGAACTCCTACGAGCTACTTCTGCAACAAAAGTTCAACGCAAGCAACACCCGGTGGAATCTAATCTAGGCACCACCTTTCTCTTGAGCATACCACTCGATTTGCGAGGAAGTTTCGAATTTCCCTGCCGGTTGATGCCTGCGCGTGCTCTGAATACCTCGCGGACAGTCCCCATAACGTTCAGAGCGCACTCTCACGCAACCGATCAAACATTTCATCGCAATCACGAAGCCGGAGAGTCCCCTCCTCCATAGTCCGGCGTTGAACTGCCTTTACCGACTTCCACCCACACCCTGAACGCCCCGCTTTCATCGGTGATCCTGCGTTGGATGCCTGCCGCAGCTTCCGCATCATCGATGCGCTTGAGCACTTCAGCCTGCTCGGCGTCAAACGCCACGGCCTCGCCAAGGCTCTCGGTCCGATGGTTCAGCCCTGTGGTACTGTCATGCCAGACGAAGGCGTCGTAATGGGTCAGGTCATCGCGGGCAGGATCGACGACCTCCCAAGTCTCGGCGCCGGCATCGCCAAGGCGCACCCCGTTGATCACGCGGGCTGCGGCATGGTCGCGGCGAAGCTCGGCAAAGACGCGGCGGCGGTGATCCTGGGCGGCGGCGATGCTTTCGTGGAGATGTCCGTCATGGGTGCGGAACAAGGGCTCCTCGATGTGGTCGCCGAAGTACATGATTGCCTCGGGCCGCGTGCGCAGGTCATGCGCCCATTGGAGCCAGCCTGCGACCGTGTCGTGGCCGGGGCCACCGTCAGCAGCGGCAGCATGGAACTCAGGCAAGCTTTCGAGCAGCGCATAGCCCGCGAGATAGTCGTAGGTCTCAAGACCGTTGGCCGTGAACCAGGCCTCGAGGAAGGCATAGGCGCCGTCGCAGACGCCCATGTCCTTGAAGAACTGCAGGGAGGTTTTCATCCGATGGCTCCGTAGACGCGGGTGGACCCACCCAGCCAGGTGACCGGATGCGCATTGGTTGCGATGGCCTTGCCCCCGGCCGCACCGGGATTGCCGCCAGCTGTGAGCACGTAGCCATCATTCGTGACCATGGTGCCAGCCCCTCCGGCTGCCCCCCAGCCTCCGCCCCCGCCGGAGCGCGGGGTCATAGGCCTTGTCGTGCCATCATCCGTGTTCAAATAGCCATAAACGACAAAGGCATCGCCGTGCCCCGGCTGACCGGGTCCACCGCCAGGCGCTGCAAAGGCCGTGTCCCATGCCGAGCCGTAAGGGGGCACTGGCCGCCTGTCAGGATAGGCCGCCGACACATTGGAAGTGACCTCCTGCCTGGGCGATGTGGTGATCAGCTCCCCAACACCGCTGGCTGCCCCCGGCAGAATACGGCCACCACCCTGGCCAGAGATCCCCCCAATTTGTTGCGGACCACCGCCACCACCACTGCCCATATGTCTGCCTCCTAAAGTCCACCACCGGCGATCGCGCCGGCACCACTCGCCCCACCCGCGCCGCCATGCGGCGCGATGGTTTGCCCAGCCCAGCTATTCGCATCCGTAGCGACAGCCCCGATCTGGCCAATGGCCCCGCCCGCGCCAAAGCTGCCCAGCACAGTGCCATTCGTGTCGCCATGGAGCATCGGACCGCCGCGCCCGCCGCCAGCGCCCCCACCGCCGGGGCCGTAGGCTGGCTCCTTAATGATTATGGCGACAGGCGCCCCGTTTTGAGCCCCGCCGCCCCCGCCACCGCCGCCGATATAGCCTGCGCTGTTGTCGATGCTGATCGGGCCGGTGAGCACAATCGCAGGCCCGCCCGCCGTCGGCGCGACATAAGTCGTTCGGTCTGCCTCTACATATCCACCATCTCCGCCCT
The DNA here is from genome assembly GCF_029210495.1 of Pseudothioclava nitratireducens. Taxonomy (GTDB): domain Bacteria; phylum Pseudomonadota; class Alphaproteobacteria; order Rhodobacterales; family Rhodobacteraceae; genus Pseudothioclava; species Pseudothioclava nitratireducens. The sequence continues at coordinate 2,217 of NZ_JARGDK010000016.1, read as the reverse complement.
TACCCATGATGAAGCCTCGATTGACGAGCGTGAGCCCTCCGGGGAAGGCCCCGCCCATGTCGAGCGCCGGGATCGAGGTGTTGTCGGACCAAATGTAGATGCCTGAGGCGACCGTCACCTCGACCTTGCTGGTCCCGTCCCAGCCAATGCCGAGGAGATAGCTGTGCAGGTTCAAATGCAGCTGATGGGCCGTGATCATATGGGTGAACTGGGCCGCCTTACCGCGCAGGCTGGCTTTGCTGATTGGGCCGGACCCGACACCCGCCAGGGCCCGCACCTCTGCCTCGCCAAGCGAGATGGTGGTGCTGGCCTCGCGGCCCAGCTCGGTGTTCACCTGGCTCAGCGACAGGGGGCCTGTGAGCGGCAATACCATGGCTCACGGGCTCCCGAAGGCCGTGACATCGCCCAGCACGGTGAGGTTGCCGGAGGCGTCGAGCGCCAGGATGTCGGTGCCGTTGTAGCGGAAGGTCAGGGTATTGCCGGCGGCATGCGCGGTGAAGGCGCCCCAACGCGCGCCGACCTCCACGATCTCTTCACTGCCATCGGCGCGCTTGAGGAAGAGCTTGCCGTCGCGTGTGTTGACGGCGAGCTCGCCGAGATCAAGTTGAGCCGTGGTCGGCACCTTGGCGGCGACCGAGGAGCGTTTCAGGCGAATGATGCTGGCCATCTGGCCGTCTCCTTGCTGGCCTCATCTGAGGCGATTGCGGGATTGGGGGTCATGCGCAGGCGCATCGGGCGACCGAGGTGACCGATGCCGTGCCGCTTGAGCAGGGATCGACAAAACCCTGTCGGGGCGTCCCTTCAGATCAGAACGTGCCGCCGTCGAGCGCCACGCCGGTGATGCTGCCGCCGGTAATGGCGACGTTGTTGGCGTTCTGGGTCGCCATCGACCCCAGCCCAAGGTTGCCCCGCGCCGTGGCCTTGTTCGGCAGATCCGCCAGGTTCGAAGCCGCCGCCAGCTTGCCCGCCAGCCCATTGGTGACGGTTGCGGCGAAGTTCGGATCATCGCCGAGGGCCGCGGCCAGCTCATTGAGTGTGTCGAGCGCGCCGGGGGCGGCGTCAACCAGCGCGGCAATCGCCGCCTGTACGAAGGCGGTGCTCGCGATCTGGGTCGTGTTCGTGCCGCTCGCAGCTGTCGGCGCGGTCGGCGTGCCGGAGAGCGTCGGTGAGGCCAGCGGCGCTTTCGCATCCAGCGCGCTTTGCAGCCCAGTCACCTGCGAGATCGCATGGCTATGCGTGGCGGGCGTGAAGCTCGAGGGTTTGCCCGCAATCCCGGTCCAGGGCACGCTGTCGGCTGCTTCGGCGGCGTCCACCTTGCCGTCGTTGTCACTGTCATAGGTGGATTTTGCCATGTCGCCCGCGCCGAGCCCGGCAAGGGCGCTCTGCACGAAGGCGGTCGTGGCCAGCTGGGTCGTGTTCGTCCCCCCTGCCGCCGTGGGCGCCGTCGGTGTCCCTGTGAAGCCAGGCGAGGCCAGCGGCGCCTTGGCGTTCAGCGCGCTCTGCAGACCCGTCACATCGGCGATGGCATGGCTATGCGATGTCGATGCCTTGCCATAGAGCGCGCCTTGCAGCCCGCTCACCTCCGAGATCGCATGTGTGTGGCTGGTGGCCGCCTTGCCCGCGAGCCCCGCATCGAGCTGCGATTTGCGCACAAGATCGGTGCTGGCGCTCGCGTCCTGCGCAGACTTCGGGACAATCGAGAAGGTCTTCACCCCGGCAATGGTCTGGGGGCTGGTCAGATCGGCGAAGGCCCCGCGGCCCGCCAGGGGCACGATGGCCGTGGCCGCGCCCGCGCCATCATCGCCCTTGCCGATATAGAGCGTGTCATCGACCTCGTTATGGGCGAGCTCGCCCGATTTGAGCGCAGCAGGCGCCCCAGGATTGCCGGCAAGGCGGCGCTTGAGCTGGATCGTGTTGGCCATCAGAAGAAGCCTCCATTAATGGGGGTGTCGGTGGGAAGAACGGTGACGCCGGGCTCGCCCTGATCACCCTTGTCACCGGGCGGGCCTTCAGGTCCCGGTGGCCCTGGCGTGCCGAGCAGCCGGATGCGCAGCGGTGCTGCGGCAATGCGGAGCGCGACGGGGGCTTCCTGCGTCACCGCAATGCGGATCGGACCCGTGAGGGAGCGCAACGCGCGCGCTGTCGGCATGGCTCAGGTCTCGCCCGTCTCGGGAGGCCGTGTCACCGGCAGGGCCACGGGGATCTCGAGGAGGAGGC
>NZ_JARGDK010000015.1 GCF_029210495.1 Pseudothioclava nitratireducens | reverse complement strand
GTTTTGCCGTGGTCAACGTGGCCGATCGTGCCGATGTTGACGTGCGGTTTCGTACGTTCAAACTTTTCCTTTGCCATCTCGCGGAGCGCCTCTGGTTCGGGGGCCACGTTCGGCCCGAGTCAATATCGCGCGCTACCTATTGCCCCGAGGGGGAAAAATCAAGCCCACATTGACGTCCTCGCGCCGTTTTGCGCTTGGAGCGCGGCCCTTGCGCCCTACCTTTGGCAGCATGACCGCCACTCGGACAGATTTGCCGCCGGAGACCGCCCCCGCGTCACCCGATGCCGGGGGCGACAGGCTTCCTGCGCAGGTCGCGCTCGCCCGTAAGCCGTTGGGCGTGCTGGCCTCGCTTGGCGCGGCGCGGCGCAATGTTCTTTCCCTGATCCCCGAGATCGCGACGCACGCGCCGATGATCTCGGGCTGGACGGGCGCGCGCTGGCACATGATCATGCATCCCGAAGCCCTTCGCCACGTCCTAAAGGACCGGGTCGAGGACTACCCCAAGTCTCTGGTTACAAAGCTCATTCTTGGCCCTGCGGTCGGTCGCGGCATGTTCGTGGCCGAGGGCGCGGACTGGCGCTGGCAGCGCCGCGCGGCGGCCCCGGTCTTTGCACTGCGCAACATGGAGGCACTGGCCCCGGTCATGCAGGCTGCGGCCGAGGCGAGCGCCGCCCGGATCGCTGCGGCTGCGGACACGGGACGGGCGCTGAACCTCCATGAAGAGATGGTTGCGGCGACGTTCGAAGTGATTTCCAACGTGACCTTTTCGGGCGATGCGGGCTTCGATCGACGCGCGATCCATCACGCCATCGACGCCTATATCGCGCAGACAGCCAAGCTCTCGCTGCTCGATCTCTTCGCGGCCCCGTCTTGGGTGCCACGTCCGGGGCGGCTCTTCTCGGCGCCGATCACGCGCGATCTCAAGCGCCATGCCGATGCGGCCATCGACGCGCGGCGGCGCGCAGGCCCGAAACCCGTCGCCGATCTGCTCGACCTGCTGACGACCGCCCAAGACCCCGAGACTGACCGGACCCTCGCCCCCGAGGAACTCCGCGACAACCTGTTGACCTTCATCGTGGCGGGCCACGAGACCACTGCGCTGACCTTGTCCTGGGCGCTTTATCTCTGCGCCTTCGACCCAGAGGTGCAGGCGCGCGCACAGGCCGAGGCACGGGCCCAGATCGGGGGGCGCGTCGCGAGCGTGGCGGACCTGCCGCATATGCCGCTGATCCGGCAAATCGTGCTGGAGAGCCTGCGCCTCTATCCCCCGGCAGCCTTCCTCTCGCGCACTGCCGCACGGGACGACGTGATCCTCGGGCGCGAGATCCGGCGCGGCGATACGGTCGCGCTCCCGATCTACGCGCTGCACCGCCATCACGCGCATTGGGACGATCCACACGCTTTCCGCCCGGAACGTTTCGCAGAAGAGGACAAGATAAACCGCTTCGCCTTTCTGCCCTTTGGCGCGGGGCCGCGGATCTGCATCGGCGCGGGCTTTGCCCTGCAAGAGGCACAGATCATCCTCGCCACCCTGCTCGCGCGGTTCCGATTTGCCCCTGTCGCGGGGCGCGACCCGACCCCCGAGATGATCCTGACGCTACGCCCCGGAGGCGGCATTTGGCTGACGGCCAGCACAGCCTGAGAAAACCCCCCGATAATTCCCATGACCCGCGCCGCCAGTTGTTCTAGGCTTTGTGAAGTAACGTTGTTTCAGAACCCGGGGGGTTATCATGTCTTTGATGGGCACACTGGCCAAGGTGGCCGTTGGCGTAGCGGTTGCAAAGGGGATGTCGAGCCTTGCCAAGGGATCGTCGGGGCGAAGCTCGGGCGGGCTGCTGGGCGGCGCTTCGGGCGGCTCGGGCCTCGAGGACATGATGGGCTCGATCCTCGGCGGCAAAAGCGGCACCTCGCGCACGGGCGGCTCTGCGGGCGGCCTCGGCGGGTTGCTCGAAGAGCTGGGCGGCGCGGGGTCGCGCAACATCTCGACCCGTTCCTCGCCGCGCGGTCAGAGCACTGGCGGCCTTGGTGACATTCTCGGCCAACTGGCGGGCGGCAAATCTTCGGGCGGCATTGGTGATCTGCTCGGCACGCTCGCTGCCGGTGGCGCGGCAGGCGGCCTGGGCGGACTTCTGGGCGGAATGCTCGGCGGCGGTCAGGCGCAAGCGCAAGAGCGCGGCTTTGGTGAAGAACTGAACTCCGCCTTCTCGAACCGGGGTGAACCCGACCGCGCACCGACAGCCGCGCAAAACGCGATGGCCGGCCTGATGCTCAAGGCGATGATTCAGGCGATGAAGTCGGACGGCAAGGTCGATCAGTCCGAGCAACAAAAAATCCTCGGCCAACTGGGTGATGTGAGCGCAGAAGAACTTGCCTTCGTCGAGCGTGAACTCGCGGCCCCCGTCGATGTGGACGGTCTTGCGCGAATGATCCCGGACGGGCTTGAGGCGCAGACCTACACGATGTCGGTCATGGCGATTGACCTCGACAACCAGAATGAGGCGCAATATCTGCACGCGCTTGCGCAGAAGCTGGGCATCGACGAGCAATCGGTGAACCACATCCACAACCAGCTTGGCGTGCCTGCGCTTTACGCCTGAGGCGACAGGCAGATCTAAGACAACGGGGGCCGCGCTGGCCCCCGTTTTGTTTTAGGTGAACTTGTTGTCGCGCGGGAAGCCGCGTGGTGCCATCCGGCCCGCCGAGGCCCGCTTGCCGATCCATTCCTCCAGATCGGTTTCGGTTCGCGTTCGCCCGGCCGGGTCCTTCCACGAAAGCCCATCCGCGAGCGTAAAGCAACGCGCATCGGACAACCCGCCATCCTTGTATTTCTGGAGCCGCACACCCTTGCCCTTGGCCATCTCGGGCAACTCATCCAGCGCAAAGACCAGCAGCTTACGGTTTTCGCCCACCGCCGCGACATGATCGCCCTCGATCCGCACGCAGACCGCAGTCCGCCCAGGCTCGCGCACGTTCAGCACCTGCTTGCCCGACTTGGTCTGCGCGATCAGCTCGTCGCCCGGACAGATGAAGCCATCCCCCGCCGTCGAGGCGATCAGGTATTTCTCGCCCGCTTTGGGCACCAAAAGATGCGTGATTTCAACATCGTTGGGGATATCGACCATGAGCCGCACCGGCTCGCCATTGCCGCGCCCGCCGGGCAGGTTCGCCCCCAGCACGGTGTAGGCGCGCCCATTCGACCCCATCATCACGATGCGGTCCGTGGTCTCGGCATGCATCGCGAAACGCGGACCGTCGCCATCCTTGAATTTCACCTCGGCATCAATCGGCTGGTGGCCCTTCATCGCGCGCACCCAGCCCATTTGCGAGAGGATCACGGTGATCGGCTCGCGCTCGATCATCGCCTCGATCGGCACTTCCTCGACCTCGCCCGCTTCGGCGAAATCGGTCCGGCGTGCGCCACCGGGGGCGGACTTGCCGAACTGTTTCTGGACGTCCCTGAGCTGGTTGCCGATGGTTTTCCACTGTTTCGCGGGGCTGGCGAGCAGATCGACAAGACCCGCGCGCTCTTCGACAAGGGCGTCACGCTCGCGGCGAAGTTCCATCTCTTCGAGACGGCGCAAGCTGCGCAGACGCATATTTAGGATCGCCTCGGCCTGCACCTCGGTCAGCTCGAACTCCGCCATGAGGACGGGTTTCGGTTCGTCCTCGGTGCGGATGATCTCGATCACCCGGTCGAGGTTGAGGAAGGCGATGATGTAACCGCCGAGCACCTCAAGCCGCGCGTCGATCTTGTCCATCCGGTGCTGCGAACGACGCTGGAGCACTTCGCGGCGGTGGTCGAGGAAGGCGCGCAGCACTTCCTTGATCGAGCAGACCTTGGGCACACGCCCGTCGATCAGCACGTTCATGTTGAGGCTGAAACGAACCTCCAGATCGGAGTTGCGGAACAGCATCCCCATCAGCATCTCGGGATCGACCGTGCGCACCTTGGGCTCCAGCACGATGCGAATATCATCGGCGGATTCATCACGCACATCGCCCAGCGCCGGGACCTTGCGGGTCTGGATCAGTTCGGCCAGCCGCTCGATCAGCTTGGATTTCTGCACCTGATACGGGATTTCGGTGACGACGATCTGCCACTGGCCGCGCCCCAGATCCTCTTTCTCCCAGCGCGCCCGAAGGCGGAACGCGCCTCGACCCGTGCGATAGGCCTCGAGGATGTTCTCGCGCGGCTCGACGATCACGCCGCCCGTCGGGAAATCCGGCCCCGGAATAAGGCCGACCAACGCCTCGTCGGAAATCTCGGGCGTCTTGATCATCGCCAGACACCCCTCGACCAACTCGTCAAGGTTATGCGGCGGAATGTTCGTCGCCATGCCGACCGCGATCCCGCTGGCACCATTGGCCAGAAGGTTCGGGAAGGCCGCCGGAAGCACGATCGGCTCTTCGAGGGTGCCATCATAGTTCGGGCGGTAATCGACCGCGTTCTCGGCCAAACCATCCAGCAGCGCCTCGGACGGATGCGCCAGACGCGCCTCGGTATAGCGGCTGGCTGCCGGGTTATCACCGTCGATATTGCCGAAGTTGCCCTGCCCGTCCACGAGCGGGTAACGCATCGCGAAATCCTGCGCGAGACGCGCCATCGCGTCATAAATCGCGGCATCGCCATGGGGGTGATAGTTCCCCATCACGTCCCCCGAAATCTTCGCGGACTTCCGGAAGCCCCCGGTCGGCGACAGCTTCAGCTCGCGCATGGCGAACAGGATGCGCCGATGCACCGGCTTCAACCCGTCACGCGCATCCGGCAAAGCCCGGTGCATGATCGTCGAGAGCGCATAGGTCAGGTAGCGCTCGCCAATCGCGCGGCTCAGCGTTTCGGAAACGGTGGCGGAGGGAATGTCGTCGTTTTCGCTCATGCTGATCGGTGTAAAGGGGCCGCTTCGCTCGGTCCAGCCCTATCGCGCATGACCAAAGTGAAAGCCGCGCGCAAAATTTCCCCGTTAAAAATTTTGCCCGTGCCTTAGGGAACCATCACGAACGTGTTAACATTGTCTTGTAGTGATGAGTCGTTTGGGGGGGTGCCATGTTTAAAATGATTTTCAATACGTTGATCGGCCTGTTTCTGGTCATGCTGATCGCAGGGCGGGACGATGGGGTGCCTGCGGACAAGCAAGCTGCGCTCGAGCCCGAGGTCACCATGGCCGCAAGCGCGCCGCTGTCGATCGTAGATATAGCCAAGATCGACACCGCCCAATCCGACCCCGTTCCCGAGGCAATCATTACGCCTGTGGTTCAGGTGCGGATGCCCGGGCCCGCGCTCCGGCCCTCGCCCGAGCATCGCGTGGCCGCACCGGCGCCCACAGTCGCGGGCGGTCAACTTTGGGAAGTCGCGACCAACCGGTTGAACGTGCGCGCGGGTCCCTCCACCTCGAACGGTGTCGTCGATAAGATCGCACGCGGCGAGCAGGTTCTCGTCATCTCGGATGCAAGCGCCGAGTGGGTGAAGATCCGCATTGAAGGCGACGGCGTCGAAGGCTGGGTCGCCAAGCGCCTCCTGCGCCCGGCAAACTGACGCGCCCCTTGCGCTTTCATCGAGCCTTAAATACTTCCGCCGGAGGCTTCGCGCCAAAGGCACCCCATGCGGGTGCTTGTGGCGTGAAAATTCGCGCGGGAGACAGGCATGACCAAATCGATCCTCATCACCGGCTGTTCGTCCGGCATCGGCTACGACGCGGCTCATGGGCTCAAAGCGCGCGGCTGGAAGGTTTTTGCGACATGTCGGCGCGAAGAGGATTGTGCGCGGCTGCGCGAGGAAGGGCTGATTTCGTTCCAGCTTGACCTTGCCGATCCTGAAAGCATTGAAGCCGGGTTCAATGAGGCACTCGCCCGCGCGGGCGGTAAGCTCGATGCGCTTTATAACAACGCAGCCTATGCCTGCCCCGGCGCGACCGAGGACCTGCCGGTCGGCGCGCTGCGCGAGATTTTCGAAACCAATCTCTTTGGCCTCCACGATCTGACCACCCGTGCGATCCGCGTGATGCGCGCGCAAGGCACGAACGGGGAAGGCCGGATCATTCAGTGCTCCTCGGTCCTCGGCCTTGTCGGCGCACGCTGGCGCGGGGCCTATGTCTCGACGAAATACGCGCTCGAGGGGCTGACCGACGTGCTGCGCCTCGAGATGTCCGATACCGGCATCGAAATCATCCTGATCGAGCCCGGCCCCGTCACCTCGAAGATCCGCGAAAACTCGATCCCGCATTTCGAACGCTGGATCGACTGGAAGGCCTCGCCCCGGCGCGCGCAGTATGAAGAGAGCCTGCTCAAGCGGCTCTATCAGGCGAAATCCAAGAAGGACCGTTTCGAACTGCCCGCCTCGGCGGTGACCGCCAAGCTGATCCACGCGCTCGAAAGCCCGCGCCCGCGTCCACGTTACTACGTCACCACGCCCACCTATATCGCCGGTCTCGCGCGCCGCCTGCTGCCGACGCGCCTGCTCGACAAGGTCATCGCGCAGGGCTGAACCAAAAAAACTTTCGCAATTTCACCCCGACCCGCTATGTCTGTCTGGCGAACGGGGAGAGAGAATGCGCAACGATCCAATGTTTTATCTTGTCGCTGCATCCAGCTTTGCAGTGCTCGTGATCCTGATGATCGGCATCGGGGGGTTTGCAAAAGGCGGTGATTTCAACAAGAAACACGCCAACAAGCTGATGCGCCTTCGGATCGCGGCTCAGGCCGTGGCGATCGCGCTCATTCTGCTCTTCGTCTATCTGCGCAAAGGGGGCTGACATGGTCGTGCTGAACAAAATCTACACCCGCACCGGCGATGCGGGGCAAACCGCCTTGTCGAATGGCGATCGGGTCGCCAAGCACTCCCTGCGCGTGCGTGCCTATGGCACCGTGGACGAAACCAACGCAACGCTCGGCCTTGCACGCCTTCAGGCGACTGGCGAGATGGATGCGGCGCTCGCGCGCATTCAGAACGACCTCTTTGATCTGGGCGCCGATCTGTCGCGCCCCGACATGGCGAGCGATGCCGACGCCGGTTACCCCGTTCTGCGCATCGTCGAGTCGCAGGTGACCCGCCTTGAGACCGAGATCGACGCGATGAACGCCAATCTCGAGCCGCTGCGCAGCTTCGTCCTGCCAGGCGGATCGGCGCTGTCGGCGGCGCTACATCTCTGCCGCACGGTCGCCCGCCGCGCCGAGCGCGAGGCCACCGATCTCGCCGCACATGAGGATGCGAACCCCCTTGCGGTGAAATACCTCAACCGCCTGTCGGACTGGTTCTTCGTGGCCTCTCGCGTGGCGAACGACAACGGCACCAAGGACGTGCTCTGGGTGCCCGGCGCGAACCGCTGAACGCACCTAGCGCAATCGGTCAGCCACGCGCACCAGCATCTCCTCCAGAAGAGCCTGCGCCGCCCTCGTGCTGTCCGCCTCGGTATAGACCCTGAACTCGGGCGCATTTCCGGACGGGCGCAGATGCACCACGCGCCCGTGCGCATCGGTCCGGCGCAGCCCGTCAGTCCCGTCGCAGCAGGCCTCGGGCGTGCCGAAGAAATCCGCCCGCGCATCCGGGTCTTGCAGCGCTTCCAAAAGTGCCACCCCGCGCGCTGGCGCAACCTCTTGCAGCCGATCCGCCGCAGTGAACCGTTGCGGCAGGCCCGCACGCAGCTGCGAAAGCGGTGAATTTCCCGCCGCGCTCAGCACCGCAACCAGTGGCAGGACCGAATCCCGCGTCAGCAGCGGCGGGATCGGCCCCGCTGGGCCTTTCGCTTCGAAGCCCAGAAGGAACCCGCCCGACGGCTCAAACCCTGCGATCGCCACGCCCGGCGCAGCGCCCATCATCGCCCGCATCGCCGCGATCACATGAGGCGAGCCGACCGCGCCGCGCTCGACCCTCTCGAAGCTTCCCATCTGCTCCAGCATTCCGTTCGTCGTCACCGGCACGGCAAGCCGTCGCGCCCCCAGCGCCCGCGCCGCCACTGCGCCCAGAATATCGCCGGGCCAGACCTCTCCGAGTTCATCCACAAGCAGCGGGCGGTCGGCATCGCCATCGGTCGAGACCAGCGCGTCAAGCCGCCCCTCGGCCACCCATTCCGAAAACTGGCCCCGCCACGCATCCGGCAGCGCTTCGGTATCAACCGGTACGAACGTGTCGCTGCGCCCAAGCTCGACCACCTTGGCACCAAGCGTGTCCAAGAGCCGCACCAGAAGGTCGCGCGCGACAGAGCTTTGCGACCAGACCGCGATGCGTCGCCCCACCAGAGCACCCTGCCCGAAGCCGGCCAGATAGCGCGCCAGATAGGCCTCGCCAACGCCCGGCCAGTCGCGGATCACACCGCCGCCGGGACCGTTCCGATCATGCGCCGCGTTCAGAATTGCGGCCTCGTCGGCCTTGGTAATTTCGCCTGCGGTCGAATAGAACTTGAGCCCGTTTCGGTCCGCCGGAATATGGCTCCCGGTGACCATGACCGCAGCCACCCCCTCCGCCTGCGCTGACAATGCCAGAGCGGGCGTCGGCACAGGTCCGCAGCGGCGCGCCTCAAGCCCCGCTTCGGCCACAGTCCGCAACACGCCCTCGGCAATCGCAGGCGAGGAGGGTCGCAAGTCCCACCCGACATGCACCGCACCGCCATGCGGGCAAGCGGCAAGGAAACCACGCAGATGCCGGGCGACGACCGCCTCGCTGAGGTCTTCGACCAATCCCCGCAACCCGCTCGTTCCGAATTTCGCCGCCATTCCCGCCTCCTGCGCGCTTCATCCCACATCGTGAGCCATATTTCTCGGAACCGTAAGGGGGCCGATGCGTTCTGATCCTGAAAGCGACGCAACCAACAGGAGATTGCCATGAAACCCGCACTTGCCGCCCTGCCGATCCTTGCCCTCGGCCTGACCGCCTGCGAGACCGCCGAGCAATCCACGCTGGCCGGTGCTGCGACCGGAGCCGCCATCGGTGCGGCGATCTCGAGCGATGACGACCGCACCCAAGGCGCCGTTCTTGGCGCCGCCGCAGGGGCGGCAGCCGGTGCGATCATCGGCCGGACGAATGACGGTCAATGCGTTTACCGCGATGCTTACGGGCGCGAGTATATCGCCGCCTGCTAAGCGAACGACCCGCCCGCCGTCCCTCTCGGGCGGGTCGCCTCCCTCCCCCACTTGTCGCGCGCCCGCCGGGTGCGCGATTCTTTTTTGCGCGAATGAATCCCAACGAAATGCTGCAATGCCGCAACGAATTGCTGCAAAAGCGGCCTGTTTCTCCCGGAACAGGTGCAAAACCCGTTGCGACGTGACGTTGCGACACGCCAACGGGTCGATTTTACTCTGTCCCTCGGCGGGTCGGTCTTGTAACAAAATTGCCGAGAGCTTGTATGCCGCCCGGTTTTCGGGCGGGTCCAATGGTAGGGAGACACTCGCCGATGAAGGTTTTGGTGCCTGTGAAGCGCGTGATCGACTACAACGTGAAGGTTCGCGTCAAAGCGGACGGGAGCGGGGTCGATCTTGCCAACGTCAAAATGTCGATGAACCCGTTCGACGAAATCGCCGTGGAAGAGGCGATCCGTCTGAAGGAGAAGGGTGCCGTCGAAGAGATCGTCGTGGTCTCGATCGGGGTCAAGCAGGCGCAGGAAACGCTGCGCACCGCGCTTGCGATGGGTGCGGATCGCGCGATCCTCGTGGTGGCCGCGGATGACGTGCATCAGGATATCGAGCCGCTGGCGGTTGCGAAAATCCTCGCCAAGATCGTCGAAGAAGAGCAGCCCGGTCTGGTGATTGCAGGCAAGCAGGCGATCGACAACGATATGAACGCGACCGGTCAGATGCTTTCGGCGCTGCTGGGCTGGGGTCAGGCGACCTTTGCCTCCGAAGTCGAGATCGCGGGCGACGCAGCCAAGGTCACGCGCGAGGTCGATGGCGGCCTGCAGACGATCTCGGTCAAGCTGCCGGCAATCATCACCGCCGACCTGCGCCTCAACGAGCCGCGCTACGCCTCGCTTCCGAACATCATGAAGGCGAAGAAGAAGCCGCTCGACGAAAAGACCGCCGCCGATTACGGCGTCGATGTGAGCCCACGTCTCGAGGTGGTGAAGACCGCCGAGCCCGCAGGCCGCAGCGCAGGCATCAAGGTCGGCTCGGTGGATGAGCTGGTGGCGAAACTCAAGGACGCGGGGGTCGTGTGATGGCTGTTCTCCTGATTGCAGAAGTCAATGGCGCGGATCTGGCGCTGGACGCGACCGCCAAGGCCGTTTCGGCGGCGAAGGCTCTGGGCGACGTGACCGTTCTGGTCGCAGGCTCGGGCATTGGCGGCGCTGCGGATGCGGCGGCGAAGATCGCGGGCGTGTCCAAGGTTCTCTCGGCCGATGACGCGGCTTACGCGCATGGTCTGGCCGAGCCTCTGGCCGATCTGGTCGTCTCGCTGGCGGGTGGCTACAGCCACATCGTGGCGCCCTCTACGGCCTCGGCCAAGAACGCGCTGCCGCGCATCGCGGCGCTGCTCGACGTGATGGTGATCTCGGATGTGACGGGCGTCGTTGACGCGGACACGTTCGAGCGCCCGATCTATGCGGGTAACGCGATCCAGACCGTGAAGTCAAAAGACGCGACCAAGGTTCTGACCGTGCGCACCGCGTCGTTCGAAGCGGCGGGCGAAGGCGGCTCGGCGTCGGTCGAGGCAGCGGCTGCGGCCGGCGACAAGGGGCTGAGCGCCTGGGTCGAGGACAAGGTTGCGGCCTCGGATCGTCCGGAGCTGACCTCGGCGAAGATCGTCGTCTCGGGCGGTCGTGGTGTGGGTTCGGAAGAGAGCTTCGGCATCATCGCAGCGCTGGCCGACAAGCTGGGCGCTGCCGTTGGCGCCTCGCGCGCGGCGGTCGACTCGGGCTTTGCGCCGAACGACTGGCAGGTCGGTCAGACCGGCAAGGTCGTGGCGCCCGAGCTCTACATCGCCTGCGGCATCTCGGGTGCGATCCAGCACCTTGCCGGGATGAAGGACTCGAAGATTATCGTCGCTATCAACAAGGACGAAGAAGCGCCGATCTTCCAGGTCGCCGACTTCGGCCTCGTCGCGGATCTGTTCGACGCGGTTCCGGAACTAACCTCGAAGCTCTGAGGACATGCCGGGGGCGCTGCCCTCGGACCCCCGGAGTATTTCAGGTTGGATGAAAGCAAGATGCGGAAAGGGCGGGTTTCCCCGCCCTTTTTCATATCTCAGACATAGTGCGACATAACCGGCGCGAGCGCCTCGGCGATTTCTTCGTGAACCATTGGCCCCGGCATGCTCAGCGCGGCAGGCTCATCGAGCGGGGCGAAGGACATCCCGACCGTTCCCGTGGAGCGCGCCATCAGCGATGGTTCGACGCGGATGATGGCATCGCATAGCGGTTCAAGCTGTTTGACCATATCGTGACGCACCAAAAGCGGCTCCGAGCCGAGAGGGTCGCCGTGACCGGGCGGCAAGTAATCTCCGATCCAGAGCAACACCTTGTCGCCCTCTACCTTTTCGAGCAGGAGTTTCATCCGCGCAACCCAAGATGCCCGCAACTCCTCGACCAGCGCCCCGAACTTTTCCGGCGCACGCTCTTGCAGAGCGCTCAGAAGGTGGCGCGTGAAATGGAATTCCGTGAAATCGACGTCCCGGAAGAGCGATCGCATCAGGTTCGAGGCCCGCAAGAAGCGATCGTTGCGCCGCGGATGCACCGCATAGAACCGGTTCGACATATTTGCGGCACCCAGCACCTGAATCACCGAGACCCGCGCCGCGCGCGAAACATCCGCGACCTGCGGCTCATTCGTAAAAACGTCGATCCCGGCATTGACATAGCCGAAATTCACCACCGGCATGCCCAAGCGCGCCTCAAGCAGGGCGGGCCATGGCTCCGCCACAAATTTCCCGTAGGTTTCAGCCCCGCCCATCGCCGCGATGAACGGTTTGTCCAACGACCTGCGCGGCCCGCGGAACAACAGTTTTGACTTCCCGTAGCGGCACGGAAAGTAATCAAGGGCGCCATCGCCCGGATATTCGAAAGCCATTTTCCCACCTCAGTATTTCGACTCACCCACGGCCAGTTTGCGCCGCAAGCCTTGCCAAAGCCCTAAAGGGAAAATTCTCTCTATCTCCTGCCTTTCGCTTGCGCGGCATTGCGTGCGCAGCATAAGGTTCGGCGACCTGAAAAGAGGAAAAGACATGGCGATCGAGACTGTTGGAATCGTGGGCGCGGGGCAGATGGGCAACGGAATTGCGCATGTCTTCGCGCTGGCCGGATACGATGTTCTGCTGAACGACATCAGTGAGGATGGCTTGCGCAAGGCGCTTGAAACCATCGACAAGAATCTCGAGCGGCAGGCCTCCAAAGGAAAGATTTCAGAGGCCACGAAAACAGAGGCGCTGGCCCGGATCGGCACCACGATGACCCTCAGCGATCTCGGTCAGACGGATCTGGTGATCGAGGCCGCGACCGAACGGGAAACGGTGAAGCAGGCGATCTTCGAGGACCTGCTGCCGCATCTCAAGCCGACGACGATTCTCGCGTCGAACACCTCGTCGATCTCGATCACCCGACTGGCCTCGCGCACGGATCGGCCCGAGAAATTCATCGGGCTGCACTTCATGAACCCGGTGCCGGTGATGCAGCTCGTCGAGATCATTCGCGGTATCGCCACGGATCAGGCGACCTATGAAACGGTGCTGGCGGTGGTCGAGAGCCTTGGCAAGACCTCGGCCTCGGCCGAAGATTTCCCGGCCTTCATCGTGAACCGCATTCTCGTGCCGATGATCAACGAGGCGGTCTACACGCTTTATGAAGGGGTGGGCAATGTGCGCTCCATCGACCTGTCGATGAAGCTGGGGGCCAACCATCCGATGGGGCCGCTGGAGCTCGCCGATTTCATCGGGCTCGATACCTGTCTGGCGATTATGAACGTGCTCTATGACGGGTTGGCGGATACGAAATACCGCCCCTGCCCGCTGCTGACGAAATATGTCGAGGCCGGCTGGCTGGGCCGTAAAACGGGCAAGGGTTTTTACGACTATTCCGGGCCGGAGCCTGTGCCGACGCGCTGACCCCGCCTGACATCGAGCAGACCCAGAACATGCCCGCGCAATCGTGCGGGCATTTCGGTCAGCGGGCCTTGCAAAAGCGGGTCAGCAGGCGCGAGCGGCGTGCCGATGACCACCCGCTGCTGGCGTTTCAACACGAGCTTGATCTCTCGCAACAAGAGCCCCTGCCGCAAGGTGCGCGACAGCCGACCGGCAATCAGGTAGCTACGCGACGCCTGTCCGGGAAGCGCGACGGGCACCACCGTCGCCCCGCTCTCGCGGATCAGCTTGGCGGTAAAGACATGCCAATCGCCCTCGACTGCTGCGCCCCATGGGGATAGCGCACCCGCAATTTCCCCCGCCGGAAAGACAATCACGGCCCCGCCCTCGCGGAGTTGCGCCAAAGCCGCCCGCCGCATCGCAACGACCGCCTCTCGCGCGTCCGGCTCATGCGGGAACGGCACCGGGATCGAAAGCTCGGCAATGGGGCGCACCGCCCGTAAGATACGCCGTGACAGGATCTTGTAGTCCTGACGCACCTCACCAAGCATGTCCGCGACGACGATTCCGTCAATAAGACCCCGCGGGTGATTGGCCACGACAACCAGCGGCCCCTCGCGCGGGATGCGCGCCTGCGTCTCCCTGTCGATCTCGACGCTGACCCCCATCACACGCAGGATCGCCGGGAAAAACGCGGGGCCTGTCGGAATGCCCTCACGCCGAAAGCGGCGCACCAGGCGCAGCAACGCGGGCTTTGCGGTGGTGAATTCCAGAAGATGCACGACCCAGCGCCGCCACCCCGGAGGAACGGTTTGCGCATAGCTCAACTGGTGATTGGGGGGCGTGTCTGGGGTGGGCCCGGACACCGGCTCAGTTGTCCTCGCCGAACTTGTCTGCAACCAACGCCTCAAGCGCGTCAGCCAGCGCATCTGCCTCGGCCCCGCTTGTGGTGACGTTGATCGAGGTGCCGCGCGACGCCGCCAGCATCAGCAGGCCCATGATCGAATCCCCGGATACGGACATCCCGTCCTTTTCGACCTCGGCGCGGGCATTGTGATCCTCGACGACCTCGACGAACCGGGCCGATGCGCGCGCATGCAGCCCCTTTTCGTTGACGATCTTGAGAACACGTGCTGCCATTACTTCACCCCGCAGACCGAAAAGCTGTTGATATATTTACGCCCGGCATCCAGCGCGGCCTCGACCGCGGCATGCACGCTCAGACTGCGCGACTTCGCCAGTTTGATCAGAAGAGGCAGGTTCGCGCCATAAATGATCTCGCGTTCGCAATGCTCGCAGGCCAGCAGACTGAGATTGGAGGGGGACCCCCCGAACATGTCGGTCACGACCACAACGCCGTCACCCGTATCGACGGCATCGGCAGCGGCTCGGATCTCGGCCTGTTTTTTGGCGCGGTCATGGTCATCTTCGATGGTAATCGCGCGGATGCCGTCCTGCGGCCCCACGACATGCTCGACGGCGGCGAGATATTCGCGCGCGAGCCCCCCATGTGCGACGATCACGATCCCGATCACGCGCTGCTTCCCGTCTTCACCCCGGCCAGACCTTCGGTCCGCCGTTCCAACTCCCTATGCCGTTTAGACACCTGCCAACCGGCCTCCGCAAGGGCCTTGGCAATGGTTTCCGTAACGGCAACCGACCTGTGTTTCCCACCTGTGCAGCCAAAGCCCACCGAGAGATGCGTACGGCCTTCTTCGACATGCGCGGGCAACACAAAAAGCAAGAGCCCCATGACCCGCTCGATCAGTTCCGCATAGCGCGGATCCGAGGCCACGTAACCCGCCACATCGGGGCTCCGTCCGTCTTGCGGGCGCAGCGCCTCGACCCAGTGCGGATTGGCGAGAAACCGGCAGTCGAACATCAGATCGAGCCCGCGCGGCACGCCGCGTTTGTAGCTGAAACTATGCACGGACACCCCAAGCCGTGCCACGCGCCCCAGATCGAACCAGCGCGAAACCTCGGCGCGGGCCTCGTGCGGCGTCATCGCGGAGGTGTCGATCAGCACATCCGCCCGGACCCGGATCGGCGCCAGCATGTCGATCTCCAGCAAGATGCCCTCTTTCGGGGCCTCGATCTGGGTCAGCGGATGGCGGCGGCGCGTTTCCGAGTAGCGGCGCTCCAACACTTCGGGCCGCGCATCGAGATACAGCACCTCGAGCGTCACCTCGGGGGCACGGGTCAGGCTGTCGATCAGCTCGATCAGGGCGGTGGCCGAGAAGTCGCGGTTGCGCACATCGATGCCCAGCGCGATGGGCCGTTCGGCGGGACCGCCCAGAAGTCGCGGCACGAGGCTCAGCGGCAGGTTGTCGATCGTCTCATAGCCAAGGTCTTCAAGCGCGGCGATGGCCGTCGTCCGCCCCGCCCCGGATGGCCCCGTCACCAGCACAACGCGTTGCGCGGTGGGGGTGTCGGTTTTCACCGCCTCGCTCACGCGACTCTCCCGCCCTTCAGATATTGAAGGATTGCAGCATCTATAACCGCACTGTGCAAGCGCAGAATAAGCGGCAGTGCTTCACCGCAGATCACATATTGGCGCTCTGGCGGCAGCCGCTCGGACTCTTCCTGTGCCAGATCGACGACCAGCGCAATGCGCGCCCGAGGCAGCGCTTCGGCGGCCAGGAGGCCCGCACCGCGCGCTTCGATCTTCCCCAAGAGCGGCGCGGGAGCCGTGGCCCAGACCGCGCCCTCCGCGGCCATCAGATGCACCCGATCATCCGCCACAAGCGCACAGCCCAGCGCCATCAACCGCAATGCAAGAGAGGATTTACCCGCACCGGACGCCCCGAGGATCAGCACCGCCCGCTGCGCATCGAGCGCGACGCAACTCGCGTGAAGGGTCTGTTCGGCGCGCGCGGCGGGCTGCCCGCTCAAATCGGGAGACCCACCACAAAGCGGGCACCCAGCGGCTCGGAGGTGATGTCGGCATCCGTCGGGCGAATATTCTCGGCCCAGATCACGCCGCCATGGGCCTCCACGATCTGCTTGGAGATCGCAAGACCAAGGCCCGAATGGTCCCCGAACTGCCCCTCGGGCCGCTCGGAATAGAACCGCTTGAACACCTTAGTCAGCGCCTCTTCGGGGATGCCGGGGCCGGTATCTTCGACCACGACCAGCACCCGATTGTCGCGCCGCCGCGCCCAGACACGCACGGCATCGCCATCCTCGCAGAAGGAAATCGCGTTGGTGATGAGATTGACGAACACCTGCGCCAGACGCCCTTCAAGACCGGTGAACATGATCGGGCTGGAGGGCAGATCGGTGATGAACTCGACGCCCTTTTCGCGCGCCTGCTGGCCGAGGAACTCGGTCAGGTTGGTGACCATCTTCAAGAGATCGAAGGTCTCTTCCTCTTCCTTCACCAGCTCGGAGTCGAGACGCGAGGCGTTGGAAATATCGGACACAAGACGATCCAGCCGCCGCACATCGTGGTCGATCACATCGAGCAACTTGGTGCGATGCTCCTCTTTCTTGACCATATGCAGCGAGGCCACGGCCGAGCGCAAACTCGCCAGCGGGTTCTTGATTTCATGGGCGACATCGGCAGCGAATTGTTCATTGGCGTCGATCCGGTCATAGAGCGCCGCGACCATCCCGCGCATCGCACCCGACAGGCGGCCGATTTCGTCAGGGCGCGCGGTCAGATCGGGGATGCGGACGCGCGTCGGACTCATCTTGCGGGCGTTCTTATCGCGCCCGATCTCCGCCGCAGCCGCCAGATCCGAGAGCGGGTTGGCGATCGTCGAGGCGAGCACGAGGCTGAGGCCGATCGAGACGATGATCGCGATGACGAACATCTGGAGCACCTGCTCGCGCTCGACCCGGACCAGTTGCTCGATTTCGCCCGCAGCAGAGGTCAGAGCAATGGTGCCGACCATCCGGTCCCCTTGATAGAGACCCGTCGCAACCGAGAAGACCGTGTCGCCCGAGGGCGTGCGCGAGGTGACCATCTGCGTCGTCTGTGGGGCGACACGCCCCACCAGTTCGGCAATATTCGATTGCGGATCGCCCTGCATCACCGGCAGGTCGTCATGCGAGGTGAGCGCGGACAGCCCCTCCCAGACGGAGTTGAGCAGGTCGGTGATGAGCGTCGAGCGGTGGTCGATCCCAAGCCCTTCGGCCGACTCGCGTTCGGCGGTCTGGACGTCGCGCGAACTGATGATGAGCTGCCCGGTCATGTCGAACACGTAAAGCGTGCTGCCCTCGGGCAATTCGATCCCCGACAGCGTGTCGGCCACGTCGATGCCATCCCCGACCATGAGGTTCACCGGCGCCACCTTGGGCATCCGCGCCTCGAACACATCGGCGATCAGCTCAGCCTCCGAGACGATCGCGCTTTCGCGCTGTAGCACGAGGCTCTGACGGAACGGGTTGAGGTAAAGCACCCCCGCCACCATCACGATCATGGCGAGAAGGTTGAAGGTGATGATCTTGCGCGCCAGCGGCGAACGGTTGAGCGAGATCATGCCCCGCTTTTGCCGCCCCGCATTGAGGTCGGCATCCAGAACGCTTTCGGGGGCGACCCAATCCTCCCCCAGAACGATATCCGTCCGAGAGCGTTTCCGGCGCGCGCCTTTAGACCGTCTCAATGCTATGCGTCCTGCAACCGTCATTCTTCGTTGTAACGATAGCCGATGCCATACAGCGTTTCGATGGCCGAGAAATCGTCATCGGCGGTCCGCATCTTCTTGCGCAGCCGCTTGATATGGCTGTCGATGGTCCGGTCATCGACATAGACCTGATCGTCATAGGCCACATCCATCAGCTGATCGCGCGACTTCACGAAGCCCGGACGCTGTGCAAGCGCCTGAAGCAACAGAAATTCCGTCACCGTCAGCGTGACTTCCTTGCCCTTCCAGCTCACCGAATGACGCAGCGGGTCCATGGTCAGATTGCCGCGCACGATCACCTTGTGCTCATCCGAGGTTTCCACCTCATTGCCCGCGATCGCTTCCTGCCGGCGCAGAAGCGCGCGGATGCGTTCGACCAGAAGACGCTGCGAGAACGGCTTTTTCACATAGTCGTCCGCGCCCATGCGCAAGCCGAGAACCTCGTCGATCTCGTCATCCTTGGAGGTCAGGAAGATCACCGGCATCGTGGTCCGCTGGCGCAAGCGCTGCAACAGATCCATGCCATCCATCCGCGGCATCTTGATGTCCAGAACGGCCATGTCCGGCAGACGCTTGTTGAACGCCTCCAATGCGGCCTGACCGTCGTTATAGGTCTCGACTTCGAAGCCTTCGGCCTCCAAGGTCATCGACACCGACGTAAGAATATTGCGGTCGTCATCGACCAGCGCGATCCTCGACATGTGCGGCACCCCATACTGCTCTATGATTATTTTCCCGCCATATTCCGTGTTCCGCAGGCTGGAATCAACACAGATGTGCGAATCATCCGGTCCACGCGAATCATTTGCGGCGAAAAAACCGAAGGTTTGACTAATATGTCTCACCTTTCAGTCATGGTGGCGCTAAAGTTCAGATGGTTGCGCTAACTGCGGCAAACCGTTCTGTTCCATCCCTGAAACGGCATGCTATAGGGCGCCTATTCGGCGGCCCGGCCTATCGGGGCGACCGGATCGGTATTCCCATGGCCCGGGATGCCGGGAGGAACCGAACAGTCAGCCGCGCAACGGCATCGGGAGCTACACATGAGCATTGGACGCGTGAACCCGGCGAACCGCCTGGAAGATCAAGGCATCACTGGTCTGGGCAATGTCTATTACAACCTTCTCGAACCGGCACTGATCGAAACCGCGCTCAAGCGCGGCGAAGGGACGCTTGGTAAAGGCGGCGCATTCTATTGCACCACCGGCGCCCATACCGGTCGCTCCCCCAAAGACAAATTCGTGGTCCGCACGCCCGGCGTCGAGGACACGATCTGGTGGGAAAACAATGCGCCGATGGACCCGGCGAAGTTCGACCAGCTTCATGCCGACATGCTCGAGCACATGAAAGGCGGCGACTATTTCGTGCAGGACCTCTACGGCGGCGCGGATGCGGAGCACCGCCTCGACGTGCGCGTCGTAACCGAGCTTGCCTGGCACGGGCTGTTCATCCGCACCATGCTCCGCCGCCCCGAGCGCGCGGAACTCGACACCTTCGCGCCCGAGTTCACGATCATCAACTGCCCGAGCTTCAAGGCCGACCCCGAGCGTCATGGCTGCCGTTCGGAAACCGTGATCGCGCTCAACTTCGAGAAGAAGCTGATCCTGATCGGCAACACCGCTTACGCGGGCGAGAACAAGAAATCGGTCTTCACGCTGCTCAACTACATCCTGCCCGGCAAGGGCGTGATGGCGATGCACTGCTCGGCCAACCATGCGATCGGCAACCCGGACGACACCGCCGTGTTCTTCGGCCTGTCGGGCACCGGCAAGACCACGCTCTCGGCCGATCCCTCGCGCACGCTGATCGGCGATGACGAGCATGGCTGGTCGGAAAAAGGCACCTTCAACTTCGAAGGCGGCTGCTACGCGAAGACGATCAACCTCTCGGCCGAGGCCGAGCCGGAAATCTACGCCACCACGTCGAAATTCGGCACCGTGGTCGAGAATATGGTGTTCGACCCCGAGACCCTCGATCTCGACTTCGAGGACAACTCGATCACCGACAACATGCGCTGCGCCTACCCGCTGCACTACATCTCGAACGCTTCGGAAAGCGCGCTTGGCGGCCACCCGAAGAACGTGATCATGCTGACCTGCGACGCCTATGGCGTGCTGCCGCCCATCGCGCGCCTCACGCCCGCGCAGGCGATGTATCACTTCCTCTCGGGCTTCACCTCGAAGACTCCGGGCACCGAAGTGGGCGTCACCGAGCCGATCCCGACCTTCTCGACCTGCTTCGGCGCGCCCTTCATGCCGCGCCGCCCCGAGGTCTATGGCAAGCTCCTGCAAGCCAAGATCGCGGAATTCGGGTCGAGCTGCTGGCTGGTGAACACTGGCTGGACCGGCGGCGCCTTCGGCACCGGCTCGCGTATGCCGATCCGCGCCACCCGCGCGCTGCTGACCGCTGCGCTCGATGGCTCGCTGAATGATGTCGAGTTCCGCAAGGATCCGAATTTCGGCTTCGAAGTGCCGGTTTCGGTTCCGGGCATCTCGGACGTGCTGCTCGATCCGCGCCGCACCTGGGACGACAAGGCCGCCTTCGACGCGCAAGCCGCGAAGCTGGTCAAGATGTTCTCGGATAACTTCGCCCAATACGTCCCCTATATCGACGAGGACGTCAAAGCCGCAGCGATCGGCTAAGAATTCCGGACAGTGAACCGACAAGGCCGGGCCATTGCGCCCGGCCTTTTCGTTGCGCGCTTGACTGCGCCGCGCCGCGCGCCAGAGTGGAGTGATGCACTTCGGGCTGACCCTGCTCATGGCGATGATCGCAGTCGCCGCGCTCGTCGCGGCGGGGCTGACGCTCTTGGTCGCGCGCCTGACCCATCCGCGCCCCCGTGGTCCCCATCCGCATTCCACCGCCCTGATCGCCCCTTCAGACGCCACGATTCCGCGCGCTTTCGCGGCCCCTCTCCAGGATCGGCCGGGCCAATGCGCGCTCCATCCGCTGACCGATCCGCTTGACGCGCTCGCGGCGCGGCTGGAACTGATCGAGGCCGCCGAAACCGCAATCGACCTGCAATATTACATCTGGCAGAACGATATCGCGGGCGCGCTGATGCTAGACGCGCTACGCCGGGCAGCAGCGCGAGGCGTGCGCGTGCGACTGCTCCTCGACGACAACGGCACGGCGGGGCTCGACGAGACACTCTCGGCCTTTGCGCGGCGCGAGCATATCGAAGTGCGGCTCTTCAACCCGTTCCCGATCCGCGGCGCGCGGGTTCTGGGCTACCTCTCCGATTTCCGCAGGCTGAACCGGCGGATGCATAACAAGGCGATGGTCGTGGATGGCACCATCGCTATCGTCGGCGGACGCAATGTAGGCGACGACTACTTCAACAATTTCGCGCCGGGCGGGCTCTATATGGATCTCGATCTGGCCGTGGCCGGCCCGGTCGTGTCCGACATTGCCCGCGCCTTCGATGCCTTCTGGAATACCCCTGCTTCGCTGCCCGCCCCGTTGCTCTTGCGTCCGGTCTCGGAGGCCCGCGCCGAGGCCCTGCGCGCCGGAGAGGCCGCGCGCCTGTCACGTCTCGAAGCGGCGGCCTACCGCGAGAGCCTTGCCGCGGCACGGGCCGGCGCGCTGATCCTCGGCCCCGACGCCCCCGAGCCGATCTTTGCCGAGGCACATTTCCTGTCGGACCCGCCGGACAAAATCCATGGCGGGCGGCGCGGGTCCGATCTTTTATGGCACGCGCTGCGCAAGACGCTCGGCCAGCCCCGCGAAGAGCTGGTTCTCATGACCCCCTATCTCGTGCCGACACGACAGGGGACCAAGGCGCTCGCCCGCTTTGCGAAGGCGGGCATTCGCGTCAAGGTTCTCACCAACAGCTTTGCCGCGACCGATGTGCCGTTGGTTCATTCCGGGTATGCTCATCGCCGCCGCCCGCTTCTGCGCGCGGGTATCCAGCTTTTCGAATACGCCCCGGACGCCGAGACCCGCCGCACGCCCGGTGATTTCATCTCGCGCCGTATCAAGGGCACCTCGCCCTTCTCGCGCAACAAGCTGCACGCCAAGGTCTTTGCCGTGGATCGTGTGCGGGTGTTCGTCGGCTCGTTCAACTTCGACCCCCGCTCGATGCGGCTCAATACCGAGAACGGGCTGGTCGTTAGCTCGCCGGAACTCGCGGCCGAGATATCGGACGCGTTCGAGCACTACATTCCCGAGCGCGCATGGGAGGTCAAACTGGCCCCCCTTGGCGGCCGGCTGATGTGGCACCGCCCCGGCCAGCCCGCACTGCGCCATGAGCCGAATGCCTCCATCGGCTCGCGGGTGATCCTCGGGATCGCCCAGCGCCTTCCGATCGAGTGGATGCTCTAGCCTTACTTGCGCCGCGTGCGTTTGACCTTGCGCGCCTTGGCGCGCTCTTTCGAACGCGCAGCCCCCGGCTTGCGCGGCACCCGCATCCCCGGCTTCTTGCCGCCGCGCCGCCCGGACGGCATCGCTGCCCCCTCGATTTCGAGAAGTTCGAGCATCAGCCCCCCGGTCATCGGCACCGCCTCGGCAAGGCGCACCAGAACCCGCTGACCGATGCCGATGGTCAGCCCGGTATCCGCGCCGATCAGTTGCTGCGCTTCGCGGTCGAAATGGAAGAACTCCCGCCCGATCTCACGGATCGGGATCAGCCCGTCGGCGCCGGTCTCATCGAGCTTTACGAAGGCCCCGAACTTCTGCACGCCCGAGATGCGCCCCCGGAACTCGGCCCCCACGCGCTCGCTCAGATAGGCGGCGAGGTAACGGTCGGTCGTGTCGCGCTCTGCCAGCATCGAACGGCGCTCGGTCTCGGAGATATGCTGCGCCGTCTCTTCGAGCATCTCGACCTCGGCCGCGCTCAGCCCATCCTTGCCCCAGCCATGTCCGGCGATCAGCGCCCGGTGCACGATCAGATCCGAATAGCGCCGGATCGGCGAGGTGAAATGCGCATAGGAGCGCAGCGCCAGCCCGAAATGCCCGTAGTTTTGCGGGTGGTAATAGGCCTGCGTCATCGAGCGCAGCGTGCTGATGTTCAGGAGTTCGTCGAACTCGCTGCCTTCGGATTGCGCAAGCAGGTTGTTGAGATGCTGCGTCTTGAGAACCTGGCCCTTGGCGAGCGTAAAGCCCGAGGCCTGCGCGACTTCGCGGAGCGCCTCGATCTTTTCGGGGCTCGGCTCTTCGTGGACGCGATAGAGGAGCGGCTTACGCAGCCGTTCGAGTTCCTCGGCGGCGGCGACATTGGCCAGCACCATGAATTCCTCGATCAGCTTGTGCGCGTCGAGCCGGTCCTTGAAATTCACCGAGGCGACCTTGCCGTCCTCGCCGATCACGATCTGCCGCTCGGGCAGGTCGAGTTCCAGCGGCTGCCGCTTGGCCCGAGCGCGCAGGAGCGCCTCGTAGCAGGCATAGATCGGCCCGATCACCTCTTCGAGGAGCGGTTCGGTCTTGGCATCGGGCGCGCCATCGCGGGCGGCCTGCACCTGCTTGTATTCAAGCGAAGCGACCGAGTTGATCATGCCGCGCGTGAAGCGATGGCCGATCTTGTTGCCGAAGGAGTCGATCTTCATCCGCACCGCCAGCACCGCGCGCGGCACATGCTCATGCAGAGAACACAGGTCGCCCGAGAGCCGATCCGGCAGCATCGGCACGACGCGGTCCGGGAAATAGGTGGAGTTGCCGCGCTTGCGGGCCTCGCGGTCGAGCGCGGAACCGGGCGTCACGTAATGCGCGACATCGGCAATGGCGACCCAAAGGATGTGGCCGCCCTCGTTCTTGGGGTCATCGTCCGGCATCGCCAGACAGGCGTCGTCGCGGTCGCGCGCATCCGCCGGGTCAATGGTGACGAAGGGCAGTTCGGTCAGATCCTCGCGGCCATCGAGCGTCGCAGGCACGGCGGCATCGGCCTCGGCGATCACCTCATCCGGGAAGTCATCGGGGATGCCGTGCTGGTGGATCGCGATCAGCGAGACGGCGCGCGGCGCGCTCGGATCACCCAGCCGTTCGATCACCCGCGCGCGCGGCAGGCCCATACGGCCCTTCGGACCGCTTTGCTCGGCCTCGACCAATTCGCCATCTTTGGCATCAAGCGTGTCGCCCGCAGACACCTGCCATTCCTTGTCCGCGCCCTTGTCGATGGGCTGGATACGCCCGCCCTCGGCGCTCTTGCGGAAGATGCCCACGACGCGATGCGCGGCCTGCCCGATCTTGCGAATGAGGCGGCCCTCATAGTCATAGCCGCGCCCCTCGACCGCCGTCAGGCGCGCCAGAACCCGATCGCCCTCGCCCAGCGCCGGATCGCTCGATTTCGTGACCATCAGAACAACCGGCTCGTCGCCCTCGCCCGACCATTCCGGCGCCCGCGCCCAGAGGTCGCCCTGACTGTCAGCCCGCAGGATTTGCAGCACCGTCACCGGCGGCAGACCCGCCGCGTCGTGATAAGAGCGCCGCCGCTTGGCCAGCAGCCCCTCATCCTCCATCTGCTTGAGGATACGCTTCAACTCGACCTTTTGCGGGCCCTTGATGCCAAAGGCCTTGGCGATGTCGCGCTTGCTGGAAGCGCCCGGGTGTTCCGAGAGCCAGTCTAGAATCTCTTGGCGAGACGGGATTTGCGGCAATGTGCTCATCAGGTTTCCTAACACGCGGTGCGCGGCGCGTCATTGCTCCGCGTGGGGGCGATGCCCCGGCTCGCATCGGCGAGAGGTCAGAGGGGCTTTTCCATGTCACGATGCGGGATGCCAGCATCGTCGTAAATGGGTCCATAGGCGGAAAAGCCAAGTTTTTCATAGAAGGGGATCGCGTGACACTGTGCGCCAAGCTGCGCCCGGGTGCAGCCCAGCGCCCGCAGGCGCGCCTCGCCTTCGCGGATCAATGCAGCACCCAGTCCGGTGCCGCGCGCTTCTCGTAGCACGCAGACCCGCCCGATCTTGCCGGTCTCGCCCTTGAGCAGTAGCCGCGCGGTCCCCACCGGGTGCCCATCGACACGCGCCAGAAGATGCACCGCGTCCGCATCCAGCCCGTCCCATTCTTCTTCCTCGGGAACGTTCTGCTCTTCGATAAACACAGTCCGGCGCAGCGCACGGCAGGTGTCCAGATCGCGGGTCTCGGTGATGTCGGTCATGCGAAATACTCGCGCAGGATACGCGCATAGATCGCCTTGAGGCGCGTGATCTGTTCGGTCTCGATCCGCTCATCGACCTTGTGCATGGTCTTGCCGACGAGCCCGAATTCAAGCACCGGGCAATGGTCCTTCATGAAGCGCGCATCCGAGGTCCCGCCCGAAGTCGAGAGTTCGGGCACGAGCCCCGTCTCGGCCTCGACCGCGCGGGCGACCAGTGCGACGAACTCCCCCGGCGGGGTGATGAAGCTCTCGCCGGAAATGTCGGCGTCGAGGGTGAAGGCGATGCCCGTTTCAGCCGCAACCGCATCGATCAGCTCTTGCGCCCAAGTCGTGAGAGACGCCCCCGAATGGAGATCGTTGAACCGGATGTTGAGCGTCGCCCGCGCCTCGGCGGGGATCACGTTATTCGCCGGATTGCCGCAATCGACAGTGGTGACCTGAAGGCTCGAAGCGTCGAAATGCTCGGTCCCCTGATCGAGCGGCTCCGCCGTCATCCGCCCCAGCAGGTCGATCAGCGCGTGGAGCGGGTTGTTCGCCCGGTGCGGATAGGCGACGTGCCCCTGCACCCCGCGCGCCGTGATGCGGAATGTGACCGAACCGCGCCGTCCGATCTTCATCATATCGCCCAGGTGCTCGGGGCAGGTAGGCTCACCGACAAGGCAGACCGACATCGCCTCGCCCTCTGCGCGCATCCAGTCGAGCAGCGCCAGCGTGCCGTCCTTGCCCGGGCCTTCTTCATCGCCGGTGATTGCGATCACGATGGCACCCTCCGGCGGGGTCTCTTGCACGAAATCGACCGCAGCCGCGACGAAAGCCGCCACGCCTGATTTCATGTCCGTCGCGCCGCGGCCCCAAAGCTCTCCGTCCACGAGGGCGCCCGAAAACGGCGGATGGGTCCAGGCGGCCTCGTTGCCTACCGGCACCACATCGGTATGGCCGTTGAAACCAAAGCTGCGCGCGGCCCCTTTGGCACCCCAGCGTGCAAAGAGATTTGGCACACCATTGCGATCCACGCGCGTGCAGGCAAATCCCGCCGCGCCGAGATGCGCCTCGAGCAACGCGAGCGCGCCCCCTTCCTCCGGCGTGACCGAGGGGCAGCGGATCAGATCGGCCGTGAGTTGCACCGGATCGAGCGGCGTCGGTTGCTGCGGCATGGGCGCTCCTGTCTTTACGCCCCAAGGCTTAGACAAGCGCGCGCCCGAGCACAATATCGCGCGCCGGACCCTGCGATGGGGGGTGTTGCACAGGGGACACCCGAACTCTCGCAATCCCGGCATGGCGAAAAAAGGGTTCCTAAATGGCATAAGCGCGGCATATTCTTGGGAAAAATAAATGTCCCGAGGCAGGGCAACACGAGCAGGGCACAAGCCCATCCATAATCAGAGGCCGAAAATCGGCCCGATCTCAGGTCAGGACACAGGCGTCCTGAAGCAGTGTTTGCGCTGCCTCCGCGATATTGGAGGCACGGATGGCGACGACAGCCGAACTCAATTATAACACCAATGCCAGTGCAATGCAGATGGCACAGACCATCTTTGGCGATGGGGTCACGGTCGTCAGCGCAAGCTATACCGGCGACCCGCGGTCCTCTGCGATTTATTCGAACGGTGACAGCCTGGCGCCGGGGGCAACGCCCGGCGATACCGGGGTGATCCTTTCAACGGGCTATGCAAGCAGCTACACCAACTCTCCGAGCTGGTGGGGCGGCAATACCAACACCAACCAGTCCAGCAGCACCTCGACCAACACCGGGGGCGTCAATAACGACCCCGATTTCAACGCGCTCGCCGGTGCGAACACCTATGACGCGGCGCTTCTGGATGTCGATTTCATTCCCGATGGCAATGTGATGACGATCAGTCTCACCTTCGCCTCCGAGGAATACCCCGAATACGTCAACTCTCAATATCTCGATATGGTCGGGATCTGGGTCAACGGCCAGCCGGTCGACATGGTGATCGGTGATGCGTCGGTCAACAACATCAACTCGCTCGACAACCAGAACCTCTATCTCGACAATACGGGCGATGACTACAACACCGAGATGGACGGGCTGACCGTTACGCTCTCGATCAGTTTCCCGGTGAACCCCGGCGAGGTGAACTCGATCCGCATCGGTATCGCGGATGTGTCGGACTCCTCCTACGATTCGAACGTGCTGATCGCGGCGGACTCGGTGCAGACGACGCTGATCGCGATGGATGACCATCAATGGATGGACACCAACAGCACCCGCACCATCGACCTGCTGGGCAACGACCTCAACTCCACCGGCGGGACACTGTCAGTCACCCATATCAACGGGATTGCGGTCTCGGCGGGCGACTCGGTGACGCTGGCCTCGGGCGAGGTGGTGACGCTCAATGCGGATGGCACGATCACCGTCACCACCGATGGCGACGAGAATGTCGAGGCGTTCACCTACACCGTCACGAGTTCCACCGGCGACACCGATGTGGGCTTCGTCACAATCGACACCGTGCCGTGCTTCGTCGCGGGGACGCTGATCGACACGCCCGAGGGCATGCGCCCCGTCGAGAGTCTGCGCCCCGGCGATCTGGTGCTGACGCAGGACGAGGGTCCACAGCCGATCCGCTGGGCCGGGAGCCGCACCGTCGCGGCGCTTGGGAATTTTGCGCCCATCCGTATAGCGGCAGGCAGCTTTGGCGCCGAGCGCGATGTGCTTCTCTCGCCGCAGCATCGGGTGTTGGTGCGTGACGTTCTGGCCGATCTGCTGTTCGGGGAGCCAGAGGTGCTGGTCGCGGCCAAAGACCTTTTGAACGGTCGCACCGTGACGGTCGAGGAAGGGGGCGAGGTGACCTATGTGCATCTGCTGTTCGACCGCCATCAGGTGATCTTCTCCGAGGGCATGCCGAGCGAGAGCTTCCTGCCCGGACCGCAGGTCATGGGCAGCCTCGAAGCCGAGGTGCAGGCCGAGATCTGCGCGCTCTTCCCCGAGCTCGACCCAGCCACCGGCAAGGGCTACAGCCCCGCCGCCCGCCGGATGCTGCGCGCGCACGAGGCGCAGGTCCTGTGCCAGATATCCCGCGCCGCTTGAAGGAGCCGCCCCGCATGCAGCACCCCAGCGCGTATAGTCAGGATTCCGGATGGTTCGCCGCGCATAT
Source organism: Pseudothioclava nitratireducens (assembly GCF_029210495.1). GTDB lineage: Bacteria > Pseudomonadota > Alphaproteobacteria > Rhodobacterales > Rhodobacteraceae > Pseudothioclava > Pseudothioclava nitratireducens. The sequence continues at coordinate 9,554 of NZ_JARGDK010000015.1, read as the reverse complement.
GCCCGGCGAGGGTGCCTGCCGGCTGGCCGAGCGCGCGCTGCCCCGGCTGCTCGCCCGCGGCAGTCTGATGCTAGAATTCTCGCTGATGCGGGGGGAGACGAATATCCTTCCGCTTCTGCATCTGAGCACGCGTGAAGACTGGCCGCGCTTCCTGTCGCTGTCCTTCACCGAGGACGGCCATATCGCGCTGGTGCAGCGTCAGGGACAGGAGTTTCACGCGCTTTCGATCGACGCCTCCGCCGACATCGCGGCGGGTGGGCAGATGCGGCTGACATGGTCATGGGACGGCCCCAACCGTCAAAGCCTTCTGACGCTGGAGGCCCTCAACCGGGGCACTTTGCGCCAGCGCGCGGGGCGGGCGCCGTTGCCGATGCCCTTGGCCGACCTGAAGGCGCTCGCAACGGGAACCGGAACCGCGCGGATCGGGCCAAGGGTGGATTGGCTGGCAATGGGCGACCATGTTCAGCCCGCCGGGCCCGGCGCGTGCTTCGCGCCCTCGACCCCGATCGAGACGCCCAACGGAACCCGCCCTGCTGGGAGCCTCCAAGCCGGGGATGTGGTTGAAACCGTCGATGCTGGCCCGCAGGAAGTGCTGTGGTCGGGTCGTGTGAGCCTGCCCTCGCTCGGTAGCCTGCGCCCGGTTCGGCTGTGCGCGCCGAATTTTGGGGAAACGCAAAATCTCTGGCTCATGCCCTATCACCGGGTCGTCGTGGGCGGTCCCGCAATCGAATACACCTTCGGCAAGAACGAGGTTCTGGCCGAGGCGCGCCACCTTGTGGATGGCTGCACCGCGCTCCAACCCGAGCGCCCGAATGTCCTTAGTTGGCACGGGATTTTGCTCGCGGGGCACCATCTGCTGATCGCGGATGGCTGTCAGATCGAAAGCCTGGCAATCGGTGGTCTCGCACAGCAGACCGCGTTGGCGCGGACCACCGCGCTCGCCGCGCTGGCCGAAGATGGCACGCTGCCCCGGCACAAGACCACCCCCCGCCGCATCATTCGCGGCTACGAGGTGACGACGCTGGGTGCGGTTCGCGCGCTCAATCGCGGGCCGGTCGCCGCCTAGACCACCAGCGCGCGCCGGATCAGGTTCAGCCCTGTCAGCAGCAGCAGGATCAGGGTCCAGCGCCGGAACCGCGCTGCGTCCAGACGGTCTTGCGCGCGAAAGCCCAGCCACATCCCCACCATCGCCGGGATCACCAAGAGCGCCGAAGCCGGCGCGGTCTGCGCATTCAGAACCCCAGACCCGATATGCGCGACCGTGAGAACCACAGCGCCCAAGAGGAAGACGACACCCTGCACACGCACGGTCTCCTGCTTTTCGGCATGGATCGAGAGCAGATACAGGATCAGCGGCGGCCCCCAGATCCCCGAGATCCCGCCATAAAGCCCTCCGACGATGCCCAAACCGATCTCGGCCCGCCGCCGGTGATGGATCGGCAGCATCATCGGGCGACCACTCAGTTGAAAGGCCGCGAAGGCCACGATCGGAAGGCCCAGCATCGCGAACATCAACGGCTGCGGAATATCACGCACGAAGCCCGCACTGATCGGAATGAAGATGACGATCATCGCGATGAACAGCCGATATTTCATCACCGAGGCCCAGGCCGCGCCCACACCTTGCCGGAACGCCTGCGCGAGATTGGTAATCAGCGTCGGCACGATCAGCAGCGCCAGTGCAAGTTCCGCCGGCAGGAACGAGCCAAAGGACGAGAGCATGATCATCGGCATCGCAAACCCGACCGCGCCCTTCACAAAGCCCGCGAACAAGGTGAACCCCGCCGCCAGCGCCACTTGCCAGATCTCCAGACCGAACATCGCCCCTCCCCGGGTTGTCAGACGCTTTTAGCGCGCTATCTCGCCGCACACAGCCCTTTTCGTCCGCGACACATTCGATCCGAACGCGGCGTCCGGGCGAATTTTTATTGCGCTGCGCCTGCAAAATGCCTAAGCACAATGCACTCGCAGAAAAGGAAACCGACTCATGGCGCATGATGGGGCCGATATGCCGAAAAATACCGTTCTCACCGATCTTCTGGCGCTGACCGAAGCGACCCTGCCGGAGCTTAAAACGCTGGTCGAACAGGCCACCGGGGCGCTGCGCGCCAAGACCGTTCAGGAGGGCCGCGTGTCGGGCGCACTGCTCGAAGCCCATCAATACGAGGCGCATGGCCTCGCATGGCTGACGACCTATCAGCAATCGCTCGAACAGCTTCATGGCTGGGCCAAGCGGCTGTCGGACGAAGGCAAGTTCGGCGAGATGGAGAAGCTGATCGTGCAGATCGGCTTTGGCGAATACCTCGCCCAGATTCAGGGCGGCATCCAGATGAACCAAGGCGAGATGGTGCGCCTGTCAGATATGGGCGTGAACTGGACCCCGTCGGACGCGGCTGCGACGCTCATCGCGGGCGGTAACACCAATGCCGCGCGCCTGGCTCTGGTGGCGCTGATGCGCGACGTGCAGGGCCGCTCGATCTTCGGCAATTCGGGCCTCGACGAAGACCTCGAAATGATCCGAGAGCAGTTTTATCGCTATGCCGAAGACCGCGTGAAGCCGAACGCGCATGAATGGCACCTGAAGGACGAACTGATCCCGATGGAAATCATCGAGGAACTGGCGGAACTGGGCGTGTTCGGCCTGACCATTCCCGAAGAATTCGGCGGGCTTGGCCTGTCCAAGGCCTCGATGGTCGTCGTGACCGAGGAACTCTCCCGTGGCTATATCGGGGTCGGTTCGCTTGGCACGCGCTCGGAAATCGCGGCGGAACTGATCATCTGCGGCGGCACCGAAGAGCAGAAGCAGAAATGGCTGCCGGGCCTTGCCTCGGGTGAGATCCTCTCGACCGCAGTCTTCACCGAACCCAACACTGGCTCGGACCTCGGCTCGCTGCGCACCCGCGCCGTCAAGGATGGCGACGACTGGGTGGTGACCGGCAACAAGACCTGGATCACCCACGCCCAGCGCACCCATGTGATGACGCTGCTTGCGCGCACGGACCCGAACACGACCGACTATCGCGGGTTGTCGATGTTCCTAGCCGAAAAGACGCCCGGCACCGATGACAACCCGTTCCCGACGCCCGGCATGACCGGCGGCGAGATCGAAGTGCTCGGCTATCGCGGCATGAAGGAATACGAGCTTGGCTTCGACGGCTTCCGCGTGAAGGGCGAGAACCTGCTGGGCGGCGAAGAAGGCAAAGGCTTCAAGCAACTGATGGAGACCTTCGAATCCGCCCGCATCCAGACCGCCGCGCGCGCCGTGGGCGTCGCCCAGTCCGCCTGCGAGATCGGCATGCAATACGCCATCGACCGCAAGCAATTCGGCAAATCGCTGATCGAGTTCCCGCGCGTGGCCTCGAAGCTTGCCATGATGGCGGTCGAGATCATGATCGCACGTCAGCTCACCTATTTCTCGGCATGGGAAAAGGATCACGGGCATCGCTGCGACCTCGAAGCGGGTATGGCGAAACTGCTCGGGGCACGCGTCGCATGGTCGGCAGCCGACAATGCGCTGCAAATCCATGGCGGCAATGGCTTCGCGCTCGAATACCAGATCTCGCGCATCCTGTGTGACGCGCGCATCCTCAACATCTTCGAGGGTGCCGCCGAAATTCAGGCGCAGGTCATCGCGCGTCGCCTGCTCGGCTGACACTTGGAAAATCGTAACGGAACGGGGCCTTCGGGCCCCGTTTTTCGTTGCGCATGCGGCAGGTTCGGGCAATCTCTGGCACGAAGGAGACCCCCATGATCCGTGACGCCCGACCCGAAGACGCCCCCGCCATCGCCGAGATCTATAACGATGCCGTGCGCAATCTGGCCGCGATCTGGACGGATACCCTTACCGACGCGGCAGAGCGTGCGGAGTGGATCGTCGAGCGACAGGCAGCGGGCTTTCCGGTCATCGTTACCGAACGCGATGGGCGGGTTCTGGGCTATGCGAGCTATGGGACATTTCGCGCGAAGGACGGCTATGACCTGACGGTCGAGCATTCCGTCTACGTCCACTCGGATGCGCGCGGACGCGGGCTTGGAACTCCGATGCTGGAATGGGTGATCGAGCACGCGCGCGCGGCGGGCAAGCATGTGATGATCGGCGCGATTGATGGGCAGAACGCTGGTTCGATCGCGCTGCACGCACGGCTTGGCTTTGAGGCGGTCGGCACGTTGCCGCAGGTCGGCAAGAAGTTCGGGCGCTGGCTCGACTTGACGCTAATGCAGTTGCGTCTCGACGACCGCCCGGCCCCTTAACGCGCGAGCGCGTCGATCAGCCTTTGCCGCGCGGCGGGCAACGGGCGGCGGCCCAGCTCCGGCGCGATCTTCTGCTCGAGGAAATAGCCCGTGAGCCGCAACCCCTCGCCGATTTCGGTGAGCGTTGCGGGACCTTGCCCGAGGAGACAAAGCGGTAGCGGCAGAAGCTTCGGCGCCCACTCACCCGCCCCCTCGCGGCTGACGGCACGGCCCGTTTTGGGACTGACGAATGCCAGATCGTCGCGCGTCCCCGTCACGGCGCAGCGGGTCAGGTCGAGCCCGTAGCCGAGTTCCTCCAGCAGCGACATTTCCCAATGGAGGTAATCGACGGGCCAACCCTCCAGCGCTTCGCCCACCACATCGAAGAGCGCCTCGGTATCAGCATGAAGCTGCGGGTGGGCCTCGCGTTCGGGCAGGGTGAACCCCAACAGCGCGCAGATCGAATTGAGCCCCAGAAGCGCCAGCCGATCCGACAAAACCCCCGCGCGGCTTTTCACCGGCTCGATGGTGAAACTGCCCAGATGATCTTCGAGCCGTGCGCGCCAGGCGACCGCGACATGGCTTCCGGGTTGCAGGACTGCCGCCATCTTGCGCGAGGCGCCGCCTCGCACCACGCCCGCATGCCGCCCGTGTTCGGCGGTGAATATCTCGACAATCGCCGAGGACTCGCCATGCGGGCGGGTCGAAAGGATCGTGCCGCTGTCTTGCCAGTCCATCGCGCCTCTTGCCCGGTGCTTTTCGCCCGGCAGAGCGAGGATATTGACCCCGCGCCGAAAGGGGAAGTCAGTCCTTGAGGCCTTCTTCTTCCAGAAGCGTGCGCCCCTCACGGCTTTCCAACTCGATCACCCAGAGATCGGGATCAAAGGAAATCTGCTTGCGCACGCTGTCATCGACCTCGCGCTCCGGCCCCTCGATCAGCACCATCCACTCGCGCGCGCCGGTCATCAGGTCAAAGCTGCGCTGATAGGCGCGCGCCTGCCCGTCGAGTGTCGCGCATTTGACCAGAACCGCGCCCGCATCCGCATTACCGCGCCGGGTGACATAGGCCGGGATATGGGCCAGTTCGAGCCGCTTGAGATAGGCGCGCACCCAGAGATCGGCGGTCAGGCGCCCTGCGCTCATCGCTCAGTCGCCATCCTTGAAATCGAGCCCCATTTCGGAATAGCGCTCGGCTTCTTCAAGCCAGTTCGGACGCACTTTCACTTGCAGGAAGAGGTGCACGGGCCGGCCCAGAAACTCCGACATTTCCTCGCGCGCGGCAGTCGAAATCCCCTTGATCGTCTCGCCCCCCTTGCCCAGCACGATCCCCTTATGCCCGTCGCGCATCACGTAGATGAGCTGGTCGATCCGGGTGGAGCCATCGGGGCGATCCTCCCATTTCTCGGTCTCGACGGTGAGCTGATAGGGCAGCTCCTCATGGAGCCGCAGCGTCAGCTTCTCGCGGGTGATTTCGGCTGCAATCTGGCGCATCGGCAGATCGGCGATCTGATCCTCGGGGTAATACCACGGGCCTTCGGGCAACTCGCCCGCGAGCCATTCACGCAGGTCGTCTACGCCATAGCCGCGCTCGGCCGAGATCATAAAGGTCTTCACAAAGTCGAACTCGGCATTCATCTGCGCCGAAAGGTCGAGCAGCTTCTCGGCCTTGATCTTGTCGATCTTGTTGATCGCAAGCGCGACCGGCTGTGCGCCCGCGCGTTCCTTCAGCGCGGCGAGGATCGCCTTGACGCCCTCGGTCAGACCGCGATGCGCCTCAATCAGCAGAACGATGATATCCGCGTCCGATGCGCCACCCCAAGCGGCAGTGACCATCGCGCGGTCAAGTCGGCGGCGCGGGCGGAAGATGCCGGGCGTATCGACGAAAACGATCTGCGCATCGCCCTCGATGGCCACACCCCGGATGCGGGCGCGGGTGGTCTGCACCTTATGCGTCACGATCGAGACCTTTGCCCCCACCATCCGGTTGAGCAAGGTCGACTTGCCGGCATTGGGCTCACCGATCAGGGCCACGAAACCTGCGCGCGTGCTGTTGGTCACATCAAAATCTCCGATTGTTGCCGCTTCTCTAGAGCAATCCGCGCAAGACTACCACGGTCCTTTGCGGCCTGCGTCATTTTCAGCGCGTCGGCTGGGGCAGCCACAAATCCGGGATAAGCTGCGCCGGGATCAGACCGCGCAGCGAATTCCCGAAGAAGATCGCCTCGGCCCTCTCCAGATCGGCAAGGCGCAGTTCGGCCTCGCGCGCTTTGCGCGCAGCAAGCAACTCAGCACGCAGAACGCCGGGCAAAAGCCCTGCGGCCAAGGGTGGCGTCAGCAAGGTGCCATCCAGTTGCACGAAGAGGTTGGTGATCGTCCCCTCGCAGAGCGCGCCTTCGGTGTTCAGGAACAGCACCTCATCCACCCCGGTGGGCAGCGCCGCCCGCGTCGCGTCATAAAGCCATCGGCGCGTGGTCTTGTGCCTGAGCCACGGATCGGCAGCGTCCAGCCGCGCCTCGGAGATCTCGAAACGCCACTGCGGCGGGTTGGGCGCGAGGGGGCCAGTGGTGACCGAAAACTGTCCATCGAGCCGCAGTGCAAGGCGCACCCGCAGCGGGGCATCGCCGCCGATCTCTGCAAGGGCCGCCTGCGCCCCATCCTTGTCGAACGGCAATCCAAGCGCCGCGGCGCTCCGGGCCATCCGTTCGAGATGACGGTCGAGCCGCACGAAACCTTGGCCGGGTCGAAAGCCGAAGGTCTCGATCAGTTCGAACGCCGTCAGTTCGGCGTCAGAGAGGTTGCGAAGCGCGTTTTCCACAGGGCCTCCTCGTATTCCGATTGTGCAGTGCTGTCATAAACCACGCCGCCGCCCACATTGAGCCGCGCCTTGCCCTGCCCGTCCAGCACAATGGTGCGGATCGCCACGTTGAACTCCATCGCGCCACTCGGAGCCATCCAGCCGATCGAGCCGCAATAGGCTCCGCGCGGTCCGGCCTCAAGCTCACGCAGGATCTCCATCGCGCGGATCTTCGGCGCGCCGGTGACAGAGCCGCAGGGGAAGAGCGCCGTGAACAGATCGAGCAGCCCGGTTCCGGGGACAAGCTGCGCGACAATGCGAGAGATCATCTGATGCACGGTCGCAAAGCTCTCGACCTTGTAAAGTTCCGGCACCTTGACTGAACCGATCTCGGAAACGCGCGACAGGTCGTTGCGCAGAAGATCGACGATCATCAGGTTTTCGGCCCGGTTCTTCGGGTCAGCGGCCAGCCACGCCTTGCGCTCGGCATCGACCACGGGATCGGGCGAACGCGGCTGGGTGCCTTTCATCGGGTGTGTCTCGATCTTCCCTGTCGCATCGACGCGGAAAAACAGCTCGGGCGAACGCGACAGAAGCACCGGGCCGCCCAGATCGACAAAGGCCCCATAAGGCACCGACTGCCGCGCGATGAGCGCCGCATAGAGTGCCTCCGGCGCGCCGCGCGCCTCGGCGACCAACGGAAAGGTGAGGTTCGCCTGATAGATGTCACCGGCGGCGAGCAGCTCCGTCACTCGCTCAAACGGGGCGCGATACTCTGCGGCCTTCCAAGCCGGACGGAAATCCGAAAACCCGACATCGTCGCCCGGTACCGGCATGGGATCGGGCTTGTGCGGCGCGTCGAACACCCCGAACAGCATGAGCGGCTCGGGCCTTGCCTCGGGCAAAAGCGGCACAAGCCGCTCTGTCAGAAGATAACCCAATTCATAGCTTGCATACCCGGCCAGCCAGCGCCCCTCGGCCCGCGCCCGCTCCATTGCGGCAAAGGCCGGGGCGACCTCCTCGGGGGTGTCTGCACGGATGATCGCCTCGGGCTGTGCGAACAGCGTCCCGCCCGGCAGCGGACCGTGATCGAACAGGACACGCCCGCCTGCTGCATCGCTCATAACCGACCTCGTTGACCGCTTCCGGCTCTGGCCTGCCGCAGCGGTAAAGGCCCGCGGCGAGGAATTCCGATGGGTGCTTAGCCCGATCAACCGCTATTGGCAATCTTTGCCCGGGCTACAGCGCACAGCCTTGCGCAGGGGAAAACCGTATGCGTTGCCTCAAACGGCCTGCTATAGGCTACAAACGACAAACGCGGTGCGGAACTCCGGAGGTGGCAGCGTGCATTCAGATCCGATCGTCCCGAAAGGTGCGGCCTATTTTCCGCTCGAAACGGATGCTCCGACGCGGCAATACGCGTTTGTCCTCGTGCCCGGCTTCACACTCCTCGCGTTCAGTTCGGCGGTCGATCCGTTACGCATTGCGAACCAACTGTCGCAAAAACCGCTCTACCGTTGGCAGGTGCTCTCTGAAACCGGAGAGCCGGTCGCAAGCTCTTCGGGAATTTCGATCTGCGTCAATCAGCGGATTGCCCCGCTGCCTCGTGCGACCCGGCTTTTCGTGTGCTCGGGCAATCCCCCGCAAGCCGCGACCGCCCCGGCCATCGTCTCGATGGTGCAACGGCACGCACGCTTTGGTGGTATGGTCGGCGGGATCTGCACCGGCGCAATCGCATTGGCCAAGGCCGGGCTTCTCAATGACCGGGCTTTCACGCTCCATTGGGAGAACCAGCCCGCCTTTTGTGAAACCTTTCCGGAATTGCGCCCCACGACCGCGCTGTTCGAAGGGGCCGGCGCGGTGATGACCTGCGGTGGCGGGGCGGCGGCGACCGATATGATGCTTTCGATCATTGAGCAGGACCACGGGGCCGAATTCGCCGGGATCGTTTCAGATATGTGTCTGCGCAAGGTGATGGTCGGTCCGAGACCCGAACAGCGCAGCTCCACCGCGATCCTGCTCCAATCGCGCAATCCCGGGCTACTTGCGGTCGTCGGCCTGATGAATAGCCATATCGAAGACCCGCTGTCGCTCCCGGAATTGGCCGAGCGCGCGGGCTATTCGCGTCGCCATATCGAGCGGATGTTCCTCTCGGTTCTGGGGGAGACACCCGGCAATTATTACCGAGGCCTGCGGCTCGATCGCGCCCGCAACCTTCTGAGCACCACGGATATGAGCCTTCTCGACGTCGCAACCGCCTGTGGCTTCGGTTCGGTTGCGCATTTTTCGAAGAGCTTTAAATCCCGTTTCGGCTTTCCACCAACGAAGTTTGACCGTGTTGTAAGCGGTTTTCGAGGCGTTTGATCGTTTGCTTCCAGCGTGTTTCCCTCGCCTTCGGGGCAAACGCGCACGGCCCCGCGTTTTGCGAGGCTAGAGTATTGTAATTGTTTTGTTATTTTGGTTGCGGGGGTAGGATTTGAACCTACGACCTTCAGGTTATGAGCCTGACGAGCTACCGGGCTGCTCCACC
>NZ_JARGDK010000014.1 GCF_029210495.1 Pseudothioclava nitratireducens | reverse complement strand
GACCATACACCTCGATGGCCACCTGAGATTACACCGAAGACGGCGCTGAATTTACACCACGTCCGTGGACGCTACCGTGACGTGGCGCATCCGCTATAGATACGATGCTGCTCATTGAAATCGGTTGCTTGGGCCGCTTCCGGTAAGTGACCTGCTGCAAGGATGAATTTGATGAATGTCCGGTTCGGGCCAGAAGTGGAATTCTCCGGTCACGACACAGCGTCAAACTGGACAGAGCAACCGAAAAGAGCGTCCATGCTTGGTGAAGGAGATCAACGTGACCAAACCAAGCAAAGCTGAAATCATAGACCTCGTAAGCAAACTTTCAAAAAACCGGATAAAGGGCAGTGTGCGGCTAGAGATGCCGGGCACAGCGACACTCTATGTGGACGAAACCGGGGCAATTGAGAGCGATCGGGCGGCTGACATAACTCTCACTGCGGACGCTAGCGTGTTCTACGACATAGCAATGGGAGTTAAGAACCCCGCAAAGGCGTTTATGTTGCGGCAGTTAAAAGTCGACGGGAATCCGATGAAGGCGCTCAAAATTGGGGAAATCCTGAGCACGACGGGCGAAGCTTCTTGACCCAACGCGACCCGGCTTCACAGTGGGTGTGATGAATTCCGGAAGCTAGGCGAGGTGTTGGCGGGCAGAGCGCTGAGCGGCGCTTCAATCCTCGAATATCAGTGGTGCCTTGTCCGCACAACTTACGTCCTGTCGTTCCACATGATGCGTCCTATGCCCATGTGTTCAAGCTTGTGCGGGTGGTCGATGATTACCGCAAGGGAGAATTTGGCCCTGGAACTCTGGCCGCGATCCACGATCTTGCGGCCAAGCTGGACCGGGTGCACGCGGTCTTGGCATAGTTATCGCAGCCGAAACTCTTCATAAGGCTTGCCCGTCAACTTGGTGTAAACTGCGGCAAGGGTGGCCTCGCAGTCGTCCAGCTCTTTGTGTGCATAGTCAGGGAAGCCCTCGAGCCCGGTTGCTTCCTGATCCTCGGCATACTCAAGGATGGACTTAAGGACGTGTTCCATCTCGGCAATGGCGTCGATTGCTCCTAGGGCTTCCTCGAAGACTTCCTCATCGTTAAGGGCAACTTCAAGGATATTCGATTTGAGGAAATCGGAGTGGATTTTGGGGATCGGATGTTGTGCATAGTCGTTGGGGCCTTCTATGCGCATGAAACGCCCGCCCATTGGACTCTCCCGAACCACAAGAGTTGCGGTAGGTCGATGTTGAATGCTTTCCAATGTGTTCACGCAATCATGCAATGATCTCAGTGTCCACTTGTTGCGTTCCAACTCATCCTTGAGCATTCTGCGCATGGCCCGCCGCTTGCGCTTGTTCGCCTTGCGCCTGCGAAGCCCCTCAAGGGTTTCCTTGAACACGAATAGTGCCACGGCACTGAACACTGTGACGGGCAACAGGTTCGGGATGCCGCTAAAGAAGGCCCAAACAGCCGAGAACATTTCTGAAATGCTCATGATAATGGTTCTAGCCTAAGTTCATGGCGCAGGCTAACTGCTCACTATGCGCTTGCCAACGCCAAACACCCGCTGAGTCACCTCGCTGAGGCGTCTCGTAAATCTTTGATCTACTTGGATGATTTTGGCTCCGGCGGTAGGGATCGAACCTACGACCAATTGATTAACAGTCTATAGGTTTGTGATTTCTGCTGATCAGAGCGCATCATTATCGCCTTATTTTATTGACTTATTCTAGCTTTCCTGAGCACTTGTGTTTAGTGAGGATCAGGGAATTTGGTCCCTAAGTGGTCCCTCAAGCGTACCGGAGGCACATGACGATGAACAAGACCAATCTGACAGACGAGAAGGTGCGCAAACTGAAGCCCGCCGAGGCGGAGCAGATCATTTGGGACCAGCAGGTCTCTGGTCTGGGTGTGCGCGTGACCGCAGCTGGCAAGAAATCGTTCATCCTAAAGTTCCGTGTAAGTGGGAAAGGCAAGAAGCCGACGCTGGGCGCATGTGGTCCCGGCGGGCTTTCGGTTGCCGAAGCGCGAGCTCTAGCTGTTGCCTGGAAGACGTCCGCGCAGCATGGGATCGATCCAACCCGCGCCCGTCAGCAGGAGCGCACGGCACCGACAATGGATGACCTGTGTGACGAATATGTTCGGCGTCATGGCTCGAGAAAGCGCTCCGGTTTCGAGGATCAGCGTAAAATCGACGTTGTCATTAAGCCTAGGATGGGTGCTTTGCGCGTGAAGGACGTCAGCCAGTTCGATGTTGACGATCTCCACCGGAAGTACGCCGACCGGCCTTACGAGGGCAACCGCGTGCTGGCTCTGCTTTCCAAGATGTTTTCGCTTGCTGAGCGTTGGGGCTGGCGCGAAGGCAACCCCGCGAGAGGGGTCGAGCGCTATCCAGAGGAACCTCGCGAGCGCTTCCTAACGCCGGAAGAAATAGCGCGGCTTTCCGCTGCTCTGTCTGCGTACGTTGCAGAGAAGCCATCTGCAGACCGTGAAGACGCCGTCGCGATTGTGCGCATTGCGATGATGACTGGTGCGCGCAGTGGTGAGGTCCTCGCGGCGGAATGGGATCAATTTGATCTCGAGGCTGGATTATGGATTAAGCCCTCGTCCCATACCAAGCAGAAGAGGACGCACCGTGTTCCCCTCTCGCCAGAGGTCGTCGAGATTTTGGAGCTCCGTGAACGGCGCAGTCGGTTTGTATTTCCCGGTCCCGGCAAGAGCGGCCACAGGGATAGTATCAGAAGCGCATGGGCACGCATTCAGGCGCTGACTGGCGGCATTGATGATGTGCGCGTTCACGACTTGAGACACACCTACGCGTCCGTGCTAGTGTCGTCTGGCGTGTCTCGTGAAATGATCGGCGCCCTGTTGGGGCACACGCAGGCGCAGACGACCATGCGGTACGCACATCTGTACGACGACCCTCTGCGGGAGGCTACGAGCCGCGCGGGGCGCATGCTGTCAGGGACGCCATAACTAGCGGGCCGACAATATGCCTTCTCGTTGATGACTTGCGGGGCTTTGTCTAAATTGCTATAAACACCGTGCATCAAGAAGGAGGCTTCTGCCTCCGCCAACCTGCCAACACCCGGCAAGGTGGTCGCCCGAAAGGGGATGCGGCCAGACCGGCAACTAAAGGGTAGGCCTCATCTTCGTTGTGATCATCTTGCCTCTCTGACTGGAGAGATCATGACGACGCGCCGACAGTTCCTCTTTTCAAGCGCCGTCGCCCTCACGGCTTTACCTGCATGCTTAGATGCAGCCGTACCAAAGTTGGTACCATTGCGAGCCGAGGTGCGGTGCCGAAAGCTTTTCGTGCGCCGCACTCCCGACTGGGAGTTCATCCTTTACTCGAACGGGCCAAACCGACCGCAACCCTTGATCAAGCGCAGCGTGATCAAGCGGACGTTTGGCGATGATGTCTACGACACGCTCAGGCAGCGTGATCACTGGGCAATGATCGAGGCAGGCTGGTTCGGTGCCGACGATCAGTTCCTGCCTCAGCCCGTGCGCGATCCAGAATATGACATCTGGCAGGCGTACTATCGACCTGAAGTCGAAGCGCACGACCTGTTGGAAGACATCTTCTTTGACGGGAGCGCACCTTGGTGGGGGGCGTGCCTTCAAGAATATGGCCTGAGCCTCGTGGAGCACCCAAACACGCCGCGTTACGCTACGGCAAAAATCCGAAATTTGTTGGGTCTACCGGCCCTCGCCGCCGCGATCAATGAGCGGACGCCCCATTTGTCACTCGAATACGGGGATCTGCTTATGCGGCAGTCGTGGGAGGATATCACGTGACAATCGACGAAATCATAAAGCGGCCTCCGATACTGCGGCGCATCCGCTTTTATTTACCCGGTCAGATCAGCGGAACAATTGGAATGACATCGGCCTACCGGGCGAGTTGGGTTTTTCGGCAAAAGCCGAAGCCGTCTCACAGGCCGCCAGATAGCTGGGGGTTTGAGGTGGAGACCCTGATGTACCCCAAGGAAGCCCAGTTGGCGCTCAGGGCGACTGGAGCCCCGCTCTTTCGCTACGAGGTGCTTTGGGCGCGTCCTGCGCAGGCGGGAGAGGGAGAGGGGCCAATGCCTGAGCCTCACCGTTTAGCAGGAAACGGACGGCCAGCAGGGCCGTTTTGAAGCCGCTAACACAATAAATTTCGGAGAGAGAAGATGATAGACAAGCCAAAGATCCCGATGTCCCCTAGCGAACTGCCGCGCCAGCGGCTTGTTGAGGTGATAGATTTGCCTCCGCGACCGGAAGGTTTCACGCCGGTCGTGGACTACTGTTTAACCGACGAAGGGGTGGGCCCGAAGCGACGCCCTAGAGAAATGCTATTCCTCGGTGGGGCAGAATGGGCTTGGTCACCGATGCACAATCGCATCGAAGCCTACTATCTGCATAGGGGCCGAAATTACTGGATCACCTATCATCGAGACCTTGAAGCGGAAGATCGAGAATTTGAATGGTCAATCGGCGCTTACGTTGAAAAGCGAGGCGTCAACGCGCGGCAGGCCGCAGTTCATCTTATGATAGCACGCTGGCGCTTCGAAGCTGACAATGGACTGGATGAGTTTCATTGGCTTATCCACGATGGTTTCCTCACTGTTCCCGACTGGCGCGCCATTTCTAGGGCGGTTTGGGGTTGTCATGACGCAGAATAAGCAGCCCGGGGTGTCGCTCGGTGCGAAGCGAATGCTGAGGCCAGCATTTAAAACGACCGGATTTTGCGAATAGAGCCAGTTTTGAAGATAGGAGTGTAGAACGAGATGAGTGATGCGAACGGTTCAAATGAAGTAAATAAAATTTGGCCCAATGGATTGCCCGGCTGGAAGGAGAGCAAGTGTGAGCTTGTCGTTTCCGAATATTGGGACAGGGATCTTGAGGTCGAGAGGTTCTTAATTGGAAAGGAGCGTTTTGAATGGGGAAGGGACACGCATATTAGCTTGGACAGCTGGAAGCGACTGCCCGAAGAGGATTTCGCACGTCTGTTAAGCCATGCACGCGGCGCGAAACATTTAAGATTTGAGTGTTTTCGGTCTGTTGACGGCAATTTTGAGCTCTCCGAAGTAATCGAGCTCAATATGCAAACAAGGTGGGAAATAGAAAGAGAGGCTTCTCGTAGGCTAGAGCGCGAGCTTTCGAAGAGCCGGGGGCGTTATGGGAAACTAATTATTCATCTTTGGCTTTTTGCGGCGGTGTTCTTGGTTCTGGCGATGAAATATTTTATTTTTTAGGTATTAGCGCCGTTGCTTGCCTGAACACTTCCCAGATCAGGCGTCTCCAAAGTAACCCGCTGACTTTCTGTCCCGCTCGTGATATTGCAAGTGTGAAGTATTGCGTTGATGGCGGGAAGATGCTCGCGTGGATGGCTGGCCAGATTGTGAGCTTCGATGGCGAATAGACAGGGTCGGTTTGGACCGCTTTTCACGGTATCCGTGCTAGGGTGAACGGGTCAGTTTTGGTGCAAAATGGGAGGCTGCCGCGTGGAGTGGGGTGATCAGGAAGAGCGGATTGATGAGCTTGAGGCAAGCAGACCTCCGGCACACAAGACTTACCAAGATACGATCGACATCATCCTCGAAAACTCCGTTCATATGCCCCGAGAGGCTTCTCCGGAAGCGCAGAAAGCTGAGTTGAACTCGGATCAATTTAGGCTGCGCAGGGCTTTCCTCATCCTCGCGCGCGAGCACTGCAAACAGAACGGGCTGCCACCGGGATCAGAGGAGGCCCTCGACATTTTCGAGGAGGCTAATGACCGGGCCGATAACATCACCTACGCGTACGCTGGTCTCCCATTTCGAACAGAAGAAAAGCTGGCCCTCACTCCGGAGCAGGTCAAGACAAAGCTGACGTTGGTCGTCCCATCGTACGTTCCTAATCTTATTTCCCATGTTCGGGAACACGGGAAGCTCGGAGCGCTGCAAGAGGACCTGTCCGCCGGGGTCGGAGACTATGTGAAAGGCCGTTTCAAATCCCCGGACATTGACAAGTTGCTCCTTCAGGCGCTGACCCAAGCCGAGATCGTGGCCTACATTGATGAGATGATCTGGAAGAACGTACTGACGGGTATAAGCAAGCTCGAGGATGCGGCCCCCCCCAGCGTTCTCAGGGCGGTCTGGAACGTCTGTAAGTTGATCTTCCTTGTATGGATGCTTTCTATTGGGGTCGCCGCATCGCCCTTCCTGATCACCGCGCTACCCGAAGACATCATGGTGCTTGTCGGTCTTGGTCTCGGCGGGCTTGGAACTGTCGCTCTTCTAATCTTAGGCGTGTTCGGGGTCAAATCCGTGATCCAAGAGAGGCCACGCAGGAGGAAGATTTACCAGTCAATCCTCGACATGATCGCCCAGATGAACGGTTTCTACATGGAATTTAGGGGCGCTGGGCCGTTCTCCCTTTCCCGTTTCAAGAAGAGGGTTAACGAGTTGGCCGACACGGGTGTGGTCTGGCCAAGTGGGTTGTTCGTTCTGATCGAGGATATGGAAGAGCGCGGCATACGCACCTTCTGACCACCTACAACGTTCGCTGGTGTCCTAAGCTGGTTTGCCGAGCACTTCATCAAGCTCCTTGGTCGCCAGATCATCAGGTAAGATGACCAATCTGGTGACCAGCTCCTTCAACTCAGGGTGGTCGATCCAGTCGACGTAGACGGGTTTACCCTTATGCCGCTGCTCAAGGATGTAAGCCGCGATGTCGAGCGCGTTGTTGACCATACGCTCGGCCAGCATGCGACGATTTTCGTACATTTGGTTCAGCCCTTCAGCCTGCGCGCTTCCTTTGCCATCTCGGCCATGATCTCACGCGCTTCCTGTTGCTCTGCTGCAGCAACACAGGCGCGCTCCCCATTTCGATTGCGGATGACACCCATGGGATCACGGAAGAGGCTTGGCCGATACTTGCCGTCCGCGTCAATGTAATGGTCCAGTTCGGTTTCGTATTGCCACGAACCGGGCTCAAAACAGCCTCGGGTCAGCTTGTCGAACTTAGCTTTCAGCTCAAGTTCGCGCGCATTGGTGGGTGGCGTAAGGTCGACGTCTCGCGGGATCGGCTTTCCTCTGCCATCACGGCGCATACCAAACGGGTCTTTGGTGCCGGGTTCGGGCAGCTTCTCGCGCTTGGGCTTTGGCTCTGGCTTGGGCGCTATCTGGGCCTCAAGTGTGGCGATGCGGGCCTTCAGGATGCTGATTTCGTCCATTTGATTGATCCTTATTGCTGTTGCAGCTGACGACGGATGCGCGACAGCATTTTGATTAGCCCGGGGTGATTGCCGTAGGCGCCCAGTTGGCTTGGCAGGTCCTCGTCCCCGTAGGCTTGCACCATAACGAGTGCGTCCTGCACCATCCGGTCGGCATCGGGCTCGCGCAGGATCTCCTCTTGCCACGTCTCCAGCTGGCGCTCCCAATACTGGGTAGAGTGCTGCTGCTGCAGATCATGCAGGCGCTCGGCCCCTTTACGATCAATGCGCAGATCAACAAAGGCGTCGACGGCGTCTTCAGACAGATCAAGGCCATCAAACTGGCTGGGGTCGACGTGATCGCTCTGGGTGCGGGGCTGCTTCTGCTCGCCGTGGTAGCTATGGCGCTGGTCGGATGTGCTGTCCTGCATGCTGGGATACATCCGACCCTCAGGGGTTGAGGAGCGCCGCTGTGGGGCGGTGTCTGAGGCAGCCTCGGCGACTGATGGGTACATCCTCGCCGCGGCGCGGTCCTGTGGCTCAGGGCGGCGCTCTTGGGCTCGTTTGGGGCTATAGACGCCGGTATCCTCGGCAGCGGGCGGGGTCATGCTGGGAAACATGCGAGACGGGTCAGGCATAGCGGCTCTCCTCGAAGGGATCATATGAATGGATGGACTGCGTGTGTGTGTGCTTGTATGCAGAGCGGCCAGCAGGGGCGACGGGGAATGCAAAGGTTAGCGCCAGCGCATCCCCTAAGTCCGGGCTGCTGCCGAGGCGCTTCTTGATCTGATCTTTTGGCTCGAGCTTCAGGCGGTTGCCTGCGTCGAACGAGAACTGCGGCGCGCTGAGGTCTGCTAACAGATCGGTGTCGTCCGGCAGGATGCCACCCTCGTTCAACCAATCGCGCAGGCAGAACCACATTTCGGACCGCCGGTTGTAGTAGCGTGCGTCGATAGCACGAGCGCCGAAGTTCACGCCGACCACGTCGAAGCCCAACTGCCTGCTGCGGTCGATTACCCCGCCACCGACGCCGCCCTCATCAATAAATGTAGCGTCAGGCTGCCAGCGGTCGATGAGCTGCGTCAGCAAGCCGACGGTGTGCATAAGGTCAGCCTGCTCAATCACGATAGGCGGCAGCGCCTGCTTGCCCCAGCGCGAAAAGAACACGGTGCGATCGGTGCCGAAGCGCGCAACGTCGACGCCAATCACCTTCTCAGCGCCAGCCAGCGCGCCGTCGAAGCTGATCGAACGGCCCTGCGCGCGTTGGATAAGCTCAAGAGGGATCAGGACATCGTCGGCGCTGGCGGTGAAGTCGCACATGTACTCGCGGCGGAAGGCGGCTGTGCTGACCGCCGAGTTCCGCGCGCTCTCGATCTCCGACTGCGGCAGAACGCCGGTCGCTGTGACAGGATAGAGCGCGCTCCACCACTCAATCTGCGTAGCGTCCTGCCCCCGCTGATAGAACTCGTGGAATAGGTCGAGGCCGTTGGGTGTGCCGATGAAGGTTGCCCAGCCGCCTCTGTCCGACAGCGTCGGTCGGATCGAGCTTGCCCAAGCCTCAGGCGGGAAGTTCGCTATTTCGTCGAGGACGACGCCATCGAAGCCCATGCCTCGCGCGGCGTCGTGATTGTCGCCGCTGAAGAGCTGGATCTCGGAGCCGGTCGGGAAGATGACGCGCAGCTCGGCCTCCTTAAAGTCCACGCCGGGGATATTGGCGGTGTACTCCTTCAGCAGGCCCCAACTGATCTGTTTCGCTTGCTTCAGCGTTGGCGCGAAGTAGGCGAAGCGCCCGCTGGAGCGGGCGAGGCTGGCGGCGATCAGCAGGTTGATGGCCATGACAGTTTTGCCAGCCCGCCGGTGGACGACCAGTACATTGAACCTGTGACCGGCGATTTGTGCGTGCGCGCGTCGCTGCCAATCGCGGGGTTGGTACTTTGATGTGATGCGCGGCTGGTTCATTCGTCGATCTGCTCAAGTGATGCCGTCGGCGCGGGCGGCAGGTTGAGCTGAATAACATTCTCGCGCACCTCGCTGTTGGGCAGCTCTACCTGACTGACGAAGGTGAAGCTGACCGGGCCGTCGCCCGTCGCATTTACGTCGACGGCCTTCAGTGTGGGTGCAACGCGCGCCAGCAGCTCTTTGGCTGCCGTCACGCGGTGATCCATAGTCGGTCGTGCATATTTGATAACGTGACCTTCCCAGTCCAACTCAGCGACCGGCTCGCCGTTCATGATCGCGCCCAGAAATTCGATGGGATTGAAGCGCCGGGCAATCTCCTCCCGGGTCCACTGCTTGAACTCTTTTTCGGTTTTCGGCAGGCGGTACATGGCCTCAATCCTATTGCTGTGTTGGTAGGTCGCGAGCGAGCCGGAGAGAGGGCCCTGAGCCCGCTCGCGACATCGAAAAAACTGCGCTCTTCCAACGCGTCATCGACGGCTTCAGATTACAGAAATTGGCCGATCAATTGAACATTAATCAGTCGTTTATTTCTTAAAAGTCAAATGAATACAGTCTATTAAAGAGTAACAGTTATAATTTAGGGACCAATACGGCACCATCGACAGCAGATTTCGATGTGTCGGCGCGATTATGAGCAGGGTTGGGCTGGCGGCGCGGGTGCTTGCACGCGTGCGCGGGGTGGCTAGCGCGCGTAGCAGATAGCCCTGAGAGCGGTTGTGCGGGCCGCTGAGGCGGCGCTGTGTCCGTAGGGCGGCTAATTGTGCGCCCGAGTAGCGAAGTGGGTGCTCTGACGAGCGCAGGTCGGCGTTGCGGGGGCTGCCGCTGCCCGACCTCGAAGTCTGGTTCGGCGACCTGCTCTGACCGACGTAGGGAGAGGCCGACGACGCTGGGTTCTGGCAGGGAGCCTGCGCGCGACCGGTGCGGCGGGTGCCATGACGCGCGGCAGGCGTAGCGGGCCAGCGTTCTTCGATGTCGGAGACACCAGCGGTGCAGTGGCGCGGGGGGCTGGTGGCTGGACGGGCGCAAGGTCTGCGCCGGTTGCTCACACAAATAGGTTAGCATTATTGACCCAAAATGCTAAACCAGCTTCACTCCCTGAAGCGCTAACGTATTTCTACATTAAGGTTTAAGGGAGTGAGAGCACACCGCGCCAGCCGAAAACCGCCCCTGCGGCGCTTTTTGGACGCCCGCGCTGGTCCATCCCCGCGCCATCTGTTGTTCGTCATTTGTCGGTCGTCCTGAGCCCGCATGCCCACCGCGCATGTATAGGCCCGTTGGCGCGTCGCCCGGCCGGCTCTCCTACGCAAGCCTTACTGCCAGCTGCTCGTGCATTCCCCAAGCGCTGCCATTAAGGGTCCACAACATGTTGTATCCATTCGAACTTTGCGATCAGAAGCTGATAAGTCACTGTTAAAGCGTACTTTATTGTCATTTAACATAATGAATTTGGTTGCGCTGCGCTCTATTTTATACTATATCTTGTGTGTGCTGGATTGGCGTGGCGTCGGTACCCACTCCGTCTGCAAGGCACACCTCGCGCCGCCGGGCAGGCGCTGTAATGACCTAGATCTGAACTCTGAATTTGAACGCGCCCGGAGATCAATCGCAACTGCATTCAGAGGTCACGCCCATGTCATCTCCCGTAAACATCCTGCTTTTGCCGCTGCCGTCTTATGACGAGCTGCTAGATCAATACCCCGGCTTTTTCGATTGTTTCGTCGATGCCAACGAGGCAGCGCAGATCCTCGGCTCGACCCCGGGCTCGCTCGCGCAGCATCGTAACAATGGTACGGGCCCGGACTACTACAAAGATGGGGCGAGCGTTCGGTACCAGCGCCGCGATTTGATCGACTATATGCGCAGCAAGCGCGTGAAGATCGTTTCAGCTGCCTGACGAAAAAGGCGCGCCCCGAAGGATGCGCCAAGTCTTCACCAGATGTCGCGCTTCGCCTCGCGCTAAACCACAATATATAGCATACCGCGCGCGCGACCTCAACACATGGAGGTCACAATGATCAGTCCGTTCACCCAAGTATTGCTGTCGTTTTCGCTCGCCGAAGAGGAGCTACACGACGCCATCGACACCCTCACCGCGCTGCGTCTACAGGCGCGTACGTTGCTCAAGGCTCTCGGTACCGCGCTTCTGGCAGAACGTCGGACAGCGACACTTACAATCGCTGGTGGCGACGCTAACGCCTTTTTGCGCAAAGGGTCGGTACCCGACGCATGCAAGCTCGAGCTGGTGTTATTCGTCGGCGTCGAGCGGTCGATCTGCTGGTCGCTGTCCGATCTTGCGCTCGCTTGGGATCACACCGACGACGGTGAGCAGGGAGGCGTGTTCTACTGGGGCGCCCCGTCTGAAAATACCAACGGTGCCGCCTTTGACGCCGCGCAAGATCTTCTTTCGCCCGACCATAACGGAGGTGGATGGTTGTGGGAGATCTGGTCTCCCCGCGCGGGTGGCACGATACCCTACAGCGCTGACGGACATCTCGCAAAAATATCTCGACCACGTTTTGACTATTCATGACGCCGCGAGCGGGGACGATCACCTAGCCCCAGCCCGAACTGCCGATGCCATCACCCCGCGCCGTCGGAGGCCATCGTGACCAGCGCTGATCCCGCGTACGCCCCGCCAAACGTCGTCACGCTGCTGACTGCCAAGGGCAAGCGCCTGACGAAAAAAATCACCTCGGCAGGCGTTAAGCCTGCCGAGACACCCTTGCTCTTCACCCACGCCGCGGAGCCGGTCCACGATCTTGAGGATCTGAGCGGCTTGCTGCGCTGGTCCAGCACGCAGACCGACACCTGCATCGTCAGGCCCGCCGTGATCGAAGGCGCGCCCGCCGAGGTCCGGCGGAAAAGCAGCGGCCCCGAACAGGTCCTTATCGATATGCCACGCAGTTGGTTGATGGTCGACATTGACAAAGACGTGCTGACGTTCCCCCGCAGCTGGAGGCGTAACCCAGAGCAGCACATTCATGCCCTGATCAAGGCTGCCCTGCCGCCCGCCTTCCACGGTGCTGGCGTAATCGCCCAGTTCAGCTCACAGATGCTCGCCGACGGCGGCACACCGCGCGTGCACCTCTGGTTCTGGCTCCACCGCCCCTTGATTAGCTCCGAGGCCAAGCACTGGCTCAACGGCTGCCCCATCGACCGTGCAGTCTACAGCAGGGGGCAGCCGCACTTTACAGCCGCGCCCATCTTCGAGGTCGGCGTCGACCCTCTGGGCGAGCAGCGGCTGGTGTTCATGCCCGGTCCTGTCGTCGAGGTCCCAAAAGGCATCGACACCTCAGCGCCGGATGAGGGCGTGATCGACGTGTCCGTCGACATGTCGCACTTCATCAACCTCGACTACGGCGACAACGGTTGGCGGCGTTGGATCTCCAAGATCGGCGATCACGAAGGCGGCGACGGCTTCCACATCGCCATCCGCCACGCAGCTATTAACTACATACGGCGGAACTATAATCCGCAGGCAGCCGACCCTGTGGCTGACCTTGATTACGCAGCGTTTGAGCGTGCTGTGCTTGATCATGTAGCTGGCTTCAGCCTGACGCCGAAGCGGCAAGCAGACCTTGATGACCGCCTGCGCAACATGAAGACGAACTTCTGGGGGGCGGTGCCGAAGGTGGAGGTGGAGATCAGGGAGGCCAACATTCGCGTTGCAGCCTTCCAAATGCCGAGCGGACCGAGGATGACCCTGCTTGAAATGCTCGTCCGCGGGAAGGCCGCCAGCGATGCCGCTCGATGAAGCCAAGGTCGCTGCCCTCTCCCGCGCACTCGGCGGCCCCAACGCCCCCAAGCCAGACGTTGACCTGCTGGCGCAGTTGGCGCACCAAGAGGCCGTCGACTGCGCCGCGTTCAAGTTCGACCACGACGGCCAGCCCCGCCGCCGCACCCGCGCCTTCGGCACCGAAGCCGCTGTCCTCGTCAAGGAGCAGGTCGGCAGCGGCAAGTCGCACAGGGCGCGGCAGGAGATCGACGAGCTTCTATGCGCCCACCCCACCGCACGCATTGCCTTCCTCACATCCACCATCCTTCTAGCCGAACAGTCGCGAGCGGGGCTTGAAGAAGTCACCGGCCTGCCTTGGATGGTTTATCGAGGCTTCGAGGGTGACATCGACGGCAAGCCCCTCTGCCTGTTCGTCGAGCAGGCGCAGGCGACGCGGCGCGTCGGCCTCGACCCTTATGAGGTGCTTTGCCCCGGCTGCCCGAACCAGAGCGCCTGCCCATTGTGGGCGCAGTTCAACGACCCCAACCCATGCATCGTCACGACCCACGCTATGCTTCGGCACGGCCTGAAGCCCTACGACACACGCGCGGCGTTCGATCTGGTGGTGATCGACGAAGATCCCATCTCGACCCTACTGGCCGACGAGACCTACGCGCTCTCGCTGCTGATCAACGTCAAGTGCGGGGACAAAACCCGCGCAACCCTCAATCAGCTCCTAAAGGTGGCCACTGCAGCCTTCTACGCCGAGGGGCGTATCCTGATCCAAGATCTGCCACACGCGCAGGCGCTGCGCTCTGCGGCGGACCGCCTGCGCAAGAAGCCCAGCATCAAGATCAGCAGGGACACGCTGCCGAACGCGGAGGCTATCGTCAGTGCAGAGACGCGCCTGCGGGTTGTGGCGCTGCTCGACGACATGATCGACGCGATGGCGATGACGCCGGGACCGCGTGGGGAGGTTGCTGGCTGCATGGTGCTGCAGCAGAGGGACGGCACGCCTGCCTTCGAGATCTCGGTCTCTAGAGACATCCACCCCCAATTTGCGGATGCTTATGCCGTTCAGGTTCTGTCGGCTACCGCCCAGCGACGACTGCTCCAGCGGTCGATACCCAGCCTCAAGCTGCACGACATGCCTTGGCAGCCGTACGAGCACGGCAAGTTCGTGTATGTGGCTGGGGCACAGAAGTCGCGGTACCAGCTTCTGGCCAGAGGCAATCTCGCATCGGGTGGGTTGGAGGCCGTCGAGGTCATCAACACGCTGGCGCGTCGGCACGCGCGCGTCCTACTGGTCTGCCAGCAGAAAGTTGAGACGGCACTACTCGAGGCCGGTCTACCCAACAACGTAACAGCCATGCACTTCGGCGCGGTCGAAGGCCTGAACGACCACTCGCGGGTCGACGCCATCCTCATCCTTGGCCGCCCCCTCCCGCCGGTAGCGGAGCTGATCCTGCAGGCAGAGGTTGCCGCAGGCGGTTTCATTGACGCGGAACTGGTTTGGACCGACAAGGAGGGCAAGCCACAGCCCACCTTCGGCAAGCGCGTCACTTTAGAGCACAGCGCGAGTGACGGATCAAATTATACCGCCTGCGCCTACCGGAACGAAAACGCGTACCTCGACGCTATGCGCCAAGCATCGACATTTGCTGCGGTGGCGCAGGCAGACCGCTCGCGAGGGCAGCACAGGACATCCGACAACCCTGTTGTAATCTATGACGCGACCGGCCTCGACAACGTCTGGCAGATCGACGAGGTCGAGCATTGGCGTTCGCTCTGCGGCTGGTTCGGCGCGATGGAGGCGATGGGTTTCGTCCCGCACCCAGATGCTGCGCACGGGCTGAATGAACTGCTGGCTACACTGCTGCCTGAGATTTTCCCCGACGCGAAGGCCGCCGAGAACCACCGTACCTACGCAAAGCGGATGCGCGGCATAACGCTTGAGACGCTGGTCGAAGACTGCCCTTTCAAAGGGGGCGCCGTGGTCGACATCAAGCTCCCCGGCGCTCGGTACGGGGTGCCTGTGATCGTAAATGCGAACCACGCGCCGGAAGCTGCCGACCTGATCAGGCAGTATCTGCCGCGCGGGACCAAGATCAGCCGCAAGGCGCGCCACACCATGCGGCTGGCGGAGCCTAAGGAAAAGGAGACCGACGATGACATCATTATCTACGAGCTTGCTGCCGGACCACGCGCGCTGGCCAGCCCGAAAAAATCCCCCGAGCCGCTGCACGGTGCGGGCAGCGGCGCGTAAAAACTGGTTCGTGCGGATGGCGCAGCGGTACGGCTTCGTCCCCGCCCCAGACAGTAAACCCTCGGCGCGGGCGGAGCTGGTGCGGCTGCTGACCACCTACGTCTGGTGGCAGGGTCATGAGTGGCCAGCGTACGATACCGCGGCCCAGACCTCGAACTACATCAACCGCATGCCTTGGGAGGTGCTGAAGGAGCGCGGGCATGGCCCCGAGCAGATGCCCCGGTATTTCGTGACGCTGCCAGACGGCAGCATGCTCGATGTGTTGGTTCTGGCGCGCGGACGCGAAGCTGCAGAGGATCTGCTGCGCGCTGGGCTGCCTGAAGGGTCGACCTTCGCGAAGAGCGAGACGGCGTGCGAGCTGCTGGGCGTCAGGCAGAACGCGAGCGGGCGGTCTGACGCGCGCGCGGGGGAGGACACAAAAGCCAAGGCGCACCGAGCGACGCGGCCTGAGCAAACCGAGAGAAAGGAGATCTCCGATGACGTATAATTTTCTGCTGGCGATGGCAGCTCAGAAGCTGATGCCCAATTCTGGGGAAGATCTGATCTTCAAAGAGCCGCCAGCACCACCAGCGCGGTTGGTCGCCGAAGAACCGCTGTACGATCCAGCACCTCAAGTCAGTGTGCGGCGGTTTGACGTGGAGATCGCTGGTAAAGATCCTGAAAAATAATTTGGTCCCTCAGCGGTCCCTAGCGCTATAGGTTGAGCTAGCTCCCAAGAACCAAAAAAGCCCTTAAGTCTTTGAGACTTAAGTGCTTTTTATGGCTCCGGCGGTAGGGATCGAACCTACGACCAATTGATTAACAGTCAACTGCTCTACCGCTGAGCTACGCCGGAACACGAGGGGGTGTATAAGAATCTCCGGCGGGGTTGTCCAGAGGGTTTTCGTGGAATTTTTCGACCTTTTTTCAGAGCCGGGTGAACAGGGCTTCGGGATGCAAGGCCGGGCTTGGGCGAACCTGCATTTCCTGCGTCATTTCAACGAGATGAGCAAAGACATTGCGTGCTGCGGCGGCTCTGAGCGCGGGTGGCGTGTCGGTATAGATGGCCGTCACCAGATCGTGCGGTGTGGCCGGCTGGCGGGCAAGTTCTTGCAAGATTTGCACGCTTCTGTCGCGCCGATGCGCTGCCAGATCTGCGATGCGCCGGGCCGTGTCGAAAACAGGATCGCCGTGGCCGGGATAGAAGATCTGGGCCTCTTCACGCGCAAGCTTGTCGAGCGATCGGAAATAGTCGCCCAAATCACCATCGGGTGGGGAAATCAGCGTCGAAGCCCAGCCCATGACATGATCGGCGGTCAGTGCGGCCTCGTTCCACAGAAAGCACAGGTGATTGCAGAAATGGCCGGGCGTGTGCAGCGCCCGCAGAGACCAATCGCCATGCGAGATCGTCTCTCCGTCTTCCAGGCGGATGTCGGGCCGAAACGCGCGATCGACGCCCTCGCCGCCGCCTGCGACGCCGCGTGCGGCAAGCTCTTGCATGATCGCCGAACGTCCTGCGTCCGGCGGGCCGAAGGCGTGAATGCGTGCCCCGGTCGCCTCGGAGAGCGGTTGCGCGCCCGGCGAATGATCGAGATGGGCATGCGTGACGAAGATATGGCTGATCCGCTCGCCGGGCTCGAGCGCGTCGAGCAGGGCGCGCAGATGGGCGGGATCGGCGGGGCCGGGGTCGATCAGGGCCACATCGCCCGTGCCGACGATGTAGCTATTGGTCCCCGTCAGCGTCATCGGCGAGGGGTTGGGGGCCAACACGCGCCGCAGCCCCGTTTCCAGTTCGACAAGCCGATCCCTCATCTTGCGCTTTTCCTCCGCCGCGTCCCTCGCTAGGGTTTTGGCATGAATTTTCGCTGGCTGAAACATATGATGCCGCGCGGGCTTTATGGGCGGGCCGCGCTGATCCTCATTGTGCCGGTGGTGACACTGCAACTTGTGGTGTCGGTGGTCTTCATCCAACGCCATTTTGAGCGCGTCACCCGGCAGATGACGGGGTCCATGTCGAACGAGCTTGCGCTCTTGCAAGAGGAAGTCGCGCGCGCGCCCGATCTGGTTACGGCGCAAGAGGCGCTGACCGCTGTCGCGGGGCCGTTGCAGCTCAATGTGGTGTTGCCTGCGCCTGACCTTTCCGCCGCGCCGACCGACCGTCGCGGGGTGCTGGACCTGACCGGGATCGTGGTGATCTCGACGCTGCGCGCAAATCTGGAACGCGTTGAGGCGGTGGACCTGACAGCCGATCCGGGGGTCAGCTTGCGGCTGGCGACGGACAAGGGGCCGATGCTGGTCGAATTCGCCCGCGCGCGCGTCTCGGCCTCCAACCCGCATCAATTGCTGGTGCTGATGCTGGCGGTGGGGCTTTTCATGACCTTGATCGCCTTTCTCTTTCTGCGCAATCAGCTCCGCCCGATCAAACGGCTCGCACGCGCCGCCGAGGAGTTCGGCAAGGGCCGGGTGGTGCCTTATCGGGTCTCGGGGGCAACCGAGGTGCGCTCGGCCGGTTCCGCCTTCCTGCACATGCGCGCGCGGATCGAGCGCCATATCGAGCAGCGCACGCTGATGCTGTCCGGGGTCAGCCACGACCTGCGCACGCCGCTGACGCGGTTACGGCTCGGGCTGTCGATGCTGCCGCGTGACAGGGAGACCGAGGACGAGATCGCGGCCATGGAGCGTGATGTCGACGAGATGAACAAGCTGGTCGACGCGTTCCTCGACTTTGCGCGCGAGGGGGCGCTCGCGGGCGATCCCGAGACGCTTGATCCCTGCGCTTTCGTGGCGGATGTGGTGGCCGACGCGCAGCGCGCAGGCCAGGCCGTGACGCTTGCCGAATGTCCGGGGCAGGGCGTGGCCGAAACGACCTTCCGCCCCGATGCGCTGCGGCGTGCGCTCGAAAACCTGATCGGCAATGCGGTGCGCTATGGCAAACGGGCCGAGGTCTCGGTGCGCCTGACCACCAACGAACTTCATATCTGTGTCGAGGATGACGGGCCGGGCATCCCGCCCGATCAGCGGGCCGAGGCGCTTAAACCCTTTGCCCGGCTCGATCCCGCGCGCAATCAGGATCGGGGGCAGGGCGTCGGGCTGGGCCTGTCGATCGCGGCCGATATCCTGCGCGGGCATGGCGGCGGGCTGCGGCTCGGTCAAAGCGAGGCCCTCGGCGGTCTGCGCGCGGAGATGGTGCTGCCGCGCTGACCACCCGCAGGCAGTTATCCACCGGATTCTTCGCCGATCGGTGCGCGGCACGGACCGAAGCGCTTGCCCTCGCCGGGACCAATGCGCAATGTAACCCCAGCGTGACATGAGGATGGTTGAACCCCCCGATTGCGCCCCCTAGATATAGGGCCAACGGGAAGGGGCGCGCGTTGCCGCAGAAGCGGGGCCGGAACCCTTTCGCCAAAGAGGATAGATGATGACCCAGAGCTTCTCCGAAACGTTCCCGGTCCTGCCGCTGCGCGATATCGTGGTGTTTCCGCACATGATCGTGCCGCTTTTCGTGGGCCGCGAGAAATCGGTGCGCGCCCTCGAAGAGGTGATGACCGAGGACCGCCAAATTCTGCTGGCCAGCCAGATCGACCCCGGCGTCGACGACCCCGAAACCGACGGGATTTTCCGCGTGGGCGTGCTGGCCAACGTGCTGCAACTGCTGAAACTGCCCGATGGCACCGTGAAGGTGCTGGTCGAGGGCAAGGCGCGTGTGCGCATCACCGAGTTCGTCGAAAACGAGCAATTCTTCGAGGGCTATGCCGAGCCGCTTGAGGAAACCGAGGGCGACCCGGAGACGATCCGCGCGCTTCTGCGTTCTGTCGCGCAGGAATTCGAGCGCTATGCCAAGATCAAGAAGAACATCCCCGAAGAGGCGCTGGCCTCGGTGGCGGATGCGTCTGAGGCGGGCAAGCTGGCCGATCTGGTCTCGGGCCATCTGGGCCTTGAGGTCGGTCAAAAGCAGGACCTGCTGGAGACGCTCGAAATCTCGCAACGCCTTGAAAAGGTCTATGGCCTGATGCAGGGCGAGGTCTCGGTTCTTCAGGTCGAAAAGAAGATCAAGAGCCGCGTGAAATCGCAGATGGAGCGTACGCAGCGCGAATACTATCTGAATGAGCAAATGAAGGCCATTCAGAAGGAACTCGGCGACGGCGAGGACGGCCAGAACGAGATCGCGGAGCTCGAAGAAAAGATTGCCGCGACCAAATTTTCGAAAGAGGCCCGCGACAAGGCCGAGGCGGAGCTGAAAAAGCTCAAGTCGATGAGCCCGATGAGCGCCGAGGCGACCGTCGTGCGCAATTATCTCGACTGGCTCCTCTCGCTGCCTTGGGGCACGAAAAGCCGCGTGAAAAAGGATCTTCTGGGCGCTGAAAAGGTGCTCGACGCGGATCACTACGGGCTGGAAAAGGTCAAGGAGCGGATCGTCGAATATCTCGCCGTGCAGGCGCGTTCGGCCAAGCTCAAGGGCCCGATCCTGTGCCTCGTCGGCCCGCCCGGCGTGGGGAAGACCTCGCTTGGCCGCTCGGTCGCCAAGGCCACGGGGCGCGAGTTCATTCGCATTTCGCTCGGCGGCGTGCGTGACGAGTCCGAAATCCGCGGCCACCGCCGCACCTATATCGGCTCGATGCCCGGCAAGATCATTCAGGCGCTGAAAAAGGCGAAAACGACGAACCCGCTCATCCTGCTCGATGAAATCGACAAGATGGGGCAGGATTTCCGTGGCGATCCCGCTTCCGCGATGCTGGAAGTGCTTGATCCGGAACAGAACGCAACCTTCGTCGATCACTACCTTGAGGTGGAATACGACCTCTCGAACGTGATGTTCCTGACTACGGCCAACAGCTACAACATGCCGGGTCCGCTTCTGGACCGGATGGAGATCATCTCGCTCGCGGGCTACACCGAGGACGAGAAGCGCGAGATCGCCCGCCAGCACTTGATCCCGAAACAGATCAAGGCACATGGGCTGCGCAAGGGGGAATTCTCCCTCTCGGACGAGGCGCTGACCGACGTGATCCGCCACTACACCCGTGAAGCCGGGGTGCGGAATCTTGAACGCGAGATCGCCAAGCTCGCGCGCAAAGCGGTGACCGAGATCATCAAGGGCAAGGGCGCGGTGAAAACCGTAACCATCGACGAGGCCAAGGTGGGCGACTATCTCGGCGTGCGTCGGCATCGCTATGGTCTGGCCGAGAAAGAGGATCAGGTCGGCGTGGTGACGGGGCTGGCCTGGACCAGCGTCGGCGGCGATCTGCTTCAGATCGAGGCGCTGAAGCTGCCGGGTAAAGGGCGGATGAAGACCACCGGCAAGCTCGGCGACGTGATGAAGGAATCGATCGACGCTGCATCGAGCTATGTGCGCTCGGTCTCGCCGCAGCTTGGGGTGAAGCCGCCCAAGTTCGAGAAGGTCGATATCCACGTCCACGTTCCTGAAGGCGCGACGCCCAAGGACGGCCCGTCGGCGGGGATCGCCATGGTGACCTCGATCGTGTCGGTGCTGACCGGCATTCCGGTCCGCAAGGATGTGGCGATGACCGGTGAGGTGACCCTGCGTGGCAACGTGCTGGCCATCGGCGGTCTCAAGGAGAAACTCCTCGCGGCGCTTCGGGGCGGCATCAAGACGGTGCTGATCCCGGCCGATAACGAGAAGGACCTCACCGAGATACCCGACAACGTGAAGGAAGGTCTGACGATCATCCCGGTGAGCCACGTGACCGAGGTTCTGCCCAAGGCGCTCGTGCGGATGCCCGAGGCGATCGACTGGGACGAAGAGGCCGAAGAGGCCGCCGCCGCAGCTGCCGCAGCCGCCAAGGCCGAAGGGCAGGGCGCGACCGCGCACTGATCCCGGCTTATTCAGCACAGAGGGGCGCGTCCACTGGGCGCGCCCTTTTCCGATGGGGGCAGGGGGAGGCCTGTGGATTGTTAACGAATTTACCCGTAATGTGTTGAGGAATCAGAAACAACGGGGACGAGCAATGGCCAAGCGCACGCGCAAGACCACCACCACCAAGGCAACCACCACCCGCAAGACGAGTCCGGCGAAAACCGCCGCCGCCGCCACGCCGAAGGCACCGGTGAAGCTTGCCGTGGTGAGCGAAGCGAAACCGACGGAGGCCGCGGCAGAGCCGAGTGTGATGCTTCGCAAGAAAGAGTTTATCGAGCGGGTCGCCGCTCGGACCGATGCCAAGATGGGGCAGGTGCGTGATATCACCGAGGCGGTTCTCGCGGAACTCGGCGACGCGCTTTCAAAGGGCGAAACGCTTTCGCTGAGCCCGCTGGGCAAATTGCGTGTGAACCGTCAGGTCGAACGCAGCGAACATGAGGTGCTGGTCGTCAAGATCCGTCGCAGCACCGATGGGGATGACGCGAATGACGAGGGGGGTGAAAAAACCGACACGGACCCTCTTGCAGAGGACGGTCAGGACAGCTAAAAGCCGCTCCACCGGGCGATTAGCTCAGCGGTAGAGCGCTTCGTTCACATCGAAGATGTCAGCGGTTCAAATCCGTTATCGCCCACCAGAATTTCAAGGCGCGTCCACAGGGCGCGCCTTTTTCATTGGCCCATGCTGCGCGGGCTTGCGCGGATGCAAGCGCCTCGCTATGAGAGGCGCCGTGGGGCGGTTAGCTCAGTTGGTAGAGCGCTTCGTTTACACCGAAGATGTCGGGGGTTCGAGTCCCTCACCGCCCACCATTCCCCATGACGCATAAAAACCAATGACTTACGGGTCATTGTTGATGTGTTGTGTGTTGGCGCAGCCCTGTTGCGCTCTGGCGCGGGCTATACGGGCGGCGATCGCGCTCTATCTTGGAGGGTGAAAGGAGCCCGACATGAGCTGGAACCCCGCCCTCGATCCCTCAATCCCCACCGGAGACATGGTGGACGCCATTGAAACCGTCATTGCGCCGCGTGCGCGCGATCTTGGCGGCTTCGAGGTGCGTCGCGCTTTGCCCTCGGCCAAGCGCCAGATGGTTGGCCCTTTCATCTTCTTCGACCAGATCGGCCCGGTAGAATTCCTCTCGGGCGAGGGAATCGACATTCGGCCTCACCCTCATATCGGCTTGGCCACTGTGACCTATCTGCTCGATGGCCGCTTGCATCACCGCGATAGTCTGGGGTCGGATCAGTGGATCACGCCCGGTGCGGTCAACTGGATGAGCGCGGGCCACGGGATCACCCATTCCGAACGGACTGACGGCGATCTGCGTCAGACCGGCCAGCGGATGTCCGGTATCCAGACTTGGGTGGCGCTGCCAAAGGATCAGGAAGACGGCGCGGCGAGCTTTACCCATGTGGGCGCCGAGGCGCTGCCCGTGCTCGAGGCCGAGAACAAGACAGTGCGTCTTGTCCTTGGGGATGCCTGGGGCGCGCGGGCGCCGCTCGCGCTGCCCTCCGAGATGTTCTACGCCGACGCGCAACTTGGCCCCCATGCCGGTCTGCCGCTGCCAGACAATCACGAGGATCGGGGCGTCTATGTGCTGGAAGGCTCTGTGACCGTCGCGGGCCAGCGCTTCGAGGCTGGACAGATGCTGGTCTTCCGTCCGGGCGACAAGATTTCCGTTCATGCCGAGGGGCAGGGCGCACGGTTGATGATTCTGGGCGGCGCGACGCTGGAAGGGCCGCGCTATATCTGGTGGAACTTCGTTGCTTCGTCGAAAGAACGCATCGACGCGGCGCGCGAAGCATGGCGCGCGGGTGATTGGGCGCATGGCCGATTCCGTCTGCCACCCCATGACGACGAAGAATTCATCCCCGCGCCGTCCCGCTGATCAGCCAGGCCGAGGGCGCTGCCCCCGGACCCCCGGAGTATTTCCGGTTTGATGAAGGGGCAGGATTTTCTTTGCGGTATTGGCTTTCATCAACCTGTAAATACGCCCGCTGGAGGCGTCGAGCCTGCCGCATGGGAACAGCTGCGGGCGAATGAAAAACTTTTGTCACGAGAAATGCGCGGACGCGCTTGACGCCGCCACCGGGGCCTCGTAATACGCTCCCCACGCTCGGGCGGCGATCCGGGCAGATGGTGAGCGGTTGTAGCTCAGTTGGTTAGAGTACCGGCCTGTCACGCCGGGGGTCGCGGGTTCGAGCCCCGTCAACCGCGCCATTTCCGGATCGCCCGAGCGCTGTGCGCGGTTGTAGCTCAGTTGGTTAGAGTACCGGCCTGTCACGCCGGGGGTCGCGGGTTCGAGCCCCGTCAACCGCGCCACTTCTTCCCCTTCAGGTGATCGGAACGCTGTGGCGTTGCTTTCGTGGCTTGCGCGCTCTAAGCAGGGCGCGTTCATGCGATGGAGGCCGCTATGCTGCGATTGATCGACCGGATTTCCCTACAAACCGCGGTGATTGCAGCGCTGTTTCTGGGCCTCGCGCCGTTCACGCCCGAGCCGCATATCTGGGAAAAGCTCAAGATGCTGATGGCGGGGACGCTGGTGCGTCCGATCGACTGGTTCGATCTGGTGCTGCACGGTGCGCCGTGGCTTTTGGTGGCGGTGAAGCTGGCGCGGCGCAAGGTTGCGGCACCCGAGGATGGCGCGCGCTGATCGCTTGCCGTCGCGCGCCGTCTGCCTTTATATCGCGGAACCTTAATCCGAGGAGAGGATCATGAAAGACCAACTGGATGCAAAATGCCTGATCGAAGAGCTGGGTGCCGCTGCGCGCGCCGCGGCTGCCGAGCTGGCCTTTGCGCCAGCCGAGGCGAAGGAGGCCGCTCTGCGCGCCGCCGCCGATCTGGTCTGGGAGCGCCGCAACGAGATCATCGCCGCCAATGGTGAGGATATGGCTTACGGCGCCAACAAGGGGCTGAGCCCCGCGATGATGGACCGGCTGATGCTCGACGAGGCGCGGATCGAAGGGATCTGCGCGGGTCTGCGGGCTGTCGCGGGTCAGAAAGACCCGGTCGGCGATGTCATCGCGGAATGGGACATGCCTTCGGGCCTGCATATCCAGCGTGTGCGCACGCCGCTTGGCGTCATCGGGGTGATCTATGAATCGCGCCCGAACGTGACGGCGGATGCGGGCGCGCTGTGCCTCAAGTCGGGCAATGCGGTGATCCTGCGCGGCGGCTCCGAGAGCTTCCATTCGAGCCGGGCGATCCATGGCTGCCTCGTTGATGGGCTGAAGGCCGCGGGTCTGCCCGAGGCGGCAATTCAGCTTGTGCCGACGCGCGATCGTGCGGCTGTGGCCGAGATGTTGAAGGCCGTCGCCTATATCGACGTGATCGTGCCGCGCGGGGGTAAGGGTCTGGTGGGTCTGGTGCAGGCCGAGGCGCGCGTGCCGGTCTTTGCCCATCTCGAAGGGATCTGCCACGTCTATGCGGACGGGGCTGCGGATCTTGAGAAAGCGCGCAAGGTCGTCCTCAACGCCAAGACCCGGCGCACCGGGATTTGTGGTGCGATGGAATGTCTGCTGATCGACCGGGCCTTCTACGAACAGCACGGCGCTGTGCTGATCGAGGACCTGCTGGCGGCAGGTGTCGAGGTGCGCGCAGCCGGGGCGCTGGCCGAGATCCCGGGCACGGTGCCCGCGCAGCCGGACGATTTCGGGCGGGAATATCTCGACTCGATCTGTGCGGCGACGTTGGTCGACGGGGTAGAAGGCGCGATTGCGCATATTCGCGCCTATTCCTCGTCCCATACCGAGGCGATCCTGACCGAAGACGACGCGACCGCCGCCACCTTCTTCGAGCGGGTCGACAGCGCGATCCTGATGCGCAACGCCTCGACCCAGTTCGCCGATGGTGGCGAATTCGGGATGGGGGCCGAGATCGGCATCGCCACAGGCAAGCTGCACGCGCGCGGGCCGGTGGGGGCCGAGCAGCTGACCTCGTTCAAATATGTGGTCGTGGGCGACGGGACCGTGCGCCCCTGATGGCAGAACCGGGCGGTGCCAAACGCGCCGCCCTTTTCATATCTCGATGATGGCCTGCGTCTCGTTCACCTGCCAGCGCGGCTTGCGGCCCAGCGCCGCTGCCGCCTCTGCCAGAAGCGGAAACTGCACCTGCGCGGGCGGCACCTCATGGGCGGCCCCCTCCAGCACTGACCAAAGCGCGGGGTCGGGCTTTGTCCGTTGCGCCTCGCCGGCCACGCGCCAGCCTCCGGTGCCATCGGTTGAAATCTGCACCGTGCCGCCGAAGGGCAGCGCCGTTTCCAGGCAGAGCACCGCCAGAAAGGCGAGCTTCACCTGCGCGCGGGCGTGATCGCCCTCTGCCTCCCACACGAGCCGCAGCCGCCCCGTGCGCGACATTTCGTCAAGCAGCGCGACGATTTCGGGGCGCCCAATCCGTTGCTCCGCTCCCGCCTTGCCAAATGCCACCCGAAAGAATTTCAGCTTCGCATTGGCGGCGTTCACGCTTTCCGCGATCAATTGCAATTCGGGTGACATGCCGGTGCCCGACATTGCCAGCAACTCTACCCCGTTGCCGATCGCGCCCAGAGGGCTGATAAGGTCGTGGCAGAGTCGCGAGCCCAGAAGCGCCACGAGATCGGTTTGGGGAGCGGGGGTCTCAAAGGACATGGATGATTCCACAGGTGGATGGCAGATGAACGAAATTCTCGAACCCGGCATGCTGGTGCGCAATCCGATGGCCCCCGATTGGGGCATCGGTCAGGTGCAATCGCGCATTGGCGACAAGATCACGGTCAATTTCGAACATGCAGGCAAGCAGGTTATCGACGGGCGCCGGGTTGAACTTGGTCTCGTTATTCCGGATCAGGGTTTATAAAACGTTAACGACGCTGACGGGCGGGGCGCATCCTGGATGCGAAACCACGCTTGCACAGCCGGAGCTCCGGAAAAACCCTTGCGTCCCCGATCGTCGCCCACAGTTGCCAAGCGTGGCGCGGGTGACATAAAAAACCTTTGGAACAAGCAGGCAGGGCAGGGCGTGTCGCAGAGCGGACAATTCGAAACGCGGCTGGCGCGGGACGAGGCGGATTTGCGCGCCTCGCAGCGGCTTCGCTATCAGGTCTTTGTCGAGGAGCTCGGCGGGGACGGTCCCTTGGTCGATCATGCCCAACGGCTTGAACGCGACGAGTTCGACGCGGCCTATGACCATCTGCTGCTGATCGACCGCGCGCGCGACCCCGCCGACGCGGATCATGTCGTGGGTGCCTATCGTTTGTTACCGCCCGAGCGCGCAGCCGAGATCGGGCGCTACTACTGCGATTCCGAATACGACCTGACACCGCTGCGGCAATCGGGGCGCAAGCTGCTCGAACTGGGGCGCTCTTGCGTGCACCCGGCGCATCGCGGCGGCGCTGGTATGCTGCTTTTGTGGAATGCACTGGCCGATTATGTCCTCGCGCGCGAGATCGAGATTCTGTTCGGCGTGGCCTCTTTCCATGGCACTGACCCAGAGGCGCTGAAGATGCCGCTTGCATGGCTCTATCATCATCATCTTGCGCCCGAAGACTTGCGCGCCCGCGCTCTGCCGCCGCACGCGCAGCGGATGGATCTTGTCGCGCCC
Source organism: Pseudothioclava nitratireducens (assembly GCF_029210495.1). Taxonomy (GTDB): domain Bacteria; phylum Pseudomonadota; class Alphaproteobacteria; order Rhodobacterales; family Rhodobacteraceae; genus Pseudothioclava; species Pseudothioclava nitratireducens. The sequence goes on along the minus strand of NZ_JARGDK010000014.1, from coordinate 57,086 downwards.
GAGGCGCTTGACCGGCGTCAGGCCATGGCCGAGATGCCGACCCTGATCAAAGCCTATCTGCGTCTGGGCGGATTCGTGGGCGAGGGCGCCTATATCGACGCGCCCTTCAACACGACGGATGTGCTTTTGCTGATGGATACCAAGGCGATGAGCGACAAGCATCGCAGCTTTTATACCCGCCGCCACGAGGGGCGCTCCGCATGAGCACATGGCACGGTGAGGCCGAACCCGAAGAGGCGCCGATCAAGCCGATGGGGTGGTTGCGCGTGGGCCTGCGGGGCGGTGCCCTCGGGGTCGTGACCTATGGCGGTCTCATGCTCTTGCTGCTCTTGCGGCTCATCGAGCGCCCGCTTTTTGGCCTGCGCCGCCCGTGGACGCCCTGGATCACGCAAACCGTCTGTCGGCTGGCGCTGGCGATCCTCGGGATCGGTTACCGCGTGCGCGGGCGCCCCATGGAGCATATCGGGGCGGTGGTCGCCAATCACGGCTCCTGGCTCGATATTTTCGCGCTCAATGCCTGTCAGCGGGTCTATTTCGTGGCCAAGGACGATGTCGCGGGCTGGGCCGGGATCGGTTGGCTGGCGCGGGCGACGGGGACGATGTTCATCCGCCGTGATCCGAAAGAGGCGCGCGCCCAGCAGAAGATGATGGAGGACCGTATTCGCGCCGGCCATCACCTGCTGTTCTTCCCCGAAGGCACCTCCACCGATGCGCGCCGCGTCCTGCCCTTCAAACCGACCCTGTTTCAGGCCTTCTTTACCCATGGCCTCGACAAGGTGATGCAGATTCAGCCGGTCACCGTGATCTATCATGCCCCCAAGGGGGAGGACCCGCGCTTCTACGGCTGGTGGGGCGACATGGAATTTGGCCCGCATCTGCTCAAGGTGCTGGCAGCCCCGCGTCAGGGGCGGGTCGAGATCGTGTTCCATGAGCCGCTCGATGTCGCCGATTTTGACGGGCGCAAGGCGCTCGCGCAGCGCTCCGAAGAGATGGTTCGTTCGGCCTTGCCACATAGAGATTGACGTTTGCGTCATCTTGGGGGGAAAACCCACCCCAGTTTCTCACTGATCTCTTCGCCACCGATCCCTATTTTTGTCTCGTCTGCACCGCGCCTGCCAGCGCCACGCCACGATCGACAGGGGGATTGAAGGATGATGCAACCTCAAGGCACGCTCAAGGTCTCGATGGGCCGCACGTTTTCGGCTGCACTGTTTCGGATTGCGATCCCGGCCTGGAGAATGGCGGGGATCAAGACAGAGCCTGAAATCGATACGACCGATACGGTCACGCGCGAGGAAATCGTCGCCCTGTTTCGCTCGGATCTGACCCTGACCGCAGCGCGGCCCAAGCCGCGCATCCTCTCGCGCGCACGCCGCCCGAACTGATCCCGAATCCGGCGGCGATTAGGGCCGCGTCCGAAGCTGTGTTTCGAGATGCGCCAGAACGAAAAGCCTGATTGCCGTGGCCAGACCGGTTTCCATGCCGCGCGCCGCGTCGATTTCCGCCGCCAGCGCATTGATCCCTTTACCTTCGTCGCGGGCGATCTTGCGAAACGCCGCCCAAAACTCATCTTCGAGCGTCACCGAGGTCCGGTGCCCGCCAAGAGTCAAAGAGTGCTTTCGCGGTCGGCTCATGTGTCGCGGTCGCGTAAGTGCTGATCGAGCGCGCGCGTGGCTTTCTCGGTCTGCGCCGCCTCGATCTGGCGCTGCGCCTTGCTGCGTCCGAATTTCGCCGCATTCGCATCGCCCGCAGCCCGCTTTTCGGCGCGGGCGCGTTGCTTGCGGACCTGGTTCAAATTGGTGACCTTGGACATGAATCTATTCTGGCAGGAAGCGGCGCGCGGGGGAAGGGGGCTGTCTGCCCCCTCGGGCCTGCGGCCCTCACCCCCGAGGATATTGAGCGCGATTGGAAGACGGGACATGTTTCCAATCGCCTGAAAATATCCCGGGGGAGGCTGACGCAGGCAGCCGGGGGCAGCGCCCCCATAAAAAAGGGCGGCCAAAAGGGCCGCCCTTCGGGGTTCACAGAGCGCCAGTATCAGCCTTTCGGACCGATCATGTCTTCGGGGCGCACGATACGGTCGAAGGTCTCTTCATCCACGAAGCCAAGCGCGATGGCTTCTTCCTTGAGCGTGGTGCCGTTCTTATGCGCGGTTTTTGCGACCTTGGTGGCGTTGTCGTAGCCGATGGTCGGCGCGAGTGCGGTAACGAGCATCAGCGATTCTTTCATCAGCTTGTCGATGCGCGCCACGTTCGCTTGCGTGCCTGCGACCATGTTGTCGGTGAAGGCCGAGGCCGAGTCGCCGAGCAGTTGCATGGATTGCAGGACGTTATAGCTCATCATCGGGTTATAGACGTTGAGCTCGAAATGGCCTTGGCTGCCCGCGAAGCCGACGGCGGCGTCATTGCCCATCACATGGGCGCAGACCATGGTGAGCGCTTCGGCTTGGGTCGGGTTGACCTTGCCCGGCATGATCGACGAGCCCGGTTCGTTCTCCGGCAGGATCAGCTCGCCCAGACCCGAGCGCGGGCCCGAGCCCAGAAGGCGCAGGTCGTTTGCGATCTTGAAGAGCGAGGCGGCCACGGTCTTGAGCGCGCCCGAGAACATCACCATCGCGTCATGCGCGGCCAGAGCCTCGAACTTGTTCGGCGCGGTGACGAAGGGCAGGTCGGTGATTTCGGCGATTTGGGCCGCCACGCGGGTGTCCCAGCCCACGCGGGTGTTCAGCCCGGTGCCGACGGCGGTGCCGCCCTGCGCCAGCTCATAGATATGCGGCAGGCACATTTTCACCCGCTCGATGCCGCGCTCGACTTGCTTGGCGTAGCCCGAGAATTCCTGGCCGAGCGTCAAGGGCGTCGCATCCTGCGTGTGGGTGCGGCCGATCTTGATGATGTCCTTGAACTCTTCGGCCTTGGCGGCGAGGGCCGCGTGCAGCTTTTCGAGGCCGGGGATCAGAACGTCGCGCGCCTGCATCGCGATCGCGACATGCATCGCGGTCGGGAAGGTGTCGTTCGAGGACTGACCCATGTTGCAGTGATCGTTGGGGTGGACGGGCTTTTTCGAGCCCATAACGCCGCCCAGCATCTCGATGGCGCGGTTCGAAATGACCTCGTTCGCATTCATGTTCGACTGGGTGCCCGAGCCGGTCTGCCAGACGACCAGCGGGAAGTTGTCATCGAATTTGCCTTCGATCACTTCGGTGGCGGCAGCCGCGATGGCGTCTGCGATTTCCGCTTCCATGTCGCCTTGCGCCTTGTTGACCAGCGCACAGGCTTTCTTGATCACGCCGAGCGCGCGGATGATCGGCACCGGCTGGCGCTCCCAGCCGATCGGGAAGTTCATGATCGAGCGCTGCGTCTGCGCGCCCCAGTATTTGTCGGCGGGAACTTCGAGCGGGCCGAAGCTGTCGGTTTCGGTGCGGGTCGCGGTCATGGTGGGCCTCCGTGCGCTACAAGTGCGACAATGCAGAACTGTCGAGCGCGTCATAGAGCGCGCGCGTCGATTTTGCAATCGGTATGCGGTTGTATACGGGGGTTTGGACCGATTTTAACGTCGCCCGAACGTAGCCCGACGAGAGCAGCTCAACGGACCACGTGGATCACTTGCGCCATTGATCGAGGCTGACGACTTCGGCATCGCCCCGGATCGGCGGATCATCGGCGTCGTCTTCTTCGTCTTCGGTCTCATCCTCGTCGTCGTAAGACTGGGTTTCAAAGCGGAGGCCGAACTCGACCGAAGGGTCCACGAAGGTCGAAATGGCGTCAAAGGGAACGCGGAGCCTCTCGGGGGCGTCGCCGAAATTCAGCGTGATCGCAAAGCCGTCATCATCCACTTCGAGATTGTCGAACCAATGCTGGATGACGATCGTCATTTCCTCAGGGTAGCGGTCGCGCAGCCAACTCGCCAGCTCTGCATCGGGATGCTGCGTGTTGAAGGTGATGAAGAAATGATGGGCGCCGGGCAGACCGTGCTCAGAGGTTTCGGTCAGAACCTGCTGGATCAGGCCACGCATGGCACTGTGCATCAGGTTGCCGTAATCGATGCTGCGCGTCATTCCCCACCTATTCTGACTGCTTGGGCACAGCATAGGGGATTCGTCTGCCAAGGGAAGAGGGGCGCGGTCGCACAAGGACGCGCCCCATTCTAAAGCGATAGCTGTTCGCCCGACATGCACAAGAGCACCGTATCGGGCGGCATGGCCCCGATCTGCTCGGCAAAGCTGACAAAGTCGAAATGGTTGTAGGCCTCTGCGAATTTGTCGCCTTCGAAGCGGATGGCCAACTGCCCAGAGAACTCCATCGGTTCCAGCGTCGCGGCGCTGCGGGCTTTGATCCCGACCAGAACCCACAGCCACTCTCCCGCATCGATATGGCGCAGCACGGTGAATTCGACATCGCGGGTATGGGCGCGCAAGGCAGGAATGAACTCTTTGAAATCTTCGGGCCGGGCCTCCAGCCCGTCGATGATGCCATGTGCCGAGACCGTCGGGGCGAAAAAGCCATCCACGGCGTCCATATCGCCCTGCATCCAGACCTTTTCGAACCAGTCCTGTAGAATATCGAGTTTTGACATGGGCCACTCCATCTATGTCCGGAGGGCAGACTGCGCCGAGTCGCTTTACGGTAAGGTTAAAGCGCATGAGAATCTTCGCGCCAGCGCACGGGATTTCGATCCGAAAGAGGGGGGAAGGTGCAGGATTCTGTTGCAAGGCTCCTGCGGGCCCCGCCTTACGCTGCTAAGCGCAAGGAGTTAGGTTTCGGTTACCCGAGCTGCTTACGCAGCCAGAGCGACCGGAGCACGGTTGTCGTTGGCAACTGTACAATTTGCACCGATAACGGTGGTCGCTCACCGGGACAAAGCTAACATCTTTAGACGTTCGTCGATCCTGTTTCGGCCCCATTCGCCCCCAACGAGGGATGTTTGGTGGAGCCGCCGGGTACCGCCCCCGGGTCCGATCCGTTTATTACATGCGCGTTTATGTCCATAGTCCCCGAGGGAACACGCTCAATATAGGGAGCGCGGGGCAGGGCTTCAAGCGGCGATGCGTGCGCCGCTGGTCTTGTGCGAAAGTCGTAGGCGCTGCGTTCGGCCGGGTTTCTGCGACTGCACCTGTCTCAGGGCTGAGACATCTCAGCCATCGCCAGAGGGCAGGGCGGCTATGCAGCCCATGCAGGGATTGAGCAGGATTTCCCTATGCCGGACCCAGCACGGGCTCCGGGGTTTTATGGGAGGAAGACACAATGGCCACTGACATGGCAGCAGAATTCAAAGGCGTGATGGTTTCGCCGTTCAAATCGCGCTACGACAACTTCATCGGCGGCAAGTTCGTGCCCCCGGTGAGCGGCAAATATTTCGACAACATCACGCCGATCACCGGCGAGAAGGTCTGCGAGGTCGCCCGGTCCGACGCGGCCGATATCGAGCTTGCGCTGGACGCGGCCCATGCCGCCAAGGACGGCTGGGGCACCACTTCGGCCGCGCATCGCTCGAACGTGCTGCTGGCGATCGCGGATCGGCTCGAGGCCAATCTCGACCTGCTCGCCGCTGCAGAGACCTGGGATAACGGCAAGCCGATCCGGGAAACGACGGCTGCGGATATCCCGCTTTCGGTCGACCACTTCCGTTACTTCGCGGGCGTCCTGCGCAGCCAGGAAGGCTCGATGTCGGAGATCGACAACGATACCGTCGCCTATCACTACCACGAGCCGCTGGGCGTCGTCGGCCAGATCATTCCGTGGAACTTCTCGATCCTGATGGCGGCGTGGAAACTCGCGCCCGCACTGGCCGCCGGGAACTGCATCGTGATGAAACCGGCCGAACAAACCCCGGCTGCGATCATGGTGCTGGCGGAGCTGATCGCAGACCTGCTTCCCCCGGGCGTTCTGAACCTCGTGAACGGCTATGGTGCCGAAGTCGGCGCGCCGCTCGCCAAATCGCCGCGCATCGCCAAGATCGCCTTCACCGGCTCGACCGCGACCGGCCGCAAGATCATGCAGGCCGCGACCGAGAACCTGATCCCGGTGACGCTCGAACTGGGCGGCAAGTCGCCCAACATCTTCTTCTCGGACGTGATGGCCAAGGACGATGCGTTCCTCGACAAAGCGGTCGAAGGCTTCGTGCTCTTTGCCTTCAACCAGGGTGAGGTGTGCACCTGCCCGTCGCGCGCACTGGTCCAGGAAGACATCTATGAGGCCTTCATCGAGCGCTGCATCGAGCGCGTCAAAGCCATCAAGCAGGGCGACCCGCGTCTGATGGAGACCATGGTTGGCGCTCAGGCGAGCCAGGAGCAGCAGGACAAGATCATGTCCTACCTGCAGATCGGCAAGCAGGAAGGCGCCGAAGTTCTGGTCGGCGGTGACGCCGCGCGCTTCAATGGTGAGCTGGCGAACGGCTTCTACATCCAGCCGACGATCCTCAAGGGCCACAACAAGATGCGCGTGTTCCAGGAAGAGATCTTCGGGCCGGTCGTCTCGGTGACCACCTTCAAGGACGAGGAAGAAGCGCTCGCGATCGCCAACGACACGATGTACGGCCTCGGTGCCGGCGTCTGGTCGCGCGACATCAACACCTGCTACCGCTTCGGGCGCCATATTCAGGCGGGCCGCGTCTGGGTCAACAACTACCACGCCTATCCGGCGCATGCGGCCTTTGGCGGCTACAAGCAGTCGGGGATCGGCCGCGAGACCCACAAGATGATGCTCGACCACTACCAGCAGACCAAGAACATGCTGGTCAGCTACAACCCGAACAAGCTCGGCTTCTTCTGAGGCCAGCGGTGGGGGGCTGTCTGCCCCCCACACCCCCCGAGGATATTTCGGGCAGACTGACAAGGCGGGCCGGGATCACGATCGATCCCGGCCCGTTTTGCATGGCATCCTGAAAGGGCGCGATGTTAAGGCGCGCGGCGGAACTCGGACGGGGTCTTGCCGGTTTTCGCGTGGAAGCTGCGGGCGAAATAGGCCGCGGAGCTGAAGCCGAGCGATTGTGCGATTGTCTTGACGGGGGCCTTGGTTTCGCTGAGCAGGCGGCGGGCCTCGTAGAGGCGGCGATCCTGCAAGAGTTCGGAGGCACCGCGCCCGCAGCTTTGGCGGCAGACGCGGGTGAGGTGCGTGGGTGTCACGCCAAGCTCGCGGGCGAAATCGGCCACGCTATGACCCGAGCGGAAATCACGTTCAAGAAGCGCACTGTAGCGCGCGACGAGCCGGCGGGCGGCGGTGCTGGCTTGCCGCTCATGCGTGGGCGCGCCGATCTGGCGCTCCAGCCAGACGCCGATCAGGCCGAGATGGTGGCGGGCGGCGCGGTCGGAACCGGGACGATCGCTCGCCATTTCGCGCTGGACGGCCTCGATCTCGCTGGAAAGCTCGTTCTGGGTATGGGCCTCGCGGATGCGCAGATGTTCAACCGCGTGGGGCAGGGTGACATCGCTGTTGCGCCCGAAATAGAGCACCCAGCCATGGGTCTGCGGGCCGATCTCGAAGCCGTGCATGACGCCGGGCGGAATGAAGATCGCGTTATGCGGGCCATAGCCGCGGGTCACGCCGCCGATGGTGATCCGGCCCTGACCACGGGTGAACCACAAGAGGCACGGCTCGGACAGCGCGCGCATCGCCTCGGCGCGCCAGCGGCCGCCCTGCGCCAGACGCTGCATCTGAAGGATGCGGGTCTGCGACGGCGTCTCGGGCAAGAGACCCGCCATCCGCGGCACCTCGGTCTTTTGGGCGGGCTTGCCGGGTTTGGCGAATTGCGACAGCGGAGGGGCGGTGAAGAGTTTCACGCGAGCAGCTTTCAATGGTTCAGGGCGCGTGAAGAATAGGCCCGAACCCCTTTGAAACCAACAATTTTCTGACATCTCGGCAAGGACTCGCCATGCGGCGGTCAAGGACACGCGATCTTGTGCCAGCGGCGCATCTTGCTACGAAACCATGTGCGTTGGCGCTTTGCATATTGGCGAGAAGCCGCCTGCGCGCGCTCCGTCGCGGTCTCCAGATCGGTCTCGCCTTGCAGAAATGCAACAAGTTCGGGGGCGCCGATGGCCCGCGCCCAGAGCGCCTGCGAATCCCAGATCGGCAGCACCGCGCGGACCTCGTCGAGCGCGCCTTGGGCCAGCATCAGATCGAACCGGCGGTCGATCCGCTCGGCCAGCCAGTCGCGCTCGGCGTCAAGCAGAAGGGCATCAGTTTGGGCGAGCGGCAGGACAGGCGCGGGCGTATCGTCCTGCCATGCGGCCAGACCACGCCCGGTGGCGCGCATCACCTCCCAGGCGCGCTGGACGCGCATCGGGTTGAGCGGATCGACGCGGGATGCGGTCTCGGGGTCCAACTCGGCCAGGAGCGCCGCGTGTCCTTCGGCTTCGCGGCGTGCATCTGCCTCGGCGCGGATTTCGGGCGGGGTCGCGGGGATTTCGGCAAGCCCTTCGGTCAGAGCGGTAAAATAAAGCCCGGTCCCGCCCACGATGATCGGACGCGGCCCGCCGGCGCGATGGGTCTCAAGGATCGGGACGATATCGCGCAGCCAATGCCCGACCGAGTAATCGTCCCCCGGCGCCACATGGCCGTAAAGCCGGTGCGGCGCGCGGGCCTCTTCCTCGGCGGAGGGGCGCGCGGAAAGCACGCGCCAGCATGACCAGACCTGAAGCGCATCGGCATTGACCACAACGCCGCCCTGCGTTTCGGCAATTTCCAGCGCGAGCGCCGATTTGCCGCTGGCCGTGGGTCCTGCGATCAGCACCGGGCGCTTGGGTGAAATCTGGGGCATTTTGCCAAGCATATAAGACCGTTTCGCGTCATGGCTGGGGGGAATTTCCGCGCATCGCACGCAGAACCCATTCCCGAGGTTGAACACCGCCGCCATTTGGGACATTTTGCGCCCCGAAGACAACCGGCAATGGGGACCCGATATGAGCGCGGATGGCGAAACGAAAACGACGTATAAACGGGTCCTTCTGAAAATCTCGGGCGAGGCGCTGATGGGGACGCAGGGCTATGGCCTGCATCCGCCGACGGTCGACCGCATCGCCAAGGAAGTGAAATCGGTTCACGATCTGGGTGTCGAGATCTGCATGGTGATCGGGGGCGGCAACATCTTTCGCGGCCTCGCGGGCGCCGCGCAGGGGATGGAGCGCACCACCGCCGACTACATGGGGATGCTCGCCACCGTGATGAACGCGCTCGGCATGCAGGCCGCGCTCGAGGCGCTGAACGTGAATACGCGGGTGATCTCGGCGATTCCGATGGATCAGGTCTGCGAGCCCTATATCCGCCGCCGCGCCGTGCGTCACCTCGAGAAGAAGCGCGTCTGCATCTTCGCCGCCGGCACGGGCAACCCCTATTTCACCACCGACACCGCCGCCACGCTGCGCGCCAACGAGATGGGCTGCGAGGCGATCTTCAAGGGCACCAAGGTCGATGGGGTCTATGACAAGGACCCGAAAAAATTCGACGACGCCAAGCGTTACGATACGGTCAGCTACGACGAGGTGCTGCAAAAGAACCTCGGCGTAATGGATGCCTCGGCGATCGCGCTGGCCCGCGACAACAACAAGCCGATCATCGTGTTCTCGCTCGACGAGCCGGGCGGCTTCCGTGGCATCCTCGCGGGTGAGGGCACCTATACCCGCGTGCAGGGCTAAGCTATCTTTCCGGCCATACCTGGGCTAGAACCGGGGAAAGCCGCACCAACAAGACGGAAAACCAGACCATGTCCGACGATCTAGAGATTGACCTCGACGACCTGCAACGCCGCATGGATGGCGCGATGGGCGCGCTCAAGGCGGAATTCGCCTCGCTGCGCACCGGGCGTGCCTCTGCCACGATGGTGGAGCCGGTGATGGTCGACGCCTATGGCGCGATGACCCCGATCAACCAGGTCGGCACCGTGAACGTGCCCGAGCCGCGCATGGTCACCATCAACGTCTGGGACAAGGGCCTTGTGAACAAGGTCGAAAAGGCGATCCGCGAGTCGGGTCTGGGCATCAACCCGCAGACCAACGGTACGATCATCATGCTGCCGATCCCGGAGCTGAACGAGGAGCGCCGCAAGGAACTCACCCGTGTCGCCGCGCAATATGCCGAGCACGCACGCGTGGCCGTCCGCAACGTGCGCCGCGACGGGATGGATCAGGTCAAGAAGGCCAAGGCCGCGGGCATGTCCGAGGATGACGTGAAGCTTTGGGAGGGCGAGGTTCAGGACCTTACCGACAAGCATATCGCGCAGATCGACAAGGCGCTCGAGGCCAAGCAAGCCGAAATCATGCAGGTCTGAGGACGTGCGCAAGCCGGGAAGGCGTTTGATGGCCCTCACAGATCGCGACAATTCCGATACGCCGCCCGAAACTTCGGGGGTCGATTACGGTGTGCGCCACGTGGCGATCATCATGGATGGCAATGGCCGCTGGGCAACCAACAAGGGGTGGCCGCGGCTCGCCGGGCATCGGCGCGGCGCCGAACGGATCAAGCAGATCGTGCGCGCCGCCCCCGAGATGGGCGTGCAATACCTGACCGTCTATGCGTTCTCGACCGAGAACTGGAAGCGTTCGACCGAAGAAGTCCTTGGCCTGATGGGGATTTTCGCGCGCTATATCGAGAAAGAGGCGGATGAGCTGTCCGCGCTCGGTGTGCGGATGCGCTTCATCGGCGGGCGCGGGCGGCTCGATTCCAAGCTCAGCCGGCTGATGTCGGGGATCGAAGAGCGCACGGCGGTGAACACCCGGCTCAACCTGACGGTTGCGATCAACTATGGTGGCCGCAACGAGATCGCGCGGGCCGCAGCGCAGCTTGCACGCGATTACGCCGCAGGCCTGCTGACCGAGGATCAACTCGATGAGGCCGCTTTCGAAGCGCGGCTCGACACGGCGGGCCTGCCCGATCCGGATCTGGTGATCCGCACTTCCGGCGAGACCCGGACCTCGAACTTCCTCGCCTGGCAGGCGGCCTATTCCGAATACGAATTCACCGAGACGCTCTGGCCCGATTTCACGCCCGAGCAATTGGCCGAGATGCTGGCCCGCTTTGGTCGGCGCGACCGGCGCTTTGGCGGGGCCAAGTGATGAGCGCGCCGCAGAGCACGGCCCCGGCGGGACGCTGGGGGGACCTGAAGAAGCGCGTGGCCTCGGCCATCGTGATGCTGGCGCTTGGCGGGGTTGCGATCTGGCTGGGGGGCGCGGCCTTTGCGCTGCTGGCGATCGTCGTGACCGGGCTGATGATCTGGGAGCTTTCGACGATGACCGGGCCGAGCGCGTCCGGCAACGCAATTTTGCTGGGGGTGATCGCCGCGGGCGTTCTGGCGCTGGTGCTGTTCCTGCACTCGCCTTTCGCGCTGGCGCTGTTGGTCCTGCCGCCGCTCGCGGGGCTTTGGGGGAGCCGTCAGGACCGACCGATCTTCGGGCTGTACGCGCTTGGCATCATGCTCACGGGATACGGGCTGGTGGCGCTGCGCGAAGGGCAGGGGCTTGGCGCGATCACCTGGATCGTTGCGGTGGTGGTGATCTCGGATGTGGCGGGCTATTTCGCGGGCCGTACTCTGGGCGGCCCGAAATTCTGGCCGCGCATCAGCCCAAAGAAAACCTGGTCGGGCACGGTCGCAGGCTGGATCGGCGCGGCGGTGATCGGCTGGCTGTTCACGCTGGTGGGCGGGGGCGCGGCGCTGATCTGGATGTCGCCGCTCGTCGCCTTTGCAGGGCAGATGGGGGACATCGCGGAAAGCTGGATCAAGCGGCGCGCGGGCGTCAAGGACAGCTCGTCCCTGATCCCCGGTCATGGCGGCGTCATGGACCGCTTCGATGCGCTGTTGGGCGCGGTGCTGCTGTTACTGCTGATCTCGCAATTCATGCCCTTGCCGCTGACGGGGGGCTAAGGAATGCGCCGCGTTTCGGTTTTCGGCTCGACCGGCTCCATCGGGGTCAACACGCTCGACCTGCTGACGCGGCAGGGCGGGGCTGCGGCCTATCAGGTCGTCGCGCTTACGGGCGGACAGAATGTCGATCTGCTGGCCTCTCAGGCGCGCGCGCTGCGGGCCGAGGTGGCAGTCACGGCCTATGAAGACTGCCTGCCCGCGCTGCGCGATGCCCTGCATGGATCGGGGATCGAGGCCGCGGCGGGTGAGGCGGCGCTGATCGAGGCCGCAGACCGGCCCGCCGACTGGATCATGTCGGCCATCGTGGGGGCTGCGGGGCTGGCGCCGGGATTTCATGCGCTTCGGCACGGGACGACGCTTGCGCTTGCCAATAAGGAAAGCCTTGTGACCGCAGGGCCGCTCCTGCTGGCCGAGGCGGAACGGCACGGCGCCACGATCCTGCCCGTCGACAGCGAGCATTCCGCGATTTTTCAGGGCCTCGTCGGTGAGGATATCGCCGAGGTGGAGCGGATCATCATCACCGCCTCGGGCGGGGCGTTCCGCGACTGGCCCCTTGATAAGCTGCGCCACGCCACGGTGGCCGAAGCCTCGAGCCATCCGAATTGGGCGATGGGACAGCGGATCACCATCGACTCGGCCTCCATGTTCAATAAGGCCATGGAGGTTGTTGAAACCAAAGAATATTTCAAGGTTTCGCCCGGGATGATCGAAGTGCTCGTGCACCCGGAATCGCTGGTGCACGCGCTGGTCGGCTTTCGTGACGGGGCACTGATGGCGCATCTGGGTGCGCCCGATATGCGGCACGCGATCGGCTATGCGCTGAACTGGCCCAAGCGCGACGAATTGCCGGTTGCCCGGCTTGATCTCGCCAGGATCGGCACGCTGAATTTCAGCGCCCCGGATCTGACGCGCTTCCCGGCGCTGCGGCTTGCCCAAGAGGTAATGGCGACAGGCGGCATGGCGGGGGCGGCCTTCAATGCGGCTAAAGAGGCGGCGCTGGACCTGTTTATCGCCGAGAAGATCGGCTTTCTTGATATGGCTGAACGGGTCGAGCGCGTTCTGACGGAAATGTCAGCGCGTCAGGGCCTTGGAAATGCCGCTTTCAGCCTCGATAACATCATGGCCACCGACCGCGAGGCCCGCCGCCTTGCGCATGAGCTGACCTGAGAGGACCAGAGCATTGGATTTTCTGCCTGATTTCGGCAACCTGCTTTACACCGCCGGTGCCTTTGTCATCGCGCTCTCGATCATCGTCGCGGTCCATGAATATGGGCATTACATCATTGGCCGCCTGTCGGGCATCAAGGCCGAGGTGTTCAGTCTTGGCTTTGGCCCCAAGCTCATCAGCCGCGTGGATCGCCACGGCACGCGCTGGCAGATTTCGGCGATCCCGCTGGGCGGTTACGTGAAGTTTCTGGGCGATGCGAATGCCGCCTCGGCCGGGGTGGATGAGGCCGAGATGTCGCAACTCTCCCCCGAGGAGCGCCGCCACACGATGCATGGCGCGCCGCTCTGGGCACGCGCAGCGACGGTTGCTGCTGGCCCCATCTTCAACTTCATCCTGTCGATTTTCGTGATCGCGGGGCTGATGCTTTGGTCCGGCACGCCGATTGATGAGCCTGCCGTGGGTGAGCTGATCGAGCTTCCGGGCGGCACTTATGAGTTGCAGGCGGGCGACCGCATCTTGGCCGTGAACGGCGTCGAGACGCCCGATTACAGCGCGATGAACGCCATCGTCGAAAGCCTGCCGCCGACCGAAACGCTTCCTTGGCGGGTGAATCGCGCGGGCTCGGAGATCGAGATCACGGGTCCGCAACTCTTCCCGCCGGTTCTGATCGGTGTTGCGGCCGGTTCTGCTGCTTATGATGCGGGGATCGAGCCGGACGACGTGATCACCGCGATCGACGGCACGCCGGTTTGGCGCTTTGCCGATCTTCAAGCGGCGGTGAAGGCGGGTGAGGGGCGGCCCTTGGTCCTTGATCTGTGGCGCCCCGAAACCGGAGCACGCAGCGTTGTCACGCTCGCCCCGCGCCGCACCGATTTGCCCTTGGGCAATGGCGAGTTCGAGACGCGCTGGCTCATCGGGGCGACTGGTGCTTTCGTCTTCACGCCCGAAACCCGTCCGACGGGGATCGGTGAGGCCATGAGCGGCGGTGTGCGCCAGACATGGGGGATCATCGCGCAATCCGTGTCTGGCCTCAAGGCGATGATCTTACAGAAGATTTCGTCGTGCAACTTGTCGGGCGCGCTGCGTATCGCGGAAAGTTCTGCCGCAGCGGCCAAGGGCGGGCTTGAGGATTTCATCTGGTTCATCGCCGTGCTGTCGACGGCTGTCGGCTTCCTGAACCTGTTCCCGATTCCCGTCCTCGACGGCGGGCATTTGATGTTCCACATCTGGGAAGGCGTGACGGGCAAGCCACCTTCGGACAAGATCCTCAACGGGCTGATGGCGCTTGGCCTCTCGCTGGTGCTGACGCTCATGCTCTTCGGGCTCTGGAACGATATTTTCTGCTGAGCGGCGGCTCTGCGGCGCGGAAATCAGGCCTTTCGCCCAAATTCGGCCACATTGAGGCGTTAAACATCATCTTGTGATTTTTGTGCGCTTTCCGATAGCGCGCCGGTGAGGAGGTTCGCCATGCAGATGATGATCGCCGAAGGCTATCGCGGGCTGTCGCTGATGGTAGAGCTGTCGCTGGACCGTATTCTCGTGCCGCTGGCGACGATCGTTGCGCTGTGCGGTGCTGCGCTGATCGGTTTGCAACTGGCCGATATGTTCGGCATTGACCCGAGCCTCCTGCACCGTCTCTGAGCCAGTTCGCCCTCTGGGCCTGCGATAAACCGATACATCCGCAACAGCCGCCCCGCGATCCTGCCGGGCGGCTGTTGCGCTTTTGACAAGGTGGGCCTTTCCCGGTAGTCAATTCCCTAGACAAAACGACTGGCGGTCGGGGAGAGGGCGATGATGAAAAAGCCGCAACGGGCAAAGGGTCCGGGCATGGCGCGCAGCTTGTTGGGCAGCGCCGCAATTTTCCTTGCAATGGCAGTCACTTCGCCCGATATCGCATCGGCGCAAAGCTACAGCTTCTCCGCCCTTCAGATCGAAGGGAACGAGCGGATCGAGGCCCAGACGATCATCACCTATGCGGGAATCGCCCGCGGCGCGACGCTGTCGGCTGGTGCGCTCAACGACGCCTATCAGCGGCTTCAGGGCTCTGGTCTTTTCGAGAGCGTCGAGCTTGTGCCGCAGGGCAACACGCTGGTGATCCGCGTTTCGGAATATCCGACGGTGAATATCGTCAATTTCGAGGGCAACAAGAAGCTCAAGGACGAGGCACTTGCCGAGATCGTCTCGACCCAGTCGCGCAAGATCTATTCGCCCGCCGCCGTCGAGGCGGACGCGGCCAAGATCGTCGAAGCCTATGCTGCCGCGGGCCGTCTGGCGGCGCGTGTCGATCCCAAGGTCATCCGCCGCGATGGCAACCGCGTGGACGTCGCCTTCGAGATCAAGGAAGGCAAGGTCACCGAGATCGAGCGCATCTCCTTTACCGGCAACCGCGCCTATTCCGACCGCCGGCTGCGCCGCGTTCTGGCAACTAAACAGGCGGGCATCCTGCGCACCTTCGTGCAGCGCGACACATTCGTCCCCGAACGGGTCGAGTTCGATCGCCAGCTTCTGACCGATTTCTACCGCTCGCGCGGCTATGTCGATGTGCAGGTGACCGGCGTCAGCTCGGAAATGGCGCGCGACCGCGACGGGTTCTTCATGACCTTCAACATCCGCGAAGGTCAGCAATTCAAATTCGGCGCGGTCACGACCGTTTCGGAAATCCCGGAACTGGATGTCGCTGAGTTCGAGCGTCTGGCCAAGATCCGCTCAGGTGTCATCTACAGCCCCGCCGCCGTGGATCTTGCGATCACCCGGATGGAAGAGCAGGCGCTGCGCAAGGGCGCCAATTTCGTGCGCGTGGAGCCGCGGATCACCCGCAATGAGCGCGACCGCACGCTCGATATCGAATTCGCTCTGGTGCGCGGGCCGCGCATCTTCGTCGAGCGGATCGACATCGAGGGCAACAACACCACCCTTGACCGCGTCGTGCGCCGTCAGTTCCGCACGGTCGAAGGCGACCCCTTCAACCCGCGCGAAATCCGCGCCTCGGCAGAGCGTATCCGTGCGCTTGGCTTCTTCTCGAATGCCGAAGTCGAAGCCCGTCAGGGCAGTGCCGACGATCAGGTCGTGGTCGATGTGAACCTTGAAGAGCAGCCGACCGGCGCGCTGTCTTTCGGTGCGGCCTATGGTGCGGAATCGGGCCTCGGCCTGTCGATCAACCTTCAGGAATCGAACTTCCTCGGGCGTGGTCAATATGTCGGCCTTTCGGTCAGCTCGGCCTCGAGCGACAAGGGCGGCTCGCTGACCTTCATCGAACCGGCCTTCCTTGGGCGTGACCTGAAATTCGCCTTCCGCGGGTCGTATTCGACCACCGAGAACGCGAATTCCAACTACTCGACCAAGATGATGAGCCTCTCGCCCTCGATCGAGTTCCCGGTCTCGCGCAATGGCCGCTTCGAGCTGCGCTACACGCTGGCGCGCGACGAGCTGTTCGATGTCGATCGTGGAGACCCTGCGAACCCGGCGGATAATGGCAGCTCAATACTTCTGCAAAACGAAGAAGACAATTTCGGCCAGCTTTGGAAATCGGGGCTGGGTTACAGCTACACCTATGATACCCGCAATACCGGTCTCGACCCGCGCTATGGCGTTCTGTTCCGCTTTGGTCAGGATTACTACGGTCTGGGCGGCGATTACGAAGGCATCATGACCACCGCGCTTCTGCGCGGCCAGCGCAAGGTGTTCCAGGAAGAGGTGACGCTCAAGGCGACGCTGGAGGGCGGTGTGATGCACAGCCTTGGCGACAGCGAGTCGCGCATTCTCGAGCGGTTCTCGGGCAATGGCGTGATGCGCGGCTTCGAGCGCAACGGCATCGGTCCGCGTGATGTGACCGCCACCAATCAGGATGCTCTTGGCGGGAAATACTACGCCGTAGCCAGCGTTGAGGCGGAATTCCCGCTCGGACTGCCGTCTGAATATAACCTCTCGGGCGCCGTATTCTTCGATGTCGGCTCGGTCTGGGGGCTGGAGAATACCGCTGGCACGGCGGGCACGGTGGATGACGATCTGCACTGGCGTTCAGTCGTCGGCGCGTCGCTGCTGTGGTCCTCGCCGATCGGCCCGCTGCGTCTCGACTTTACCAAGGCGCTCGAAAAAGAGAGCTACGACAAGGAACAGACCTTCGACCTGACGATCACGACCGAGTTCTGAGGTCGTGATGGCGCGCGACACGCTGATTGCGGCGGCGCTGGCGGGGATCTGCGCGCTGGCGCCGCAGGCCGCGCTTGCGCAGGAGCAACCGGGCGCCGGCCAGTCGCGGATCGTTGTGCCCAGCCCGGTGCTGACGCTCGATTGGGAAACGCTCTACGATCAGTCGCAATGGGGCATTCGGGTGCGCCGCGAGATCGCGGCGGCTTCGCGTGCGCTTAACGCGGAGAATAACCGGATCGCCGATGATCTTGTGGCCGAGGAGCGTGCGCTGACCGACCGTCGCCCGGCGATGGACCCCAAGGCGTTCCGCCTTGAGGCGGATGCCTTCGACACCCGTGCGACCGAGATCCGGGCGGCCCAGAAAGCCAAGGCGCAGGCGATCCAGACGCAGCTTGAACAAGAGCGGCAGGCCTTTATCCAGTCCGTTGTGCCGGTGCTCGACACGATGCTGACTGAGCGGGGCGCCGTCGTCGTGCTTGACCGGCGCGCGATCATCCGCGGATTGGCCAATATCGACGTGACCGAGGATCTTGTGACCCTGATCGACCGCGATATCGGGGATGGGGCGGGCGTTGTCGCGCCGCTCGTCACGATAGACTCCGAAGGCGCGGGGGCCGACGCGCCCGCCGCCGTACCTGCGCCGACCGACCCTTCCGCGCAATAGCGCCGTCCTTGCCAAGCCCGCCGCACGTTGCTAGCAAGTTTCCCATCGGAGCGCCCCGGCGCACCCAAGAAGCCGAGGAGCCATCATGTCCGACAAGCCGACCCCCGCACCCTATACCGAGGCCGATCTCGATCTGATCAAGAAGATCATCCCGCATCGCTACCCGTTCCTGCTGGTGGACAAGGTGCGTGACATCGTGCCGAACCAGTCGGCGGTGGGCATCAAGATGGTGACCGCGAATGAGCCCCATTTCGAGGGTCATTTCCCGGCCAAGCCGATCATGCCGGGCGTGCTTATCATCGAGGCGCTGGCCCAGACTTCGGCGGTGCTGGTCGGCATCTCGATGGACATCATCGGCAAGGACCTGCTGACCTATTTCATGGGGATCGACAAAGCCAAGTTCCGCCGCATGGTCGTGCCGGGCGATTGCCTTGAGCTGCATGTCGAAGCCAAGCGTGGCGGCGGCAAGATCTGGAAATTCGAGGGTAAGGCGATGGTCGATGGCGAATTGGCCGCGCAGGCCGAATTCACCGCGATGATGGACCTCAAGGGCTGAGTCATGAGCGCGCGCATCCATAGCAGCGCCGTCATCGAAGAGGGCGCGGTCATTGGCCCCGATTGCGAGATCGGCCCCTTCTGCCATATCGGCCCCGAGGTGAAGCTCGGGCGCGCTGTGGTGCTCAAATCGCATGTCGTGGTGACCGGCGACACCGAGATCGGCGATGAGACGGTGGTCTTTCCCTTCGCCTCGCTCGGCCAGATCCCGCAAGACCTCAAGTTCAAGGGCGAGCATACGCGCCTCGTGATCGGCAAACGCAACCGCATCCGCGAATATGTCACGATGAACACCGGCACGGAGGGCGGTGGCGGGGTCACCAGGGTGGGCGATGACGGGCTGTTCATGGCGTCCTGCCACGTTGCCCACGACGCCCAGATCGGGGACCGCGTGATCCTTGTGAACTCGGTGGCGATTGCCGGGCATTGTGTGCTTGAGGATGACGTGATCGTTGGCGGGTTGTCGGGTGTGCACCAATGGGTGCGCATCGGGCGCGGCGCGATCATTGGTGCGCTCTCGATGGTGACCGCGGATGTGATCCCCCACGCCCTCGTTGCGGGACCGCGCGCGGGGCTTGAGGGGCTGAACCTCGTGGGCCTCAAGCGGCGCGGTGTTGCGCGCGCCGAAATCGGTGCCCTGCGCCAGCTTTACATGGGACTCTCCGAGGGGAATTTCCGTGAACAGGCCCGCAAACTCGCCGAAGAAGGCGCCGAGGGCGAACTCGCCCGCGAAGTGCTCGACTTCATCCTTGGCCCCTCCGACCGCTCCTTCCTGACGCCGCGATGACTGGGACGCCCGACACCGCGCTGATCGCCGGAACCGGTCTTCTGCCCGCCTTGCTGGCCAAGGCGCGGCCCGATCTGCTGATCTGCGAACTCGAAGGCTTCCCGAGCGCCGTGCCCGGTGCTACGCCAGAGCGCTTCCGGGTCGAGCGGCTGGTTCCGTTTCTGGACGGGTTGGTCGCGCGCGGGATCGAAACGGTGGTTTTCGCAGGCGCGATGCAGCGCCCGAAGCTGGAGCCCGAGTTTTTCGATCCGCAGACCGCGAGCCTCGTGCCGCGCCTTCTGGGAGCAATGCAGGCGGGTGACGATGAAACCCTGCGCGCCGTGATTGAACTCTTTGAAGAATGGGGCCTTCGGGTTGTTGGCGCGCATGAGATCGCGTCCGATCTGGTGCCCGAGGCGGGCATTCTCTGTGGGGATGTGACCGAGGCTGATCGCCGCGATCAGGCGCGTGCCGCCGAGATCGTGGCCGCGCTCGGATCGGTGGATGTCGGGCAGGGCGCTGTCGTGGCGCAGGGGTTGTGTCTGGCCGTGGAATCCCTTCCCGGCACCGATGCGATGCTCGCCTTCGCCGCCGATCATCAGGGGCTGCGCCCCGATCCGAAGGGCGCGGGCGGCGTCTTTTACAAGGCACCCAAGCCCGGTCAGGATCGCCGCATCGACCTCCCCGCAATCGGCCCGCAAACCGTTGCAAACGCTGCGAAAGCAGGTCTTTCAGGCATTGCGTGGGAAGCTGGCGGGGTGATGCTTCTCGACCGCGAGGCCACCGTTGCAGCCGCGCAAGAGGCGGGGCTGTTCCTCTGGGCCTGCGCGCCATGAGGCTTTTCGTCATCGCGGGCGAGGCCTCGGGCGACAAGCTCGGCGCTGCGCTGATGGCTGGGATCAAGCAGCTCGCCCCGGCGGTGACATTCGAAGGGATCGGTGGCCCGCTGATGGAGGCCGAAGGGCTTTCGAGCCGCTTCCCGATGGAAGACCTCTCGGTGATGGGATTGATGGAGGTCTTGCCGAAATACCGCCATCTGAAGCGCCGCATCGCGGAAACCGCCGAGGCCATCTGCGCCAATCCGCCGGACGCGGTTATCACTATCGACAGCCCCGATTTCTGTCTGCGCGTGCTGCGCGCGGCCCGTGCCGTCCGGCCCGATCTGCGCACCATCCACTATGTCGCGCCCTCAGTTTGGGCGTGGCGACCCGGTCGTGCGGCGAAAATGGCGGAGGTGGTGGATCACGTCCTCGCGCTGCTGCCCTTCGAGCCGCCCTATATGGAAGCCGCCGGGATGACCTGCGATTTCGTCGGGCATCCGGTGGTGGCCGAACCGCGCGCAAGCGCGCTTGAGGCCGAGGCCTTCCGCGAGACCCATATGATCGGCCCGGATCAGCCTTTGGTTCTGTGCCTGCCCGGCTCGCGCGCGGGCGAGGTCAAGCGGCTTGGTCCGCGCTTCGACGAGGCGCTGATGCGGCTGCGCGACCGGGAGCCGGGACTGCGTGTGGTGCTGCCGACCGTGCGCGGGGTGGCGCCCATGGTGCGCGAGATGACGGCGCGCTGGCCCGTTGCGCCAATTGTCGTCGAGGAGACCGCCGACAAGCGCGCGGCCTTTGCCGCCGCCGATCTGGCGCTGGCGGCGTCAGGAACGGTGAGCCTTGAACTCGCTGCCAGCCGAACGCCCATGGTGATCGCCTATGACATGGCGTGGCTCTCGCGTCTGATTATCGGGCGGCTCCTCAAGGTCGATACGGTGACGCTTGTGAATCTCGTCTCGGAGACGCGGGCGATCCCGGAATTTCTGGGCGCGCGTTGCGAGCCGGGGCCGATTGCGGCGGCGCTGTTCGATCTGATCGAAAACCCGGAGTCGCGCGCGGCCCAACACGCGGCGATGGCGCTGACGATGGAGCGTTTGGGCGAGGGCGGAGAGGACCCGGGTCTGCGCGCCGCGCGCTCGGTTCTCGCGCATTTGGGCAGGGCGTGAGCGCGCCTAGAGCCGCGCAAGCGTGATCCCTGCATCGTGCAGTGCCTCACGAATATCCCGGGCCATGCCGAGGGCTTCGGGCGTGTCTCCGTGCAGACAAATCGTGTTGATCCGAGCCGCTATGCGCGCCCCGTCCTCGGCAATGATCGCATCCGCCTCCAGCATGGCGAGGATACGGCGCGCGGCCAGCGCGCTGTCATGGATCACGGCGCCGGGCTTCGAGCGATCAACCAGCGTCGCATCCGGCTCATAGGCGCGGTCGGCAAAGATTTCACCAGCCCAAGGCGCGCCGAGTGCTTCGGCTGCTTCCTGTTGCCGGGTGGCGGCAAGCACAACGAGCTTCAACCCCGGATCGACGGCCAGCGCGGCCTCGAAACAGACCTTGGCGAGCGCCGCGTCCTCGCTCGCCATGTTCGCCAGCGCGCCGTGGAGCTTCAGGTGATCGAGTTTTGTCCCAAGTCCCTCGGCCACGGCCTTGGCCGCGCCGACCTGATAGGCAATCAGCGCGGTGAGGTCGAAGGTCGACAAGGCCATTCGGGTGCGCCCGAAATTGGCGCGATCGTCAAAGCCCGGATGCACCCCGATGCCCACGCCCGCATCGCGCGCCGCCGCCATCGTCTGCGCCATGATCGCGGGGCTGCCCGCGTGAAGCCCCGCGCAGATATTGGCCGAGTTCACGATCCGCAGCAGCGCCCGGTCATCGCCGCAGTTCTCGCCCAAATCCGCATTCAGATCGACCCTGCGCGCCATGGTTCCTCCTCATCGCCGCGAATGACCCCGCCGATCAGTTGATAGCTGAGCAGCGCGCGGCTGTCAGGCCCGAACCCGAATGGACGGCTGAGACGCCGAAGCGCCCGAAGCCACGTCTCTTCCGGCGGCGAGAGCGCCTCGGCGTCCTCCAGCGAGACGGGCTGAAACCGGAGCCGGGAGCCGGGGCGCGCCTGTGCGGTGCGAGGCAAATCCACAGGCAAGACGGTTCCGATCCGGGGATAGCCGCCAATGGTCTGGCAATCCGCCAACAAGATCGCAGGGTGCCCCGCGCCGGTCATCTGGATGTCGCCCGGGGTGATCGGTTCGGATAGGATCGTGGTGCCAGAGGCGATCTGAAAAGGGGCCGCTTGCCGCTCCAGCATCAAGCCCTGCCGGTTTCCCGTGGCCGCGATATGCGGACTTGCGAAAAACCGCGCCACGGTGGCAGGGTCGAAAAGCGCCGTTTGCGGGCCCGTGATCACGCGTAAAATCCCGCCCGTGCAGCGATCCTCGACAGGGAGCATCCGCGAAGGCGTGTCCGGGGCAGGGTCGGGCGCGATCGGCAGCCGATCCCCGGTCGCAATCCGCCGACCAAGCCCTGCCGCTGCCTGTGTCGCACGCGCGCCGAGACGCTCTTGGGTTCGGATGCCGCCCGCCACACTCAGGTAGCCATAAATCCCGGAGTCCGCCGGACCGATCTCGAGCACCGAACCGGCAGGCCAGAGGTGGCTCGCATTCCAGTGCAGCGGTTGGCCGTCGAGACTTGCGCGCATCGGCGCACCGGTCAGCGCGAGGCGAGTCGTCATGGTCGTGCGGAACCGCCCGCCCATGCCTGCGAGTTCCAACGCAGCCTCGGGCGCGGGATCGTTCAGGAGTGCCGCCGCCTCGTAAAGCGCGAGCCGGTCCGCTGCGCCGCCCCGCGCCAGACCAAAGGCGAGCCAGCCCTCGCGACCCATATCCTGCACGCTGAGCGCGGGACCAGCCGAGAGAACCTCGATGACGCCGCTCATGCCAGCTGCTCCAGCCGTGCCCCGCCATCCGGGTCGCGCGCGGCTTCTAGCGCTGCCAACTCGGCTCCGCCGATAGCGTGAAAGCGCATCATGTCGCCGGGACGAAGGACGAAAGGCACCTCCGCCTCGGGCCGAAACGGTCGAAACGCGCAACGCCCGATCTGGCGCCATCCGGTCGGCGAGGGATTGGCGAACAGCACGATCTGCCGGATCGCCGTGGTAATCGCCCCCGCGGGGACTTGCCCGGTGAGTGCGGATTGCCGGGGTATGTCCCAATGCGGGGGCAGGGTGCCGAGATAGGGTTGGCCCGGCGCAAAGCCAATCGCGAGAACGTTCAGCTCAAGCCCGCAAAGTTCAGCAATCAACGCCTCGGGACGCTGCCCGGCAAGGCTTGCTGTCTCGGCGAGCTGTGGGGCGGCATCACCGCCGAAATGCGCCGGCACATGCCAGATGCGGCGCGCCTGCCGCGCCACGTGACGAAGCCCCTCAAGCCTCTCCTCGATCTCACGGGCGAAACTCTGCCGGTCGGTCAGGAGCCGATTGAAGCGCAGGTGCAGGGACGCAAGCGCCGGGGCGCTCTCGACAAACCCGACGGGCGGCGTGCGCAACAGATCGGCGTGCAAAGCAGCCACACGCGCGTTTGCCTCTGGCGTGAATTGCGCGGCCATACGCACCAAGAGCCCGTCCAGCCCAAGCGGGTGGATCGTGGGTGTTCGAGGGGAAGGCGTGTCTGCTGTCATCACCCGCGCATCAAACGCGCAAAAGCCCCGCACCGCAAGCGGATGCAGATCTGAATTGACGTCGTCAGCCTTGGTGGAAAATGGCGGAGAGACAGGGATTCGAACCCTGGGTGGGCTCACACCCACAACGGTTTTCGAGACCGCCCCGTTCGACCGCTCCGGCACCTCTCCGCATCGGTGGTCTTTAGGTAGCGGTGGATTTATAGCGGCGCGCGGTGGCTTGCAACCGGTTTTTTCGGTTTTTTCACCCAAGCTTGCCGATCCCGCGATCCTGTCGCTGCACGGGGGTTGCGCCGCGGCGCGCGGCGGGTCACCGTGGGTGAGGCGGGCCGTTTCGGGCGCGCAATGGAGGGCAGGGATGGCGGCACGATTCACCCTTTGGTTTCGTCTGGGCGTCACGCTTCTCGGGTGCGCGCTTCTGGTGCTGAGCGGGCCTCAGGCGCGCGCGGATCAGGCGCGTCTTGCCGAGTTGCTACGCTCTGATGCCCTGTTCGAAATTCTTCAGCACGAGGCCGCGACCTATGGTGAGACGCTCGCCGAAGATGTGATGGGGCAGACTGCGGACCCGTCTTGGTTGGCACAGGTGGCCGAAATCCATGCGCCAAACCGTCTTGTGCCCGCTTTTGAAGCGGTTCTGTTTCGAGAGCTTCCCAAGCAATATGTCGGGCCGTTGGAGGCGTTTTTCGAAGCGCCGCTTGGCCAGCGGCTGATTACCCTCGAACTCACGGCGCGCGAAGCGTTGCTCGATCCGGCCCTCGAAGAGGCCGCCGAGGCGGAGCTTGACGCTGCAGAAATGGCGGGCGATCCGCGCCTTGAACTCATCCGGGAGATCATCGAGGTCTCCGATACGGTCGAGGCTAATGTTCTGGGCGGTCTGAATGCGAATCTGGTTTTCTACCGGGCGATGGTCGCGGGCGGAGCCTATCCCTACGATATTTCCGAGGAGGAGATGGTCGCAGATGTTCTCGCCCAAGAGCCGGAGATTCGCGCGGAAGTCTCGCGCTGGATCGAATCCTACCTGTTGCTCGCCTACCGGCCGCTGACTGACGCGGAATTGCAAAGCTGGATCGCGTTTGCCCGATCCGAGTCGGGTCAGGCCTTCGTGCGCGCGCAATTTGCGGCCTTCGACCATGTGTTTGAGCAAAGCTCGGCGGCGCTTGGGGCGGCATTGGCCTTGCGGCTGTCCGGGCAGGATCTTTGATTTCGGCAGGAGGGCCGTAAATTATACGGCGCAATCCGGTTATCACCTGTTCATGATCGTAAATTATGCAGATGCTCTGAAAATTATGTTGCGCCTCGCCTGAGACTGCCCGACACCTGTGGCTTATTGCAAACGGGGGGGGCGGGACGGAATGGACCGGACGGATCATGAGTTGCTGCGGCTGATGGGGGCGGATGCGCGCCAGTCTCTCGCCCAGCTTGGGGCTGCGGTCGGGCTTTCGCCATCGGCGGTGAACGAGCGGGTCCGGCGGTTGCAGGCAGCGGGCACGATCCGTGCCATCCGCGCCGATGTCGCCCCTGAACAGATCTCACGCCCTGTTCTCGCATTCATCTGGGTCGCGCTGGCGCCGGACGCGTCCGAGGACGGGTTTCGCCGCGCCATGAGGGATATGCCCGCGATTTGCGCCTGCCACCATGTCACGGGCGCGTGGTCTTATCTGCTGCAAATCCGCGTCGAAAGCCTCTCCGGGGTCGAGGCGTTTCTGGCAAGGCTCAAATCCGGCGGCTGGATCGCGCGTTCGGAAACCATGCTGGCGCTCTCGACGGTGGTGGATGCCCCCTTCATTTACAGGGGCGCGTGATGCTGTTTCTCAAGGCTTTGGCGATGGGGTTGGCGATTGCGGCGCCGGTCGGACCAATCGGCGCGCTCTGCATTCAGCGGGCGCTGCATCGCGGGTTCTGGGCAGGCGCGGCTGGCGGGTTGGGTACAGCACTGGCCGATGCGTTCTACGCGAGCCTCGCGGCGCTTGGCTTTGCAAGTTTCGCAGCCGTTCTCACGCGGATTTCGACACCGCTTGGGGTGATTGGCGGGCTGTTCCTGCTTTGGCTGGCCATGAGGTCATGGCCGCGCGACCTTGCCACGCCAAAGGCCGCGCAACTCGCATCCGCGACGCGGGGCCTGCTGGGGACGAGCGTTGCGACCTTTGCGCTCACGCTCACCAACCCGGCTACGATCCTCAGCTTTGCCGCGATCTTCGCGGGGCTGGGCCTTGCCGAAAGCGCGACCCCACAAACCGCCGCCGTGGTGGTGCTGGGTGTGTTTCTTGGCTCGATGGGCTGGTGGATCGCGCTGAGCGGCACCGTGGCGCTTTTGCATCGTCGGCTGCCCGCGGCATTCACACTCTGGGTCGGGCGTGTGTCGGCGCTGATGATGGCGGGTTTTGGTCTCTGGGCGATCGGCCATAGCGTGCTGACCCTCGGCACGCGTTGAAACGACCCCGGACCACGGCCCTCATCGGTCGGCGTCGATGATCCCGAGACCCCGCAGATAGACCCCGATCCCGGTCTCGAGCAAATCATCTGGCGGGAAAGGCGCCCGCGCCCCGGGCTCGCCGCGCGCATAAAGCTCCACGACACCATGGCTCATCGCCCAGATATGCGCGGCAACCATCGCTGGCAGCGGTCGCCTGTCAGCGGGCAAATGCGCCGTCAGCGCGGCCGTCGCCCGTTCCATCACAGCATGGGCGCGCTCGGCCAAGGGCGCCAGTGCCGGCACCCGGTTGGGTGAGATACCGCTTTCGAACATCGCCATGTAATGACCGGGGTAGCGCCGCGCAAACGCAAGATAGGCGCGCCCGACCGCGCCGAATGCGGCCAGCGCAGAGGGTTTGCCATCCGCCCAGGCATGCTCCATCAGATCGGCGAAGATCGCATAGCCTTGCCGGGCACCTTCCTCGATCAACGCCTCGCGGCCCTCGAAATGCCGATAGACCGCCGCCGGTGTCACGCCTGCCGACTTGGCCGCCTCCGAGAGCGTGAAACCCGTGGGCCCTTTCTCTTCGATGAGCCTGAGCGCCGCTTCGACCAGCGCCTGACGCAGATTGCCGTGATGATAGCCTTGCTTAGACATCGAGAAGATCGACGCCCCCGCAAATCAATTCATCAACAGCGCCAATGGCTTTTGCGTCTTTTTTCGCGTAATCCACCGCGTTGAGCACAGTCTGGATCGCGGCGATGCGGGCACGCTTCTTGTCATCCGAACGCACGACGGTCCAGGGCGCATGCGCTGTCGAGGATCGCTCCAGCGTCTCGGAAATCGCCGCAGAATAGGCGTCCCAACGTTTCAGCCCCTCGACATCGATCCAGCTCAGCTTCCACTGCTTGAGCGGGTCTTTCTCGCGTTCGAGAAACCGCTTGAGTTGCTCTGCGCGCCCGACATTGAGCCAGAGCTTGACCAGCACGATCCCCTCATCCACGAGCATCTTCTCAAAGTCCGGCAGCTGTGCAAAGAAATGCGCCCGTGCCTCGGGCGTGCAGAACCCGAACACATGCTCGACCACGCCGCGGTTATACCAGCTCCGGTCGAACAGCGCGATCTCGCCTGCCGCCGGCAACCAGTCGACATAACGCTGGAAATACCATTGCGTCGCCTCGGTCTCGGTCGGTTTGGGCAAAGCCACGACATAGGCCGAGCGCGGGTTCAGGTTCTCGCGCATCCGGCCGATTGTGCCACCCTTGCCAGCGGCGTCGCGGCCCTCGAACAGAACCACCAACCGCTTGCCGGTCGCCTTGAGGTCCCACAGCATCTTGACCAGTTCGATCTGAAGCGCCTCCATATGCGCCTCGTAATCCTTCTTCTTCATCTCCGATTTATACGGGTAGCTGGGCGACAGGATCTCATCCTTCTTCGCCTTATCGAGCGCCTTGCGGATTTCTTTCGGCGCCTCTTGCTCGAGATAGCTGGAGATATCGCCAACGAAAGGAATTTCGGTTGTTTTATCAGCCATTTGCATTTCCGCGTTCCGGATGTGAACTGGTTTCACTATAGCGGCGGCAGGTTGGGCCGCAAGCGCACAGTCCGGGGGCTCTGCCCCCACCTGCCTCTGGCAGGCTCCCCCGGGATATTTCGAGCGATTGGATTGGTGGAGAACCTCTTCTCTCCAATCGCGTCAAATATCCCGGGGGTGAATTTACGGAGTAAAGAGGGGGCAGCGCCCCCTCCGCGCGCTCACCGCCCGATTTCGGCCAGGTCGTAAGGTGTGTCTTGGTAGATCGCGTTTACCCAGTTGCCGTAGAGCAGATGCGCGTGGGATTTCCAGCGATTGGTCGGCGCCTTGGCCGGATCATCGTCAGGGTAGTAGTTGATCGGCACATTGATCGGCTTTCCGCTAGCGGCATCACGGTCATATTCTTCCTTGAGCGTGCCGGAATCATACTCGAAATGGTTGAAGACGTAGAGCGCGCGATGCGCGGTATCCTCGACAAGGCAAGGGCCGGTTTCGTCGCTGTCGAGCAGAATCCGCAGCCCCGCCGCCTCGATTTCGTCGCGTTTCATCTCAGTCCAGCGGCTCACCGGGACCAGAAGGTCATCCGAAAACCCGCGCAGATAGGGCGAGGCGGGCACGCAGTTGCGGTGCCGGAAGCAGCCGAAGGCCTTGTGGTCGAGGAGATGTTTCTGCACGCCGTGGAAATGATAGGCCATTGCCATGCCGCCCCAGCAGACGCCGAAGGTCGAGAAGACATGGCTCTGGGTCCAGTCAAACACGCGCTGCAACTCATCCCAATAGGTGACGTCCTCGAACGGAATCTGTTCGATGGGCGCGCCGGTAATGATCAGCCCGTCGAATTTTTCGCCGGTTTCCGCCACCTCCGCGAAGGGGCGATAGAAGGTCTCCATATGCTCTGCGGCGGTGTTCTTGGTCTGGTGCTCCGTCATCCGGATCAGTTGAAAGTCGATCTGGATGGGGGTTGCACCGATCAGCCGGGCGAACTGGTTTTCGGTCTGGATCTTTTTCGGCATCAGGTTGAGCAAGCCGATCCGCAGCGGCCGTATTTCCTGCCGCATCGCGCGCTCGGGCGTCATCACCATCACGCCTTCCCGCGACAGGATGTCGAAGGCAGGAAGCGTTTCCGGGAGGGTGATGGGCATTGTTTTCAGTCCTTTATCTGCCGAAGTTGATGTTTTGTCTTAACGGCGTGGCTCAGGCCGGGAGGGTCTGGGCTATCAGAGAGGTAAAATCTTTCTCGTCTCGCACAAGGGCGACATCCTCGGCCTTGACCTTGACGCCCCAGTTCTGCGCCATCGCGGCATAGCGCGGCTGGCGGTGTTCGAGTGCCTGACGGTAGGTCCAGCGCACGAAGTCATCGGGGTTGACCTCATCTTCCTTGAGGCCGCGCTTAACGCGGTATTCGACCCATTTCCGCTCGAGAAAATCGGGCTGATAATACATCGGTTTCGGCGCGCGGTCGAAGCGGCGGACCAACTCATCCGTATGCGCCTCCGACCCCTCGATCCAGACCATGAGCTGGTTCGAGGAAAGCGCCGTCAGGATCGGGTCTTTCGGATCAGCCGGGTCGACCACCTCGCAGATCGAACCGCCCGAGTCGCAGACGAAATGCGGGAGCTGGTAGATGTCCTTCGCGCGCTCGATGAAATGCGCGCTGTCGAGCAGCGCGGCCTTTTCGGCGGCGCGGTGCTGGTTCTGGCGGCGCATATATTCATCGAAGGGCAGGCCGCCTTTTGCGGGGCTGCCGGGCTTGCCCAGATAGGTTGAGAGCGGCGCGAGATTGTCGAAGGTGATGTTCGAAGCGATATAGACGCTGTCAGACAGCAGCAATTCGCGCAGGAACGGGACCTTCATCGCCTCGCGCTTGAAGTTGTCGGCGATGAACTCGCCCATGTAGCGGGTGCCGATGCGATAATCGACCGAGTAGTGGAACCAATCGCCCGTGCCTTCGCGCAGCATCGAGGCGAGATAGGTTTTGCCCAGACCTGACATGCCAAAAAGGAGCACGCGTTTGCGCGATGCGTTGAGCCAGTCCGAGCGCGTGGAATAGAACATGCCTTACCCCTTGATCCTGCGCAGGTTTAGCGCGGGCGGCGGCCAAGGTCACGGGGTTTTGCGACGGTTCAGCACGATCAGGCCCGCGGCGAGCAGCGCAAAGCCCAGCACCGCGTTCCAGCCGAGCCGCTCGCCATAGGCGATCCAGCCCGCAAGAATGGCGAAGGGCGGGATCAACAGGCCGACGAGCGACAGGTTCCCCATGCCCGCCAGCGCGAGCACCCGGTAATAGAGCAGATAGGCGATGGCCGAGCAGACGAAGGCCAGCCAGATCAGCCCGGCCCAAGTCGGCCACGCCCAATCGAATGTGGGTATGCCGTCCTGCCAGAGCATGACCGGGAGCATCCAGAGCGCGGCAGCGGTGAGCATCCCGGCCGCCGCCACTTCGGGGCGCAGCCCGGTGATCGCGCGGCGCGCATAGGCGGCGGCGATCCCATAAGTGATCGAAGCACCGACCACAGCCCATTGCCCGAGCGCCGTCGGATCGAGGCTGGTCAGCGCGCCGATGCCAATGGCTGTTACGACACCCGTAAAGCCGAGTGTGACGCCGATCGCCTTGCGCCGGGTCAACTGCTCGTCGGCGAAGACGAGGGCGGCGATCACGACGCCGAACACCGCGCTCGAGGCGTTCAGGATCGAGGCGAGGCTGCTCTCGATATGCTGTTGTCCCCACACGATAAGCGAGAATGGCACCGCGTTGTTCAGCAATCCCATGATCGCAAATCGGAGGAGAAAGCGCGGATCACGGGGCAGGGGCAGGCGACGGATCAGCACATAGGCCCAGAGCAGCGCTGCGCCGCCACTCACCCGAAGCGCGACGACGGTGAAAACGCTAATCTCGGTGAGTGCGGCCTTGTTCGAGATGAACGATCCACCCCAGATCATGGCCAGCAGCAAGAGCAGCAGCCACGCCAGCGGCGTCATCTGATGTTGTTGGGGCGGTGAATGGCTCATGCGATCTTCTAGGGGGATCGTGGCCAGCGATGCCACCCGGATCTTGTGCCAATTACAATTCACTCAAAGCAAAAGCCCCGCGCAGAGGGCGCGGGGCTTTCAGACTGTCGGGATCGTATCGGATCAGAAGCTGTAGCCGACGCGGATACCCGCGCCCCAGCCCGAGTTGTCCTTGAACGAGCCGCTGATCAGCGGGTTGGTGGTCGCGTTGCCGATATCGACATAGCGCAGGCCGCCCGTGATCTTCATGTTGTCACGCGTATAGGTCGCGGCTAGGCCCACGGATTTGAAGCCGTCGGTCGGGCCAAGCTGGCCTGTGGGGGTGCCGGTATGTTTTTCGTAGCCGAGGATCACGGCGCCCGACCAGTTCTCGGTGAACTTGCGGCCAAGGCCCAGCGTGTAAGTGGTCACGTTTTCGGTGTAATCCACCAAGGAGTCTTGGCCGGGAATTGAATCGTAGCCTGTGGGCGTAATATCAAAGGCTTTCCAGTCAACCCAGCGAATAGAACCAAAAAGAAGGGTATCTTTCGCAACACCTGTCTGGAACTCCAGGTTCACGGATTTCGGGATTGTAACAGTTTCGAAGCTATCTCCGGTTACGCCAGAAAAGTCTGCACTTTCGTGATAAGTAAAGTCGTGCTCAATCTCGGAATTGTAAGTGAGCGCAACGCGAGCAGCAATCTCGGGTTTTTCCCAAGCAACACCCAAAACATAGCCAAAGTCAGTCTCGGAAGTTGAGTTCATCGTATAAGCTGCAACTGCAGGCAGGTTAACGACTCCCTCAGTGCGCAGCGCCCGCACACCACCGATCAGCGAGATGTTCTGCGGCAGCTTGTAGCGCAGCAGCGCCGTCAGCGTGTGCGAGTCGATCTCGGCGGTCGAACCTTGCGCCGGATAGCCCGTCCCGGTCGGATAATCGACATCCGCCCCGATCGCCTGATCATAGATCAGAGCGAAGTCGAGCTGATCGGTCAGCGCGCGCTTATAGCCGAAGCTGAGCGAGCCATAGCTGGCCGCCATGTCGCCCGAAAGCGCAGCGCCGCCCCCGACGGAGCCACTCACATCCGGGTTGAAGCCGCCGAAGCTCAGTTCGACATAGTTGCCTTTTTCAAACAGAATGCCGACCGACTGGGTGGAACGCTCGATCCCCCCCGCGGTTGCGGCCGTTGCGCCAAGTGCCAGAGCACTGGCAGTCATCAAAACACGTCTCATTAGCGTTCCTCTTCCCTAGCGTGTTCAGTCGTATGTTTCCCCACACGAACCCTAGCATGACGTTAACGTGAATCAATTATCGCTGCGGCTTTACGTCACGTCTCGGGGTCGTGCTGCACCGCAGCTTGTGGCGCAATGGTCACGGACGGGGCGGTTTTGCGCAGGTTTATCCAGTTTGCCAACAGAATGATTGCGCCGCCGACGAGGACGGGTGCGGCAAATGGCTCTGCGTAAAACAGCGCGCCAACGACCGCGATCAGCGGCAGGCGCAGGAAATCGACGGGGGCCACGACCGAGGCTGGCGCAAGCGAGAGCGCCCGTGTCAGGCAGAAATGTGCCCCAAGCCCGGCCAGGCCAATCAACACCAGCCACGGTGCACTGTGCATGTTCGGCGGCGCCAGCGCCCCATCCGCAAGCCCCAGCACAAGACCAAAGCCGCATTGCATCACGGTCAGCCAGAACAGGATCTCGGTGATGGGCGCGGTCCGGGTCAGGCGTTTGGTGGTCAAGGCCGAACCTGCGAAACCAAAGGCGCAGCCGAGCGCCAGCAGCGTGCCAACGCCAAGACCGCCCGCCTGCCAGGGCTCGACGACGATCAGCACGCCGGCAAAACCGATCGCCGCTGCGATCAGCCGCCGCGCGCTCAGCCGTTCGTCGAGAAAGACCGGCGCCGCCAAAGCCACGATGATCGGATAGGTGAATTCCAGCGCGAAAAGCTGCGAGAGCGGGATCAGGGGCAGAGCCGCGAACCAAAGGTTCTGCCCGGTGAAATGGGCGACGTTGCGCAGCGTATGCAACCCGAGATGGCGGGCGCGGATCTCTCGGCTATGCCCTGTGAGCCATGCGCCAAACAGCACCGTCACGATGCCGACCAGTGACCGCCATGTCATGATCTCGAACGTATCGTGCCAAGGCGCGACCGCGCGGCCTGCAATCGCCATCGACACAAAGCCGGTGATCGCGCCCATCATCCAGAGGGCGGCGCGGCCGGGTCGGGCTGGCGGGTGCAAGGGCGCGAGGTCTGACATCTGGTCCTGTCCTGAGCAGGGATTTTGAATGGCGCGCCCACGGCTCTGTGTCCAGCGTTTTCACAGTGCCCCCAGCAGATGCCATGTGCCAAGGCCGATCAGCCAAAGCGCCGAAAGGGCCAATGCGATCAGCCCCGCCGCCCAAAGCGTCAGCCGTGGCGCGGGGGTCGGCGTGGTGCGTTTCGCTTGGGGCGGTCCGGCAGGTTTCATCGGTTTCCTCGGTCTTTCGCGGTGACCCTTGCGCTCATTAAGACTGTTTTAGGTAAAGCCTGTCTTAACGGGGGCATGAGAGCTTTTGAGATCCGCATCTGGGACGGGGATGACGCCGGTTGGGACGGCATGCTTGGCGCGTTTCCGACCGCGCCGATGCAGGCCTTCGCGGCCTATGGGGGTTTTGCGCGCCGCAGCGGGCGGCGGGTGCGGCGCGTTCTGTTCCAGCGCGCAGGCGGGCTGGTCGGGATGGCTCAGGTCCTGGGGCGCGGCGCGTTCTGGCTTTTGAGTCATGGCCCGGTTTTTGCCGAGGATCTGAGCGCGGATGAGCGGCGCCATCTGCTGCGCCGTCTGGCGCGGCTCTGCCCCGGTGTGCTGGTCGCCACGCTGGCTGAGCCGGTTTCAGGCTTCGGGCTGGTGCCCCTGGTGACACCGCGCCACCATGCGGTCTGGGACCTGACGCCCGAACCCGAGGCGCTGCGCGCGGCGCTGGCGGGGAAATGGCGCAACCGGCTCTGCGCGGCAGAGCGCGCCGGGCTGCGGATCACGGCCGATCCCGATCCCGTTTGGCTGCTGGAGGCCGAAGCCGCGCAGCGCAAGGCCCGCGGCTATCGCGCCTTGCCCCCCGCGCTGATCGCCGATTGGGCGCAGGCGCGACCGGGCGACGTGTGGTGCCTGCGCGCCGAGCGGCGCAACGGGCCGCCCTGCGCGGGCATCATTGTCCTGCGGCATGGGACGGGTGCACGCTACCAGATCGGCTGGAGTGGCGAGGAGGGGCGGCGGCCGGGGGCGCATAACCGGCTGCTCTGGGATGCCGCGATGCGGCTGCGCAGGGCGGGTGTGCGCCGCTTCGATCTTGGAGATGTCAACAGCGAGACGGGCGCGGGGCTGATGCATTTCAAGCGCGGCACGGGCGCGCGCCTTGAACGCCTCGGCGCGACGGTGCTGGTGCTCCCCGGTTGAGCGCGCATCGGCACACTTGCCTGCGTCACCACGCCTCGCTCGGCGCGAGTTTAGCGCTTTTCATCGCGCCTCCCACAAAATATTGCTATGTTCGTTGAAATATTCGATTGTCGGCACGAGCCTGTAGAGGAGTGCATCATGGCCTTTCACCCCCCGAAACCGACGCCCAAAGGGCTTTTTCGGCGCACCCCTCCGGCGATCTTCCCGCCCATCCTCGGGCTGTTGGGGCTGAGCATCGCCTGGCGGCGTGGGGCGGGGGAATTCGGGCTGCCGCAAGGGCTGGCCGAGGCTTTGGCTGGGGCGGTGGCGCTGCTCGCGCTTTTTGCCATCGCAGCCTATCTGGCGAAGTTCATGCGCCGTCCCTCGGTGATCCTTGACGATTTGCGCATCCTGCCGGGGCGGGCGGGGATCGCGGCGGCGGTGCTGTGCATCTATCTGCTCGCGGGCATTTTTGCGCCCTATTCCCCCGCCGAGGCCCGCCCGATCCTGTTTCTGGGCATGGGAGTTCATGCCGCGGTGACGGCGGCGGTGCTCTATGTCTTTGCCACCGGCCCGGCCGAGCAACGCCGCGTGAACCCGGTTTTTCAGCTCACCTTCACCGGCTGGATCGTGGCGGCGACTGTGGCGATTGGTCTGGGCATGACGACGCTCGCCTCGATCCTGTTCTGGATTTCGCTGCTTTCCGCGGTCTCGATCTGGGTGCTTCAGATGCAGCAACTCTCGCGCGAGACGATCCCCGCGCCGCTGCGCCCGCTGCTTGCCATTCACCTTGCTCCGGCAGCCCTCTTGGGCACGGTCGCCGCCGGTTTCCATTCCGAGGCGATCTGGGGCACGTTCGCATTGCTCAGCAGCGTCGGGGCTGTCGTGCTTGTGGCCGGTGCCTTCTGGCTGCTCAGGGCAGGGTTCAGCCCGATGTGGGGGGCACTGACCTTTCCGCTCGCGGCGCTGGCGAATTTCTGGCTGACGCTGGGCGATATGTGGCGGATCCCCGGCGGGATCGCATTGGTGGCGGCGACGCTCATCATCCCGCCAATCGCAATCCGCATCTTCAAGGATTGGGCCAAGGGTCAGCTTGCCATAAAAACCAACGCTGCGACCGCCTGAGGGCTTGCCTTTCGGGGCCATGCGTGAAACAGGGACGTGCCAATCGTTCCCTGCCACGGAGACCCCCCATGCAGATTCGTGAGGCCCTCACCTTCGACGACGTTCTTCTGGTTCCGGCGGCATCGTCCGTTCTCCCGTCCGAGGCCGATGTCTCGACGCATGTGACCAAGTCGATCCGTCTGAACATCCCGCTGCTGTCGTCGGCGATGGACACCGTGACCGAGGCGCGTATGGCGATCGCAATGGCGCAGGCGGGCGGCATGGGCGTGATCCACCGCAACCTGACCGTCGATCAGCAGGCCGCCGAAGTGAGCCGCGTGAAACGGTTCGAAAGCGGTATCGTCTACAACCCGATCACGCTCAGCCCGAACCAGACGCTGGCCGATGCCAAGGCGCTGCAAGAACGTTTCAACGTGACCGGTTTCCCGGTGGTCGATGATACGGGACGGGTGCTCGGCATCGTAACCAACCGCGACATGCGCTTTGCGTCCGACGAAAACACGCCGGTCAAGGCGATGATGACCTCGGACAATCTGGCGATGCTGACCGAGCCGGCCGATCTCGATGAGGCGAAATCGCTGATGAAGGCGCGGCGGATCGAAAAGCTTCTGGTGGTCAATCCCGAGGGCAAGCTGACGGGTCTGCTGACGCTCAAGGACAGCGAGAAGGCGGTTCTGCACCCGCTGGCCTGCAAGGACGAGCGCGGACGACTGCGTGTCGCGGCGGCCTCGACCGTGGGTGATGCGGGCTATGAGCGGTCCTGCGCGCTGATCGAGGCGGGCTGCGATCTGATCGTGATCGACACGGCGCATGGTCACTCGGAGGGCGTGGCCAAGGCAGTGGAGCGCGTGAAAGCGTATAATTCCGCCATTCAGGTCGTCGCCGGCAACGTCGCCACCGCAGAGGCCACGCGCGCGCTGATCGGCGCGGGCGCGGATGCGGTCAAGGTCGGGATCGGTCCGGGCTCGATCTGCACCACGCGGATCGTGGCAGGCGTCGGCGTGCCGCAGCTCACCGCGATCATGGATGCGTGCCAGGGGGCAGGCGACACCCCGATCATCGCCGATGGCGGCATCAAGTTCTCGGGCGACTTCGCCAAGGCCATCGCGGCGGGCGCAAGCTGCGCGATGGTCGGTTCGGCGATTGCCGGGACCGATGAATCGCCGGGCGAAGTGATCCTCTATCAGGGCCGTTCCTATAAATCCTATCGCGGCATGGGCAGCCTTGGCGCGATGGCGCGCGGCTCGGCGGATCGTTACTTCCAGAAGGACGCGGCCTCGGACAAGCTCGTGCCGGAAGGTATCGAAGGGCAGGTGCCTTACAAGGGGCCGGCAGGCGCGGTGATCCACCAGCTCGTCGGCGGTCTGCGCGCGGCCATGGGCTATACCGGCCACGCGACGGTCACTTCGATGCGCGGCGGGTGCAATTTCGTCCGTATCACCGGCGCGGGCCTCAAGGAGAGCCACGTCCATGACGTGCAGATCACCCGCGAGAGCCCGAACTACCGCATCGGCTGATCCGCAGCTATCGGACACTGAAAAACCCCGGCTTTGACCGGGGTTTTTTCATGGCGGTAAAGAAAACAAAGATCGAACAGAACGGGTTCGGCCAGTTGGTCAAGTTTCGAATCGTCTGCCGCCGAGGGCGCAGGTCCACCAAGCGGCGCGACCCGGTGAAATCCGGTCATGGCGATCTAATGGCATAATTTTGCAAAGAAATTTTGCACCAGCAAGGAGTTTGCATAAAATCCCCGGCCTGCGGGCCGTCCCGGCGCGACATTTTCTTGCGTGAGGCGAACAAAGCCTTTCGCAAATCTTTCCGCAGCGCTAGGCGATGCCATCTTTTTGAGGAGGGATGGATGGACGCCATTCAGGAAAAAATTCTGGCCAATCCCAAGTTCCATGAGCTTGTGGCCAAGAGAAACCGGTTCGCCCGCACGCTGACGCTGATCATTCTGGTGGTCTACGCGGCTTTCATCGCATTTGCGATCTTCGCGCCCAAGATGTTCGGCGCGCCTGTGCTGTCGGGGTCGGACTGGGCCATCGGGTTGCTGCTGGGCTGGCTGGTGCAGGCCTTTGCCTTCGTGATGACCGGGATCTACACGCGCCGCGCCAATGGCGAGTTCGATGCCCTGTCCAGAGACGTGCTGCGCAACTGAGGGATCAGCCATGAAACGCATTATTCTGAGTGCCGCGCTCACGCTCGCGGCGGGGGTGGCTTTTGCCGCCGGGGACGCGATCGAGGGCGATGTCGTCAAGCAGGCGACCAACTGGACCGCGATCGGGATGTTCCTGCTCTTCGTGGTGGCGACGTTGTTCCTTACCGGCTGGGCCGCACGGCGCACCAAATCGACCTCTGACTTCTACACCGCCGGCGGCGGCATCACCGGTTTCCAGAACGGTCTGGCCATCGCGGGCGACTATATGTCGGCGGCGGCGTTTCTGGGCGTGTCCGGCATGGTTTTCGCCAAGGGTGTGGACGGGGTGGTCTATACCGTGGGATTCACCATGGGCTGGCCCTTCATCCTGTTCCTGATCGCCGAGCGCCTGCGCAACCTCGGGAAATACACCTTCTCGGACATCTCGTCCTTCCGCCTTGAGCAGACCAAGATCCGCACGCTCAGCGCCTTTGGCGCGCTGACGGTCGTGGTGTTTTACCTGATCGCGCAGATGGTTGGCGCGGGTAAGCTCATCCAGCTCCTGTTCGGGCTCGATTACGCCTATGCGGTGCTGCTCGTGGGCGTGCTGATGATGCTCTACGTGACCTTCGGCGGCATGCTGGCGACGACCTGGGTGCAGATCGTGAAGGCGGTTCTGCTGCTCTCGGGGGCGACGGTCCTCGTGCTGCTGGGGCTGGCGCAGTTCGGCTTCGATCTTGAAGCCATGATGGCGGCGGCGGTGGATAACCACGCCAAGCACGACATCATCAAGATGCCGACCTCGCTGGTGACGGACCCGATCTCGGGGATCTCGCTGGCGCTGGCGCTGATGTTCGGCCCGGCGGGCCTGCCGCATATCCTGATGCGCTTCTTCACCGTGCCGGATGCGAAAGAGGCCCGCAAATCGGTCTTCTACGCGACCGGATTCATCGCCTATTTCTTCGTGCTGACGGTCACGATCGGCTTCCTTGCGGTGACGCTTGTCGGCACGCGGCCCGAGTTCCTGACCGATGGCGCGATCACCGGTGGCGGCAATATGGCGGCGATCCACCTTGCGAAAGCGGTGGGCGGCAACGTGTTCCTCGGTTTCATCTCGGCGGTGGCCTTTGCAACGATCTTGGCAGTGGTCTCGGGGCTGGCGCTTTCGGGGGCCTCGGCGGTCGCGCATGATCTTTATGCCAACGTGATCAAGAAGGGCGCGGCATCGGACAAGGCCGAGATGAAGGTCTCGCGCATTGCGACGCTCGTGCTTGGCGTGGTGGCGATCGTGCTTGGTCTCGCCTTCGAGAACCAGAACATCGCCTTCATGGTCGGTCTTGCCTTCGGCCTCGCGGCCTCGGTGAACTTCCCGGTCCTGTTCATGTCGATCTTCTGGCGCAAGATGACCACGCGCGGCGCGTTCATCGGGGGGCTGATGGGCCTCGTGACGGCGGTCGCGCTGGTGGTGCTGGGGCCGACGGTCTGGGTTGCCGTGCTCGGCTTCGAGACCCCGATCTTCCCCTATTCGCAATACGCGCTGTTCTCGATGGCGGCGGCGTTCGGGGGGATCTGGTTCTTCTCGATCACCGACAATTCGGCGCGCGCGCGGATCGACCGGGCCGGCTTCGACGCGCAGTTCGTGCGCTCCGAGACCGGGTTGGGTGCGGCGGGCGCCGTGGCGCACTAACCGCCCCACCGAAAATCAGGCAAAGGCCCCGCCCGCGCGGGGCCTTTTCACTTGGGGCGGGGCGCGTTAGGACGGGGCAAAGCCCGAGGACCCCATGACCCCAGCCGCCCGCCTTTCCGCCGCCATCGACATTCTCGATCAGATCCGCGCGGGCGGGCCTGCCGAGCAGGTCCTGACCAATTGGGCGCGGGGCAACCGGTTCGCGGGCTCGGGCGATCGCGCGGCGATCCGCGATCTGGTGTTCGACGCGCTGCGCTGCTGGCGGTCTTTCGCGGCTCTCGGAGGGGCCGAGACAGGGCGCGGGATGATGCTGGGCGCTTTGCGCGCGCGCGGCGTCGATCCGTCTACCCTGTTCACCGGCGCGCGGTTCGCACCCGCGCCACTCAGCGCCGCAGAATCCGCCGCGGGCCATGACCCCGGTCCGCAAGCCCGCGCGCGGATGGATTGGCCGGACTGGCTTATTCCCCAACTCGAAGAGTCTCTGGGTGAGGATTTTGCAGCGGTCAGCCTTCTGATGCAGGCGCGGGCACCTGGCTTCCTGCGCATCAACCATGCGCGCACGGACCGGGCCGGCGCCATTGCCGCGCTCGCGGCGGAGGGGATCGTCGCAGCGCCGCATCCGCTGGCAGAGACGGCACTCGAAGTGCAGGACGGCGCGCGCCGGGTTCAGCGTTCCAAGGCCTATGAGACAGGTCTCGTCGAGCTGCAGGATGCCGCGTCGCAGGCCGCGGTGGAGGACTTGCCGCTCGTGCCCGGACTGCGGGTTCTCGACTATTGTGCCGGGGGTGGGGGCAAGGCGCTCGCCA
Source organism: Pseudothioclava nitratireducens (assembly GCF_029210495.1). Lineage (GTDB taxonomy): Bacteria > Pseudomonadota > Alphaproteobacteria > Rhodobacterales > Rhodobacteraceae > Pseudothioclava > Pseudothioclava nitratireducens. The sequence goes on along the minus strand of NZ_JARGDK010000014.1, from coordinate 17,347 downwards.
TGGCGGCCGCTTGTCCCGAGGCGCGGATATCGGCGCATGACATTGATGCCGGACGGATGCGCGATCTTGCGCCTCGCGCTGCACGGGCCGGGGCACGGATCGAGACCTGCGCGCCGGGGCAGGCGCGCGGGGTTTACGATCTGGTGCTGGTCGACGCGCCGTGTTCGGGCTCCGGTACATGGCGGCGCACACCCGAGGCGAAATGGCGATTGACGCCAGAGCGACTGGCCGAGCTTTGCGCCCTTCAGGCTGATATTCTGACCCGCGCCTCTGACCACGTCGCGCCCGGCGGGAGGCTCGCTTATATGACCTGCTCGCTGCTGCGCGCCGAAAACGAAGACCGTATTGCGGCCTTTTCTGCGCAAGGCGGCTGGCGGATCGAGAGCCAGCGCCGTCTGGGGCCGCTGGCGGGGGGCGATGGCTTTTTTGTCACGGTTCTGAAAAAGGATTGATACAAATCAAAGGATACTGTGGAGCACAGGTTGCATCCTAGGGTTGTGTTTCTGGGCGGTGTTAATCGGGCTTTAAGCCTTTTGACGCGCAATATCAGGAGCCGATTCTGGGAGGGTATTGACCTTGGCGCATTCGGAACCGCCTTTGTTGCCACTGGCGCGCACGGCTTCGATGCTGGCGCCGGGGGCGATCTATTTGTTTTTGGTGGCACTGCTGGCCGGTGGGGCCGGGTTGATCGTTCCCGACCGCATCCTGGCGATGGTGTTGTTGTCGATCGCGGGCAGTCTTGGGTTTCTGGCGATGTTGATGCGGGGGGCGCATGCGTGGCAGAGCGCCCGCAAATCGCGGCTGCATGAGCTTCTGTCGGGGTTCATCGCGCATGATGCCTCGCCGAGCTTCACGACCGATCCGGATGGTGAAATCGGTTTTCAGAATCACGCCGCGCTGGAACGCTTCGGCGCTCGGAGCGGGCAAAGCCTGACGGGCGCACTCAGCGAATTGTTCGCCAATCCCGGCTCTGTCATCAAGCGGCTGCAAGGAAAGGCCGCGGTCCTTGGCGCCGCGCGCGAAGATCTCGTGACGCGGCGCGGTCACGTGCGGCTTTCGGTGCACCTTGTTGGTGAAGACGGGTTTTTGTGGCGGCTCGAGGATATGGCCGAGCGCGCGGCAGGCGGGCGCGGTGCGGAGACGATCAGCTTGCCGATGCTGACCGCGTCGAAGAACGGCACAATCCTGTTCATGAACGAGGCGATGCGTCGGCTCGTTGGTGAACGGGTGCGCACGCTGGATCGAATCTTCTCCGATCTGCCGCTTCAGACTGGCGAGGAGCATCAGATCATGACGCCCGGAGGGGCACTGCGTGCGACGGTTGCGCAGGTCGAAGGCAATGGCGGCCGGACAGAGATTTACCTGCTGCCCGGCGCCGAGGCCCGGACCCCTACGCATGATCCGGCCTCCTTCGAGACGCTGCCGGTGGCCTTGATGCGCATTGCCGCCGATGGACGGGTTATCGCGGTCAATCGCGCGGCACGGGGTCTGCTTGGCAAGGTCGAAGAGGAGTCTGTTTTCGGCGATCTCTTCGAGGGGCTTGGGCGGCCCGTATCCGACTGGGTTCAGGACGCGCTTTCGGGCCGTGCCGATCGCCGGCCAGAGGTGATCCGCACCCGCAGCAGCGATACCGAGGTGTTTCTCCAGGTAACCCTGAGCCGGGTGGTCGAGAATGGTGAGGCCGGGTTGATCGCAGTGCTCTCCGATGCCACGCAGCTCAAAACGCTGGAGGCACAATTCGTTCAGAGCCAGAAAATGCAGGCGATCGGTCAACTCGCCGGCGGGGTCGCACATGATTTCAACAATCTGCTGACGGCGATTTCGGGGCATTGCGACTTGTTGATGTTACGCCATGACAAGGGCGATCCGGATTACGCTGATCTCGACCAAATCAGTCAAAATGCCAATCGTGCTGCCTCTTTGGTCGGACAGTTGCTGGCCTTTTCGCGCAAACAGACCCTCAAGCCACGGATTATCGATCTGCGCGACACACTTTCCGATCTGACGCATCTTCTCAACCGACTCGTCGGAGAGAAAGTCTTCCTGAATTTCACCCATGATCCCGATCTGAGGCCGATCCGGGTCGACAAGCGGCAATTCGAGCAGGTTGTCATGAACCTGGTCGTGAATGCCCGAGACGCGATGCCGGGCGGCGGTGAGGTGCGTATCGAGACGGAAAATCTCTCACTGGCCGAGGATCTAAAACTGGACCGCGTTTCCGTTCCCAAGGGGAGCTATGTGCTCGTAAAGGTCTCAGATGAGGGAACGGGCATTGCCCCGGACAAACTCTCGAAGATATTCGAGCCGTTCTTCACGACCAAGCGCGCGGGTGAAGGCACGGGACTGGGCCTGTCCACCGCCTACGGTATTATCAAGCAGACGGGCGGATATATTTTCTGCGATTCCGTTCTTGGGTCGGGGACCTGTTTCACGATCTATCTTCCCGCGGATGAGCGTGTTGCAGAAGTCGATGCCGAGGTCGAGAAACCTGTCGTCAGCCCAGGGGCGACATCGCAAGAGAATGCAAGCGTGCTGCTGGTCGAAGATGAGGCGCCGGTGCGCGCTTTTGCCTCGCGTGCGCTCAAACTGCGTGGCTACACTGTCTTCGAAGCCGAGAACGCAGAAGAGGCGTTACAGATTCTCGAGGATGAGACGCTTTCGGTCGACGTGTTCGTAACCGATGTCATCATGCCAGGCATGGATGGTCCCACCTGGGTTGCAGAGGCCCTGAAACAACGTCCGGGAACAGCCGTCGTCTTCGTTTCGGGCTATGCCGAAGACGTCTTTACGGATGGCCGTCCGCCGGTTCCCAACTCGGTTTTCCTGCCCAAACCTTTCTCGCTGAGCGAGTTGACGGCGACGGTGCAGAATCAACTGCCCTGAAAGGCTGCCCGCCTGACTGCGGGCAACGGTTCAAAGGCTGTTGTAGAGTGTGAAATCGCGCTCGAGCACGCTACGCAACTGCACTTCAGTGCTCGGGCTCAGCGCGACATCTACCGCGGGCGGCACGTTGACACGGGGCAGGGTGATCGCGCAGTCGAGCCGATCTTCGAGGAAATGCACGAAGCCTTCAATATTCTCGTATCGGAAAATCTGGTCGATTGCGGGCCGTCCATCGGTGCCCAGCAGATAGTCGCCCTGGGTTCCAAGTCTTGCATGCGCCGGTGGGGTTTGGGCCATGTAGTCGTGAATGAACGCTTCGAAACTACGCCCCTGCATCGGATGCGTCGGGTCCTCGAAATCGTCGCGGAGACGGAAGCGATACCACGACCGTAGCCAACTGATCGGTTCACGCATGAGGGCGACCGTCGTGAATCGCGTCCCCGTCACAGATTCGAGATAGGGCGCGAGATGCGTGCGAAAGGCACTTGCGGTCATGTGTTTGAGCGGAGCCGGGCGCGGCATGGTCACGGCGGCAAGAGACTCGAGCGCGGCCTCGACAGCAGATGACCCGGCCTTCGGAGTCGCTAGAAAAACAAGCCGTTGATCCCAGAATATCAGCATGACTGCCCCATATTTTTGGTCTCAATACCCAGCTTCACCGGGCTGGTAAACCTTTCTTTAACCTCAATAGGAAATGAATGGGTGTGAAGAATTGGATTGAAATGTTCTTCTTTTGTATTCATACAGAGGCAGAACAAAGCGCAAACACCAAGGTGGCTCTGTCGATTGTCGTGCAGAGCACTCTGTGGGATAAGGAAGGCAGAAAACAGATGACGGGCCTTTTCGAGATGAAAGACAAAAGCAACGCAGACAAACAAAAAGCGCTCGAATCCGCGCTGGCGCAGATCGAGCGTCAATTCGGCAAGGGCTCGATCATGAAGCTTGGGGGGGACAACCCCGCGCCCGAGATCGAGGCGACCTCGACCGGCTCGCTGGGGCTCGATATCGCGCTCGGGATTGGTGGCCTGCCGAAGGGCCGGATCGTTGAAATTTATGGCCCCGAGAGCTCTGGGAAAACGACCCTGACGTTACATTGCGTGGCGGAAGAGCAGAAAAAGGGCGGGGTTTGCGCCTTTGTTGACGCCGAACATGCGCTCGATCCGCAATATGCCCGCAAGCTCGGCGTCAATCTCGAGGAATTGCTGATCTCGCAGCCCGATACGGGGGAGCAGGCGCTCGAGATTGTCGATACGCTGGTGCGCTCGGGCGCTGTCAGCCTTGTCGTTGTTGACTCGGTGGCGGCACTCACGCCGCGGGCTGAGATCGAGGGCGACATGGGCGATGCGACTGTCGGTGCCCAGGCCCGGTTGATGAGCCAGGCGATGCGCAAACTCACGGCGTCGATCGGGCGCTCGAACTGCATGGTGATCTTCATCAACCAGATCCGTATGAAGATCGGCGTCATGTTTGGCTCACCCGAAACCACCTCGGGCGGGAACGCACTGAAATTCTACGCCTCGGTCCGTCTCGATATTCGCCGGATCGGTTCGATCAAGGATCGTGACGAGGTCGTCGGCAGCCAGACTCGCGTCAAAGTGGTCAAGAACAAGGTCGCGCCGCCCTTCCGCGAGGTCGAATTCGACATCATGTATGGCGAGGGCATCTCGAAGATGGGCGAATTGGTCGATCTCGGTGTGAAGGCCGGCGTCGTGAACAAGTCGGGCGCCTGGTACTCCTATGGTGACGAGCGGATCGGTCAGGGCCGCGAGAACGCCAAGCAATATCTGCGCGACAATCCCGATCTCGCCTACGAGATCGAGGACAAGATCCGGGCCAGCCACGGGCTCGATTTTGGTGCGAGCGACGAGGATGCCGCGCTCACCGAAGAGTGAGACGCGCTGGCGCAGAATGCGCCGCAAGATGGCCGGGTCGATGACCCGGCCTTTTTGCTTTCTGGACAGGGCAGGGTGGGGGCGTTAAACGGGGGAAAATTTGCCCCGGAAGGCCGAAAGACATGCCCAGCCTGAACGATATCCGCTCGACTTTTCTGAACTACTTCGAACGCAACGGTCACCGGATCGTGGACAGCTCGCCGCTGGTGCCGCGCAATGACCCGACGCTCATGTTCACCAACTCGGGTATGGTGCAGTTCAAGAACTGTTTCACCGGCGTGGAAAAGCGCGATTATGTCCGCGCGACGACCGCGCAGAAATGCGTGCGCGCGGGCGGCAAGCACAACGATCTGGACAATGTCGGCTACACGGCGCGCCACCATACCTTCTTCGAAATGCTGGGGAATTTCAGCTTTGGTGATTATTTCAAGAAGGAAGCAATCCCCTTCGCCTGGGAGTTGATCACCAAGGATTTCGACATTGATCCGAAGCGTCTTTTGACGACGGTCTATCACACCGATGACGAGGCGTTCGAGATCTGGAAGAAGGTCGGCGTGCCGGAGGACCGGATCATCCGTATCGCGACGTCGGACAATTTCTGGCAGATGGGCCCGACCGGTCCTTGCGGCCCGTGCACCGAGATCTTCTACGACCATGGCGATCACATCTGGGGTGGACCGCCCGGCTCGGCCGAAGAAGACGGCGACCGTTTCATCGAGATCTGGAATGTCGTTTTCATGCAGAACGAGCAATTCGAGGACGGCTCGATGCGCGCGCTCGACATGCAGTCGATCGACACCGGCATGGGGTTGGAGCGGATCGGCGCGCTGTTGCAGGGGAAGCACGACAACTACGACACCGACCTGATGCGCGCGCTGATCGAGGCCTCGGCCAACGTGACGAACCATGACCCCGATGGGCCGGGCAACGTGCATCACCGGGTGATCGCGGACCACCTGCGGTCGACTTCGTTCCTTCTGGCGGATGGCGTGATGCCCTCGAATGATGGGCGCGGTTATGTGCTGCGCCGGATCATGCGCCGCGCGATGCGCCACGCGCATCTCTTGGGCGCCAAGGACCCGGTCATGTACAAGTTGGTGCCCGCGCTGGTGCGCCAGATGGGCGCGGCCTATCCGGAACTTGGGCGCGCGCAAGCACTGATCGAAGAGACGCTGAAGCTTGAGGAAACCCGCTTCAAGCAGACGCTCGATCGCGGCCTCAAGCTGCTCGACGACGAGCTGGGCAAGCTGCCCGAGGGGGCCGCGCTTCCGGGCGAAGCGGCGTTCAAGCTTTATGATACTTACGGCTTCCCGCTGGACCTGACGCAAGATGCGCTGCGTGAGAAGGGCCGCGAGGTCGATACCGCCGGGTTTGACAGCGCCATGGAAGAGCAAAAAGCCAAGGCGCGTGCGTCTTGGGCGGGCTCGGGCGAGGCAACCGACAGCACGCTCTGGTTTGACATCGCCGAGACCAAGGGCGTGACCGAGTTCCTTGGTTACGATACCGAAGAGGCCGAGGCGCAGATCGTCGCTCTGGTGGCGGACGGGGCTGAGCTCGCGTCGTCCAAAAGCGCGGTGCAGATCGTCGTCAACCAGACGCCGTTCTATGCCGAGGCCGGTGGTCAGGTCGGGGACCAGGGCCATATCCGGACCGAGACGGGTCTGGCGAAGGTCACCGACACCAAGAAAGTGGCCGGCGTCTTCATTCATATCGCGGAGGTGATCGAGGGCGAGATTTCGCGCGGTCAGCCCGCGAAGCTTGAGGTGGACCACGGCCGCCGGAGCGCGATCCGCGCCAACCACTCGGCAACGCACCTCTTGCACGAGGCCCTGCGCCGTGCGCTTGGTGCCCATGTGGCCCAGAAGGGCTCGCTCAATGCCGAGGATCGTCTGCGCTTCGACTTCAGCCATGCCAAGGCGCTGAGCGCCGAGGAAATGGCGCAGGTCGAGCAGGAGGTGAACGCCTTCATCCGCCAGAACAGCCCGGTCGAGACGCGGATCATGACGCCCGACGATGCGCGCGCCATCGGGGCGCAGGCACTCTTTGGCGAGAAATACGGCGATGAGGTCCGCGTCGTGTCGATGGGCGAAGAGCTTGGCTCGGGGAAGGGCGCGGACGGCAAGACCTATTCGCTGGAACTTTGCGGTGGCACGCATGTGAAGCGCACGGGCGATATCGGTGCCTTCGTCGCGCTTGGTGACAGCGCGTCGTCGGCGGGGGTGCGCCGCTTCGAGGCGCTGACCGGGCAGGCCGCGCTGGACTATCTGAACGCACAGAACGCGCGTCTGGCCGAGGTGGCCGCGACGCTCAAGACCTCGGTGAACGAGGTGGCCGACCGCGTCAAGGCGCTGGCGGACGAGCGCAAGGCACTCGCCAATGAGGTCGCGCAACTGCGCCGCGAGCTGGCCATGGGCGGCGGTGCGTCGGGTGGACTGGAAGCAATTGAAATCAATGGCTTGAAGTTCGTAGCTCAAGTGGTTTCGGGTGTCTCGGGTAAGGATCTTCCGCCGCTCGTCGACAGCCTCAAGGATCAGATTGGCAGCGGCGTGGTCCTGATCGTCGCGGATACCGGCGACAAGGCGGCCGTGGCTGCGGGCGTGACCGCCGACGCGACCGATCGTGTGAGCGCCGTCGATCTGGTGCGCGCAGCAGCGGCAGCACTGGGCGGCAAGGGCGGCGGTGGCCGTCCCGACATGGCGCAGGCCGGCGGGGCTGATCCGTCCAAGGCCGACGAGGCGATTGCCGCCGTCAAGGCCGTCATTGCAGGAGAAGCATGATGCCCACCGCTCTTTGGATTGCCCATGTGCATGTGACCGACCCCGAGCGTTACGGCGAATATGCCAAGCGCGCCACGCAGGCGATTGCCGATCACGGCGGGGTTTTCCTTGCACGCGCCACGCCTTATCACACGCTCGAGGGGGCCGAGCGCGCTCGCCACGTCGTCACGCGCTTTCCCTCGATGCAGGCGGCGGTCGATTGCTACAACTCGCCCGCCTATCAAGAGGCGCTCTCTTTCGCCAAGGGTGCGTCCGAGCGTGACCTCGTGATTGTCGAGGAAAATGCCTGATCTCCTCTTTCCCGCGAGGATGTGCTAGCATCCTTGCGGGGCAGGAATTTCAAAGTGCGGGTTAACCGCCAAGGGTCGGAAAATGTGCCGCTGGGCCGCCTATATCGGGCAAGAGATATTTCTCGATGAGATCGTGAGCCGTCCCGGCCACTCGCTGATCCATCAGTCGCAATGCGCCACGCAATGCCACACGGCAATCAATGCCGATGGCTTCGGGGTTGCGTGGTATGGCGAGAAGCGCGAGCCGGGACTTTACCGCGATGTAATGCCCGCCTGGTCCGACCCGAACCTGCGCTCGCTCACGGCCACGGTGAAATCGCATCTGTTCCTCGCCCATGTGCGCGCCTCGACGGGCACTGCGACGAGCCGCAATAACTGCCATCCATTCGTGCATGGGAACTGGTCCTTCATGCATAACGGGCAGGTCGGCGGCTATGAGGCCTTCCGGCGCGATGCCGAGATGATGATCCCGGATGGTCTTTATCCGCGTCGTCTGGGCGCCACGGATTCCGAGGCGCTGTTTCTTGTCGCGCTCGACATGGGGCTCGAGGCCGATCCGCAATGCGCGCTGGAACGTGCCACCGCGCGGTTTGAGGCGCTCAGCCGCGCGCGCGGCACCACGCCCCATATGCGGCTGACGGCGGCGTTTTCGGATGGGCAGCGGCTCTATGCCGTGCGCTATGCTTCGGACGATCAGGCGCCCTCGCTCTACCATCGCTGGTCGGACACGCGGCGGGGGCGGGCGGTCGTCTCTGAACCCCTGGAGGCGAATGAGGTCGATTGGATCGAAGTGCCGCCAAATTCCTTCTGTGTCTTCGAAGGAAAATCGGTCGAAATCCGGCCCTTCCAACCCGTTGCCGCCGACCGCGCGGCCTGACGCTTGGCAAGGCGCGCAGGCCACGCTATCAAGGCGCCATGACCACGATCCGCACCCAGATTACCATCCACATCTGCTGAGTTTTCTCAGGCGGGCCGTTTCCGAGTTTCCAAACCCTACTCGAAGCTGATAAGCCCCGCCGGGACCACCTGCGAGGGACCCATGACCCAGATCCATTTGCGTAACTCGAAGACCCGGAAGCTCGAGGAGTTCGTGCCGCTCGATCCCGCCAATGTGCGGATGTATCTGTGTGGGCCGACCGTCTATGACCGGGCGCATCTGGGCAACGCGCGACCTGTGGTGGTGTTCGACGTGCTCTACCGGCTCCTGCGCCATGTTTATGGCCCGGATCACGTTACTTACGTGCGCAATTTCACCGATGTGGACGACAAGATCAACGCGACGGCCCTTGCCCGCAAAGAGGCGGGGGCACCGGGCACGCTGGAGGAGCTGATCCGCGAGCGAACCGAAGAGACGATCGGTTGGTATCACGCGGATATGGACGCGCTTGGCGCGTTGCGCCCCGATCATGAGCCGCGCGCAACGGATTTCATTGGCGCGATGATCGCCATGATCGAGGATCTGATCGCCAAGGGCCATGCCTATGCCAAGGACGGCCATGTGCTGTTCCGCGTCCGCTCCTACAAGGAGTATGGCGCTCTGTCGGGGCGCTCGGTCGATGACATGATCGCGGGCGCGCGGGTCGAGGTCGCCCCCTTCAAGGAAGACCCGATGGATTTCGTGCTCTGGAAGCCCTCTGATGCGGGGCTGCCGGGCTGGGACAGCCCGTGGGGCCGCGGGCGGCCGGGCTGGCATATCGAGTGTTCGGCGATGAGCTATGAACTCTTGGGCGCGTCTTTCGACATTCATGCGGGCGGGATCGACCTGCAATTCCCGCATCACGAGAACGAAATCGCGCAAAGCTGCTGTGCCCATCCCGAGGGTGGCTTTGCCCGCTACTGGCTGCACAATGAGATGCTTCAGGTCGAGGGCAAGAAGATGTCCAAGAGCCTGGGCAATTTCTTCACCGTGCGCGATCTGCTTGATGGCCATGATGGCGAGCCGGGTATCCCCGGTGAGGTGATCCGGTTCGTCTTCTTGCAGACGCATTACGGCAAGCCGATGGACTGGACGGCCGAGAAGGCGCGTCAGGCGGAGGCGACGCTGCGCAAGTGGCGTGCGATGACGGCGGGGGTTGAGCCGGGCACCGTGGCGCCCGAGGTCATCGCGGCGTTGGCGGATGACCTGAATACCGCCGGGGCCATTGCGGTTTTGCACGGGATTAAAGACCCGGCCACTCTCAAGGCTTCGGCGGCGATGCTGGGGCTTCTGGAAGATGGGATGGGCGATTGGGCTCAAGCGCCCGAGGCAGACCTTTCGAGTCTCGCGGCCAAACTTGCCGCGCTCCGTGCCACCGCCATGGAAACCAAGGACTTCGCCCCCGTCGATGCGCTCAAATCCGCGCTGATCGAGGCAGGCGTCGAGGTGCGTATGTCGAAGGCGGGCGTGGAACTCGTGCCCGGAGCGGGCTTCGATTCCTCCAAGCTGGAGGGCCTGTGATGACGCGCGACCGTCTATACCTTTATGACACCACGCTGCGTGACGGGCAGCAGACGCAGGGCGTGCAATTCTCGGTCCCCGAAAAGATCGCCATCGCCGAGGCGCTCGACGCCATCGGGATCGACTATATCGAGGGCGGCTGGCCGGGTGCGAACCCCACGGATTCCGAGTTCTTCGCCGCCCGTCCGGACACGCAGGCGACCTTCACCGCCTTTGGCATGACCAAGCGGGCAGGGCGCTCGGCGGCCAATGACGATGTGCTCGCGGGCGTGATGAATGCCGGCACGCCGGCGGTCTGTCTGGTGGGCAAGACGCATGATTATCACGTGACCACCGCACTTGGGATCACGCTTGACGAAAACCTCGAAAACATCCGCGCGAGCGTCGCCCATATGGTCGCCCAGGGCCGCGAGGCGCTGTTCGATGCCGAGCATTTCTTCGACGGCTACAAGTCGAACGCGCCTTATGCGCTGCAATGCGTGCTGGCAGCCTATGAGGCGGGCGCGCGGTGGGTGGTGCTCTGCGATACCAATGGCGGCACGCTGCCCAATGAGGTGGCCGGGATCACGCGCGCTGTGATCGAGGCGGGCATACCCGGTGATCGGCTGGGGATCCATTGCCACGACGACACCGGCAATGCGGTCGCGGCGAGCCTTGCGGCGGTCGAGGCGGGCGTGCGCCAGATCCAGGGCACGCTGAACGGTCTGGGGGAGCGTTGCGGCAATGCCAACCTCACCACGCTGATCCCGACGCTGCTCCTCAAGGAGCCGTTCCGCTCGCAATTCGAGACCGGCATCACCGAGGCCGCGCTGGCGGGCATGACGAAACTTTCGCGCAAGCTCGACGATATCCTGAACCGCGTGCCGCTGCGCAGCGCGCCTTATGTCGGCGCCTCCGCCTTTGCGCATAAGGCCGGGCTGCATGCCAGCGCGATCCTGAAGGACCCCTCGACTTACGAGCATATCGACCCCGTTCTGGTCGGCAACGCGCGGCTCATTCCGATGTCCAATCAGGCGGGGCAGTCGAACCTGCGCGCGCGGCTGTCGGGCATGGGGATCGAGGTCGATCCCAAGGACCCGCGTCTGGCCGGTATCCTCGATGAGATCAAGCGCCGCGAGGATGAGGGCTATGCCTATGACGGCGCGCAGGCGAGCTTTGAACTGGTCGCGCGGCGTGAGCTTGGGCTCATGCCGAACTTCTTCGAGGTGAAGCGCTACCGCGTCACCGTGGAGCGCCGCAAGAACCGCTACGACAAGATGGTCAATTCCTCGGAGGCCGTGGTCGTCGTCAAGATCGGCGGCGAGAAGAAGCTGTCTGTCTCGGAGAGCTTCGACGAGCATGGCTGCGACCGCGGCCCGGTCAACGCGCTCTCCAAGGCGCTGGCCAAGGATCTCGGCCCCTATCAGGCCTATATCGACGACATGAAGCTCGTGGATTTCCGGGTGCGCATCACCCAAGGCGGCACCGAGGCCGTGACCCGCGTCATCATCGACAGCGAGGACGGCAAAGGCCAGCGTTGGTCGACCGTGGGGGTGTCCGCGAATATCGTGGACGCGTCCTTTGAGGCGCTGCTTGAGGCGGTCTACTGGAAGCTTCTGCGCGACGGGGCGCCTGCGGAATGACGCCGGACGACCGGATCGCGGCGGAACGGGTGCAGCGCGCGGACCCCATGCGCTTTGCCGCGATCATGGCCGCGCCCGCGCCGGTGCGACCGGTTCTCTTTGCGGTCGCCGCCTATAACGTTGAGATCGCGCGCGCCCCTTGGGCCTCGGCCGAGCCGATGGTCGCCGAGATGCGGCTGCAATGGTGGATCGACGCGCTGGAGCGCGGCCAGATCCCGCATGAAATCGGCCCGGCGCTTGAGGCTGCGATTGCGGACGGTGTGCCGGTTGCCCTGCTGGTTGAGGCCGCCGAGGCGCGCCGCTGGGATTGCTGGTCGGAGCCGTTCTCGGATCAGACAGCCTTCGAGAGCTATATCGATGCGACCTCGGGCGGGGTGCTGATGGCGGCGGCGCAGGGGCTTGGTGTGGGGACCGAGGCTGCGCCCGCGATGCGTTCAGCGGGTTGGGCTGCGGGGCTTGCCCAGTTTCTCTGCGCGATCCCGGAACTGGAGGCCCGCGGACGCGTGCCTTTGCTTGATGGCCGTCCCGAAGCCGTGTCGGCGCTGGCCCGGCAGGGGCTTGCGCGGCTTGCCGATGCAGAGGACGCCCGCAAAGCGCTGGAGGTGGACATCCGCGAACGGCTCGCGCCGGTCTGGCTTCAGACACATGCCGCGCCCGGCATCCTCAAACGTGCCGCTGCCAAACCTGTGCGCGTCGCCCAGAGCGCGCTCATGCCATCGGAATTCGCGCGCCGGGCTGGCCTGCTGTTTGCGGCGCTGCGTCGCCCCTGACCGGGGCTGGCTTAAACGAATCTTCAGGTCTTTTGTTCATGGTCCGGTCCAATGGGTCGCGGCGTTGCCGGCGCGCGTCCTCTCGATACTGGACCGGAGATTGGCCGATGAAGTTCTTTTCGAATGTGAAATTGAGTGTGAAACTGCCCCTTATTCTGGTGGCGATCTCAATCTTCGCGCTGACGATCATGGGCGTATCTGCCTATCGGTCGGCCAGCGCGATCCTTGCGGTGCAAAGCACGGAAACTCTTGAACAATCTGTGCAGGGTCAGGCGCGCCAAATTCAGGATTGGGCCGATCAGGTAGAGGCCAATCTGCGGGCAACGGCGGCCAATGCAGCCACGGCACGCGCGCTACGCGATTTCAGCGCCGCCTGGCGTCGTTTGGGGGACGATGCGCCCGCCTATCTCGAAAAGACCTTCCAGACCAAGAATCCTTACCCTGCGGAAGAACGCTACAAGCTCGAATTTTCGGGAGATGTGAACGATTATTCGATCCAGCATCGCAGCTTTCACCCCGGCATCGTGGTTCAAAATGCGCAATGGGGCTATGATGATTTTTTCCTGATCTCACCCGATGGTCGTGTTCTCTACTCAATGGCCAAAGGCCAAGAGTTTGCGCAAGATCTTATGGGGGAGAGCGCCGCCGCCTCGCCGCTTAAGGCGCTTGTCCGCAGCGCATCCGAGGCGGAGGCACCATCCCTGCACGTTTCCGAGTTTTCTGTAGCGGATGGGACCGCGGGAGGCGGTCTTTTCGCGCTGATGCCGGTTACCGTGACGGATGGGCGGCTATTGGGGTTCGTGGCAATACGTGCGGCGGGTCAGCAGATCACACAGATCCTTGACGCGGGTGGTGCAGGCGAGGGGGTAGCCTATATCGCCGATAATAAGGGTCGTGTGCGTGCGGGGCAGCTTGAGACCCCAAATGTCGACCTGAATGGGAACGCAGCGATCGGGCTGGCACTGAGAGGAGAGGCGGGGACGCGGCAGGCGTTAGGTGCGATGGGGGAGCAGGCCATGCTTGCTTACCGTCCCATGCAGCTTTTCGGTGCTGATCTCGCACTTGTCGCCGAGGTTCCGACGGCGCAGGTTTTCGCGCCCGCTCGCAAACTCGCCGGAGAGATGGCGTTCCACGCCAGCTGGAATATCTTGCTGATGATTGCGCTGTCCTGGGCGCTGGCACGTTCGATCTCCGGGCCGCTTGTGCGTATCGGCGACGCAATCCGCAAGATTGCGGGCGGCGACCGCGAGGACGCGGTTGAGATCGGGGCGCGCAAGGATGAAATCGGAGAGATCGCCAATGCTCTGGAGACACTCCGCTTCGATCTGGCGGTCGCGGATGCGACAATGGTCCAGTCCGTCATGCAGGGGACCGCATTCGATGCATCTTCCGCGGCCATGATGATTGTCGATCATGATTTTCGGATCATCCACTGCAACAAGGCCCAGTTCAAACTGCTCGATGCAAAGATTGAGGAGTTCCGAAAGATTGCGCCGGATTTGAGTTCCGACAATATTGCCGGCAAGTCGATGGATGTGTTTCACAAGCTTCCCGAACGCGCGCGTTCGATTTTGCGCGATCCCAAGAACCTCCCCTATCACACCGATATTGCGGTCGGGGATGGGCGCTTTGGCCTTGATGTGAGTGAGATTACAGACGAAACCGGCGCGCAGATCGGTTTCGTTGTTGAATGGCGTGATGTGACTGCGCTGCGGATGCATCGCGCGCTGTTGGACGTCATCGAAGCCCGCCAGATCATCTGCGAGCTGTCTCCGGCAATGCAGATCCGGCGTGTCAATCACAATGTTGAGGCGGCTTTGCAGATCGATGGCAACGGGCTCATCGGGGCGAAGTTCGAGGATGTCGTGGAGGTGCTGGGATATAAGGGTGACTATGAAGCTGAACTTCGGGCTTTCCGCCCGGTGATTGGCCGTTTCCGCTTCAAATCCTCGACAGGACAGCAGCTTATCGCAGATGGATCGATCACCCCTGTGCCCGATCGCAACAATATCATGTTGAAGCTGGTGCTGATCGCCAATGATGTCACAGAGGCGCAAACGAACCTGGCACATGCGCAGCAGCGCACAGATCAGATCCTTGAGCGGCAGCAAATGGTTTTCGATGCCCTGCGGGTTGGCCTCAATAAGCTCTCCGATGGCGATCTTTGCGTGCGCCTTGAAGACGGGTTCGGTGAGGAGCACATGCAATTGCGTGACGATTTCAACCTGGCGCTTGAAAAGCTTTCGGCGGCGATGGAAACCGTGATCGGAAATGCGGTCGAGATCGACGGAGAGGCCAATGAGATCACGCGCGCAGCGGAGGATCTGAGCCAGAGGACAGAAAAACAGGCCGCCACGCTTGAGCAAACAGCGGCTGCGCTTGACGAGCTAACCTCCTCGGTTCGTTCCTCTGCCGATGGTGTTGCCGAAGCGGATCGCGTGGTTGTTCTGGCGCGGCGCGGCGCTGAATCTTCGGGCGAAATCGTCAAGCAAGCGGTTGAAGCTATGACCGAAATCGATGACTCGTCCAAGGAGATATCGAAGATTATCGGCGTCATCGACGAAATCGCCTTTCAGACCAATCTGCTCGCGCTCAATGCCGGGGTCGAGGCTGCCCGTGCCGGTGAGGCTGGCCGCGGCTTCGCAGTCGTCGCTTCCGAGGTTCGCGCGCTTGCGCAGCGCTCCTCCGATGCCGCCCGCGAGATCGATGCCCTTATCACGGCGTCGACTGGTCATGTCCGGCGCGGTGTGGATCTCGTCGGAGAGGCTGGTCAAGCTCTCGAAGGGATTTTGAACTCGGTCAATGACGTCGCAAAACGTGTTTCCGACATTGCTTCGGGCGCGAAAGAACAGTCGATCGGTCTCCAAGAAATCAATTCAGCGATGAATCAACTGGATCAGGTAACGCAGCAGAATGCTGCAATGTTCGAACAGACCACCGCCGCAAGCCACTCGTTGAGCCGTGGTGCCGCGACGCTTCGCGCAACTGTCGGACAATTTCGCACCCGCAGCGCATCACTCGATCAGATGGAGCCGAAAGCCACGAAAATCACCCCGGCAATTACGGCTTCCCAACATTCAGCGTCTTCGACTTTCGTCACTGGAAATGCAGCATTGGAGTCGGCACCTACCGATGAGGAATGGGAGAATTTCTGAGCCAATGCGTGTGAACTTCAGAGTTTGGAAGGGGGCATTTTCATGCGACAGAAGCGCGTTTTGATCGTCGACGATTCAGCGACGATTCGACAGATCATCAGAGCACGTGTCGCTCAAGACCCGCGCCTCGTCGTAGTGGGCGAAGCCGGTGATCCTTATGAAGCACGCGAGAAGATAAAACTACTGTTGCCAGATGTGTTGACGCTTGATGTCGAGATGCCGCGGATGAACGGAATCGCGTTTCTGGACAAGATCATGCGCCTCAGACCGATGCCAGTGATCATGATTTCGACGCTCACACATCGCGGCTCAGCAGCCGCCATCGAAGCAATGTCGCTCGGGGCCGTTGATTGTGTGGGGAAGCCGATATCGGGCGATATCGGGGCTGCGTTCGCCGATCTGCCGGATAAGCTTTTTACTGCCGCGTCCGCAAACATTCGGATACGCGAAAGCGTGAGCCGGCCCCCGCCGCGTGAGCATTTCCAATGGAACGGCAGTTACGTCCTGATCGGTTCGTCGACGGGGGGGGTAGATGCACTGGAGACTGTTCTGGCCTCTTTTCCGCAAAACTGTCCGCCGACGCTCATCGCTCAGCACATGCCTCCGACATTTCTCGAGAGTTTCGCACGCCGGCTAGACACGCGTATCGCTCCGCGACTTACTTTGGCATCCGAAGGCGCGGCCCTTTTACCAGGACATGTCTATCTCGCCCCCGGCGGCGAGTATCATCTCGAACTGGATGTCGGACAACCGCCGCGCTGTCACCTTCGCGCATCGGAAAAGGTAAGCGGGCATCGCCCTTCGGTAGACCTACTGTTTGCGTCCGCGAAAGAGATTGCGAGCAGAGCGGTTTGCGTACTCCTCACGGGAATGGGCCGCGATGGCGCACATGGCATGGGCATTATGCGCAAAGCAGGCGCGCGATGTCTCGCTCAGGACGAGGCGACGTCAGTCGTATATGGGATGCCCAAGGCTGCGATCGAAACGGGGGCTGCTGAGAAGGCACTCCCGCTTTCCGAAATAGCTGAAGAAGTCCTCTCGATCTGTTCGCAAAAAAAGCGCGTCAGCGCGTTCGGAGGCAGCGAAAATGCAACATGGTGATGTAGCGGCTCTCAGGCCGCGCCACATCTCGCAAGGTGAGTATGTCACGGGCTCACCGGATGGCCGGTCCATCACCACGATCCTCGGATCGTGCGTCGCAACTTGCCTCTACGATGCCCAGTGCGGGATTGGTGGAATGAACCACTTTCTTCTTCCGGAAAATACCGGTTCTGCGATCCAGAGTGCTAGTTTCGGCGTCAACGCGATGGAGCTCCTGATCAATGAACTGATTAAACAAGGTGCACGACGGACAGCGTTGTGTGCCAAGGTATTTGGAGGCGCAAGGATGATGGAGGGTCTCTCGGATATTGGGGCTAAAAACGCCGCGTTTGTCCTGGAGTTTGGTAGCGTCCACGGACGTGGTGTAAATTCAGCGCCGTCTTCGGTGTAATCTCAGGTGGCCATCGAGGTGTATGGTCG
>NZ_JARGDK010000013.1 GCF_029210495.1 Pseudothioclava nitratireducens | reverse complement strand
TCCACGTCATTGCCCAGCACGTTGATCGTGACCGGCACGTCCTCATCCGTCGAGGCGGTGTCGTCATTGGCCACCGGGGCATAGTTCACATCGTCGCCGATGATCTGTTCGATGTTGAAGAAATCGAGCGTGCCGGTGACCGTGCCATCGGCATCGTAGAATTCGACGGTGCCATTGGTGCCGTTACCATTCTCGTCCGGCACCTGGTTGATGATCCGGTATGCGCCCTGCCCGGTCAGGTCCAGCGTATCCCAGTCGTCGCCGCCTTCGTTCCCGTCCACGCGGTCGCCCGCAGTGCCAAAGATCAGGTCGCGGTCATCGCCGCCCGAAATCGTATCCGCGCCCGCGCCGCCGGTGATCGTGTCATTGCCGCCTTCGCCAAAGACGACATCGTCATCGTCACCCGCGTCGATCAGATCATTGCCATCCTCCCCGGCGCCAGCGCCCGGATCGGTGGTCTCGGCGTAGATATCGGTGACCCAGATCGCCTGATCGGTATTGCCGCCATTGTCATAGTCGATCTCGATCCGCGCGACCGGACCCGCGATGGTCACCAGAACCGAGCCCGCCGCCGTGCTCGGAGTAATATAGCCGTTATCGACCGCAGTCCCGGTGACAGTGTTCCCCGAAACGGTCTGAGCGCCCTCGGGCGTCAGGATGACCTCGACCGGATTGCCATCCGCGTCATAAGCGCGAACGGTCACGATATCGATGTGGAAGTCGGTCGACGTGCCGACATCGATGTCGTTCAGGCGGAAGCTGACATTCTGCACCTCATCGCCATAAGCGGCATCGGTCGACGAAAAATCGAGCGTCGTCGTCGAGGTATTGTCGGCACCGCCCTCGCCGCCCAGACCGTAAAGCTTGAGCGCCGAGAGATTGTCGATGCCATCGGTGCTCTCGGTATATTGCGTGTCGCCCACGACCGTTGCCGTCGCGCCGTAATCCTGCACGGTAAAGCCCACGGTGACCTGCACGCCACCCAGATCCATGCTCGCGCCGTTGATCAGCGTGCCGTCGGCATTGGTGCAGCCAGAGGACGACATCTTGCCCCAGTCCACATCCAGCGCCTGACCGGCCGTGCTGGGGACATCGCCGCCATTGTCGCCATAGATCGTATCCGCCCCGGCATCGCCGGTGATCTCATCATCTCCGCTGCCGCCGAAAATCGTGTCGTTATCGGCGCCGCCATAAAGGCTGTCATCGCCCCCGCGCCCTTCGATCAGATCGTCGCCGTCATTGCCGTAGAACACGTTGGTGAAGGTATCGCCGGGCTCCGTGCCCTGATTGTCGAAGCCGACCAGCGTATCGTTGAAATCGGAGCCGAAAATCCCATCAATGCCGCTTTGAAGCACGTCGCCGGTCGCATCGCCGCCGGTCGCGCCATTGGTGGTGAGATTGACATTCACAGCCGCGCCAGAGGCCGAATAATCGACCATGTCGAGCCCGGTGCCCCCCGAGAACGTATCGTTGCCAGCGCCGCCCACGAAGGTGTCGTCGCCTGCCTCGCCACGCAGCGAGTCATTCCCAGCACCGCCGTCGATGAGGTCGTCGCCCGTGCCCGCGAGAACCTCGTCATTGCCGTTGCCTGCGAGGATCGTGTCATTCCCCGCCCCGGCATGGATAATATCGTCATCGCCGTATTCGCCGGGCAGAACCGCGTCATTGGCATCCACGCGGTCGCCATCGGGATCGCCGATATAAGCGGTGTCGATCAGATCGCTGCCAGCGGTGCCAGACACGATCCCGTCGCTGTCCGGGGCGCAAACATTGATGGTCACGGTGGCCGTGTCATAGCCGCCGCGCCCATCGGTAATCGTATAGGTGAACGTGGTCGTGCCGACGAAGCCCGGATCGGGCGTGAATGTCACGGTCCCATCCGCGTTAAGCACCACCGCGCCGTCATTCGTCGCGCCAACGCTCGTCACCCGTAGCCAGTCGCCATTGTAATCGTAATCATTCGCGAGAACGCGGACGGTGACCGCCGTGTTGTAATCCGTCGTCGCCGCGTCGTTACACGCGTTCGGAGCGGTATTGTAATAATAGGTCATCGTCTCACCTCTCATACGGCACGCGGGTGACACAGCCCGCGGCACTCATCCTTTGGCCTCGCAACAGGCGAGACCGGCACGTCAGCCCCGCGACAGGGCCATTACCGATGGCAAGAGGTCGTCCTGGCAGTCAAAAGCACCCGCGAACGCCTGACGAAGGCGTCCACGCCGCCAAGCTGCCCCCGCGGGGCCGCTCGACAAAAACCGTTCCAAAGTTTTCTGGGTCGGGAACCCTGCGGTTCCGCCCCCCCGGCAGCACTTCATTCCAACAAGCATCCCCCGATGCCTCACTCATCAATGGCCACCCCCATGGCCAACACGTCCCTATGGACATCTTTTAGATACCGCGCCGACCGAAAGGCGTGAAGTGAATTATGTCTTAATATTGTTCTACCTATCCCAAAGGATATGTGCGCCGGAACCGGGAAGGCGGGATTTGTTCTCGAAAACGGCCCCTGATTGTTTCTTGAACAATTTCGGTCATTTAGCTTTCGCCGCCGTGAGAGCATCGTGTTCACGAAGGGAAAAAGGACGGCTGCCGACCGCGCTTCGTGGGTTGCACATCAAAGATTTTGTGATTGTTGCCCGCCCGGATACAATCGAACCGGGATTAACGGTGATTTTGTTTCCAGAACCGATAATGGCAAAAATATGGCAATTCTGCCTGACGAAACAACTTTCGCGCACTCTTGACAGAATTCACTCCTCTTTAGGTTGCGCCATCGCTCGAATCGCCTTTTTCTTGCGCAGTGAGTCGCCCGGCGTGAGCGTTTGCGCCGGGAACGCCGGGCACGCCGTGGACACAGCCCGTCGCCCGCCCTGAAGCAGACCGCCCCCGACACGACTCAAACGATCATTTTTGGAAACAGCTGGTACCCGCAGCCGGACTCGAACCGGCAAGCCCGAGGGCGGCGGATTTTGAATCCGCTGCGTCTACCAATTCCGCCATGCGGGCCAGCCCTTGCGATCTAGCCGCCCGCGCGCGGGCTGGCAAGGGGTTTCGCACCCCCTGCCCTCACGGGTCACAGGCTGTTGCCCGAGAACGTGTCGCAGGCGGCGACCTCGCCACTCTCGAAGCCGGCGGCAAACCAGCGCTGGCGCTGCTCCGAGGAGCCATGGGTGAAACTGTCCGGCATCGGGCGCCGCCCGGCATTGCGTTGCAGCGTATCGTCCCCGATCTTCGCCGCCGCGTTCATCGCCTCGGCGATATCGCCGCGCTCGATCGTGCCAAAATTTTCGGCCGCATGGCGCGCCCAGACGCCGGAGAAGCAATCGGCCTGCAATTCCACGCGCACCGAGAGCGCGTTGCTGTCCGCCGTGCTGGCCCGCGCGCGCAGGGCGTTCACCTTGCCCAGAATCCCCAGCTCGTCCTGCACATGGTGGGCGACCTCATGGGCCACCACATAAGCGGCGGCGAAATCGCCGCCCGCGCCCAGTTGGCGCGTCAGCGTGGTGAAGAAATCCGTGTCCAGATAGACTTTCTTGTCGCCCGGGCAGTAGAACGGCCCCGTCGCGCCACTGGCATTGCCACAGGCCGATTGCGTGACCTGGCTGAACAGAACCAGCGTCACCGGATCGTACTCGCGTCCAAGCTGCTCGGCGAAGATATCGGTCCAGACCTCTTCGGTATCGGCCAGCGTCACGGACACGAAATCGCCCATCGCGCGATCCTGCGCGCTCAGCTCGCCCGAAGTCTGCACGGTCGGCGCCCCGCCACCGCTCAGAAGCGGCGTGACATCGACGCCAAGGAAATAGCCCAGCAGCAGAACGGCGATCGCACCAACCCCCGTCACACCGCCCACACGCCCGATGCTGCGTTGCCCGCGGCGATCCTCGATATTGCGGCTGCCGCGCCGCCCCTGCCATTTCATGTCGGAAACCCTCCACCAATCACGAAACCGAGACTATCCTTTCGATAGAGGCTCTGACAGCCCCTTTTATCGCCCGAACCCGGGCAGCCCGACTTGACCTCGGGCGCGGCACGGGCAACAGATCGGCAAACGGGCGACGAGGCGCAGATGATCCGCAGGCTTTACGACTGGACGATGGGACTGGCCGGGCATCCGCGCGCGATGTGGGCGCTGGCGGCGGTGGCTTTCGTCGAAAGCTCGATATTTCCGATCCCGCCCGACATCCTGATGATCCCGATGATCCTCGCCATGCCGTGGCGCGCCTTCCACATCGCGGCGGTGGCGACCGTGGCCTCGGTGCTGGGCGGACTCTTGGGCTATGTCATCGGTTACGGTTTCATGGAGGCCATCGGCACGCCGATCCTCGAGTTCTACGGCAAGGCCAACAAGTTCGACGATCTCGCCGCGCGCTTCAACGAGATGGGCGGCTGGGCGGTGCTGGTCGCGGGGGTGACGCCCTTCCCCTATAAGGTCATCACGATCTTCTCGGGCGCGACGCAACTCTCGCTGCCGCTGTTCATCGGGGTGTCGGTGCTTGCCCGCGCGCTGCGCTTCTTCGTGCTGGCGGCGCTCTTGTGGAAATTCGGCGCGCCGATCCGCACCTTTATCGAGCGCTGGCTCGGCTGGCTGTTCACCGCCTTCGTGGTGCTCCTGCTGGGCGGCTTCTATCTGCTGAGGTATCTGTGATGGAAAACCTGACCCCACGCCGCCTTGTGCTTCTGGCCGCTTTCGGGTCCGCCGCCGTTCTGGCCGGCGCGCTTCTGTTTCAGGCGGCGGGTTACGCGCCCTGCGATCTGTGCATCCTGCAACGCTGGCCGCATCTGGCGGCGGTCCTGATCGGGGCGGCGATCCTTGTGCTGCGCCTGCCGATGGTGACGGCGCTCCTGGGCGCGCTGGCCGCAGCGACGACCGGCGCGATCGGCGTCTATCACTCGGGCGTCGAGCGCAAGATCTTCGAGGGTCCTGACAGCTGCACCTCGAACGGGGTGGCCAATCTCTCGGTCGAGGACCTGCTCGCCCAGATCGAGGCCGCGCCGCTCGTGCGCTGCGACGAGATCCCGTGGGAGATGTTCGGCGTGACCATGGCGAACCTCAATGCCATCGGCTCTTTCGTGCTGGCGGGCATCTGGCTCTGGGCCTTTGTCCGCGCGCGCAAATCCGCCTGAGCAGCACACGGGCCGCGCGAAAGCGTCCTTTGGGGGGCCTTGGCGATTGCACCCAAGCGATGGAGTGCGCTATAAGCCGGTCCAACAATATCTAGAGTTGCGAGAAGCGTGTGACCGATACTCCCGAAACGCCGGAAAGCACCGAAACCGGGCCCGAACGCCCGCATTACGATGGGCCGACGATCTCCATCGCGGAAGAGATGAAGACCGCCTATCTCGATTACGCGATGAGCGTGATCGTGAGCCGCGCGATCCCCGATCTGCGCGACGGTCTGAAGCCGGTGCACCGGCGCATCCTCTATGCGATGCACGAGACCGGCAACACGCATGACAAGCCCTATCGCAAGTCGGCCCGCCCGGTCGGCGACGTCATGGGTAAATATCACCCGCATGGCGACGCGGCGATCTATGACGCCTTGGTGCGTATGGCGCAGCCTTTCTCCATGTCGCTGCCGCTTCTGGACGGTCAGGGTAACTTCGGCTCGATGGACGGCGATAACGCCGCCGCGATGCGCTACACCGAAGTCCGCATGGACAAGCCCGCCGCCTACCTGCTGGCCGATATCGAAAAAGACACGGTCGATTTTCAGGACAACTATGACGGCAAGGACCGCGAACCCACGGTTCTGCCCGCGCGCTTCCCGAACATGCTGGTCAACGGCGCGGGCGGGATCGCGGTCGGCATGGCCACGAATATCCCGCCGCATAACCTCGGCGAGGTGTGCGACGCAACGCTTGCACTGATCGAGGACCCGGACATGTCGGACGAGGCGATCATGGCGATCGTCCCCGCCCCCGACTTCCCGACCGGCGGCCTGATCATGGGCCGGGGCGGCGCGCGCAAGGCCTATCTCGAAGGCCGCGGCTCGGTCATCATCCGGGCGAAAACCCATGTCGAGGAGATCCGCAAGGACCGTTACGCCATCGTCGTCGACGAGATCCCGTATCAGGTCAACAAGGCGACGATGATCGAGAAGATCGCGGAACTCGTCCGCGACAAGAAGCTCGAAGGCATCGCCCATGTGCAGGACGAATCCGACCGGGTCGGCGTGCGCGTGGTGATCGAGTTGAAGCGCGACGCGACGCCCGAGGTGGTGCTGAACCAGCTCTACCGCTTCACCGCGCTGCAAACCTCGTTCGGCTGCAACATGCTGGCGCTCAACGGTGGCCGCCCCGAGCAGCTCACGCTGCGGCAGTTCCTGAGCCACTTCATCACCTTCCGCGAGGAAGTCGTCGCCCGCCGCACCGCTTTTGAACTGCGCAAGGCCCGCGAACGCAGCCACATCCTGTGCGGCCTTGCCGTGGCGGTCTCGAACGTGGACGAGGTCGTGGCCACGATCCGCAGCTCGGCCGATGCCGCGGAGGCACGCGAACGGCTGATGACCCGGCGCTGGCCCGCCCATGAGATCGCGGCCTACATCCGCCTCATCGACGACCCGCTGCACCCGATCAACGAGGACGGCACCTATAACCTCTCCGAGGCTCAGGCTCGCGCGATTCTCGATCTGCGACTGCAACGCCTGACCCAGATCGGCGTCAAGGAAGTGACGGACGAGCTCGAAGAGCTGGCCGCGAAGATCAAGGATTACCTCGACATCCTCGGCTCGCGCGACCGGATCATGGCGATCATCTCGGAGGAGCTGCGCGAGGTGAAGGACCTCTTCGCCGTGCCGCGCCGCACCGAGATCATCGACTGGGCCGGTGACATGGACGACGAGGACCTGATCGAGCGCGAAGACATGGTCGTGACGATCACCTCGGGCGGCTACATCAAGCGCACCCCGCTCGCCGATTTCCGCGCGCAACGGCGCGGCGGCAAGGGGCTGTCGTCAATGGCGACCAAAGAGGACGACGTGGTCACCACGCTCTTCGTCGCCAACACCCATACGCAGCTTTTGTTCTTCACGACGGACGGGATGGTCTATTCGCTCAAATGCTGGCGCCTGCCGCTGGGCGGACGCACGGCCAAGGGCAAGGCAATCGTCAACATCCTGCCGATCCCGCAAGGGGTCTCGATCGCGGCACTGATGCCGGTGGACGCGCCCGAAGAGGATTGGGACGACTATCAGGTCTTCTTCGCGACCTCCGACGGTTCGGTCCGACGCAATGCGCTCTCGGACTTCGCCAATGTGAAGCGCAACGGCAAAATCGCCATGAAGCTCCCCGAGGGGGTCGAGATGGTGAACGCGCGCATGTGCACCGAGGGTGATGACATCATGCTGGTGACGGCGGGCGGGCGCGCGATCCGCTTCCCGGTGCCGGAGGTGCGGATCTTCAAGGGCCGCGACTCCACCGGCGTGCGCGGCGTGCGTCTGGCTGATGAGGACAAGGTCGTCTCGATGTCGGTCATCCGCCATTTCGAGGCCAGCGCCGAAGAACGCGCCGCCTATCTCAAGCAGCGCCGCCTGATGGCCGGTGTGACCGAGGACGAGGCCGATGACGAGGAAGACCCCGTCGCGGAGGGTCAGCTCAGCCCCGAGCGCTATGCCGAAATGTCGGCGGCAGAGGACCTGATCCTGACCATCACCGCCAAAGGCGCGGGCAAGATCTCGTCGAGCCACGACTACCCGGTGCGCGGGCGCGGCGGTCAAGGCGTGACCGCCATCGAGAAGTCGATGCGCGGCGGGGCGCTGGTTGCGTCGTTCCCGGTCGAAATCTCGGATCAGGTGATGCTGGCCACCTCGACCGGCCAGTCGATCCGCTGCCCGGTGGACGGGATCTCGTTCCGGTCGCGCTCGGCGGGCGGGGTCAAGGTCTTCGACACCGCCAAGGCTGAGGTCGTCGTCTCGGTCGCACGGATCGCCGATCAGGGCGAGAACGCCGAGATCGAAGCCGACGCGGCGCCACCCCCCGAAGCAGGCGAAGGCGGCGAGGCCTGAGGGGGCGCTGCCCCCGCTGGCTGCCGCCAGCCCCCCGGGATATTTGGAGCATAGTGAAAGGGCCGCCGATTGCGCGCGGCCCTTTTCGATTGTAAAGGCCATGGCATGACGGAACAGCTTCATATCATCGGCGGCGGCATGGCCGGGTCCGAGGCCGCATGGCAGGCCGCACAGGCAGGCGTGCGCGTGGTCATTCACGAAATGCGCCCCGAGGTCGGCACTTTTGCGCATCAGACCGGCAACTTCGCCGAAATGGTCTGCTCGAACTCCTTCCGCTCGGATGATGACGAGCGCAACGCGGTCGGGCTTTTGCATTGGGAAATGGCGGCGGCGGATGGTCTCTTGATGGAGATGGCCCGCCTGCACCGCCTGCCCGCAGGTGGCGCGCTGGCCGTGGACCGTGAGGCGTTCTCCGAGGCCGTGACGGCGCGGCTGCGCGCACACCCTCTGATCGAGGTGGCACCCGGTGAGATCACCGAATTGCCGCGTGAAGGTCATTGGATCATCGCAACCGGCCCGCTCACCTCGGGCGCGCTGGCCGAGAGCATCCGCGCCGAGACCGGGGCTGACAGCCTCGCCTTTTTTGATGCGATCGCGCCCATCGTCTATGCCGAAACGGTCGATATGAGCGTGGCTTGGATGCAATCACGCTATGACAAGGGCGAAACGCTTGAAGAGCAGACCGCCTATATGAACTGCCCGATGACCAAGCCCCAATACGAGGCCTTCATCGACGCGCTTCTGGCGGCGGACAAGACCGAGTTCCACGACGGTGAGACCGCCAAATATTTCGACGGCTGCCTGCCAATCGAAGTGATGGCCGAGCGTGGCCGTGAAACGCTCCGCCATGGCCCGATGAAGCCGGTGGGGCTGACAAATGCGCACCGGCCCGAGGACAAGCCCTATGCGGTCGTGCAGCTCCGCCGCGACAATGCGCTTGGGACCTTGTTCAATATCGTCGGCTTCCAGACCAAAATGAAATACGGCGCGCAGACCGAGGTGTTCCGGATGATCCCCGGCCTCGAAAACGCGAGCTTCGCCCGACTTGGCGGCATTCACCGCAATACGTTCATCAACTCGCCCACCCTTTTGGATGCCCAGATGCGGCTGAAATCGCGCCCGAATATCCGTTTCGCGGGCCAGATCACCGGGGTCGAGGGCTATGTCGAAAGTGCCGCTATGGGCCTGCTGGCCGGACGGATGGCTGCGGCCGAGATCAAGGGCGGGTCGCTTGAGGCACCCAATGGCGAAACCGCGATGGGCGCGCTCATCCACCACATCACCGGTGGTGCCGAGGCCAAGACCTTTCAGCCGATGAATGTCAATTTCGGTCTCTTCCCGCCGATTGATGCCAAAGGCGGGCGCAAGGGCCGCAAGGACCGCTACAAGGCCTATACGGATCGCGCGAAAGAAGCGTTTTCTCAATGGCTTGCGGCACAAATCTAAGACGCACGCGCTTTGCGCCGTCGCCCACTGGCCCATTGCATCTGGGCCATGCGCTGGCCGCGCTGATCGCCGCAGAACGGGCCGAGCGGGGGGAATTCCTTCTGCGGATCGAGGATCTCGACCAATCGCGCGCCCGCCCGCATTGGGAAGCGCAAATCCATGACGATCTGCATTGGCTGGGGCTGACATGGCCAGAGCCCGTCCTGCGCCAGTCAGACCGCATGAGCTTTTACCAGCAAGCTATTGATAAATTGAAAAATCTTGGCGTTACGTATCGCTGCAAATGTAGCCGCGCCGATATTCGTGCAGCGCTCGACGCCCCTCAAGAAGGATCACCGATCCTTGGCCCGGACGGCTTGGTCTATCCTGGCACCTGCCGTGGTGGGGATGAGGGCGATACGATCCGTCTGGATATGGCCCGCGCGATCACGATACTCCCCGAACGGCCGTCATTCGAAGACAGCGGCACCCGCGCAGGAAACCATGTCCTAGATAAGGAATGGCTCCTAACGCATTGTGGTGACGTGGTTTTGGCGCGCCAGAACATCGGTGCGGCCTACCATCTCGCCGTCGTGGTCGACGATGCCGCGCAAGGCATCACCGAAGTCACCCGCGGCGAAGACCTGTTCGAGGCGACCTTCATCCACGTTCTGCTGCAAGCGCTTCTCGGCCTGCCCACGCCCGCCTACCACCACCACCGATTGATCCGCGACGAAACCGGCAAACGGCTCGCGAAACGAGATGATGCCCGTGCCATCGCCACCTATCGCGCGCAAGGTGCCACGCCCGAAGACATCCGCGCGCTCATCGGGCTCTAGCTTTCATCAAACTCGAAATACGGCCGCCGGTGGTCGCGTGTCACGCCTCGACCGGCTTGAGGATCTCGACCTCCTCACCGCCCCGCAGCGCCGTGTAGAAACACGACCGTCGGTTGGTGTGGCACGCAGGCCCCTCTTGCTCGACGAGCAGCAACAGGCAATCCCGGTCACAATCGACGCGCATCTCCTTGAGATGCTGCATGTGCCCCGAGCTTTCACCCTTGGCCCAGAAACTCTGCCGCGAGCGCGACCAGTAGGTCACATGCCCGGTCTCCAGAGTGCGCGCGATGCTTTCGGCATTCATCCACGCCATCATCAGAACCTCGCCGCTGCGCGCATCCTGCGCGATGGCGGGGATCAGCCCCTTCTCGTCATATGTCAAACTCGCCGGATCAAATGGCATGGCTCTTTCCTTTCGCGGGTCACAGCATTATTTACGCCGGACCAGCCCCGGGGAAAAGCCATGAGCGACGCCGATCTGATGAAGCTCTACTCGCAGCGTATTCTCGCGCTGGCGGCGGACATGCCCCATACCGATCCCCTGCCCGCACCCACCGCGCATGCCGACAAACGCGCGCCGCTCTGCGGCTCGACCGTGTCGGTGGACCTGGCCCTCGAGAACGGCCGGATCACGGGCTATAGTCAACAGGTCCGCGCCTGTGCACTGGGGCAGGCCTCGGCCTCGATTTTCGGGGCCGCAGTGATCGGCTGCACCCGAGAACAGGTGGCGACGCTCCGCGACCAACTGGCGGCGATGCTCAAGGGCGGGCCGGTGCCAGACGCCCCGTTTGCGGAGTATGAGGTCCTGACCGCCGCACGGGATTACCCCAATCGCCACGCCTCGATCCTTCTGACACCCGATGCCACGCTCGCGGCCTTTGACGCAGAAGCGTTAACCCGAACGCAATGACTTGATGCGAGCTTTGGCACGAATCCTGCCGGAGCGCGCATGAACGATCTGTCTTCTCATCCCACTCTTCACCAGGGCGATGCGCTGAATCGTATCGCGAATGAGGCGGTCAATCTCGGTTGCGAAATCGTCGAAATCGCCGCCGCGCTCGACAATCTCGCGCAGGTGAGCGCGTCTCAAACCGCATTGCTGCGCGAAGCGGAGGAAGCGGCGCACACCGTGCAAGACGCCAACCGAGAGGTTCTGCGCGACGCCGAGGTGGTGACGGGCGCGGTCGACGCCTCGATGACGGCGGTGCGCGAAACCGTCGGAAAAATGCGCCAAACCGATGAGAACGCGCGCCTCATCGCGGGCTGGGTGCAGTCCGTGGTTCAGAAAATGGCCGAAGTGACCCAGACGCTCGCCACGGTGCAAAGCGAGAACGCCGAAATCCGAAGCATCGCCACACAGGTGAACATTCTGGCGATCAACGCCAAGATCGAAGCGGTGCGGGCCGGTGACGCCGGGCGCGGTTTTGCGGTTGTCGCAGAAGCGATCAACGAATTGTCGCGCAAGACGGCCAGTGCGGCGGACGGGATCGGAACGGCGGTTCACGGGCTGAGCGACCGGATCACGCAGATGCGCAAAGAGGCCGTCACGATTTCAGATCACGCAGATGCCGTGATGACCAGTGCCGGCGAAACCGACAGCGCCATGACGCGCATGACGGCAAGTGTCGATGAGACCCGCAGCACGATCCGCGCCATCACGCAACGCGCGGAACAGGTCCGCAAGGCCAATCAGCGGTTCGCGCCCGCCTTTGAGCGTATGGCACGGGGCGCGCAGGAGACCGCACACCAGACCGGAGCTGCACAAAAGCGGACGAATGCCCTCATCACCGTGGGCGAGACCATTGTTCAGGAGTCGATCCAGATCGGCGGAACGACCTCGGATTCCGGGCTGATCGAGACCGCGACGCAGACCGCTCAGAAAATCAGCGCGCTGTTCCGGCAAGCCATCGAAGCGGGAGAAATTTCGGAGGCCGACCTCTTCGATCAAACCTATGTGCCCATTCCCGACACGAACCCGCAACAGGTCACGACGCGCTTCACCGCCTTCACCGACAAACACCTTGCATCGCTGCAAGAAACGCTGCTCGAAAGCGATCCGAAGATCGTTTTTTGTGCCGCGGTCGATCGCAACGGCTATCTGCCGACACATAACAAGGCATTCTCCCAGCCGCAGAGCAAGGACCCGTCCTGGAATGCGGCCCATTGCCGGAACCGTCGAATCTTTAATGACCGTGTCGGGCTGCGGGCCGGTAGGTCCAGCGCCCCTTTCGTTCTACAGATCTATCGCCGCGACATGGGCGGCGGTGATTTCGTGCTGATGAAGGACCTCTCCGCCCCGATCCATGTCGGGTCCCGCCATTGGGGTGGATTTCGGATCGGCTACAAATTCTAAAAAAAAACCGCCATCCGAAGATGGCGGTGAGGAAGCGCTTTCGGCGACCGAATGAGGTCAGGACAGGCGAACCGCGGTGTTGGGGACAGGTGCGGCTCCAAAAGCGCGAGGCAGTGAACCCGTAAAGGTCAGAAAATCCCCGGCAGATAGAGAGCGACCGCGAAACTCACACAGAGTGACACGGCCCCAAGGGCGTCTTGCAAAAGCACATCGCTGTTGCGGGTCAGAATGGCTTTGATGTCGCGCATGATCGGCTCCCTCATCTGATGTTGCTTATTTGTTCTCACATTCATCGCGGGAAGTAAAGAACTTTTTAAGAACATTTGAGAACACTCATCCAACATCAATGAGTTTGATCGCCCGATCCTGCTCCATCAGCCAAAGCAGAACGCGCGCGGCCTGCCCCCTCGGGCTGGCAAGTTCGGGGTCGGCGTGCAACAGGGCCCGGGCATCGGTTTGCGCCACCGCCATCAAGCCCGCCTGACGATCGAGATCCGCGATGCGAAACCGCGGCAGTCCCGATTGAGCTGTGCCGATCATGTCACCCGCGCCGCGCATCGCCAGGTCCTCTTCGGCGATGCGAAACCCGTCCTCGCTTTCGCGCAGAATCTGCAACCGGCGTTCTCCCGTTTCGGAAAGCGGCGGCTGATAAATCATCAGACAGGTGGAGTCCGCCGCACCGCGACCAACCCGCCCCCGCAACTGATGGAGTTGGGCCAGACCGAAGGTCTCGGCCCGTTCGATGACCATGATCGACGCGTTTGGCACGTTCACGCCAACCTCAATCACCGTCGTCGCCACCAGAACCCGGCTCCGCCCGGCGACGAAATCAGACATGGCCGCGTCCTTTTGCGCAACCGGCATCTGCCCATGCACAAGCCCGACATGCGCCTCCCCCAATGCTGCACGCAACATTGCGAAACGGTCTTCAGCCGAGGTGAGATCGACCACCTCGCTCTCCTCGACAAGCGGGCACACCCAATAGGCCTGACGCCCCTCGGCAATCGCCTTGCGCAGATGCGCGACCACCTCATCAAGGCGCCCGTTCGAGATGAGCGCCGTCTTGACAGGCTTGCGCCCGGGCGGCTTCTCATCCAACACGCTCACATCCATATCGCCATATTGTGCAAGCGCCAGAGAGCGCGGGATCGGGGTCGCCGTCATAACCAAGACATCGACTGCCTGCCCCTTCGCCCCCAACTCCATCCGCTGCGCAACACCAAAGCGGTGCTGCTCGTCGATGATACTCAGACGAAGATCCTGAAAATGAACGTCTTTCTGGAAAACCGCGTGGGTTCCGACAAGGATCTGGATCGCCCCAGACGCCAGATCAGAGAGCTTCGCCGCCCGCTCACCGCCCTTGTCACGCCCGGTCAAAATCTCAAGCCGGACCCCGGCAAGGGCCGCGAGCGGCGCCAACCCATCGAGATGCTGACGTGCGAGAATTTCGGTCGGGGCCATCATCACCCCCTGCCCGCCAGCCTCGACCGCTGCCAGCAGGGCGAGAAACGCAACCAATGTCTTACCCGCGCCAACATCGCCTTGCAGCAGGCGATGCATACGCCGGGGCGAAGCCATATCCGCGAGAATCTCGGCCACGGCGCGTTGCTGCGCGCCGGTCGGCTGATAGGGCAAAGCGGCCAAGACCTGCTGCGACACGGCACCCGTTGCCTGCGTCACCCGACCTTTCGCACGCCGCTGCATCCGCCGCGCCAGCGCGAGGGTCAACTGATGTGCGAACAGCTCATCATAGGCGAGGCGCAGACGCGCCGGGGCCTGCGGCGCCAGATCGGCCATCCCCTTGGGTGCGTGCGCAACCCGGAGCGCATCCGCCCAACCGGGCCAGCCCTCGCGCGCCCGGAGCGCCGGATCGATCCATTCCTCCAACACCGGCAGGCGCGCCAACGCCCCTGCCGCCGCCTTGGCCATCACCTTTTGCGTGACCCCGGCCGTGAGCGGGTAGATCGGCTCGAACCTAGCGATTTCATCGGCGGCCTCTTCCGCGAGGATGTAATCAGGATGCACCATCTGCGCGATCCCGTCGAACACTTCCAGCTTTCCGGACACAATCCGCCGCGAGCCGGGCGGCAATTGCCGCGTCAGCCAGTCGCCTTTGGCATGAAAGAAAACGAGCTGGAATTCAGCGCCCGCATCCTCGACCAGCACGCGTGCCGGCCCACCCCTGCGGCGCGCCGGCAGATGCGCCCCGACCGTCACCGTGACAGTCACAACAGCGGGCGCCGCAACCCCTTGGATCGTGTCAACCGGGCGTCGATCAACCACCGAATGGGGCAATGTGAAGAGCATGTCTCGTGGCCGCTCCACCCCGATCTGTGAGAGCGCCTGCGCGGTCTTGGCGCCGATCCCCGCAAGGGTTTCGATCTGCGCGAACAGCGGAAAGAGGCTGGCGGGCCGTCCGGTCATGGCATCCGCGCGAGCTCGATCCACGCCGCCTCATCAATCACTTTCACGCCGAGTTCGGCGGCTTTTTTCGCCTTGGACCCCGCCCCCGGCCCTGCCACCAGAAGATCGGTCTTGCTCGAAACCGAGCCCGCCACCTTGGCACCGAGCGCCTCGGCCCGGGCTTTCGCCTCGGCCCGGGTCATCTGTTCCAACGTTCCGGTGAACACGATGGTAAGCCCCGCAACCGCGCTTTCAGTCATGCGCGGCGCGGCATCTTCGATCTGGAGTTGCGCGACCAGCCGGTCGATCGAGGCGCGCTCGGCCTCCTGATGGAACGCACTAATCACTGAGGTCGCAAAAGTCTGCCCCACACCATCGACCGAGAGCAGCTCGTCCCACTCGACACCGCTGCCGATCGTCGCATCGCGCATTGCCGTTTCGAAGGCCGTCCAGCTTTGGTAATGCTGCGCCAAGAGCGCGGCGCCAGCCTCCCCGACATGCCGGATGCCGAGCGCAAAGATCAGCCGCGCGAGCGGAACGCGGCGCTTCTCGCGGATCGCGTCGAACAGATTGCGCGCGGATTTCTCGCCCCAGCCCTCCCGGTTGCGCAACTGTTGCAGGCCGCTGCCAAAACGTTCCTCTAGCGTGAAAATATCCGCCGGCTCGCGAATCCAGCCATCCTTGTAAAAGGATTCGACCTGTTTGGCGCCAAGCCCTTCAATATCGAACGCAGCGCGCGAGACAAAATGCTTCAATTTCTCAACAGCTTGCGCGGGACAAATCATACCCCCGGAGCAACGCCTGACGGCATCGCCATCCTCCCGGATCGCCTCGGAGCCGCATTCGGGGCAGATCGTGGGAAACACAAAGGGGCAGGCATCCGCGGGGCGCTTGGCGAGATCCACATCCGCGATTTTCGGGATCACATCGCCCGCGCGATACACCTGAACCCAGTCGCCCTCCCGGATGTCCTTCCCGCCCCGGATCGTCTCCCCGCGCGAGTCACACCCGGCGATGTAATCCTCGTTGTGCAGTGTCGCGTTCGAAACGACGACGCCCCCGACGGTGACCGGCGTCAGCCGCGCGACGGGACTGAGCGCACCGGTGCGTCCCACCTGAATTTCTATCTTTTCGAGCCGCGTCCAGGCCAGTTCGGCCGGAAATTTATGTGCAATCGCCCAACGCGGCGTGGTTGACCGGAACCCCAGACGGCGTTGCAACGAAAGGTCATCGACCTTGTAAACGACCCCGTCGATATCATAACCGAGCGTCGCGCGCTCGGCCTCGATCCGCCGGTAATGCGCCACGAGCGCGTCCGGCCCATCGCAACGAGCCGTCAACGGGTTGGTCTCAAACCCGAGCGCCGCAAGACGTGCGATCGAACCCGATTGCGTATCGTCCAACGGCTCTGAAAGCACCCCCCAGCCATAGGCGAAAAAGCGAAGGGGACGGGCCGCGGTGATGCGCGGATCAAGCTGACGCAAACTGCCGGCCGCCGCGTTGCGCGGGTTGGCGAATAGCTTGTCGCCCCTCTCGGCCTGCGCCGCATTCAGCGCGGCGAAATCCGCGTGCGACATATAGACTTCACCGCGCACCTCAAGCACGTGGGGCGCACCCGTCAAAGTCTTTGGAATATCCGTGATGGTGCGGGCGTTCTCGGTGACATTCTCGCCGGTTTCGCCATCCCCTCGCGTAGCCGCATAGATCAGCTGACCGTCTTCATAGCGCAGCGAGAGTGACAGCCCGTC
Organism: Pseudothioclava nitratireducens; assembly: GCF_029210495.1. Classification (GTDB taxonomy): domain Bacteria; phylum Pseudomonadota; class Alphaproteobacteria; order Rhodobacterales; family Rhodobacteraceae; genus Pseudothioclava; species Pseudothioclava nitratireducens. The sequence continues at coordinate 67,448 of NZ_JARGDK010000013.1, read as the reverse complement.
GATCTTGGGCTCGGCCGTATAAACGAGGGGCGCTTGCGGACCCAGACCAAGATATTTGCGGATGCGTTCATCGAATTCATCGACCTCTTCAGGGTCAAACGCATTGCTCAGGCTGAGCATCCGCTGCTCATGGGTGATCTTGCCGAACCCTTCTGCGACCGCCCCCCCGACTTTTTCGGAGGGGCTGTCGGCGGTTTTCAGATCAGGGAAGCGCGCCTCGATCTCGGACAAGCGACGTTTGAGCGCGTCATACTCGGCATCCGAAATCTCGGGCTGGTCATGCGTGTGATAGGCCGTGTTCGCGGCCTCAATCGCGGATTTGAGCGCGGGCAATTCAGCGACTGCCTGCGCGCGGGTCAGTTCAGTGACCGGTTCTGTCATACGCACCCCCAAGACTGATCCCAAGTGATAGGATCAGTGGCGGCAGGCGTCCAGAGGGTCAGGCGCCGATGGCGACACGACGTTCCATCTCGACCGGGTCGGGATCGCGCAGCACATAGCCCCGCCCCCACACCGTTTCGATGTAGTTGTCGCCCCCCGTCACCTCCGAGAGCTTCTTGCGCAGCTTGCAGATAAAAACGTCGATGATCTTGAGCTCCGGCTCATCCATGCCGCCGTAGAGATGGTTGAGGAACATCTCCTTGGTAAGCGTCGTGCCCTTGCGCAGGCTGAGCAGTTCGAGCATCTGGTATTCCTTGCCGGTCAGATGCACCGGACGCCCCTCCACCTCGACGGTTTTCGCGTCGAGATTGACCGAAATCTTGCCCGTTCGGATGATCGACTGCGCATGCCCTTTGGAGCGGCGGATGATCGCATGGATGCGCGCCACGAGTTCTTCGCGGTGGAACGGCTTGGTCATGTAGTCGTCCGCGCCAAAGCCGAAGCCCTTGATCTTGTTCTCGGTATCGTCCGCACCGGTCAGGATCAGGATCGGCGTATCCACCTTGGCCAGACGCAACTGTCGGAGAACCTCGTGCCCGTTCATATCCGGCAGGTTCAGGTCGAGCAGGATGAGATCGTAATCATAGAGCTTCGCTAGATCGATCCCCTCTTCGCCAAGGTCCGTGCAATAAACGTTAAGATTGGCATGCGTCAGCATCAGTTCGATGCTGCGCGAGGTCGTTGGATCGTCTTCCACCAACAAAATCCGCATTCTGGGTTCTCCGCATTAATCCCTCGATCACCATTCACACTTGCACCAATTGGTTAACACGCAGTTACTCTTGCAGCTTTCAGACGATTTGCAACCTAAAGTTGTCTATATTTTTGAATCGCCGTCACCTTGAGACCCGCGATTCCGTGTTTCTTTACCGCATCGGACCACAGATCGAGCTCCTCTTCTGACAGGTCGTAGCGCTCGAGAACCTCGGACCGAGCAATCAACCCATAGGCGACCGCCTGAACGATAGTGGCCTTGCGGCTTGCGACCCATCTGCGGGTCTCTTTCGGTGGCAGATCGGCGCGGGTCAGGATCGTGCCATCCGGCAGCGTCACCGATCGCGGTCCATCGACTTTTTTCAGATACATGGGCACACCCCTTCATCGTGATGGGGGACAGAATGGCCCTTTCGCCTTAACGACGGGTGAAACGCGGGGTTGTGAGTAGTTCGCATTTTCCTATATTCCTGCACGTCTGGTTAAAGGACCCTTCAGATGAGCAAGGATTTCCCTCTCAATTCGCTCGGCTTCGCCAAGCCACCCTCCGAGACCCGCGTGGTCGTCGCCATGTCCGGTGGTGTCGACAGCTCGGTCGTGGCCGCGCAACTGGCCGAAGAGGGCTATGACGTGGTGGGCGTGACGCTTCAGCTTTACGATCACGGCGCAGCGCTGGCGAAGAAGGGGGCCTGCTGCGCGGGTCAGGACATCCATGATGCGCGCCGCGTGGCCGAGGAAATGGGCTTTCCGCATTACGTGCTCGACTATGAGAACGTCTTTCAGGAGGCGGTGATCGACGAGTTCGCAGACGCTTATCTGGGCGGCGCGACCCCGGTGCCCTGCATCCGCTGCAACGAGCGGGTGAAGTTCAAGGATCTGCTCGAAACCGCCAAGGACCTTGAGGCCGATTGCATGGCGACCGGCCACTACATTCAGCGCAAGATGGGTGAGAACGGGCCGGAGCTGCACAGCGCCGCCGATCCGAACCGCGACCAGAGCTATTTCCTGTTCTCGACCACGCCCGAGCAACTGGCCTATCTGCGCTTCCCGCTGGGCCACCTGCCGTCGAAAGACGCAACACGGGCGCTCGCAGCGAAATACGGGTTGGCGGTCGCGGACAAACCGGACAGTCAGGACATCTGCTTCGTGCCGAACGGCAACTACGCCGCCGTGATCGAAAAGCTGCGCCCCGGCGCGGCCGATCCCGGCGAGATTGTCGATCTTGAGGGCAATGTTCTGGGCGAGCACAAGGGCGTGATCCATTACACGATCGGCCAGCGTCGCGGTTTGGGCATCGGGGGCCTCGGCGACCCGCTCTACGTGGTCAAACTCGATCCCGACACGCGCCGCGTGGTCGTCGGCCCGAAAGAGGCGCTCGCCACCCGCACCATCCCCGTGCGCGAGATCAACTGGCTGGGCGACGCCCCCCTCACCAGCCGCCCCGAATGGCATCTCACGGTCAAGGTGCGCTCCACCCGGCCGCCGCGCCCGGCGATCCTCCGTCCAATCTCGGAGACCGAGGCCGAGGTCGAACTGCTGACCCCCGAAGAAGGTGTGTCGCCCGGTCAGGCCTGCGTCTTCTACGACCCCGACAGCAGTCGCATCTTCGGCGGGGGCTGGATCTGGAAAGGGCGTTGAGCCGCCCTGCCCTGTCAGCCCCTTGACCCGCTCCGACAAAGCTGCGCTCACTGCGGCGCATATCAGTTAAGGAGCGTTTCATGCGTCTGTCTTTCTTTGCCGCCCCGGCAGCCCTCGCGGTGCTGCTGAGCACCTCTGCCTTTGCCGAAACCTATGAGGACCGCCTCGCCCTTGCGCAGGAGATCACCGATATCTCGATGGAGGTGATCGACCTCGACGCAATGATCGACACGATGTGGCAACCGATCGCCACCGAGTCAGCCGCACGCGGCAAGCCGCTGAGCGCTGATCAGCAGGCAGAGCTGGAGCAGCTCTACCGCGACACGTTCCGCGTTCCGATGCGTGAGATCATGGCGAGCCAAAGCCCGGTGATGGCCGATCTGATGACCGAGGCCGAGCTAATCGCGCTGCGCGACTTCTACAGCACGCCCGAGGGCCGCTCGGTCATGGGCAAACTGCCGAAGGTGATGGAGCAGCAACAGCCGCAGATCATCGCCTTCGTGCAACAGAACATGCCCAAGGTGATGCCGAAAGTGATGGAAATCCTCGGCGCGCAATAAACGAGACAAGGCCGGGCGACCCCGCAGGTCGCCCGCCGCACCCTGTTCGGGACCGCTCCGTCAGACCGGGGTCGCGTGGTGACCGGGGGCCGGACCGTCCGAGTCATCGGGCTTGAGGCTGCTCATCGCCGCTTCTCCGACGCCTTGCATCGACGCCATCAGCTTCGAGCTTTCCATCGCATAATCCGACATCGCGCTCTGCCAGAAATCGCCCCAGAGCGACATCGCCGTATTCGGGTCCTTGGTGCGCGACAGGTCCGAGAGCATCTTGCGGTCACGCTCGAACCGGCTCTTGAGAAAATCGAGCAACTCGATCTGTTGCGTCAGCATGGCCTCGGCCATCCGAAGCTGCGGCCCCATCAGCATGGCCATCCCGTCGATTGCCTGCATCGCCTCTGCATCCTTCGTCTTTTTCGTCGCCATTTTGCCGTCCTCCTCAACGATCAGAACACCCCACGAACGCGCCCAGAAACCGTAGCACGCGCACCGCGACGCCTAAATGACATGGCTCAACCCTCGCGGGAGGCGCGCGGAAATGTGCCTATTGCCAAGGCAAGGCGGGGCCTCACGCCTAAATGATGGGCGCTGCGGGCCTGCTACCAGACGTCCGGGTCGATCCCCTCCTCGCGCAGCCGGGCGAATTTGTCCTGCAAATAGCGCTGGAACCCCTGACGCTCATGTTCTCCGGTCACCACATATTCGAGCGACGAGAGATAGTGGAACGGCTTGAGATAGCCCGGCAGCCGGAACACCTCGCGCGGGTTGGCGCCATCGGCGTCGGTGCTGAGGATCACGGTGGTCGGGGTGAATTGCACGCCCCAGCTTGCCGCCAGATCGCGCTCCTCATGGGCCTCGCCCTGCAAATCAGTGACCTCGCGCGCGCCCCAAAGATCAAGCTGCACCACCAGAAAATGCTCGTTCAGGTAATCCACGATCTCGGGGCGGGCAAAGTTCACCGCATGCAATTCGCGGCAATAGGGGCAACCGCGCTGCTCGAAAAGCACCAGCAGATGCTTGCCCTCGGCCCGGGCGTCTTGCAGATCCTCGCCGAGATCCATGAAGCCCACATGCAACCATGGCGGTTTGTGCAACCCGTCATCACCCAGAACAGGCTCCGATTGCGCCGGCATCGCCCAGAGCAAGGCCGCCAGCGCCCATCCCAAAAGACTACGCATGTCTCGATCCTCCCTGCCCCCAGCCTATCACGGATCGGAGCCCCGCCCTAGCGGGTGCAGGCAGATGTGATCAAAGGGTCGCTCAGCCGAGCAGTGTCGCCACCCGGCGCAGGCACAGCGCATAGCCCTGCACCCCAAAACCCGCCATCACGCCATCACCGGCCCGTCAAAGGCGCTTAGCGCGTGGAGAATGGCCACGGACGTATGTGTATTGGCGCCCGGATTGATGATGATCGCGCTGGCCTCGTCACGGGCGCGATGGATCAGCTCGACCAGCCCGCGCTCGACATTCGACTGGAACATGCGGATCTCCAGCCCCAGCTCGGTCGCCAGCGCGGTGCAGTCACGTTCCACATCCTCAAGCGTCTCGGCGCTCCAAATCTCCGGCTGGCGCTTGCCCAGCAGGTTCAGGTTCGGTCCGTTGAGGATAAAGACTGGTTTCCGGCTCATCTGTCCCTCCGGCGATGCTGTCGCTCTGTCCTTGCGACAGTGCGAGCGCATTTCCGACGCTTTGGAGAGATGCTGCGCGAAAAGACCGGCGCCGGTGTTGCGGCGCCGGTCTGCCTTGTTTCAGCGGTGCAACCGCCGCTCGGAAATCAGCCCGCGCGCAATCGCGAAACACATCAGCAAAAGCACGAGCGTGAAGGGCAAGCCCGTCGAGATCACCATGGATTGCAGCGATTGGAGCCCGCCTGCGCTCAGCAACAGAACGATCGCCACGGCCCCCTCGAACACGCACCAGAAGGCACGCTGCGGGACCGGCGCGTCAATCTTGCCCCCCGCCGTGATCGTGTCGATCACCAGCGAGCCCGAATCCGACGAGGTCACGAAGAACACCACCACAAGCACGATCCCCACAAGCGAGGTGATCGCGGCCAGCGGCAACACGTCGAGCATCTTGAACAGCTTGAGTTCAAGCGCCGCATCCTGCGCCGCCGTGTAGCCCTCAGCCACGACCTGATGCAGCGCCGTGCCGCCAAAGACCGACATCCACAGCACGCAGACCATCGACGGGATCAGCAGCACACAGACCACGAATTCGCGCACCGTGCGGCCCCGGCTCACACGGGCGATGAACATACCGACAAAGGGCGACCAGCTGATCCACCATGCCCAGTAGAACGACGTCCAGCCCTGGCTGAAATTCACGTCCTCGCGCCCCACGGGGTTCGACAGAGCGGGCAGGTATTCGAGATAGGCGACCAGCGAACTGCCGAACAGCTTGAGCAGGTAGACCGTCGGGCCGACCAGCAGCACGAAGAGCAAAAGCACCAGCGCCAGCCCCATATTGATCTCGGAGAGCACCTTGACGCCCCCGTCAAGCCCGCGCAGCACCGAGATCAGCGCGATGGCGGTAATGATCGAGATCAGCACGACCTGCGTGACCGAGCCCACCGGGATACCGAACAGCTCATTGAGCCCCGCATTGGCCTGCGTCGCGCCAAACCCCAGCGAGGTCGCCAGCCCGAACAGCGTCGCAAACACCGCCAGCGTGTCGATGATATGCCCGACCCAGCCCCAGACCGCATCCCCGAAGATCGGGTGAAAGGCCGAACGGATCGTCAACGGCAAGCCCTTGTTATAAGAGAACAACGCGAGCGCGAGCGCCACCACGGCATAGATCGCCCAAGGGTGCAGCCCCCAGTGGAAGATCGTTGCCGCCATCCCCAGACGCACGGCCTCGGCTTCGTCGCCCGCCGCCGCACCCAAAGGCGCCCAGTCGGTGCGCACACCGTTCTCGACCGTGGTGCCACCCATTGATGAGGAGAAATGACTCATCGGTTCGGCCACGCCATAGAACATCAGACCGATACCCATGCCGGCTGCAAACAGCATCGCGAACCAGCCGATATAGCTGTAATCGGGCGTCGCCTCCGAGCCGCCAAGCCGGACATTGCCCCAGGGCGTCACGATCAGCAGCAGGCAGAACAGCACGAAGATGTTGGCCGATCCGAGGAAGAACCAGTCAAAGCCCTTGGTCACCTTGGCAAACAGCCAGCTAAAGGCGCTGTCGGCCTGTTCCGGCAAGGCCAGCGCATAGAACACGAAGGCCACGATGGAGAGGCCGGAGATCAGGAAAACCGGGTTATGGATGTCAAAGCCGAACGGGCCGATATTGCCTTCGACATTGTCCTGCCCGACCTCGTAATCGGTATCGATGAGATTGACGACGCCTTCGGGGCTGGGAATGCCCTCGGGGGTTTGATCTTGGGGTGATTGGTCGGCCATGAAGCCTCCTTTCAGTCCGCTGAAATGGGTTGGGTCACGCCCGGATGAGCATCACCGATGCGGCGCTATGCGCGGCCAGATGCGCGCCATGGCCGGACCAGACATAATCCGTCACATTCGGAACATGGCTGGCCATGACGACCAGATCGGCACCAAGCGCCGTTACCGCCGCTTCGAGTTCGCGGTCCATCTGAACCGCCGGATCGTGGCTCACGAGCATATGGGCCTCGGTCTTGACCCCCTGCTCAAGCCCCTGCGCCTTGGCGAAGGCTTCAAGCTTTGCCGAGAACTCTTCGGGTGTGCGCGCGATCGGGCCGGGCGTTGCCGTGGTGACGCCGATATAGCAGATGCTCGCCCCGTGCTCCCGCGCGAGACCCGCTGCCACATGCAGCGCTTTTTGCAGCCGCTCCACATGGGCAAGGTCGAGAGGCACGACGATTTTCTTGAACATTGTCCCTCCTTCTGTTTTCCCCCGAAGCGCAGACACGCACCCCGAAGGTGGCTTTCGCGGACCCCGGCAACAGCGGGGCCAACGCTCAGGAACGGCGCGCGAGGATGGTCTGACCAAGGGTCGGAAACGCGCCGCCAACACGCTTTAGTGTGGCACTTTTGACTAGGTTGGGCAAATCGGGGGGGCGAAACATGCCCCTTACCGACCCGATGAGGGTCAATCGCGACGCGCTCCCTCGGGGATCGGCAGGGGCGTCGCATCGCGCGCCGCTGCGTCAATGCGGACCGTTGCCGTCTGCCAGCGCGGGATCAGCCACAAGGCCCAAAGCGCCGCGCCCCCCTCCGCGCGCACATCGAGATCGCAGCGCGCGGCAAGATCCGACAGATGCGCCGCGACCGGACCGGGGGGGGCCTGCCATGGCAAGCCCGCCTCGGGCGGCATCAGCGGCGCAAGCCACTCGCCTGCGCCCTCGGGTACGTCCCCTGGCGGCGCATGTCCGCCCAGCCACAGCACCCACGGCTTGCGCGGTTGCACCTCTGCCTGAACCCGGTGCAAGCGCTGCGACAGGCTTTGCAGCAAGGCTCCGGCCAGCGCGGGCGCACGCAACATCTGCCAGAGCGCAGCCCCGAAACGGCGCGCTTTGATCGCATCGACCAACTCCTGATAGCGCAGCGCCTCGGCCAGCCCCGCGCGCCGCGCCGCCATCGCCCGCCCCAGCGCATCCTCGCCGGTCTGCCGCACGATCCGGTCATGCGCCGCGATCATCGCCCGCAGGGTCGGGCTTGAAAGCCGGTAGGAGATCGAGCCCGAATGCCGCCGATACAGATACATCGGATCGGGTAAGGCGACGAAACGCACCCCGCGCAGCAGGGCGCGCAGGTAAAAGTCGTAATCCTCGCCGATGCGCAGGCTCTCATCGTAGCGCAGACCCGCGATCCCCTCGCGGCGCATCAGCGGCTTGAGATAGCCAAGCGCGGGCAGATCCGAAGACATCCCGCTCGCGCGCACGAAAAGCTCTGCGTCGATCTCCATCGGCGCGTGCAGATCGAGGCTGCCGAGCAGCGTGCAGCCGCTCGCATCGGCGGTCTCGCCGAAGAACAGCTTGTCATCGGCCACGAAATCCGCCCCGAGCCGCTGCGCCGCCGCCAACAGTCGCGCCAGCCGGTCGGGATGCATCAGATCGTCACTGTCCGAAACCGCGATCCAGTCGCCGCTGGCCAGATCCAGCGCCCGGTTGCGCGCCGCCCCCGGACCTGCGTTCTGCGGCGCTTCGACCAGCTTGACGCGCGCATCCGCCGCCATCGCCGCGCGCACGAGGCCCACGCTGCCATCGCCGGACGCGTCATCCGAAACGATCAGCTCCAGATCATGGTGGGTCTGACGCAAGACCGAGTCCATCGCGGCCTGCAAATAGGCCTCGCTGCGGTAATTCGCCATGATGACAGAAATTTTCATCCCGGCCCCGAAACACCTCTGAACAGGCCCGCGTCTCCGCGCGCGCCGCACCCACCCCTCCGGGTCCACATTAAGAAATATTAAGGCAGAACTTGAGCCCTTGCCGCGTGAAGCCGCCATTCCCCCGGAAATTGGTCGCAAATGCCTAATAAATAATCAGTTTCACGCGTGTTTGACCTTGGATCTCCGGGCTATCGGCACGCAATGTCTCGAATCGTTCACCGCTGCGATAGGCTGAAGGCATGGATCGTTCCGCCCGCCCTCTCCCCCGCTTTCAGCGGCCTGCCCCACGCCTTGGTGCCTGCGCTTTGGCGGCGCTTCTGGCGCTTGCGCCGCTCCCGGCCCTTGCGCTCGGCGCGGGCTTTTTCGATCCGTTCGAGCGGTTCGACCCGGAGCGCTGGTATATTTCGGACGGCTGGACGAATGGCGCGCATCAGAACTGCACATGGGCGCGCAGCGCTATCGGGATCGACGATGGCACCTTACGCTTGCGCTTCCTGCCGGATGCCGGAACCGACCCCAAGGCCCCGCATCTGTGCGGCGAAATCCAGACCCGTCAGCGCTTTGGCCCCGGCACTTTCGAGGCCCGCATCCGCTCGGACCGGGGTTCGGGCTTTAACGCGGCCTTCTTCACCTATATCGGCCCGACCCATGACGCGCCCCATGACGAGATCGACTTCGAGATCCTGACCCGAGATACCGGTGCGGTCTGGACCAACCGCTTCGTGAACGGCAAGGATCGCGGCGCGGGCCGCAGCGTGCCCGTCAGCCCGGCCACGGACGTGGCTTTCCATGATTACGCCTTCATCTGGGAACCCGACCGGCTGCGCTGGTTCGTCGATGGGGTTCTGGTGCGCGAAGAGACCCGCCATATCCCCACCGAGCCGCAAAAAATCTTTGCGAGCCTGTGGGCAAGCGATACCCTGACCCAATGGATGGGCCCGTTCGAGACGCCAGAGGCGGCGCGTGAGATGGTGATCGACTGGATCGCCTACACGCCGCTTGGCGCGGGCTGCGCCTTTGAGGAGTCGCTGTTGTGCCAGTTGCGATGAAGACCCGCTATGACGGCATCGCGCCTGCCTCGGTGCAGGTCTGCCCGAATGCTGTCCTGGCGGCCTTCGCGCTGATCGGGCTGGTCTTCGTGGTGCGGCTTGGCGCGTTGGGCGCGCTGATGTTCCTTGGCGCGGGGCTGCTTCTGGTCGTCCGGCACCCGCGCACGGCCCTTGCGGAGCTGCGCGGCTACGCGCTGCTCTGGCCCTTGGCGCTGTGGTGTCTTGCCTCGGTGTTCTGGTCCAATTATCCAGACTTGACAATGCGTTACAGCGTGCAGCTCATCCTGAGTTTCGCCATAGCGATTGCGATGGCGAACCGGCTGTCGCCGCTGGCCTTTCTCAAGGTGGTGCTGGTCGTCTACCTTCTGGCCGGGCTCGCCAGCCTTGGCTTCAACCGGGTGCGTTCGGACGGTATCTGGCTGGGGATTTTCGCCTCCAAGAACGCATTGGCACAGGTCGCCTCCGTGCTGCTCGTAGCGGGCTTCGCCATGGTGATCGACCGGGCGCGGGGCGTTCGCTGGCGCTCTGTGGGGCTCGTCGCGCTGACGCTTGGCGCGCTTCTGGTGCTCAAGGCCCATTCCGCGGGCAACCTGATCGCCGTATTCGTCGCCCTCATCACCGTCTCCGCCATCTTTTTGATGCGCCGCGCCAGTGCGTGGCAACGCTTGTTCCTGCTGATTTTTACTCTGCTGAGCGTGGTCATGGGGGTGCTTCTGATCGTCGGGTTCTTCGACGAATTCGCGCAGATCGTGCTGCAATTGACCGGCAAGAACGTGACGCTGACCGGGCGCACCGAACTCTGGAGCACCGCCTTCGCCGAGATCGCCGAGCGCCCGCTTCTCGGTCAGGGGTATAGCGCCGTCTGGGTGCGCGGGAACCCCTTGGCCGAGGAGCTTTGGCTGCGCTTCGGGATCGCTTCCAAGACCGGCTTTCACTTTCACAACACGCTGATCTCGAACGCGGTGGAGATCGGGCTGATCGGCATCGCATTGCAGGCGGCGATGTTCTTCTGGGGGCTCTATGCGGTGCTGCGCTGGGCGCTGTCGGACCCCCGCGCCGAGACCTATTTCCTCGCCGGGCTGATGATGCGGCAATTGCTGCTCTCGATGACCGAAGTGGTCTATTTCATTCACTTTTCACCGGTCACGATCCTGACGCTCGCGGCAATTGTCTACGCCCTGCGCCAGCGCCGCGCCGCGCGCCGCAGCGCACCCGAGAGCAGAATCGCCCCGGAACGCGCCACGATCGCCGCGGTTTGAATGCGTCAAAAGCGCACAGATATTAGGCAAACCATCTGAATTTCCGGCAGGATTTGCCGTAACGTTAGGAGAATAAGGGATTTTCACCTTAGGATAAGGTCAGACCTGACCCAAAGCGTGCAGCTTCGTCACATTGGTTGAGTGCGCGAAGCCTAGATTGCGCGCAAGCGCCCTGCGCCGCGACCCGGAGAAACGAGTGAACATCCTCTATCTGGCACATGATCTGGACGACAGCGCGATCTGGCGGCGCGTGTCGATGCTGGAGCGGGGCGGCGCGCGCGTGCGGGTCATGGGGTTTCGCCGTGGCGAGGGGGCGCTGCCCGGCCCGGCCGAGCTGTTGGGGCAAACCGAAAACGGCAAGATGGTCGCACGGATCGGCGCAGTGCTGCGGATCCTGCCGGGGATCGGCGCGCGCGTCGCAACCGAGGCCGCGCCCGATGTGATCGTGGCGCGCAACCTCGAGATGCTCGCGCTGGCGGTGGCCACGGGGCGGCGGCTGGCCCATGTGCCGATCGTGTATGAACTGCTCGACATCCACCGGCTGATGCTGGGCCGCGGGCTGATCGCGCGGACGCTGCGCCGGGTCGAGGCGTATCTGATGCGCCGCTCGGCCTTGGTGATACTGTCCTCGCCGGGGTTCGAGCGCGCCTATCTCGATGCCTATCGCCAGCCGCAGATCCCGCGCCTGCTGGTCGAGAACAAGCCGCTTCTGCCCGAAGGCGTCGCGGCACCGGCCCGGCCCGCGCGGCTGACCCCTGCAAGCCCATCGCGCCTCACCATCGCATGGTATGGCATCCTGCGCTGCGCCTGGTCGCTGGACATGCTCGACCGGATGACGCGGATGCAGCCCGGCCGCTACCGCGTGCTCTTACGTGGCAAGCCTGCGCTTGATGCGGTACCGCGTTTCCATGAGATCGTCGCGCGCAACCCCGATCTGGAGTTCCACGGCCCCTATCGCTGGCCTGACGATCTGGCCGCGATCTATGGCGAGACCGATTTCACCTGGCTGATCGACCGCTACGACGCCGCGGCGAATTCCGATTGGCTGTTGCCGAACCGGCTATACGAGGGCGCACTTTACGGCGCGGTGCCGATCGCGCTGCGCGGCACCGAAGTCGCGGCACGGCTCGAGGCGCTTGGTCTGGGCCTGATCGCCCCCGCCCCCGAGGGCGCGGCGGGGCTTCTGGCGCGGATCGACGCGCCGCGACTGGCCGAACTGCGCCGCGCCGTGGCTGCCCAACCGATCGACACATGGCTGGCCGACACCAAGGCCTGCCGGGCGCTCACCGCACGTCTGAGCGCCCTGCCCCGCGGTCCGCGCCACCCGCATCACCCCCTCGCGCAGAAAGGCACCGTCGCATGAGCGTGCTCATCGTCATCCCCACCCTCAACGAAGAGCATCATATCGCCGCGACACTGCGCGCGGTCCTGCCCTTCGCGGCGGATCACGATGCGCGGATCGTGGTTGCGGATGGCGGCTCGACCGACGCGACCCGGCGGATCGTGGCGGAGCTGGCCGAGACCCATCCGCAGATCACCCTTCTCGACAACCCCCGCCGCTTGCAAAGCGCCGCCGTCAATCTCGCCGTCGAGCAATTCGGAGATGAGGCTGAGTATCTGATCCGCATCGACGCCCATTCGGGCTACCCCGCCGATTACTGCGCGATCCTTCTGGCCGAGGCCGAAGCGATGCAGGCCGACAGCGTCACGGTCTCGATGGTCGCGGTCGGCGAGACGCCCCTGCAACGGCTGATCGCCGCAGCGCAAAACTCGCGGCTGGGCAATGGCGGGGCCTCGCATCGCAATCGCGGAGAGGGTGCCTGGGTCGATCACGGCCACCATGCGCTGATGCGGATCACCCCGTTTCGCCAAATCGGCGGCTATGACGAAAGCTTCAGCCATAACGAGGATGCCGAGCTGGATCACCGTCTGCGGATGGCGGGCTTTTCGATCTGGCTCACGGCGCGCACCGCCATCGAGTACTACCCGCGCGCGACGCTGGGCGCATTGTTCCGGCAATATTTCCTGTTCGGCAAGGGGCGCGCGCGCAACCTCGCCAAGCACCGGATGCGGCCTGCGCTGCGGCAGATGGCTGTGGCGGCGCTGGCGCCCCTTCTGGCACTGGCGATCCTGTGGCCGCTGAGCGGCGTCTTTGCGGTGCCGCTGGTTGTGTGGACGCTGGCCTGCCTTGCGGGCGGCGCGGTCATCGCGCTTCATCTGCGCGACCTGCGCGGTCTGGCGTCGGGCTTTCTGGCGGGACTGATGCATCTGGCGTGGTCGGCAGGCTTCTGGGCCCAGACCATCGTGCAAAAGATGCAGAGGGGTTAGGCATGGGGGCGACACTGATCTGCATCGGTCTGTGCACCTATCGGCGAGAGTCGCTCCGCGACACGCTGGCCTCGCTTGCGCGGCTGGAGGTGCCAGAGGACACCCGGATCGCACTCATCGTCGCCGACAACGACGAGACCCCTTCGGCCCGCGCGCGTGTCGCGCAGGCCACCGAGGGCTTTGCCATGTCGGTCACCTACCTGCACGCGCCCGCGCATAACATCTCGGTGGCGCGCAACGCGATCCTGAGCGCGGCGCGGGCACAGGGCGCGGGCATTCTGGCCTTCCTCGACGATGACGAAACCGTCGCGCCGGATTGGCTCGTGAAACTCTACGCGCAGGCGCAGCAGACCCGCGCCGCCGCTGTGCTCGGCCCGGTGCGCGCCGCCTATCTGCCGCAAGCGCCCGGCTGGATGCAGCGTGGCCGCGTCCACGACACGGAGCCGAAATGCGACAGCGCCGGCTGGGCGCTGACCGGCTATACCTGCAACACCCTGATCGACCTTGCCCATCCCGCCAGCGCCGGGCTGAGCTTCGATCCCGCGCGCGGGCGCTCGGGGGGGGAGGACACCGCCTTTTTCGCCGCGCTCTCGCAGGCGGGCGGGCGGATTGCCTACGCCCCCGATGCCATTGCCCGCGAAACGGTTCCCGAGGCGCGCGCACGCCTTGGCTGGCTCTTGCGGCGGCGCTTTCGAATGGGCCAGACGCATGGGTCGCTGCTGGCCGAGGGGCGCGGGATGGCGGGTCGGCTCGCACAGGCGGGGCTGGCCGGGGCCAAGGCGCTCGCCTGCCTCGGTCTGGCGCTGATCGGCCTGCCCGACCCGCTTCGTCGCAACAGCGCGCTGACCCGCGCCAGCCTGCATCTCGGGGTGATCGCCGCCCTGCTGGGGATGCGCGCGATCACGCTTTACGGGCAGGCCGCCGCCGCGCAGCATGGTCCCCCACAGACACCCGAAGCCCGGAGATCTTGATGAGACAATTCGGTATCCGCATCGCCGAGAGCAGCAATTCGATGGACCCGGCCGCGCATGGCGGGCTCGATACGATCGACCTCTCGCGGGTGCTCGCCGCAATCCGGCGTCAGCGCTGGACGATCGGGCTTTCGGTGCTGTTCTGGATCGGCTTTGGCGTATTCTACGTGGTGACCACCCCCAAGCAATATTTCGCCAGCTCGACCGTCATGCTCGACAGCAATATCGGCCGCGCCGCCGCCGATATCACCCAGCTCGATGACGTGAACATGTCCGACAGCGGCATCGCCAGCGCGCAGCTCGTCATCACCTCGGACGGGATCGCGCGCGCCGTGGTGGATGACCTCCGCCTCGATCAGAACCCCAGCTTTCTGAACCCGCCAAGCTCGGCCATCGCCAATATCATCGGCAGCGTACGCGCGCTGCTGCGCAAACCCATCGACATGCTGCGCGCGGCGCCCGAGCCGGTCATCGACCCCAATGTCGAACCGCCGCCGCCGCCCACCCCCGAAGAGATCGCCATGATGCGCAAGGCGATGGTCGCCCGCGCTCTGCAAGGCCAGATCGGGGTCGAACGGATCGGTCGTTCCGCGGCTTTCGGAATCTGGTATAGCTCGCACGACCCGGTCATCGCCGCGAGCGTCGTGAACGCCTATGCCGAAGCCTATGTCGCGGATGTTCTGAACGCCAATTACGAGGCGACCGAGCGGATGACGCAATGGCTTCAGGGCCGTTTGCAAGAGCTGGAGGCCTCGGCCCGCGCGGCCGCCGTGGCCGCCGACCGGTTCCGTTCGGAGAACGGGCTGGTCTCGTCGCGCGGCTCGCTTATGTCCGAAGAGGCCGTCGCCAATCTGAACGCCGATCTGACCGTCGCCATCGCCGAGGCCGCCCGCGCGGAGGCCCGCGTGAAATCCTATGAAGCCATCGTCGAGCGCGGCCCCGATGCGCTGCGCGACGGGGTGCCGATGGGGGTGGCCTCGACCGGGGACGCGGATTTCGTGGACCTGCAACGCAAACTCTCGGACGCGATCGTCAATCTCGAGCGCATCCGCGAGAATTTCGGCCCAGACCATCCGCAGTTGCGCGCCTTCGAGGCCCGCGTCGAGGATAGCGCCGCGCGGCTTCATGCCGCCATGACCCGGCTTCTCGAAGAGGCGCGCGGCGAGCAAATTCTGGCCGAGGCCCGGATCGAGGCGCTGCGCGGGACGCTGCAAAACGCCGTCAACGAAAACGCCGAGGCCGGTTCCGCGCAGATCGAGCTGAACGCACTCGAAAGCCGTGCGAGCACGCTGGCCGCGCTGCACCAGACCTTCCTGACCCGCTTTCAGGAGATCGACCAGCAAAAGACCTTCCCGATCTCGAATGTGCGGGTGCTCTCGCTGGCCGATATTCCGCGCGTCGCCGCCGGTCCCAGCACCACGCGCACGCTGCTGATGATGATCGTGCTCGGGCTGATGACCGGGGCGGTGATCGGCGCGCTGCGCGAATGGCGCGACCGTTTCATTCGCACCGCCGAGGATGTACAACTGGATCTGCGGCAGGCGTTTCTGGGTTACTTGCCGCTGTTCTCGACGACCGATCGCCCGGTGCGGGCGAAACCGTTGCCCGGCCCGCGCGGCCTGCGCGAGAGCACTGACCCGCCGATGAGCGAGCGTGCCACCACCACACCGCGCCGCGCGGTGGTCAAAGGCTCGATCTATGCGCTCGATCACATGCGCTCGCTCTATGCCGAGACCCTGCGCAATATCCGCCTGAGCGCCGAAATCACCGCCGCCGATGACAGCCGCCGGGTGATCGGCGTGACCTCGGTGCGCCCCGGCGAAGGCAAATCCTCGGTCTCGCTGAACCTTGCCGGGATGATCGCGGCCTCAGGCGCGAGCGTGCTGCTGATCGATGGCGACCCGCGCCGGCCCGGCCTGAGTCGCGGGCTGGGCCTCAAGACCGGTCCGGGCCTCATCGAAGTGCTACTGGGCAAGACGGACTGGCGCGACGCGCTGCGCGACATCAGCGATACCGGCGTCGAACTCTTGCCCTGTATCGCGCCCGACACGATCAGCCACACTTCGGAACTGCTCGGCACGCGCGTGATGCGCAGTTTCCTCGACGACGTGCGGATGCATTACGATTTCGTCATCGTCGATCTGGCCCCGATCGGGCCGGTGGTCGATGCGCGCACCATGCTGCGCCAGTTGACCCATGTCGTGATGGTCGCGGAATGGGGCAAGACGCCCAAGGCCATGCTGCGCAGCGTGCTCGCCAACGACCCGGCGCTGGCGCAAAAGACGATGGGCGTGGTGCTCAACAAGGTCAACATGACCAAGCTGCGCGACTGGGCCTCGGATGAAAGCGCAGGCGCCTATCTGGACGAATACAGCGAATACATATATGGCTCCGGGCGCGCGAAATCGTGACCCATATGCAAAAAGCGGCATATTTCCACCGAGCGCATCATAGGATACTTGCGTGAATCTAGTTGTTGCGTGAAGATTGCGTAACAGCGCTAGATGCTGACAGGGGGGAGCCTTTGCATCTTCGGGCCTTCATCGCTGGGTTGAGTCTGTTCTCCGTCGCTCTCGTCGGGGTAGGTGTCGCGCTTGGCCTTGGCTGGCTTGGCACGCTGCTCCTTGTGGTGGCAGGGGCCTTTGCGGCGCAGATGCTCTATCTGGCATGGGTTGTCGTGATGGTGCGCGCGGAAACGAAACGCCGCGAAAACGGTGGCTCGGGCGGGCTTGGCGCAGAATACGTCAACGATGAACCCGCAGCCTCGGGCAAACCCGACGTGCCCGTCGCAAACGGTCTCGCCCATCGCGGCTAAGGCTTGCGCGCCGTCAGAATGGCTCAGGCTCCGAGTCTTGCCCCTTGCACGCGCAAGACCGTCCGGCTGCCCGAACGGGTGCCGCCACCTGCCTCATGACGGATCATCCGTGCCAGATGCCCCTCGTCATTGCGCAACAGATCCTCGCTCCGCCCCGCCTCCACGACGCGGCCCGCCTCAAGCGTGTACACCGTGCTCGCAAAGCGCACCATCGAGGGCCGGTGCGCGATGGTGAGCACCGTCACCTCGTCGCCAAGCGCCTGCACCGCCTTGGCCACCCGGTCCTGACTGGCCCAATCGAGCGCGCTGGTCGCCTCATCGAGCACGAGGAAACGCGGCTTGCGCAACAGCGCACGGGCCAGCGCGATGCGCTGGCGCTGGCCGCCTGACAAGAGCACCCCGCGATCGCCCACCTTGGTATCGAGGCCCTGCGGCAGGTCATCGACGAACTCCGCCGCCGCCTGACGGATCGCCACCCGCATCTCGGCTTCAGTTGCCTCGGGCGCCACCGCGCGCAGGTTCACCCGGATCGATTCATGGAGCAGGAAACTGTCCTGCGGCACATAAGCGATCTGTTCGCGCCAGCCGCCAAGCTCCTCGGGTCCCAGCTCACGCCCGTCAAACAAAAGCCGCCCCGCCTGCGGCCGGATCAGCCCCGTCACCAGATCGGCCACCGTGCTCTTGCCCGACCCCGACGCCCCGATCAGCGCCGTCACCTGCCCCGCCGGAATGCTAAGCGAGCACCCCACCAGCGCCGCGGGCGCATCCGGACCTTCATCGTAGCGATAGGTCACATCCTCCAGCACGATCCCGTCACTCAGCGGCGCGATCGGCACGATCCGGCTTGCGCTGTCATCGCGGGCCGCGACAAGCTGATCGCGCAAGCGGTGCACATCGCGCCAGGCCGGCAGGTCGATCAGCAATTGCTGCATCTGCCCCTGCACTCCCATGAAGCGCGGGGCGAGCCGCATCAGGATCAGCAACAGCACAACGATTTGCGAAATCGCCAGCCCCGCCCATATCAGCGACAGGTAGATGAACAGTGCCGCCCCCGCCGCCAAAGCCACCTGAAACAGCCCCGCCCCGGTTGCAGCATGGCGCGAATATTCCCGCGCATCGCCACGCGCCTGATCGAGAATTCCCTCGAAAGAGGCGACATGCACGCCCTCGCCATTCATGCTGCGCGCGCTTTTCAGCCCCGCCAGAAAATCCGCAACCGTCGCATATTGCCGCTTGCGATTGGCCTGAATGAGCGTCCCGAACCGTGCCGCGCGCCGCCGGAAGGGGCGCATCAGCACGAAGGCCAGCACCCCGAACCCCACCGAGAACAGCGACATCGGAATCGAGATCACCACGCTCAGCGCCAGATAGATCGCGATCCCCAAAAGCCCCTGCAACAGCATCAGCGTGACCATCGAGACGGTCTGAATCCGGGCAATCTCGCCGGTCAACGCATGTTCCAGCTCCGAGCCGCGAAACCGGCTCACGCGGTCCCAGCGGGCCTCGGCCACAGCGCGAAACAGCTCGCGGCGGATGCGGTTGGTGAAATCGTAGAGAAGCCCCGTCAGAAAGCCCGATTTCACCCGGTTGAACAGCGCCTGAAGCGCCACCAGCCCGACCACCATGCTCAGCAGGACCGGCAGGCCCAGTGACACATCGGGCAGCGCGAGGCCCAGCACCTCGCGCCCGCCCAGATCAATGGCACGCACCCCCGCATCGCTTTGCCCGATGATATGCAGGATCGGCAGCAAAAGCACGATCGATGCGCCTTCGGTCAGGCTGCTCAGCGTAAGCGCCCCGAGCGCCAGCCAGAATTTCACCCGCCCCATATCCTTGAGCGCCGAGATCACGCCCAGCACATCATGGAAGGCTTCGCGCGCGCTCAGCGGCTCTTCGGGTTGGGGCGAGAGATCGGTGCTCATGGCGCCTCTCCCAAATCGGTCCGAATGGCCGCGATCACCTTGTCAAGCTCTGTCACCCCGTCGGGCAGGATCAACCGACGCACGGCACTGTGGCGCGCCACGGCCACCGCGTCGCGGAACTGGCGCGCCGCCTCCGCGCCCTGTGGGCCCGCGCGCCCGAACCGGTCCGCATAGGCAAAACGCAGGAGCGCCGGCACCATCTCACCCGTGGCGGGCCGCTCGATCCGCGCCTCGGACCCGCCCCCGCGCACCAGCACGTAAAGCCGTCGCGCCGGGACCGGCTCGGGCGCCATCAGCCCCGGCACCAGCACCCGGATCTTGTCGATCTGATCATGCACATGCGGGCGCGGAACGGCCGAACCTTCGGGCAGTTGCGTAAGCGCCTCCTCGGCGAGTTTGACCTGCCCGAAGCCCGGCACGATGCTGTTCTGATCGGGCCGGATCGCCACCAGATCATCGGCAAGCAACCGTGCCCCCGCCCGCAAGAGCGCCGTGGCGGTGGTCGATTTGCCGGTGCCCTTATCCGCCATCAGCGCGAGGCCCTGCCCCTCGAATGCCACCGAGGAGGCGTGCAGCACGAACAAACCCTGACGACGCAGAACCTCGGAGAGCACCGGACCGAGCAGCGGAAACGCGATCAGGTCGTCCGATACGCCCGCCCCGTATTCGACGGTTACCTCGGAGCCATCCGCCGAGACCGCAAAGCCCCCGACCGCCTGCCACCAGAAGCGCACACCACTGTCCGAAAACTCGAACCACGCCCCAAGCGCGCGCACGCCCTCTGGCAAAGCGACGGGTCCACGCCGGATCGCCACCTGAACCGGGGCGCCCCCCGGAGTCGCTGGGTCGAATTCGGGCAGCACGATCTCGGACCGGATCACCAGCCCATAGCTGCGATAGGTGAACACGCCCGCCGCGCTCTCGGTCAGGGATTTCGGATCGGTCGGTTTCATGCGCCCCCCTCGGCCAGTCGGGCCATCGGCACGGGCGTGGCCTGAGAGCTATTGGACAGCCTGGCCAGCCAGTTGTCGAGCCAGAGCGCCCGCCAGACCTGCCGCAAGGCTGTGGTGTCCGGCTCGGGCGCCTTCAACGCACGCTCGGCGGCCTGATGCAGGGTCTGCGCATCGACATAGGGCGCAAGACGCTCGGGGATCATGTGACGATACCCCTCGATTTGCCCGGTCGGATCGGCGCGCATCCCTGCCCAGAAATTGCGGGTGAAATCCATCTTGCTGTGCCGGTTGCACACGCTCGCCGGCAACACGTCGCGCATCGCCGCGCGCAGCAAAGAGCGGGGCCGCCCCTGCGCGATCTTGGCCGCCGACGGCTGACCGACGCAGAGCGCTACGACATGGCGGTCGTAGAACGGGTAGCGCGGCTCCAGTCCGCGATGCGCCGCCGCCCGGTCGAGCACCTCGAAGCCGCTCGCCACATCGGTCGGACGCAGCAGATTCAGATGCGCGGTCAGCTCGGGGTCGCGGTCGTCTGCGCTATCGGGCAGCCGCGCCGCGCGTGCGATCGCCACCAGATCGACCCGCTCGGCGAACTCGGAATTGACCAGCGCGCGCCATTCATAGGGGTCAAAGCTGGTCGCCTCGGGCGCCAGCCTGCGCAGCAGCGCCCGCAACGGGCGCGGCCCGTAATGGCGCAGGAGCGGGTTGAATTCTTCGCTGCGACGCGCCTCGGTAAAAGCGGCGAACTGGCCCGTAAGTGTCCAGAGTTGCATCCATTTTCCGCGCCGCGCCAACTCGGCGAAATGCCATTGGCCCTTGCCGATGACCTCATCCCCGCCATGCCCGCTCAGGATCACGCGCAAGCCCTGCGCCTGTGCGGCATCAAGCAGGTGCCGCATCATCGGAGAGCCATAGCCGAGGAAAGGCTGTTCTTGCTGCGCGAGCATCCCTTCGATGTCATCAAGCACCAGCGATTGGGTCACGTCGATATCGCAAGGCAACAGATTCTCGCCCGAGCGCACCGCGTCGATGAATGCCCCCTCGTCCAACTCGGGCCGCGTCGAATAGCGCAGCGACAGCGCGGGCACCGGGCGCACGCTCGTGCGCGCCGCAAGACAGGACACGGTCGAGGAATCGAGCCCCCCGCTCAGCATCGAACCGACCGGACCGCCCCGCATCCGCGTCGAAACCGCATCGCTCAGCGCCGCGTGCAGCGCCTCGGGCGCCTCTGCGACCGGCACCCGGTCGGGTTCCAGCACCCACCAGGGCTCGATCGTGACCCGGTCCCCCTCAAGACACAAAAGATGCCCCGGCGGCAGACGCTCGACACCGCGATAGGCGGTGCGATGCGCCTCGAACACATAGCCCGACAGATAAGCCGCGATCCAACGCTCATCGGGCTGCGGGTCGCTGCCCAACACCGCCAGAACCGGCCCGATCTCGCTGGCCGCGGCCAGACCGCGCGGGGCAGCATGATAGACGAAAGGCTTGACGCCAAAGCGGTCGCGCGCGCCCAGAAGCCGCCGCCGCTCCGGGTCCCACAAGACAAAGGCGAATTCGCCCTCAAGCCGCGCCAGACAATCGCGCCCCCAGCGGTCATAGGCCGCCAGGATCGCCGCCCCGTCACTGACCTCGGAGATGCCCAGCTCTGCGCAGAGCGCGCGCGCATTGGTCAGGCTCAGATCGCCACTCAGCACCGGCCCGGAATCGCGCCATTGCCACGGGCCCGGACCATCCCCGGTCGCGTCGAGCCAGGCGTGGCCAAGCGCCATAGCCCCCTCGCAATGCACATGAAGCCCGTGCGGTCCCCGATGCGCGCAGCGTCCCAGCATCTCCCGACACAGGGCATCGGCCATCCCGCCATGCCCTCCGTGGTGAAGATAGCCGGTGAAGCCACTCATGACGGGGGCGCCTCCGTTCCGAACGGCGCGCCGATAGACGAAACCGGCACCCCGGCATCGGGACGGTCGGGGTGAAATTCGACCAGGGCGCGATGGCGCGCCAGTTCTTCTGGCGTACCCCCGAGCAAGATCATGCGCCCCGACATCAGCCACGCATGGGGGCGGAAGGCCGGGGCCTGATCGGTCCCCGCAATTGGCATCGACAGCCGCACGGTGGTCTCAGCCCCCCGCGCAGCGAGCAAATACTGCCCCGCAAGCGCTTGCGTCAGACAGCTCCCCACCGGCACGAACCGGGCCGCATTGCGCACCGACCAGACCACTTCGCGCAGATCGGCAGCCGCTGGCGCCGGGTCCAGCGGTGCCCGCGCAGCCAGTTGGGCAATCTTGCCCCGCAGATACGGCGTGCGATGCAGAAACAGGTTGAGCCGCACCCAGAGCAAAACCCCGAAGGCCCGCAACAACAGCGCCAGATCGTGGCGCGACAACCGGGCAAGCCGGGAGCGCAGGCGCAATTCCGTCATTCCACCGGCTCGATCAGATGATTGCTTTCCAGATCGCTCAGCAGCGCGGCGATATCATCGGCGCATTGCTCGGGCGCGATCTCATACTCCGCCGCGACAGCCGAGATGATCTCGTGTGGATAACAGGGATTTTGCAGCTTTTCCCAAATGAGTGCCCCCACCGGGTCAAGGCTGAAATACAGGTTCGTGCGCAGGTCAAGGATCGCGATCCCCTCCCCGTACGCGCAGGACACACAATCGGTGACATGACGAAAACGGCTTTCATCAATCATCGCGTTCATGACCACCCTCCGCAGTAAAACCGGCCGAAGCGACAAGGCCGCTTCGGCCGCGATCATTGCCCCGTTCGAGGCTTCTCTTTACGAGAAGGTCAGATCGCCAAACGGCGTCCCATCCGGAAAGTCCGCGTCGAGCTTGCTGCCCGAGGTCTGACCATGGGTGAGATCTTCGAGCTTGCCGTGAACGCTCAGCCGCGGCGCGGCATAGGTCTTCTTGAGGCTCATAATAACTTCCCCGTCTCAAGTTGCGTTATGCAATGGCCCGAAATTAATACGAACCACGCTGTTTCAGGGTGCGGCGGAAGTGACGCCAAGTCAATCAATACACCTTAAAAAGCTAGGGGTTTCGGCCCAATCTAGATATTTACAGACAGCGACCACAACATATCGCGTCCCATTCTAAAATATCGCGAAGGCGATAATCGCAGCTCAATAAATATCGACCATTTTTTGAGCAGGCATTTTATTATTTTTCCGCACCCTGAGCGATTCGTTGCCGAGACGGTTGATTCTCCCGGCGGGTCTCTGCCTTTATGGGGCGTGAAGCCGCAGGTCCGGCGGCCAGACGGAGAGCAGGTATTGACCTTTGACCCCGCCCAGTTTCGACGCTTCGAGGGACAATCGTTCGAACGCGAGGCACAGGTCGTTCTGGACGCGGTCGGCGCGCGGTTCGGCGCGCCGCCATCAGCGCCGCCCGACGGGATCGATCCTGAATTCGTGTTTCATATTGCCCGGCTGAACAAGGTCATCCTGTTCCTGCCCGAAGAACCGCAAAGCTGGCCCGCAAGCTGCGCCGCCCTGCCGCAGCGGATCGCGCAGACGCGCTTGCGGGTCATGATGGGCAATCACGCCGCCCTGCGTGCCGGGTTCGAGGCTTCGCAACATCTCACCGAGGCCGGCATTGCGCATCTGCAATTCAAGGGGCCGTTGCAGCAGGTCGCCCTGTATGGTGACCCGTTGCGCAAACCTGCTGGCGATATCGACCTGCTGGTTGCCCCGCGCGATCGGCATCGCGCGCGCGCCGTGCTTGAGCGGCTCGGATATCGCCCCACCGAGGCGGCGATGGCCTCTTGGTGGTCGCGTTTTCTGAGCGAGGTGCATCTGACCCGACCCGGCGACCGGACCGTGATCGACCTCCATCACGGGGTGCAACAACCCGGTCTGCCACGCCCACACGCGCTGCAAGGATTCATCGACCGCCGCGAGATCATGACATTTCAGGGGGCAGCCTGTCCCGTGTTGTCGCCCGGCGATCGCGGGTTGATCGCGGCGATCAGCGTGGCCAAGGCGTTTCTGGCGCATGAGCCCTGCCTTGGCGCCCTCGCCGATCTGCGTGCGTCTCACGCAAAGAACGAACCGCAGGACATTGATCTGATTTATGAAAATGCCTCCCAGCATGGGTTAGCGGAAACCCTGTGCTTCGCACGTCACGCGGCGGATGCCTGCTTTGGAACGCGGCTCGCCCGGCACCCCTCACCCTTACCCGATTTGACGTCGCAGAGCTTGCGCGAGATGTTGATCACCCCGTGGAAACCCGGCCTGCCCTGGCCACGGCGACGGCGGCTGCTCTGGGCACTCTGCGGACCCTCACCGCTGCGCTATCTGCGCGAAGCCGGGCGCTCCGCGCTTTCGATCCTGTATCATGGCGCCCTGCAAAGGCAAAACCGCCGGGCAAATTCCGAGGGGTCAGCCGGATGACGGGACCGGTCTGCGTCATCATCACTGCGCGCAATGCCGCCGCGACGATCGCGGACGCGGTGCGCTCGGCTCTGGCAGAACCCGAAGTGAGCGAGCTGGTGCTGGTCGATGATGCGTCACAAGATGACACCGCCGCGCGCGCCAAATCCGCGGCAGAGGGCGATGACAGGCTGCGCATTCTTCAGGAAACGCAGAATATCGGCCCCGCGCGGGCCCGCAATCACGCCATCGACGCGTCGAACGCACCGTTTCTCGCAATTCTCGATGCCGACGATTACCTGCTGCCAGGTCGCTTTGCCGCGTTATTGACAGCCCCCGCGTTCGACATGGTCGCGGATAACATCGTCTTCGTTCCTGACGAGCGCCCCGGCATCGTCACCCCGTCCGAATTGCCGGACGTGGCGGATCACGCCTTTCAGGCGCTCGACCTCGCAGAGTTCATCGCCGGAAACATTCCCGCGCCAGGCATTGCGCGGGGCGAGTTGGGATTCCTCAAGCCATTGATTTCGCGCGATTTTCTGGATCGCCACGGGTTGCGCTATGACCCCGCGCTCTGGCTTGGAGAGGATTACGATCTCTATGTGCGCATGCTTGCCAAAGGCGCGCGGTTCCAGTTGAGCCGTCAGCTTGGCTATGCCGCCCGCGTGCGATCGAATTCTCTGAGCGGGCAGCATCGCACCGCCGATCTGGCGGCGCTCTTGCGCGCTACGCAAACGCATCGGGCGTTGCGCGACCTGCACCCGAGCGAGCGACATGCAATGCGGGCACATCGCGACCATCTGCGCGATCGCTACCTGCTGCGCGCCTTTCTGGATCGCAAGCGCGATTTGGGCCTGCTGCGCGCGCTGCTCTTTGCCCTCGCCCCGCCGCAGAACTTTCTGCCCATCGCCAAAGGGATCGCCCGCGACAAATTCGGGCGCCATCGCCGCGCACAGCAACCATCACAGCCAGATCGGCGCTACCTTTTACCAATAGAATAAATCGCTTAGCCCTGATCTTCCGGGTTGCGCAGGGTGACCTCCAAGAGGTCGCCGGGCAGAAGCGCCGTGTCGAGTGCGTCCGTCAGGATCTCGACATCCCCCGCCATCATACGCCGGATCGTCACCTCCAGCGTCTTCGACCAGTCGCCCGCCGACGCCTGCATCATCATCACGCTGCGCTGCTGCGCGATCCGTCGATTCCGGGTTTCAGCCAGGGATTGCTCGGTCTCCTGAAGCGAAACCAAGAGCGATGCCGACCGGCCCTCGACCCGCTCCAACCGGTCGGTTTCCGCCGTCGCAAGGTTCTGTTTCGCGCGCAAAATCGCCGTTTGGGTATCGAGCAACTGCGTCTCGAGCGTGGCAAGCATCTGCTCGGCATCGAACAGCCGCGCATTCACCGTCAGCCCCCGCTGCGCAAGGCTCTCCATCGCCTGCTTCTGATCCGCGGCAAGCTCCATGCGATGTGTGAGCGACTGAACTTTTGCCTCCAATGCATTGATTTCATTAGACAGAAGATCTCGACGCCCATCTATCAGCGCAATCTCGCGGGCATTCTGATCCCGGTGAAGCCGCAGCAGCTCTTCCTCCTGCTGGCGCAAGGTCTCGCCGCGCCCCCCCGCGCGCATCGCCTCGGGTTCAAGCTGATCGGCCCCGGAAATCTCGGCCCGGAGCCGCGCGGCGCGAAGCATCAACCCGTCTTCACGGTCGCGCAGAATCGCCAGTTGGGTTTCGGCCTCCAGCCGCTCCTCGGGACTGCGCGGCCCCAAAGCCCCGGCAAAACCGACGCCGCCCGCCCGCGCAATCGCATGGCGCGCCGTCATCCCGACCTCGAACGGCACATCCCCCGGCGCCCGGATCTCGCCGGTGATCATCACCGGGCTGCGCGCATTCAGAGAAACCGCCGTCGCAGGCAAATCGGGCAGCGCGAAACGTTGAAACAGCGCCTCGGAAATCTCCTGCGCAAGCGCTTCGGTGCTGCGCCCCGCAGCGGGCAGCGTGCCGACAAAAGGAATGGTTACTGTGCCATCGGCGGCAACGGTGTAAGCATCTGCAATTGCTGACCAATCCTTGATTTCACCTTCAAGCGGAAGCCATTCCATCACCCGCAGACGCAACTGATCCGAGGGCAGGATATCGCTCGGGCCAGCATGGACAGGCCCGGCGGCGATCGCAATCGCCAGCGCGGTTGCCCGCGCCAAACCGAAATCGCGACTCAATGCGCCCCGCGCGAGAAGACGACCGCAGGAATGGTGCGCAGAATAACCCAGATATCCAGCAGGGCGCTCCAGCGCGACACATAGAAACGGTCAAGTTTCACACGATACCGGTAGGTGGTTTCCGAGCGACCAGAAACCTGCCAAAGTCCCGTCAGACCCGGACGCGCGCGCATGTAATGGCCGGCGGAGGCGGCGTATTTCTCCAACTCATCCCGCACCACCGGACGCGGCCCGACAAGGCTCATCTCGCCGGTGATCACATTGAAAAGCTGCGGCAGTTCATCGAGCGACAGCTTGCGCAGCACGGCACCAACGGGGGTCACACGCGGGTCATGGCGCAGCTTGCGCTCGCTCTCCCAGATCATCCGGTCGGCCGGGTTCTTGCGGAAATGCGCCTCGAGAACGGCATCCCCATCGAGCACCATCGAGCGGAATTTCCAGCATTTGAATTCACGCCCGCCAAAGCCCACGCGGCTATGCCCGTAAAATGCCGGACCGGGGCTTGTTAATTTCACAAGCATATATAGGCCGAGCATCAACGGCAGTAAAAATGGCACGGCCAGAACAACCAAAGTAATATCCATGATGCGCTTGATCATTCCACCAGTCGGAGGAGCTTTCTGAGCGCGCGATTTACGATCTTGGACAAAAACAGGTTGGGCGACCGCAGTCTCGAAATTGCGGATAAATTCCACTGTCATTTAGCGTCTCCCAGGGGTTCAAATCTCTTCGACGTTCCGCACTCGCAAAGTCACTGTCGTCCCCCTGCCCCAGGGTCGATTTGACGCATTTCCGTCAGTTCTTTTGTGTTGTTAACACTCTATTAAACTTTTGACCGTTTGATCATGTCAGCCGTGTGAAAAGGCGTAAACGACCTATCTTTCTGGGTAGTTTCGTCGTTTTTGCCCAAATTTTGGGCGAATTGTGGCATTTTTCGGACATGTTACATGCAAGAACGTGCCCTTACGTCAGGCAAGCCCCTCACGAGAAGGGAATCAGGAAGCGCATGATTCGGGCGCTCTGAAGCCATTCCCGCCGCTGTAACGCACGGCGCAATTGCCACCGCGTGCTGCGTTGCAGAACCCGCAAGATCTGTTGTCCGCGCGGGCCACAGCGCGACAAATCCCTGAGCGCCAAGCGCACCGCCGGATCGTCGAACAATTCCGGCGCACCAAGCGGCGAGGTCGTGGACCGATGCAGCAGAGCGATCTCGGCCGGCGAAAACGGTCCCGTATCGCGCAGCACCGCGTCCCGCCAGGTCGGGAGGGCCTCGATCCACATGCGCTGGCGCGCCATCACGCAGCCGCGCTTGATCGCAGCCAGACGCGGACGCGCCTCGGGCGCGGTGCCCTGCCACTGAACGGGATCGAACAGCTCCGCATCATCGAGATCGGCCAGAAGCGCACTGAAAATCCGGTGATTGAAGACCTTCCAGCGATCCGCGTTCTGTTGCGCCGCGAAACGCTCGCCCGCACTGCCCCGCGCGCCCTTGTGCTCGCGATGCAGGAAGGCAAGCTCCGGCAGAACCCGCCCGCGGTGATGCCGCGCGATGCGAAGGATCATCTCGTAATCCTGCGAGCGCGTCAGATCGGTGCGAAACGGCCCGACCCGGTCATAGACCGCACGCCGCACCATCAGACCGGGCTGAAAGATGTGGCACCCTTCCAGCAGATCGGGAAAGATCTCGTCGGGCTGCGAGGGACGCCAATAGCCCGGCGCGCGATGGTCGCGCCCCCCGGTTTTCGGGTTCACCTCGAAATCCTCGTGCCGGCCCGCGCAGAAATCGAGCCCCGGATCGGCCTCGAGCGCGCCCGCGAGCCGCGCGCAGGTTTCGGGCAGGATCAGGTCGTCATCATCATTGATCCAGATGAGATCGCCCCGCGCCCGCGCCAACCCGTCATTGAGCGCCGCCGCCTTTCCGGCGTTCTGCTTGCGCAGCACCGTGATCCGCTCGCCATAACCGGCCAGCACCTCGGGCGTGGCGTCTTCAGAGCCGTCGTCAATGACGATGATCTCGTCGGGCAGGCGCGTCTGGCCCAGCAAACTGTCCAGCGTCTCGCCGATCAGCCCCGCCCGGTTGAAGGTCGGCAGCAGCACCGTCACGCGCTGGTTCATCGTGGCTCCCTTCGCCTTATGCTGCGGCCAGCCTGCCGCAAGCCCCCCGCTATCGCAACCGGCACGCGCGCGGTCTGCCGCCACCCCCCGGAGATTGCACGATTTTTGTGCAGGCGACGTGACAATCCGGGCGCGTGGCAGATCGGGCATTTCTTTCGTCTCCAACCTGCGCTTAGCTGGACCCGAGGCCCCGCGAGGGGCCGTATCGAGGGATAGGCATGGGCCTTGGAGGCAAGACGGCACGCGGCGCCGCGATCAATATCGTCGCGATTCTGGCGCGGCAGGGCATCCAGTTCCTGATCGTGCTGCCGATCCTCGCCCGGCTTCTGGGGCCCGAGGCGTTCGGGCTGATTGCGATGGCGATGACGCTGGTCGCGTTCCTGACGCTGTTCAATGATGTCGGCCTGTCGACGGCGCTGGTGCGCGCGGATGCACCGTCGGACCGGCTGTGGTCGTCGGCCTTCTGGATCAATGCCGGGATGGGCGTGGCGATGGGGGCTGTCGCGCTTCTCAGTGCGCCCTGGCTCGCCGCCTTTTATGCCCGTCCCGAGGTCGCGCCGCTCGCGCAGGCGATGGCGGTGGTGATGGTGCTGCATGCGATGACGCTTGCGCCGATTGCATGGCTGCAACGCGAATACCGCTTCACCCAGATCGCCATGATCGACACCGCTTCACCCAGATCGCCATGATCGACATTGCCTCTGCCATTGGTTCGGCGGCGGTGGCGATCGCCATGGGGCTTGCGGGGTTTGGGGTCTGGGCGCTGGTCGGGCAACAGATCGCGGTGCCGATGATCAAGCTGGCGGGCGCGCTGGCGCTCTCCAAGGCACCGCTCGGCGCGGGGTTCGACTGGGCAGGCATCCGCGCGATCTTGCCGTTTTCGCTGCATCTGACAGGGTCGAGCATCGTCGGTTATCTGAACCGGCAGGCCGATAACCTGCTGGTCGGGCGCTATCTGGGCGCGGAGTGGCTGGGCTTTTACGGGCGCGCCTATCAGATCAAGCAACTGCCGGTGCAAACGCTTTCGCAAGGGGCGAATTTCGCGCTCTACCCGGCAATGGCAAGCGTCAAACACGACCTGCCGCGGCTCGGGCGGATGTATCTGCGGCTTCTGGCGCTCATCGGGCTGGTGACGATCCCCCTCATGGCGGGGCTGGCGAGCGTGGCCGAGCCCTTCGTGCGGGTTCTGCTCGGCCCGCGCTGGACCGAGATGGCCCCGACGCTCGCCTTCCTGTGCCTCGCGGGCGGCGTTCAGGCGATCAACGGGACCGCGCAGGTGCTCTGGAAAGCCCTTGGCGAGGCCCATCGGTTGATGCAATGGGCCTTGATCCGGCTCGGCTTCTTCCTGCCTGCTTTTGCTTTCGGGGTGTGGATGGGCTCGACCGCATGGCTGGCCGGGGCCTATCTGGCCGCGCAGGTCGTGCTGTTCCTGCCCTATCACGCGCAGGTCCAGCGCAGGCTTGGGCAGTCTTTGGGGGATGTTCTGCGCGTGCTGGCCCCGGCGACGGTCGCCTCGACGGTGATGGTCACGGCGGTGATCGGCGCGGATCGCGGCTTCGAGATGGCGACGCTCGCCCCGGTTCTGCGGCTCAGTCTGCTGGTCGGGCTTGGGCTGGCGGTGTTCGCGCTCGTCATGGCGACGCTGTTTCGCGCGCAACTCATGGACAGCCTGCGCGAGCTGCGCCACCTGCGCCGGCAACGTGGCGAAGGCTGACGCCCTAGCCCTTGCTGTAACCGAACTCGGTGAAATCCTCATCGAACAGAGTGTCGATCAGCGCCCGCGCCTCCTCTGACAACAGTTCACGCGAAGCCCCCGCCGGTTTCGTCGCATTGGCCTTGGGCAACGCCGCCGCAACCCCGATCCGGGCCGCAATCGAGGGCCAGTCCTGGTCGATCTCTTCGAGTTTGGCGATATGATCCACGATGATCTTGCCGCGCGCGTCGGTGATCCAGTGGATGCAGGGCGCAAACATCAGCGGCTGGTCGTAGTAGGCCGGGTCTTTCTCACCATAGGCGCGCAGCACCCAGTCGTTGAGCGGGATCGGCGCCGCGCCCAGCCCGGTCTGGTTCGTCTTGATCCGGTAGCGGTAATGCGAACACACCTTGTCATAGGGGTGACGCACCACGGCAAAGGTGAACATCTGCGCCCAGCGATCCGCGCCGATCCTGTCGCGCCGCTCCAGCGCCGTGTCGTGAATCTTCGGCAGACCGAGCGCGCGCTCGACCGAGGTGCCGCCGCATTTGTTGATATGCACGAAAGAGAACGTCCCCGCCCGGCGCTGCTGTCGCAGATAGGTCTCCTGCGGGCTTTGCGGGCGCCCGGCCAGCAATCGCGCCACATCGAGCGCGGGCTCGGGCACGAGACGCTTGACGAAATGCAGCATGGTGCGGAGCTCCTTCGGGGTCATCTCTCAAGCCTAAGTCTGGCGGCGATTCTGTCACGCGGAAAAGACAGCCCGCCCTGCGCCGCGCGGATTTGCCCCCAGAGCGGCCCGTTTCGCGCATTTTTGCTCATGATTTGGGCAGTTTGGGCGGTTTTGCGCGCGACATAGGGGTTACCCCCGCGCCCGGCGCCCGGTTTTCGGGCATGGGCTTTCTTTTTCATCCCCCTGTCGTCACCCTGACCCAGACCGATCCCGACCAAGGAGCAGCGCAGACGCATCCCGGCATGACCGATCTCGTGATCATCACCGATCCCCGTTTCATGGGCGGCACCGCGGCGGCTGTTGTGACCGATATCCGGGCGCTGGCGGCGTATGGTCTGCGGGTGGGGCTGTGCCTGCACCGCTCGGAGGGATTTTTTCAGCCCGGCGATGGCGTCAATCCCGCGCTTGAGGCCCTGTGCGATCTCGAGGGCGTCACGCGGGTCTCGGCAGGCGCGCCGATCCGCGCGCAGGCCGCACTGTTTCACAACCCGCAGGTTTTCCAGAGCGCAACCGGCCATGCTCCGAGGATCGCGGCGGAGCGCGCCTTCATGATCGCCCATCACCCGCCGATCCTCGGCAATGGCGCGCTGTGCTACGATCCGCTTCAGGTGACCCGCGCGATCCGGCGCGATTTCGGGCTGCGCCCCGACTGGGTGCCGATCTCGGGGCTGCTGCGCGCGCAGTTGGAGAGCTTCGCGCCGCTTATCAGGATCACGCCCGAGGACTGGCCCAACAGTTTCGACACTGCGACCTGGCGCCCGACCCGCCCACGGCTGACGGGGCCGGTGCTGACCATCGGGCGGCACGGGCGCGCGCATCCCGACAAATGGCCCGCGCGCGGGCGCGACATCGCGGCCAGCCTGCCCGCCGATGCGCAGACGCGGGTCCGGGTGCTGGGCGCTGACCCGGCATTCTTCGCGCGCCATGGCGTCGATACGAGCGCCTGGGACATCCTGCCCTTCAACGCCGAGCCGGTACGCGACTTTCTCGATAGTCTCGACGTGTTTTCCTATTTTCACGCCCCGATCTGGCGCGAGGCCTTTGGGCGCACCGTGGCGGAGGCGATGCTGATGGAGACCCGCTGTATCCTTGACCAGAGCCTGCGCCCGACCTTTGGCCCGCATGCGCTTTATGGCCGCCCCGACGAGGTGCCCGCGCTTATCGCGCATATCCGCGCCCATCCCGACCAGCACCGCACCCCCGCGAAAGACGCCGGTGACTGGTGCCGCCAGAGTTTTTCGGCGCAAGACATCGCGGCCCGCTATCAGCGCCTGCTGGCCACGCCCGCGACGCGCGGGCGTCCCGCTCAAGGCGAGATGCCGCCCCATATCCTTGCGCGCAAATGGCTGGGCTTTCACCGCCGCCGCCGCGCGTCCACGGCCGCAACGGCCCCGCAGACAGGAGCCGACAGATGAGCATGCCCCCCCTCTTCATCGTCGGTGCGCCGCGCTCCGGGAACACGCTCACCCGGCGGGTTCTGATGGCCTCCGGGCAGATCTACATCCCGCCCGAGACCTATGTGATCGGCGAGATCATCGAGCGCTGGCCGCGCTGGTTCTGGCTGAGTTGGCGCGAGAAAGTCTGGCTGCTTTGCGCCTATTTCGACCGCCACAAACACCGCGCCGATCTGGATATCGAAAGCTTTTCGCCCTTCGCCGATGATGCAATCACATGGCCCAAGGCGCGTCAGACACTGCCAGCGCTGTTCGACGCGCTCTATGCCTTCATGGGGCGCGAGCACGGCTACCCGGCGGCGCGCTGGGGCGACAAGACGCCGTGGAACACGATGCATCTGCGCGGCATCGTCAGGCGCTATCCGCAGGCATGGTATCTGCATCTGATCCGCGACGGGCGCGACGCGGTGGCCTCGCAGATCAAGGCGGATATGCGCGACCTGAGCGGCTCGGCGGAGAGGTGGGTGGTGGCGAACCGGGCCTGCCTCAAGCACCTGCCCAAGGGTCCGCGCACACTGGCGATGCGCTATGAGGACCTTGTGCGGGACCCCGAAGAGAGTTTCGCGCGGATCTTCGACTGGGCGGGCCTGCGGTTTGAGCCGCGCTTCCTGACCGAGATGCCGCAGAAGCTTGGCGATGTGGGCGTGCATGCCCATCACGCGCAAGTCCTGCGCCCGATCACGCCGGATTCGATCGGGAAATGGCGCCAGAGCCTCTCACCCGAGGCCCTGACCCAGCTCTCCCCCGAGTTCCGCAAGATGATGGCCGAGCTTTCCTACCAAATGGCGGATTAACGCCGCTTCATCGCATCCATCAGCGCCGCGCCAAAGGCCCCGGTGCCGCTCTCCTTGGGCCCTGCCTTCATCGGCCCCTTGGGACCGCGCGGACCTTTGCCGGGGCCCTTGGGGCCAGCCGGAGCGCCGCGCGCCGCACGATCCTCGCGCGCAGACGCCCCGCCATCGCGGCGCATGCTCAGCCCGATCCGGTTGCGCGGAATATCGACCTCGGTCACGGTCACCTTGACCACATCGCCGGCCTTCACCACCTCATGCGGGTCTTTGACGAAACGGTCGGCAAGCTGGCTTACATGGACGAGCCCGTCCTGATGCACGCCGATATCGACGAAGGCGCCAAAGGCCGCGACGTTGGTCACCGTCCCCTCAAGCACCATGCCCGGCTTCAGGTCGCGGATTTCTTCAACCCCGTCGGTGAAGCTCGCGGTTTTGAAGCTCGGGCGCGGGTCACGGCCGGGTTTTTCCAGCTCGGACAGGATATCGCGCACGGTGGGCAACCCAAACCGGTCATCCACAAACTCCTCGGCGCGCAGCTTTTTCAGCGCCGCGCTGTCGCCCATCAGCGCCCGGATATCGCGCCCGCAGGCCGAAACGATCCGGCGTGCCACGTCATAGGCCTCCGGGTGGACCGCCGAGGCGTCGAGCGGCTCGGTGCCGCCTTGGATACGTAAGAACCCCGCCGCCTGCTCAAAGGCGCGCGGCCCCAGACGCGGCACGGACAGCAGGTCCTTGCGCGAGCCGAACGCCCCGTTTGCATCACGATGCGCGACGATCGCTTCGGCAAGGCTCGCCCCCAGACCCGACACATGGGTCAAGAGCGGCGCGGAGGCCGTGTTCAGATCGACGCCAACCGCGTTCACCGCATCCTCGACCACCGCTTCCAGCGTGCGGCTCAGACGGTGCTGATCCACGTCGTGCTGATACTGGCCAACGCCGATGGATTTCGGCTCGATCTTGACCAATTCGGCAAGTGGGTCCTGCAAGCGTCGCGCGATGGACACGGCACCGCGCAGCGACACGTCGAGACCCGGAAACTCCTTCGCGGCCAGTTCCGAGGCCGAATAGACCGACGCACCCGCTTCGGAGACGACAACTTTGGTCGGGGCCTTCACCCCAGCGGGCAGAAGTTTCAGCGTCTCGGCCACCAGCCGCTCGGTCTCGCGGCTGGCGGTGCCGTTGCCGATAGCGATCAGCTCGACGCCATGCCGCTGCACCAGTCCAAGGATCGCCGCCTGCGCGCCGCGCAGATCGTTCTTCGGCTGGAACGGATAGAGCGTCTCGGTCGCCACCAGTTTGCCGGTCGCATCAACCACCGCCGCCTTGACGCCCGTGCGGATGCCCGGATCGAGACCGAGCGTCGGGCGCGCGCCCGCCGGGGCGGCCAGCAGCAGGTCCTTGAGGTTGCGCGCGAAGACGCGGATCGCTTCGTCCTGCGCCCGCGCACGCATCTCGCCCAAGAGATCAAGCATCATCGAAAGCGACAGCTTCACCCGCCACGTCCAGCCCGCGACCCCGCGCAACCAGTCATTGCCCTTGCCCGGCCCGCCCGCATCAAGCGTGGCGGCGACCATGGCTTCGGCCCGCGCCGCGCCCGCCTCGGGCTCGGGGCCAATATCGAGCGTCAGCACCCCTTCATTCGAACCGCGCAGCATCGCCAGCGCGCGGTGCGAGGGGACCGTCGCCCAAGCCTCGCGGTGGTCGAAATAATCCGAGAATTTCGCGCCCTTCTCTTGCTGCCCGTCGATCACCTTGGCGGTCACCAGCGCGTCCTTTTGCAGCCAGCCGCGCAGATCGCCCAGAAGCTGCGCGTTCTCGGTCAGACCCTCGGCGATGATGTCGCGCGCGCCGGTCAACGCCTCCTTCACGCTCGGCACGGCTTCGGTGACAAAGCCTGCCGCCAGCGCCTCGGGGTCGGCGGCACGGTCGGCGAGGATCGCCTCGACCAGCGGCTCCAGCCCGTTCTCGCGCGCGATCATCGCCTTGGTGCGGCGCTTGGGCTTGTAGGGAAGATAGATATCCTCAAGCTCGGCCTTGGTCTCCGCCTTGTGGATTGCCGCCGCCAGATCGTCGGTCAGCTTGTCTTGGCCGCGGATACTCTCGAGGATCGAGGCGCGCCGCGTCTCCAGCTCGCGCAGGTAAGAAAGCCGATCCGCCAAGAGCCGCAACTGCGTATCATCAAGCCCGCCGGTGGCTTCCTTGCGATAGCGCGCAACGAAAGGAACGGTCGCGCCCTCATCGAGAAGCGTCACGGCAGCGGCGACCTGATGCGCCCCCGCGCCGATATCCTGAGCGATGGTCGAGAGAATGCGTTGCGTGCTGTCCAAGGGGGCCTCCGGCAATGTTGGACACCCTCTTTAGCCGCGCCGCGCGGCCCCGCCAAGGGGGCGCGGCGCCCCCGGTTCAGACCCCGTCATCGGGGGGTGCGAAACTCTCGGGATGGGCGCGGTTCCACCGTGACAGGAAGCCAAAGCCCACATCCTCGCCGCGCAAGAGGAACCCCTCGGGCTGGTAGGGATAAACCTCGGAGCCGACCTTCATGTCGCGGTCCTTTTCGCGCACCAAGAGGTGATGCGGCAGGAACTTGCCGGGATGATCGAGCCCGGCGGCCCCCGTCATCTCGCCAAGGGCCTTCATCGTGTTGCGATGGAAGTTATAGACTCGGCGCGATTTGTTCGGCACGACCAGCGCGCGCTGGCGGATCGGGTCTTGCGTCGCAACGCCCACCGGGCAGCGGTTGGTGTGGCACGCCTGCCCCTGAATACAGCCGATCGCAAACATGAAGCCGCGCGCCGAATTCGCCCAGTCCGCGCCGAGTGCGAGGATGCGTGCGATGTCGAAGGCCGTCACCAGCTTACCGGACGCGCCCAGTTTGATCCGGTCCCGGATACCCGCCCCGCGCAGCGTGTTATGCGCGAAGGTCAGCCCCTCGACCAGCGGCATGCCGATATGGTTCGAGAATTCCAGAGGTGCGGCGCCGGTGCCGCCTTCTTTACCGTCCACCACAATGAAATCGGGCGTGATCCCGGTTTGCAGCATCGCCTTGACGATGCACATGAATTCACGCCGGTGGCCGATACAGAGCTTGAAGCCGACCGGTTTGCCGCCCGACAGGTCACGCAATTCCTTGATGAAATAGCACAGCTCCAAAGGTGTCGAAAACGCGGAATGCGAGGCGGGCGAAATGCAGTCCACACCCATCGGCACGTCGCGCGCCTCGGCGATTTCCGGGGTGATCTTGGCCGCCGGAAGCATCCCGCCATGGCCGGGTTTCGCGCCCTGGCTGAGCTTGATTTCGATCATCTTGACCTGCGGCTCCTGCGCAAGAGCCGCGAATTTGTCGGGGTTGAAGCTACCATCGTGGTTGCGGCAGCCGAAATAGCCCGACCCCAGTTCATAGATGAGATCGCCCCCGCCGACCCGATGGTAGCGCGAGATCCCGCCCTCCCCCGTATCATGCGCAAATCCCCCCATCGCCGCGCCGCGATTGAGCGCCTCGATCGCGTTGGCCGAAAGGGAGCCGAAGCTCATTGCCGAGATATTGTAAAGCGAGGCCGAATAGGGTTGCGTGCAATCGGGGCCACCGATCATCACGCGGAAATCCGTGTCCTCGATATGCTTGGGCTGCACCGAATGGGTGATCCACTGATAGCCGGAATCGTAAACCCGCTGCCGGGTGCCGAAGGGCCGCGCATCCTCGACATTCTTGGCACGCTGATAGACGATCGAGCGTTCTTCCCGCGAGAAGGGTTCCTCGTCCTGATCACTTTCGATCAGGTATTGGCGGATCTCGGGGCGGATCCCTTCGAAGAGGAACCGCATATGCCCCATGATCGGGTAGTTGCGCAGCACCGAATGGCGCTTCTGGATCAGGTCATAGATCCCGACTGCGAACAGCCCCGCCGAGACCAGAAACAGCAGCACGAACCAGCCCGAAACCCCGATCAGCCCAAGCGACAGAACCGCCAGCACCGCCGTCACCACGAGCGGCAGGAACCGCATCTGCGCATAAATCATTGCTACCCTCCCGAAAGGCCGAGCGCCTGCCTGACCGGCAGCTTGCGCCCAACCCGTATCATTTGGGTTAAGACTAGCGGGCCGCGCCGGGGTGTCGACCCCCGAATCCGCATTCACCGCAAATGGGCGGCGCCATCGGCCCCAAGCCCCTGCGCCAGACGATTGAACCGCACCGAGGACATCAGCGCGAACCCGATGAAGCCCGCGCCCAGAAGCCCGGTCACGAGTTCCGGGATATGGGCCAGTGTCTGCGCGAACATGATCATCGACAGGATCAGGATCGACCAGAACGCGCCATGTTCGAGATAGCGGAAATGCGCGAGCGTGTTGCGCTCGACCAGCATGATCGTCATCGAACGCACGTAAAGCGCGCCGATGCCAAGGCCGATGGCGATCAGGAACAGGTTATGCGTCAGCGCAAAAGCCCCGATTACCCCGTCGAAACTGAACGAAGCGTCGAGCACTTCAAGATAGAGGAAGGCACCGATCCCGCCCTTCGCCGCCTCGGCCGAGATCGAGGCGCGGTCAAGCACCTGCCCCAGCACCTCGACGGCCAGAAAGGTGACGAGCCCCGCCACGGCCGCAAAGAGAAAGGCCTGCGCCTCGGCCTCGGGCAGGATCGTGGCAAAGAGCAGCGCGATGGACAGCACCAGTCCGATCTCCAGCCCGCGGATCGACGCACAGGCGCGCAGCCTCCGTTCGATGGCGGCGATCCAGTCCACATCCTTGGCGTCGTCGATGAAATAATTGAGCGCCACCATCATCAGGAAGGCGCCCCCGAACCCAGCAATCGAGACATGCGCCCCCTCGATGATCCGGGCATATTCGGCAGGATGGAGCGCGGCGAGACGCAGCGCCTCGATCGGGCCAAGATCGGCGGCCACCACCACGATCAAGAGCGGAAACACGATCCGCATCCCGAAGACCGCAATCACGATCCCCCATGTCAGGAAGCGGCGTTGCCATTCGGGTGTCATGTCGCGCAGCTTGTTGGCGTTCACGATGGCATTGTCGAAGGAAAGCGAGATTTCGAGCACCGCCAGCACCGCCGCGATTGCGAGAAAGGACAGCGCACCGTTGAGCGTATCCGCATAACCCCAGCCCAGCCAGAAGGCGAGCACAAGCCCGAGCAGTGTCAGACCGAAGGGCCAGCGAAAATAGTGAAGGACGGTTTGCATGGCGCACCTCGGGGCTGTCCGCGCCGAGATAAGATGCCGCTCCCCCGCCAACAAGGCAGGCTCCCAAGCCCGCCCGCGCCCGTGCTTTCGGCGCAACAGAGCGGGCCGCCTCGGAGCTAGAGCCCCACCGCCGCCAGCCAGCCCTCGATGCGCCTGCGGTTCACGCCCAGGTCCGAGCGGCCATAGACAAGGTGGCCGTGGATATGGATCTCGCCGGGGCGCAAGAGGACATCGGTAATGTCTGGAAACCCCCAGATCAGCGAGCGCGTGACGTAACGCAGATGCCCCTCGGCCAGTGAACCCTCAAGCAGACGAGTGCGTGGGGTGGCGCGGATCACCGCGTCGAGCCGTGCGGCGGCGTCGGGGTCTTCGGTGCGTAGCGTGGTCCCGAAACCGCCCGGATCGCCCTCGAACTGCGGAAAACGCGGGGCGCGGTCCCCAGGGTCGGCCATCGGCAGCGGCGCGAGCCGGACATAAAGACTCCCCGCCACAGCCAGAGCCGCCAGCCCCAGCAGAAGGATGACGGCCAGCTTCATGCCCCCCTCCGCGTCCAGCCATAGAGCGCGATCAACTCCATTGCGACATGCGCCCCCGCAATCGCCGTGGCCCCGGTCGTGTCATAGGGCGGCGAGACCTCGACCACATCGCCCCCGACAAGGTTGATCCCGGCAAGGCCACGCAGGATCGCTGCCGCCTGCCAACTCGCCAGCCCACCCCAGACGGGCGTGCCGGTGCCCGGCGCGAAGGCGGGATCGAGCCCGTCGATGTCGAAGGTGATATAGGTCGGACGCGCACCCACCACCGCCTTGATCCGCGCGACGGTCTCCGCGACGCCCGCCTGATGCACGAAGGGCGCGTCAAGGATCGTGACGCCCATCGTATCGGGGTTGTCAGTGCGAATACCGACGGACACGGTCGTTTCCGGCGCCACCACGCCCTCGCGGATCGCCTTGTAAAGAAACGTGCCGTGGTCGATCCGTTCGGGGTCGTCATCGACCCAGGTGTCGGAATGGGCATCGAACTGAATGAGCGCGACCGGCCCCAACCGCTCGGCATAGGCGCGCAGGATCGGCAGCGTCAGGAAATGATCGCCGCCAAGCGCGATACTGCCCGCCCCTGCCGCAAGGATGCCCCCGATATGCGCCTGCACCCGACCCGGCACCTCGCGGGTGCTCGCATAATCGAAGGCCATATCGCCATAATCGACGATGGTGAGCGCGCTCATTGGGTCATAGCCCCAGCCATAGGGCGCATCGAACGCCTGAAGCGTGCTCGCCTCGCGGATCGCCCGCGGCCCAAAGCGCGCCCCGGGCCGATGCGTCACCGCCTGATCGAAAGGCAGTCCCGTGATCGCCAGATCGACACCCGAGAGGTCTTTGGTATAGCGCCGCCGAAAGGCGCTAGTCGCACCGGCAAAAGCATTCTCATAGGCCAGCCCGCGCGGGTCCTCGCGGGTAAAAGCCATATCTACTTGATTTTTCGCGTCTTCGAGTGCCATGCGCACCTCCCTTTGGAATATTGCTCGCCCCCTTCGCAGCAAAAATCAAGCGCGTCCCGGACCTCTCGGCGCTAGCGGCTGACAAGATGTCACACCCGGAATTAGAATAGTTCTGATCTAGATCAAATCGCTCACGCCGCCGTGAACTTAGAAGGGTTCCACCTTTCGGAGCTACGGAGGAACAAAGCCATGAAACGGTATCTTGCATCTGCGCTCGCTGTGACGACGATGCTGACCACCCCTGCCCTCGCCGACGATGCGGCGCTGCGTGAAGCGGCGAAAGAATATTTCGAGGCAATCCCGATGAACGCGCCGGCACTGCCGAGCGGTGAAGCCATCACCCGCGAAAAGGTCGATCTGGGCGCAATGCTCTTCTTCGATCCGCGGATGTCCAAATCGGGCCTGTTCTCGTGCCAGTCGTGCCACAACGTGGGCCTTGGCGGGGTTGACGGGCTGGAAACCTCTGTGGGCCACGGCTGGCAGGCCGGTCCGCGCAACGCGCCGACCATGCTCAACGCCGTGTTCAACATCGCGCAGTTCTGGGACGGCCGCGCCGCCGACCTCGCCGAGCAAGCCAAAGGCCCGGTTCAGGCTGGCGTCGAGATGAACAACACCCCCGAGCAGGTCGTGGCAACGCTGACCTCGATGCCGGGCTATGTGGATGCGTTCAAAGCCTCCTTCCCCGGCGAAGAGGACCCGGTCACCTTCGACAACTTCGCCAAGGCGATCGAAGCCTTCGAGGCCACGCTGATCACGCCCAACTCGAAATTCGACCAGTTCCTGATGGGTCAGGACGGCGCGATGGATGAGCAGGAAAAACGCGGTCTGCAAGCCTTCATCGACACCGGCTGCGTGAGCTGCCACAGCGGCATCAACTTCGGCGGCAACGGCTACTACCCGTTCGGCCTGATCGAGAAGCCCGGCGCCGACATCCTGCCGGAAGGCGACCGTGGGCGCTTTGCGGTCACCGAAACCGCCGATGACGAATATGTCTTCCGGGCGGCACCGCTGCGCAACATCGCGATCACCGCGCCCTATTTCCACTCGGGCAAGGTGTGGGATCTGAAAGTGGCCGTCGACATCATGGCGGAATCGCAATTGGGCGAGAAGCTTGACGAAGGCACCATCGACGATATCACCGCCTTCCTCGGCACGCTGACCGGCGAGCAGCCGCAAGTGGTCCACCCGACCTTCCCGGTCTCGACCGCGACCACGCCGAAACCCGCGCCGATGTAATCGGCCCGGCACGTTGTGTCCCAAGGGGGCGTGGGTCTTCGGACCTGCGCCCTTTTCTTTGTCTCCAGCGGCCGCGCGCATGGGCAGGGAAAGCTGCGCCTCCGGCGGGCGTATCTTGGGTTTGATGAAAGCGGGAACAGCAAAAGAAAACGGCCCCCGCTGGGGCCGTTTTGCAAAGCACAGCAATGTGGCTTATTCGGGCTGGCAGATTTCGTGGCGCGCGATCCCGAGAAGCGTGCGCGCAAGCAGCCCGCCGATCAGCACCGTAAGCCCGATCAGAAGCGCTGTCGCCAGCCGGGTGTGGAAGGCCGATCCTGTCATCTCGGCATAGAGGAAGCTCGCAATCGTCAGCGCGGCGAGCGGGAAGCTCAGCGCCCAGAAGGACATCGCAAAGGGAAGTCGCAGGATGCGCGGGATCTGCACCGCGACGATCAGCGCAAAGACATAGCCGAGCGAAAGCAGGATATGGCCGAAGGGATCGACGCCATGCGCCTCGGTGCCGGGAACCGCCGTCAGGCGCAGCCAGGCGATGAAGGCCACGGCGGGCGGCGCCACCATGATCACCAGCGTCGGCTGCAAGCGGCCGGGCAGCGGGTCATGGAACACCAGCCGGTTGAAGACCAGCGTCAGCAACACTACCCAAAAGATCATCCCCGCCGAAAAGAACAGCCAGCTGATCTCTGTAAAGCCAAGCTGTGCGCCCGCGACCGGTACGATCACATTGCCCACCGCCGGGATGAACCAGGCCGGGTTGAGATGGCCGTGCTGAAAGCTGCGCGTGCCGATCCAGTTGGTGACCACCGCGATGGTCAGCGTGCCCTGAAGCGCCGTGCCGATCACCCAGAGCGCCAGCGCCGCTGGCTTGGAGACCGAAAGCGTGATGGTCGCCAGCAGCAGCAGCGAGACCGAAACCGTCGGGAAGAAGGACAGGCGCACCGGATGGGCCCATTCGCCCTTGACCGCGCCGGGGTGGCGCAGCGCCTTGGAGAGATAGCCGATGCAGACCAGCGCAAAGACCAGCACGGTCAGCGCAAAGCCCGCCTGATAGAAGATCGCGGGCAGCCCGATCACGCCCGAGGCCGCCCGCAGCGCCAGCGTGAACCCGCCCAGCCCCATCGTGGTGGCGAAGAAGGTGATCGGAAAATGCGCGAGCCGGGAATGGGCTTCGGGCATGGCGGCGGGGGTGCCTTGGGCAGTGGTCATGTCATGCTCCTTTCCCGGCGGGACCGGGCTTCACATTCAGTTTTGCGCATATATATCGCGTCCCGGCGGCGGACCACAGCGCGAAATGATGCATTTGCGATATCTGATCTGGGTCAAATCGTCTCGGGCGGAGATCCGTTAAAAGACCTCAAACGAGGAGCGGCCCATGCGACTGACAACCCGAACCAACCTTGCCATGCGCGTGCTGATGTTTTGCGCGGTCAATCCGGGGTTGACCGTGCGCAAGCACGAGATCGCGGCCGCCTGCAACGCGTCGGAGAACCATCTTGCACAGGTGGTCAACACCTTGGCTCAACGCGGGTTTATCGACACGCAGCGCGGGCGCAGCGGCGGCTTGCGGCTGGCCCGGCCGATGGATCAGATCTGTGTCGGCGAGGTGCTGCGCGCCTTCGAGGCGACGTTGCCCTTTGCGGAATGCTTCGATCTGGAGACCAATACCTGCCCGCTCCACGAGGCCTGCCTGTTCCGTGAGGCGCTGACCGAGGCGCTCGATTCGTTTTATGCCGCACTCGATCGCAAGACGCTGGCCGATCTGGTCGCGGATAACCGCGCGCTCGAAAATCTTCTGCAATTGCCCGGCGCGCCGACGATCCCGATCTGCGGCGCGGCGCCTGCGCGCAAGGCGGATGCGGCAGCCTGAACACAGGTCCCGCGAATGTGATCTGTGACCGATCTGCACCCGATTGACGTTTT
The DNA here is from genome assembly GCF_029210495.1 of Pseudothioclava nitratireducens. GTDB lineage: Bacteria > Pseudomonadota > Alphaproteobacteria > Rhodobacterales > Rhodobacteraceae > Pseudothioclava > Pseudothioclava nitratireducens. Next base: position 24,258 of record NZ_JARGDK010000013.1, on the reverse strand, counting down.
TCGGGCGCAGGACTATCTGCCGCCGCATTCTCGCCAGGCTTTGGATTTTCCCTGAAGCCGTTCGCGATCAATGAGGCAGATCATGCAGCAACATCAGATGGGTCAACCAAGCGCCCAGTCGCAGCAAACCGCGCAGCAAGGCGCGAGCCAGCAGCACGGGCAGGCCTCTGCGCCCGCCCAGCAGCAAGGCAGCACCCAGTTCACGGACTGGGCCGCAATCTGAGCCGCGCGGTCGGGCTTGCCCTGACCTGCGGCCAGCGCCCATAATCGGGGCTCCTGCGATACGGAGCCCACGATGCCTACGCCCCTGACCTCGATTTCCGGGATCGGCCCTGCCATGGCCGAAATGCTTGCGCGCGCCGGTATTCCCGACGCCGAGACCCTGCGCGAGATCGGCGCGGATGCGGCCTATCTGGCCAAGCTCCGCGTGGGCGTGCGTCCGCATTTCATCGCCTATTACACGCTGGTCATGGCGCTTCAGGGTCGCCCCTGGAATGACTGCAAGGGCGCGGAGAAGGACGCGCTGCGTCTGCGTTTCGACGCGCTCGAGGACGAAGCCTTCGGAAAGACCGGCGCCGCAGACACGAAAAAGGGCCACCCCCGGATGGAGGCGGCCCTTGATGCCTTGGGTCTGGGGTTGCGCCGTTAGGCTCAGCCGACCAGTTCGAGACCCGAGAAGAAGAAGGCGATCTCTTGCGCGGCGGTTTCCGGCGCATCCGAGCCGTGAACCGAGTTTTCGCCAACCGAAAGCGCGAATTCCTTGCGGATGGTGCCGTCTGCGGCTTCGGCCGGGTTGGTGGCGCCCATCACTTCACGGTTCTTGGCGATGGCGGACTCGCCTTCGAGAACCTGCACGACGACCGGGGCCGACGCCATGAATTCGCACAGTTCGCCGTAGAAGGGACGCTCTTTGTGCACTTCGTAGAACTTGCCGGCTTGCTCCATCGAAAGCTTGATGCGCTTTTGCGCGACGATGCGCAGGCCCGCTTCTTCGAATTTGGCATTGATCTTGCCGGTCAGGTTGCGGTTGGTGGCATCGGGTTTGATGATGCTCAGCGTGCGTTCGATGGCCATGGGACAGCCCTTTCCTGATGAAGTCTTGGGCATAGGCGCCCGGACAAAGTTTCTGGCGCCTGCTAGCACGCGGCCCGGCCAAAGAAAAGCCCCGCGCGCAGCGCATCGTTAGCGCAAGCGGAGCATTTCTGCGCCGCATGCTGCGACCAAATGCACCATGACAGGCCCCCAAATACCCTATAGTTTCACTCGGAAATACAGGAGACCCCCATGCGCCCGATTCTGACCTCTTTCGTCGCCCTGCTGTTCGCCCTCCCGTCCCTCGCGGATGAAGACGGCCTGACCAGCCCCGCCGCCCTGCCCTTCACCTATGAGATGTTCGAAGCGTCTGTGCCGCATACCGATCTCGCCGTCTGCCCGCTCGATCTCATGGCCGAGGGGCGGTTTTGCCGCGTCGCGCTGTTCAACGATGCCTTCCACGTCTTTGTCTTCACCGAAGAGGGCGATCAGCCGCTCGTGGGCTTTCACAGCTATGACGCCGAGCTGATGACCGGGCTTTTCGACTGAAACCCCGCTTGACGGCCCCGCGCCCCTCGGGCAAGCCGGGCGCATCATGCTGCGGATCTCGGACATCACCTATTCGATCGGCGGACGCCCCCTTCTGGAGGGCGCCTCGGCCACCATTCCCACCGGCCACAAGGTGGGCCTTGTCGGCGCGAACGGCGCGGGGAAAACCACGCTCTTCCGGCTGATCCGGGGCGAGCTGGCGCTCGAAACCGGCGAAATCGACCTGCCCGCCCGCGCCCGCGTCGGCGGCGTGGCCCAAGAGGTGCCGTCTTCCTCGACGAGCCTTCTGGATACGGTGCTGGCCGCGGATACCGAACGCGCGGCCCTTCTGGCCGAGGCCGAAAGCGCCAGCGACCCGCACCGCATTGCCGAGATCCAGACCCGCTTGGCCGATATCGACGCCTGGTCCGCCGAGGGGCGCGCGAGCGCGATCCTCAAGGGGCTGGGCTTTGACAGCGAGGCACAGCGCCGCCCTTGCAGCGACTTCTCGGGCGGCTGGCGGATGCGCGTGGCGCTGGCCGGCGTGCTGTTCGCGCAGCCCGATCTGCTGCTCTTGGACGAACCGACCAACTATCTCGACCTCGAAGGCGCACTTTGGCTGGAGCAATATCTGGCGAAATATCCGCATACGGTCGTCATCATCAGCCACGACCGCGACCTGTTGAACCGCGCCGTGGGCGCGATCCTGCATCTCGAAGGGCGCAAGTTGACGCTCTATCAGGGCGGCTATGACACCTTCGCCCGCACCCGCGCGCTCCAACGCGAGGCGCAGGCCGCCGAAGCCAAGAAGCAAGACGCACGGCGCGCCCATCTGCAAAGCTTCGTGGACCGGTTCAAAGCCAAGGCCACCAAGGCCGCGCAGGCGCAGGCGCGGGTCAAGATGCTCGAAAAGATGGTGCCGATCACCGCGCCCGAAGAGGCCGCCAAGCAGGTCTTCACCTTCCCTGAGCCCGAGCAACTCTCGCCGCCGATCATCTCGATGGAAGGCTGCGCCGTGGGGTATGATGGCCCGCCCGTTCTGAAGCGGCTGAGCCTGCGGATCGACCAGGACGACAGGATCGCGCTTTTGGGCCGAAATGGCGAAGGGAAATCCACACTTTCCAAGCTGCTGGCCGACAAACTTAAACCATGCGAAGGGCGGATCACCCGGTCTTCCAAGCTGCGGATCGGCTATTTCGCACAGCATCAGGTCGATGAGCTGGAGCTGGCCGAAACGCCGCTCGCGCATCTGCAACGCCAGCGCCCGGATGAGGGCCAACCTCGCCTGCGCGCGCGTCTGGCGGGCTTTGGACTGGGCGCGGATCAGGCTGAAACCCCGGTCGGGCAGCTTTCGGGCGGGCAAAAGGCCCGGCTGTCGCTCTTGCTGGCAACGCTCGACGCGCCGCATCTTTTGATCCTCGACGAACCGACCAACCACCTCGATATCGAAAGCCGCGAGGCGCTGGTCGAAGCGCTGACCGCCTATACCGGCGCCGTGATCCTTGTCAGCCACGACATGCACCTGCTCTCGCTGGTGGCGGATCGGCTGTGGTTGGTCAAGGGCGGCTCGGTCGCGCCCTATGAGCGCGATCTGGCGGCCTACCGCGCCGAATTGCTGGCGGGTGATCCGGCCGAGAAACCGGCCCCCGCGAAACCCAAGGACAAGCCCGCGCGCCCGTCGCGCGACGCGCTCCTTGCGCTCCGTGCGGAGGTGCGCAAATGCGAGGAGCGCGTGAACAAGCTCTCCGAGATGCTTGAAAAGCTTAATGAAAAGCTGGCCGACCCGGGGCTTTACGAAGCCACACGCGCGGCTGAGCGCGACAAGTGGCTGCTCAAACATGGGGAGGCGCGCGAGGCGATGGACCGGGCCGAAGCGCTGTGGATGGAGGCGCTGGAGAAGCTGGAGATGGCAGAAAACGCCTGACGATGCGGCCCCGCGCGACATGAGGCCCGCCCCCAACACCGGGGCGGGCTTTTTATTTCCGATTGCTTCACTCAGGTATTGACCGACCCCGAGTCGCCTCGTATAGAACGCTCAAATTCCGACAAAAGGAGTCGACAATGAAAACGCGCCTGTTCCTCGCCCTGACCACAACGCTGGCCGCTGCGCCCGCGCTGGCCGATGAGGTCAACGTCTATTCCCACCGTCAGCCCGAGCTGGTGCAGCCGTTGTTTGACGCCTTCACTGAAAAGACCGGGATCAACGTGAACGTGGCCTTTGTCGACAAGGGCATGGTCGAACGGCTTCAGGCCGAGGGCGCCCGCTCCCCCGCCGATCTGGTGATGACGGTCGACATCGCGCGGCTTCAGCAGGTCGTCGAAGCCGGCGTGACCCAGCCGGTCGAGGACGAGGCGCTGATCTCGATCATCCCGGATGCCTTCCGCGACCCCGACAATCACTGGTTCGGCCTGACGACCCGTGCGCGGATCGTCTATGCCTCGAAAGATCGCGTGGCCGATGGCGAGGTGACCTCCTACGAGGATCTGGCCGATCCGAAATGGCAGGGCCGCATCTGCACCCGCTCCTTCACCAGCGATTACAATGTCGCCCTCACCGCCGCCTATATGGCGCATCACGGCGAGGAAGCGACCCGCACCTGGCTCGAAGGGGTCAAGGCGAACCTCGCGAAAAAGCCCGAGGGCAATGACCGCAGCCAGGTCAAGTCGATCTGGGCGGGCGAGTGCGATATCTCGCTGGGGAACACCTATTACATGGGCCAGATGATCGCCGATCCCGAGCAGAAGGAATGGGCGGACTCGGTGCGCATCGTGTTCCCGGTCTTCGAGGGCGACGGCACGCATATGAACATCTCGGGCGTGGCGATGACCAAGGCCGCACCGAACAAGGCGGCGGCGATGCAGCTGATGGAATTCCTTGTGTCGGACGCGGCGCAGGCGATCTATGCCGAAACCAACCACGAATTCCCCGTGAAGGACGGCGTGGCGCGTTCGGAGCTGGTGCAAAGCTGGGGTGAGTTCACGCCCGACAGCCTTGGTCTCGTGGATGTGGCCAAGATGCGCCCCGCGGCGCTCAAGCTGATCGAAGCGGTGAATTTCGACGGCTAATTTCAGTCTTATGCGACCGGGCAGCCGCCCTGCCCAACGCATGACGAGGCGTCCCGGTCACCGGGGCGCCTTTCGCGTTTCAGGGGATCACTCCGCCGCCAGCGGCAGGCAGGTCTCTTGCGCGATACGCAGCCCCGGCAGTGCCGCCAGTTGCGACAGATCGGCCTGATATCGCTTGCGCAACCGCGCAGCGTCAAGCGCGTCAAATGCGGCCAGCGGCGCGGGCTGTGGCTGGCGGGCATGGAACTGCACAAGGCGCGCGATCTGGCGTGCAGGCAGCGCAAGGCCCGCCCGGTGGAACCGCTGCATCATGGCAATCGCGGTGTCGGGCATGGCGGGGCGCGCAGCCCCTGCCCCGACCGTCAGCGCAAGATCGGGCAGAAGCGCGGCAAGGATTTCGTCGGCTCCCTGCGGCATCGGCAGCACGATCAGCTCTCGCGGGGCGAAGGCCGCGAGAATGTCCTGCGCGAGCGCCACCCAGCCGCGCGAGCGCCCGGCCAGTTCCGGCGCGATCTGGGCAAAATCGGGCATCGCCACGCGCTGCGCCTGCTGGCGCCAAAGCTTGGGATAGAGCAGATCATAGGGCATGACCGGCAGCACGATCCGGCCGACCGGACCGCCAAGCCGCGCCCCAAAATCCTGCGCGCGCGGCGCGGCGAGCGAGAAGAAATCAGCAAGCCCCGAGGCAGGGCGTCCGGCAATCGTCTCATCGACATGAAGCTGCGCACGCGGTTCTGGCCCAGGCGCCACCGTGCCATACCCCGCGGCCTCCAGCGCCTCGCGCGCGGTGCTCAACGCCCGCAGGACCGGACCGCTCAGCCCGCTCGACGCAGGCGTCGAAAGAACGATGTGATGCTCGGACCTGCCCATCCTTGCCTCCGTCTGTGCTCTCAGGGTTTTCCCTGTTCTTGAATCAGAAACTATCCCTCAATTGTGGCCATGATTGGACAGGATTGCGGTTCTGGACAACTTTGCCGCGCGCTGCGACAGTCGCGCCAAACCCGCACGCAGGAGACCCGCATGGCACGCAAGATCATCATCGACACGGACCCCGGACAAGACGATGCGGTGGCGATCCTGCTGGCACTGGCCAGCCCCGAACTGGAGGTTCTGGGGATCACCTGCGTCGCGGGCAACGTGCCGCTCACGCTGACCGCGCTGAACGCGCGCAAGGTCTGCGAATTGGCGGGGCGCGCCGATATGCGCGTCTTTGCCGGATGCGACCGGCCGATGGCGCGGGATCTGGTGACGGCGGAATATGTGCATGGCAAGACCGGGCTCGACGGGATCGAACTGCCCGAACCACGCATGGCGCTGGACGAGCAACACGCGGTCGATTTCCTCATCGAGACGCTACGAGCCGAGCCCGAGGGAGCTGTCACGCTCTGCCCGCTGGGGCCGCTGACGAATATCGCCACCGCCATGGAACGCGCGCCCGACATCGTGCCGAAAATCGCCGAGATCGTGCTGATGGGCGGGGCCTATTTCGAGGTTGGCAACGTCACCCCGGCTGCGGAATTCAACATTTATGTCGATCCGCAAGCCGCTGATATCGTGTTCAAATCCGGCGTGCCGCTGGTAGTGATGCCGCTCGACGTCACGCATCAGGTGCTGACCACCCGTCCGCGCATCGAGACCCTGCGCGCCCTTGGCACCCGTGTCGGCCATGCGGTGGCCAGTTGGACCGATTTCTTCGAGCGCTACGACATGGCCAAATATGGCTCGCAAGGCGCGCCGCTGCATGACCCTTGCGTGATCGCCTATCTGTTGCAGCCGGGGCTGTTCTCGGGGCGTCACGTCAATGTCGAGATCGAGACCGGCTCAGAGCTCACCTTGGGCATGACGGTTGCCGATTGGTGGCGCGTCACCGACCGTCCGGCCAATGCGATGTTCATGGGCGATGTCGATGCGGAAGGGTTCTACGCGCTTCTGACCGAGCGGATCGCGCGGCTCTGAGGGCCGAGGGGGCGCTGCCCCCGCTCCTGCCGAAGCCCCCCGGGATATTTTCGGCAGCGTGAGGGGATTGGCGGGGCGGCGCGGCGCCCTATCTGGCGCAGTGGGAGACATCGAATGATCGAATTTGACAACAGCTACGCGCGCCTGCCCGAGCGGTTCTTTGCCCGGGTTGCACCGGCGGCGGTGCCGGAGCCGCGCCTTTTGGCGGCGAACAGCCGGCTCACGCAGCAGCTTGGGATCGATGCGGACTGGCTACAAAGCGAGGCCGGGCGCGCGATGCTCGCGGGCAACTGGATGCCGGATGGGGCCGATCCGATCGCGCAGGCCTATGCCGGGCATCAGTTCGGTGGCTGGGTCCCGCAGCTCGGCGACGGGCGGGCGGTTTTGTTGGGCGAGGTCGTGACCCCTGAAGGGGCGCGGTTCGATCTACAGCTCAAAGGGGCCGGGCAGACACCGTTTTCGCGCCGGGGCGATGGCAAGGCATGGCTTGGGCCTGTGCTGCGGGAATATGTCGTCTCGGAAGCGATGGCGGCGCTTGGACTGCCGAGCACGCGGGCGCTGGCGGCGGTGGCGACAGGGGAACGGGTCGTCCGGGACGGGTTCGCCCGTCCGGGCGCGGTGCTGACCCGCGTGGCCGCCAGCCATATCCGCATCGGCACCTTCCAGTATTTCGCAGCCCGCGACGACGACGAGGCGCTGCGCCTGTTATGCGATCATGCGATTGCACGTCACTATCCACAGGCCGAGGGGCCGTTAGGGCTGTTACGGGCGGTGGTCGCGGCCCAGGCCGAGCTGATCGCGGGCTGGCTTTCGGTCGGGTTCATTCACGGGGTGATGAATACCGACAACATGGCGATTTCGGGCGAGACCATCGACTATGGCCCCTGCGCCTTCATGGATGCCTATCACCCGCAGACAGTGTTTTCCTCGATCGACCAATGGGGCCGTTACGCCTATGCCGCGCAACCGCAAATCGCGGCGTGGAATCTGGCGCAGCTTGCGACATGCCTTTTGCCGTTGATGGGCGAACGCGAGGCCGCCATCGAGGCTGCGACCGAGGCCGTGCATGGCTTTGCGCCGGCGTTTCAGGCGGCCTGGCTGCGCCGGTTCGGGGCGAAGATCGGGCTGGCCAACCCGACCGACGATGACCGTGCATTGATCGAGGACCTGCTGGGTCGGATGGCCGTAGAGCGGGCGGATTTCACCCGCAGTTTCCGAGGGCTATCGACAGGGCGCGCGCGGGACGAATTCACCGAGCCTGCCGCCTTCGATCAATGGGAGATCAAGTGGCACGCGCGTCTTGCGGGAGAGACAGATGCGCAAGGCGTCATGGCGCGCGCCAATCCGGTGCGCATCCCACGCAATCACCGGATCGAGCAGATGATCGAGGCGGCCGTCGCGGGCGACATGGACCCCTTCGAGCACCTGATGGCGGGGCTTGCCGCGCCCTATGACCCCGCGCCCGAATTCGCCGATCTGGAGGCCGCGCCCAAAGCCGCCGAGATTGTCGAGCGCACCTTTTGCGGGACCTGATCTAGTCGCGGTCGCGGAACTTGCGATAGAGGCGGCGGTTCTTGGCGACAAATTGCTCGAACAGGTTGCGGGTAAAGCCGGGGCCGCGCCCGACCAGATAGGCCCACCCTGCCAGCGCACCGAGCGAGGCGCCGATCACATCGACGATCAGGTCGCCCATCGTGTCCATCAGCCCGGATTTCTGCATGTTCATGCCAAAGAGCTGATCCATACCGAACTCGAAAATCTCCCAGAGCACGCCGATGGTGACCGCCACACAAAACGCGATCAGCGCAAGCGCCCAATGCGGCGCGGCGTAACGGTCGCCCTCGAACAAGGTGAAGACAAAGAGGAACCCCAAGAGACCGAACCCGATCGCCGAGCCGCCATGGAGCGCAATGTCCCACCACCAGAAGCGGTTGTAGTAATCGAAAGCCTCGCCAAGGAAGATCGTCGCAAAGATGAACAGGGTGATCGCCACGATCATCGGGGTCGGCAAGGCCAGACCGATCCGCGAGGTCACATAGCGCGGGATCAGCGTGAGCAAGAAGGTCGCAAGCGCCACCCCGGCGAGCGGCCATTGGCGCTCGAACAGGGCCGCGCAGAATTCAAGCGCAAGCACCGCCCAGATCGCCTGCACGAGGCGGGGTTGCTGACGTAGGTTGTTGAAAAGCGATCCGATCCGCATGGGATCAAACTAGCGCGTGCAAGCCGGGGTGCAAGCGGCGCGCGAGATGGCTATACCAAGGGCATGACGATCCGTATCGCCTCTTACAATCTGCATAAATGCGTGGGCAGTGATGGTCGGCGCGATCCGGGCCGGGTGCTTGACGTGATCAATGCGCTCGGCGCGGATGTGGTCGCGCTGCAAGAGGTCGACCGCCGGATGGGTGCGCGACCGGCTACCCTGCCCGCCCGGATGATCGAGGACGAAACCGATTTCGAGGTGATCGAGCAGCCGCGCACGGGGCCGGACAGTCTGGGCTGGCATGGGCAGGCGGTGCTGGTCAAACGCGGCGCGCGGGTGCTGGGCGTGGGCGGTATCGCACTGCCGGGGCTGGAGCCGCGTGGCGCGCTGTCGGTGCAGGTGGCGATCGACTCGGGCGCGCCCTTCACGGTGATCGGCGCGCATCTGGGCCTGCGTCGTATGGACCGGCGCGCGCAATGGAGACGCCTCGCGCAGGAGTTGCGCCATCATGCGCCCCACCCGGCTCTGGCGATCGGGGATTTCAACGAATGGTCGGCCAAGCGCGGCTTCGAGGTGCTGACCGGGTTCCACGTGCACGCGCCGGGGCCAAGCTATCCGGCGCGCGCGCCCTTCGGGCGGCTCGACCGGCTGGTGACCTGCCCGCAGATCCGGGTGGTGCATATGGGCGTGCTCGATACGCCGCTGGCCCGCAAGGCATCGGATCATCTGCCGATCTGGGCCGATCTGGCGGGCATCGTGCAGCGCGCCCGGCCCCTGTGAGCACGGCGATTGTGCGTGACACAATCGCGCGCTTGCCTGCCACCATAGCGCCCGCCTAAGGAGGGCTCTCGCCCCCGGACAGGATCGTGACCCAATGGAAAATCTGCGCGGAAGCCTTCTGATGGTGCTCGCCATGGCGGGATTTGCCCTTGAGGACATGTTCGTCAAGGCACTGGCCGCGCGCCTGCCGATTGGCGAGGTTCTGGCCCTGATCGGCGGCGGTGGCGCGCTGGTCTTTGCAAGCTTCGCCCTGATACGACGCGACCGGCTGTTCTCACGCGATTTGCTGGCGCCTTCGGTGATCGGGCGCAACCTGACCGAACTCATCGGCACGATGTGCTTTGTCTGCGCCATCGCTTTCACCCCGCTCGCGCAGGCCTCGGCCATCTTGCAGGCGACACCGCTTGCCGTGACGCTGGGGGCCGCGCTGTTTCTGGGCGAGAGCGTCGGCTGGCGGCGCTGGACGGCGATCCTGATCGGGTTTGCGGGCGTCATGATCGTGATCCGTCCGGGAACGGACGGGTTTTCGGTGCTCTCGCTGCTCTCCGTGGCGGCGGTCATCGGACTGGCCGCGCGCGACGTGGTGACGCGCAAGGTGCCCCGCACGATCACCTCGATGCAGCTTGCGACCTATGGTTTCGCCTCGGTCGTGCCGGCGGGCGGGTTCCTGCTCTGGCTGATGGGGGATGTGGCGGTGATGCCCGACCTGACCGAATTCGGGTTTCTCGCAGGCGCGATTATCGTAGGCACGCTGGGCTATTACGCGCTGATCGCGGCGATGCGGATCGGCGAGGTCGCGGTCATCACCCCCTTCCGCTATACTCGGCTGATCTTTGCGCTGATCATCGGCTGGACCGTCTTCAGCGAAGAGGTCGACGAGGCCACGCTGATCGGGGGCGCGGTGATCGTCGGATCGGGGCTTTACACGCTCTGGCGGCAGGCACAGGCCCGCCGTGCCGCCCGCGCTTCGTCGCTAACATGAGCCAAGGCGCCGATTTTGGCCAAAGCGCTCTTTTCGCCGCGTCAGCAGGCGTCTATAGGGTTGGGCAAATCTTTCAACTCTGAAGGGACGCCCTCATGAGCACGATCATCGACATCCACGCCCGCGAAATCCTCGACAGCCGGGGCAACCCGACCGTCGAAGTCGACGTCATCCTCGAAGACGGCACGATGGGCCGCGCTGCTGTGCCCTCGGGCGCGTCGACCGGCGCGCATGAAGCCGTGGAACGCCGCGATGGCGACACGTCGCGCTACATGGGCAAAGGCGTGCTCGAAGCCGTGATGGCGGTGAATGGCGAAATCGCAGAGAACCTCGTGGGCGAAGACGTCACCGAGCAGGTCGAGATCGACCGCGCGATGATCGAGCTTGACGGCACCGACAACAAAGGCCGTCTGGGCGCGAACGCGATCCTCGGCGTGTCGCTCGCCTGTGCGAAGGCCGCGGCCGATTTCACGATGCAGCCGCTCTACCGTTATGTCGGCGGCACCTCGGCCCGCATCCTGCCCGTTCCGATGATGAACATCATCAACGGCGGTGAGCACGCCGACAACCCGATCGACATTCAGGAATTCATGATCATGCCGGTCTCGGCAGGCAATATCCGCGACGCGGTGCGCATGGGGTCCGAAGTCTTCCACACGCTGAAGAAAGAGCTGTCGGCGGCGGGTCTCTCGACCGGTCTGGGCGATGAGGGCGGCTTCGCGCCGGAACTGGCCTCGACCACCGCCGCGCTCGACCTGATCCTGAAATCCATCGAAAAGGCAGGCTATAAGCCGGGCGAAGATATCTATCTCGCGCTCGACTGCGCCTCGACCGAGTATTTCAAAGGCGGCAAATACGAGATGAAAGGCGAAGGCCTCTCGCTCTCGTCCGAAGAGAACGCGGATTACCTTGCCAAGCTCTGCGCCGCCTACCCGATCATCTCGATCGAAGACGGCATGGCCGAGGATGACTGGGACGGCTGGAAGATCCTGACCGAGAAGCTGGGCGACAAGGTGCAACTGGTCGGCGACGATCTCTTCGTGACCAACCCGCGCCGTCTGGCCGATGGCATCAAGCAAGGCGTCGCCAACTCGATGCTGGTGAAAGTGAACCAGATCGGCACGCTCACCGAGACCCTCGAAGCGGTCGAGATGGCCCACCGCGCGCGCTACACCAATGTCATGTCGCACCGCTCGGGCGAGACCGAGGACGCGACCATTGCCGACCTCGCGGTCGCCACCAATTGCGGTCAGATCAAGACCGGGTCGCTGGCGCGCTCGGACCGGCTTGCGAAATACAACCAGCTGATCCGCATCGAGGAAATGCTGGGTGAGACCGCACAATATGCCGGGCGCTCGATCCTCAAGTGATCGCGGGACACGGAACGGATCAAGGGGGCCCCGCGGCCCCCTTTTTCATGTGCGCCGCGCGGGGCGTATCTGGGGTTTGATGAAAGCGGGCCTCACCAGAAATCGCGCCGGAACCAGCTTGCGAGGTGTTCGAGCCAGCTTATCGGCGGCCAGGATAGAACCGCGAGCAGAACCGTGACACCCACGAGACCCAAGGCGAGGGCAAGCTCGCGGCGGTGGCAGAGCGTGCGGGCCGCCGCCGACCAGAGCAGGTTGCGGATCACCGACCAGTGCAGCCAGATATGCCAGACGCCGGCCCCGATAAAGACAAACCCGGTGGCGAGATGGATCAACTCCCATTGCGGGCGCGACAGGCCGAGAAGCGACCAGCCGAGATCGGCGGCGATGCGCCCCGAGGGCGCGATCATCACCACGAGTCCCGAGGGCACCATCACCAGAAAGGCGAGACCCACAAGAAACACCGCAGCAGCGCGATTGGAAAAAGGCGCGACCTTGCGGGCGGCGGGGGTTGGGCAGGGATCGGTATGAGACGCGGTCATGGGAACCTCCATTTCCGAACGGCTCAAGCTTACGCCTTTCGGCCCGCTTGCGCCATGACGCAGATCAGCGCGGATTGACGTCGTGATGTCGCAGCGGTCAAGTACGGACATTCTGTTGGAAGGCCATTGATGCGCAGATTTCGACTGTTCGGATATGCCGACGTGATCGCCGGAGTGCTGACTCTGGCGCTTGCGGTTTATCTGGCCTCGCTTCTCAACTGGCACAGCACCGTGGCCTCCGGGGCGCAATGGGTCCGCATCACGCGGGTCGAAGTTTCCCACGCCCGCTACACTTCGGGCTATGTCATCCGTGGCGAAACCCTCTCGGGCGAGGCTGGCCAGTTCTTGCCAGATCCGACGTCGCGCGTCCTCCGCGAAGGGGACTGGGTCTGCGCTACGGTGCGCAAGGTGTTCCTGCGCGTCGGACCGGAGTTCCGCGCGGTCGATGACGCCGCCTGCCCCGAGATGCACGAGCCCGGCGGCACGCGCCCCGCACAATCTTGAAACGCATGACGGGGCGAGCCTTCGGTCACGGGATCTGTCTCCGCTACATGCCGCGCCCGCATCTGCGCCCAAAGTCGGGTCGGTCGTAAGACGCGACGCACCTTGGTCCCGATAGCCGAGCCCCTGCCTGCGCCATACCCTCTCGCGCAGCGCCATGACGCGCATATAAAAGGGAGGGGAACATGAACCTGATTACCGCACTGGCGATTTCCATCGGCGCCTTGGCCGCTGTCGCCACCTATCTGTGCCTCGGCACCGGGCTCGGCCTGCAAGTCTGGGCCTTGTTCATCGGCTGGGGCGCCTATTACCACACGGGTGGCACCGCCCAGAGCATCACCAAATGCGCCGCGAACCACGCCTGGGGCGTGATTGTCGCAACCGTCGCGCTGTTCGTCGTCGCAACGGTCGGCGGGGCAGTTCCGGTGACCTCGCTCATCGTGGGCCTGTCGGTCGTTGTGTTGGTGCTCGGCGCGCATCTTCCGCTGCTGGCCACGATTCCGGCGGCGGTCTATGGCTATGCCTCCACGGCGGCCTTCTGCCTGTTGACCGGCGTTGCGATTGGCGATCTGGCCGCTTCCGTGCCTGCCGCAGGCATGGTTCTGGTCTCGCTGATCCTCGGCAACCTGTTCGGCTTTGTCTCGGAGAAAGGCGCGGGCCTCCTTGTGAAACCGCAACAGACTGCCGAGGCATGAACCGTGTTCGGGCCTGATCGCATCGCTACCCTGTTTGGGCCCAGCACGCCCGGGCGTCTTGCCCGGGCAACTTGCGTTCCGCCGTTCCCCTTGCGCGGCCACAGCCCGAAACCTCGCGGCAAGGCGGGCCAGCCCGCTCACTCCCCCGCGCTGATGCGTCCGCCGCCGATCTGCGCGGCCACGCCGGTCGTCGCAGGTCCCGACGTCGGCAGGCCGCGCGCCACGCGCAGCGCGAGATAGGCGAAAGCTTGGGCTTCGAGCATGTCGCCGTCGAGGCCGATATCCTCAATGGGGGCAACCGGGCAGTTCACCCGCTGCGCAAGCGCCACCATCAGCGCCTGATTGAGCCGCCCGCCCCCCGTGACATAGATCGCCGCGGGTGGGGCCGGGTAATGCTCCGCCCCGCGCGCAACGGCGGCGGCGGCACAAGCGGTAAGCGTAGCCGCCGCATCGGCGTCGGACAGCGCCTCGACACCGCTCAGGGCGTCATGGAAATCGTTTCGGTCCAATGATTTGGGCGGGATGCGCAAGAAATAGGGATGGGAAAGGAACCGCGCCAGCAGGGCTTCATCCACCTGCCCGCCGAGCGCCAGAGCGCCACCCTCGTCGCAATCGCGCCCCAACCGCGCGCGCATCAGATCGTTGATCGGCGCATTGGCAGGCCCGGTATCGAAGGCAAGGATCGCGCCCGGCACGTCTGGCCCAGGTTCGCGCGGATCGAGCCATGTCACATTGCCCACGCCGCCGAGATTGAGGATCACGACCGGCGCGTCGAGCCCCGCCCATTTTGCGCAGGCAAAGTGGAAATAGGGCGCGAGCGGCGCGCCCTGCCCGCCCATCTCCACATCCATCGAGCGGAAATCCCAGACCACCTTACGCCCCAGTACCTCTGCCAGAATGTCCCCATCACCCGCTTGATGCGTCCGGCGCGGCCCTTGCAACCCGAAAGGATCATGCGCGAGCGTTTGCCCGTGGAAGCCCACGATCTCAGCCTCCGGGAACTCCGAGAGGATTTCGGCATGGGCCAGTTCGACCACTTCGGCGGCGGCGGCGACCCCATCTTCACCCGGCCAGCACCCAAGCGCGGCCCGCAAAACGTTGCGCTCGGCCTCGGTATAGGGGCGATAGGCGCTGCGGCCGAACTCGACGATCCGCTCGCCATCGGTCAGAACCAGCGCCGCGTCCACCCCGTCGAGCGATGTCCCCGACATCGCCCCCACAGACCAGATCGCGTCGGGCTTCAACATGGCTTCCCCTTCATTCCATGGACCGATATACGCATGGGGCGAAGAAAGGGACAAGCACGATGACCTACCACCCGAAATCAGACTTCATGCGCGTGATGATCGAACGCGGCTTTCTGGCCGACTGCACAGATTATCAAGGGCTGGACGAGGCTTTGGTCAAAGGGATCGTGCCGGCCTATATCGGCTTCGATGCGACCGCGAAGTCGCTGCATGTCGGCTCGCTCATCCAGATCATGATGCTGCGCTGGCTGCAAAAGACCGGGCACAAGCCGATCACGCTCATGGGCGGTGGCACCACCAAGGTGGGCGATCCTTCGTTCCGCTCGGATGAGCGCCCGCTTTTGGGCCCCGATCAGATCGCCGAGAATATCGCGGGCATCCAGAAGGTCTTTGCGAAATATATCGACTACGCCGACGGGCCGAACGGCGCGCTTATGCTCGACAATGCCGAATGGCTGGACGGGCTGAACTACCTCGATTTTCTGCGCGATATCGGGCGGCATTTCTCGGTCAACCGGATGCTGAGCTTTGAATCGGTGAAGTCGCGGCTCGATCGGGAGCAATCGCTGAGCTTCCTCGAATTCAACTACATGATCCTGCAAGCCTATGACTTTCTGGAGCTGAACCGCCGCTACGGCTGCCTGCTGCAAATGGGCGGCTCGGACCAGTGGGGCAATATCGTCAACGGGATCGACCTGACGCGCCGCGTGCTCGATCAGGAGATCTACGGCCTGACCTCGCCGCTTCTGACCACCTCGGACGGCAAGAAGATGGGCAAGTCGCAAAACGGCGCGATCTGGCTCAATGAAGAGATGCTGAGCGCCTATGAGTTCTGGCAGTTCTGGCGCAACACGACCGATGCCGATGTGGGCCGGTTCCTGAAACTCTACACCGAGCTTCCGCTCGACGAATGCGAACGGCTCGGCGCGCTCCAAGGCTCCGAGATCAACGAGGCCAAGATCGTGCTGGCCAATGAGGTGACCGCGCTCTGCCATGGCCGCGCCGCCGCCGAGGCTGCCGAAGCCACCGCGCGCGAAGTCTTCGAGAAGGGCGGCGTGGGCGATGACCTGCCCACCCTCGCCCTGCCGGCAGCGGAACTGGTGGAGGGCATCAGCCTCGCGCAGCTCGTGGTGCGCTCGGGTCTTGCGAAATCGGGCAAGGACGGCAAGCGCCTGATCGCCGAGGGCGGGCTCAAGGTGAATGACGAGACCTGCACCGACGCGGGCCGCATGTTCACCGCAGCCGATCTTGTCAGCCCGGTCAAGCTCTCGGCGGGCAAGAAGCGTCACGCTCTGGTTGAACTCGGCTAAGCCACACCAAACCAAAATCAAAGGGCGCGCGGGTTTCCCCCGCGCGCCCTTTTGCTTTCATCAAACCCGAAATACTCCGGGGGGATGACCGTCAGGTCAGAGAGGACAGCGCCCCCTGCCCTCACTCCTCGACCGAGGCCGCAGCGATGTAGTCAGGCTCGTCCACGATCCCGTTGCGCGCGGCACTGCCCTTCTTGATCTGATCGACGACTTCCAGCCCTTCGATCACATGGCCCACGATCGTGTATTGGCCATTCAGATGCGGGGCGGGTTCGAACATGATGAAGAATTGCGAATTGGCCGAATTCGGGTCCGCCGAGCGCGCCATGCCGACCATGCCGCGCTCGAAGCTGCGGTTCGAGAATTCCGCGGGAAGATCGGGCATATCCGAACCGCCCATCCCGGCCATCTGCACATTGCCGCCACGCTTGCCGAATTGCACGTCCCCCGTCTGCGCCATGAAGCCGTCGATCACGCGGTGGAACACCACGTCATCATAGGCCCCCGACTTGGCGAGTTCGACGATGCGCTCGACATGTTTCGGCGCCACGTCGGGCAGCAGGTCGATCACCACCTTGCCCGAGGTCGCGCCCGCGATCTCGAGCGTCAGGTTCGGTCCGTCGGTATCGGGCACGCCCGACCCTTCGGCCAGCGCGCCAGTGGCAAATGCGACAAGGGCGGCAGAGGCGAGAAGCTTACGCATCGGCGGCCACCTTCACCGAGATCATCCGGTCGGGGTTCCGCGGCGGCTCACCGCGCGCGATCTTGTCCACATGCTCCATCCCAGAGATGACACGGCCATAGACGGTGTATTGGCCGTTCAGGAAATGGTTGTCGCTGAAGTTGATGAAGAATTGCGAATTGGCCGAGTTCGGGTTCATCGAACGTGCCGCGCCGAGCGTGCCACGATCATGCGGCAGCTTGGAAAACTCCGCCGGAAGGTCCGGGTATTGCGAGCCGCCGGTGCCTGCGCGGCCCGGATTGTAGTCTTTTTCCATATTGGCGTTCTCGACATCGCCCGTCTGGGCCATGAAGCCCTCGATCACCCGGTGGAACGCCACGTTGTCATAGGCGCCATCGCGGGCGAGCTGCTTCATGCGCTCGGAATGCTTGGGCGCGACATCGGGCAGAAGCTCGATGACGACGGGGCCATCCTTGAGTTCGATGATGATCGTGTTTTCGGGGTCTTTGATCTCGGCCATGAACGGTCCTCCAGAATTTTGCGCAACTTTAGGCAAGGGCTTGCAGATTCGAAAGGCGAAACCGCGCGGGGCCGTTGACGCCCCCCTCACATCGGGGCAAGTTTGCGTGAACCGCGCCGGTGGACGGCCCCCGCCGCGCGCGTCAATCAGGAGAAGACAGTATGGCTTGGAAAACGCTCGACGAGATGGATCTATCGGGCAAGGTCGTTTTGGTGCGCGTGGATATCAACGTCCCCGTCGAGAACGGCAAGGTCACCGACACGACCCGGATCGACAAGATCGTGCCGACCGTCAAGGATATCATGGCGGCTGGCGGCAAGCCGGTTTTGCTGGCCCATTTTGGCCGCCCGAAAGGCGAGGTCGTCCCCGAGATGAGCCTGCGCCCGTTGGTGCCCGCGCTCTCGCAAGCCCTTGGGTGCCCGGTGCAATTCGCCGAGGACAGCATCGGTGGCCCGGCCAAGAAAGCGGTGGCCGCATTGCAGGCGGGCGAGGTTCTGCTGCTGGAAAACACCCGCTTCCACGCGGGTGAGGAAAAGAACGATCCCGAACTGGCTGCCGCGATGGGCGCGCTTGGCGAGGTCTATGTGAATGACGCCTTCTCGGCCGCGCACCGCGCGCATGCTTCGACCGAAGGGATCGCCCATATCCTGCCCGCCGCCGCCGGACGGTTGATGGAGGCGGAACTCAAGGCGCTGGAAGCCGCACTTGGCGACCCGGTCCGCCCGGTGACGGCGGTTGTCGGCGGGGCCAAGGTCTCGACCAAACTGGACCTGCTGGGCAATCTCGTGAGCAAGGTGGACAACCTTGTGATCGGGGGCGGCATGGCGAACACCTTCCTTGTGGCGCAGGGCGTGGATGTCGGCAAATCGCTGGCCGAGCATGACATGGCCGACACCGCCCGCGAAATCCTCGAAAAAGCCTCGGCGGCGGGCTGCCGGATCGTGCTGCCGGTCGATGTCGTCGTTGCGCGCGAGTTCAAGGCCGGTGCCGCGAACGAAACAGTCGCCGCGGATGCCTGCCCGGCAGATGCGATGATCCTCGACGCAGGTCCGAAATCGGTCGAAGAGATTTCGGATGTGTTCGAGAACTCGCGCACGCTGATCTGGAACGGGCCGCTCGGCGCGTTCGAAATCGCGCCGTTCGATGCCGCGACCAATGCGGCGGCGGTGAAGGCGGCAGAGCTGACCGAAGCCGGGTCGCTGACCTCGGTCGCGGGTGGCGGGGACACGGTTGCGGCGCTGAACAAGGCCGGAGCCGCTGCGCGCTTTACCTATATCTCGACTGCGGGCGGTGCCTTCCTTGAATGGATGGAAGGCAAGGAACTGCCCGGCGTGAAAGCGCTGCAAGACTGAAACATGAAGCGGCCCGCCCTGACACATGGCGGGCCGCTTCACATCCGCACCACCCGCGCCCGGCGCGAGACATACGGCTGTTAGCGTTACCCCGATTGAACGCGCCACCGCGAACCGCTATCGGAGGGGCAGCACCCGGGCCAAAGGCCCATGATTGCAATGGATTGAGGGGATTCTCATGTCGAACGCCAAGCAGACCGAACAGATGCGCAAGGGTGAGGGCTTCATTGCCGCGCTGGATCAGTCGGGCGGCTCGACGCCCAAGGCGCTGCGCCTCTACGGGATCGAAGAATCGGAATATTCGGGCGACACCGAGATGTTCGACCTGATCCACCAGATGCGCAGCCGGATCATCAAATCCCCCGCCTTCACCGGCGATAAAGTGGTTGGCGCGATCCTTTTCGAGCAAACGATGGACCGCGACATCGACGGCACGCCGACCGCAACCTACCTGTGGGAAACCCGCGGCGTGGTGCCCTTCCTCAAGATCGACAAGGGCCTTGAGGCGGAGGTGAACGGCTGCCAGATGATGAAGCCGATCCCGGGGCTCGACGATCTGCTCTCGCGCGCCGCCAAGGCCGGGATTTTCGGCACCAAGGAGCGCTCGGTGATTTCGGCGGCGAATGCCGAGGGGATCAAGGCGGTCGTCGCGCAGCAATTCGAGCTGGGCAATCAAGTGCTCGCCCATGGGCTCGTGCCGATCATCGAGCCGGAAGTGACGATCTCGATCGCGGACAAGGCCGAGGCCGAGGCAATTCTGCGTGACGAGATTCTCGCACAGCTCGACGCCCTGCCCGCCGACAAGCAGGTGATGCTGAAACTCACCCTGCCGAGCGAAGCAAATTTCTATAAGCCGCTGGTCGATCATCCGCGCGTGATGAAGGTCGTGGCGCTGTCGGGCGGCTACTCGCGCGACGAGGCGAATGCGAAACTCGCGCAGAACACCGGCATGATCGCCTCGTTCAGCCGCGCGCTGACCGAGGGGCTGAGCGCAAAGCAGACGGATGCGGAATTCGATGCGATGCTTGAAGAGGCAATCTCGTCGATCCACGCGGCCTCTGTCGCGGGCTAAACGTATCACAGACGTTAAAGTGGACGGGCCCTGCGGGGCCCGTTTCCATTTCCGCAGCCTTTTTTTGCGCGTCCACCCCAAGGGGGATTCACAAGGCGAATCACTTATGGCATGATCACCCTATCGCCCGGAAAGAGGCGTTGAGGCAGGACAGATATGACGCGCAAACGGCCCGGTTTCGGCCCCCTGATCTTTTTCGGAATCTCCCTCGTGCTGGCGGCGTATTTCGCCTTTGCCGCCGTGCAGGGGTCTTACGGGATTTTCCGTCAGGTCCAGATCGAAGCGGAGATCGCGGAGTTGACCGTCGAGCGTGACGCGCTGCGCGCCGAAGTTGAGCGGATGGCCAACCTGACGCGCCGCCTGTCGGATGCCTATCTTGATCTCGACCTGCTCGATGAGCGCGCGCGCGACGTTCTGGGCACCCTGCGTTCCGATGAAATCGTGATCCGCTAAACCGCTTCGGCGCCACGACTGGGCGTGCTTTCAGCGACAAATCGCCAGTTTTCAAGGCCGTCCCGATGAGGGGCGGCTTTTGCATGCAGGGCGATTGCAGTTCATGACGCAATGTTATAAAAGTGGTTTAACGTTGAACTATTCCACCGGAATGGGAGGAGCCACCATGGCGGCACGCAAAGGGTCGGAGGCGAGCAACGCCTCCAAGGCCAATATTTCCAAGGACGACCTGCTAACCTATTACCGCGACATGCTGCTGATCCGGCGCTTCGAGGAGAAGGCGGGTCAGCTTTACGGCATGGGACTGATTGGTGGTTTCTGTCACCTCTATATCGGGCAAGAGGCCGTTGTGGTCGGGCTCGAGGCGGCCGCCGAAGACGGCGACAAGCGCATCACCTCCTATCGCGACCACGGCCATATGCTCGCCTGTGGCATGGACCCGAAAGGCGTCATGGCCGAGTTGACGGGCCGTGAGGGCGGCCTGTCGAAGGGCAAGGGCGGCTCGATGCACATGTTCTCCAAGGAGAAGCATTTCTACGGCGGCCACGGCATCGTGGGCGCGCAGGTGCCGCTCGGCGCCGGTCTGGCCTTTGCCGACAAGTATAATGAGAATGGCCGCGTGACCTTCACCTATTTCGGCGATGGCGCTGCAAACCAGGGTCAGGTCTACGAGACCTTCAACATGGCGGCGCTGTGGAAGCTTCCGGTGATCTTCGTGATCGAGAACAACCAATACGCGATGGGCACGGCGCAGAAGCGCTCGACCTCGACGCCGGATCTCTACACGCGCGGCGAGGCCTTCGGCATCCCCGGTGAGATCGTGGATGGCATGGACGTTCTGGCGGTGAAGGCGGCGGGCGAGAAAGCCGTTGCGCACTGCCGCGCGGGCGATGGCCCCTACATTCTGGAAGTGAAGACCTACCGGTATCGCGGCCACTCGATGTCGGACCCGGCGAAATATCGCACGCGCGAGGAAGTTCAGAAGATGCGCGAAGAGCGTGATGCGATCGAGCATGTGCGTGAGCTGCTGCTCGCGGGCAAGCACGCAACTGAGGATGAGCTGAAGGCCATCGACAAGGAGATCAAGGCTGTGGTCAACGAGTCAGCCGAGTTCGCCAAGGAGAGCCCCGAGCCCGCGCTGAGCGAGCTTTGGACCGATATCTATGCCGATGACGCGGCGCAGGCCTGAGGGGGAGACCGAGAAATGGCTACTGAAATCCTGATGCCCGCCCTGTCGCCGACCATGGAGGAAGGCACGCTGGCGAAATGGCTCAAGAACGAGGGCGATACGGTCGCGGCGGGCGACATCATCGCCGAGATCGAAACCGACAAGGCCACGATGGAGTTCGAGGCGGTCGACGAGGGGATTCTGGGTAAGATCCTAGTGCCCGCCGGGACCGCTGGTGTAAAGGTGAACACGCCGATTGCGGTCCTCGTCGAAGAAGGCGAAAGCGCGGATGACGTGAAACCGGCGTCCCCCAAGGCGGATGCCCCTGCCCCGGCAGCGCCGGTCTCCGCGGTCGAAGAAGCGCCCCATCCGGTCAAGGCGGCGGATACGACGCCCGACTGGCCGGAAGGCACCGAGATGAAGTCCATGACCGTGCGCGAAGCGTTGCGCGAGGCGATGGCCGAAGAGATGCGCGGCGATGCGAGCGTGTATCTGATGGGCGAGGAAGTCGGTGAATATCAGGGCGCCTACAAAATCTCGCAGGGTCTTCTGGACGAGTTCGGCGCGAAACGCGTGATCGACACGCCGATCACGGAGCACGGCTTTGCGGGGATTGCAGTGGGCTCGGCCTTTGGTGGGTTGCGCCCGATCGTCGAGTTCATGACCTTTAACTTCGCGATGCAGGCGATTGACCAGATCATCAACTCGGCAGCCAAGACGCTCTATATGTCGGGTGGCCAGATGGGCTGCCCGATCGTGTTCCGCGGCCCGAACGGTGCCGCCGCCCGCGTGGCAGCTCAGCACAGCCAGGATTACGCCGCATGGTATGCGCAAATCCCCGGCCTGAAAGTGGTGATGCCCTACTCGGCGGCGGACGCGAAGGGCCTTTTGAAGAGTGCGATCCGCGACCCCAACCCGGTCATTTTCCTCGAGAACGAGATCCTTTACGGACGCTCCTTCGACGTGCCGGTGCTCGACGATTTCACCATCCCCTTCGGAAAGGCCAAGATCTGGCGCGAAGGCACGGATGTGACGCTGGTGAGCTTCGGGATCGGCATGGCACATACGCTGGAAGCGGCAGACAAGTTGGCCGAGCAAGGGATTTCGGCGGAGGTGATCGACCTGCGCACGCTGCGCCCGATTGACTATGACACGGTGCTCACCTCGGTGATGAAGACCAACCGCTGCGTCACCGTGGAAGAAGGCTGGCCCGTGGGTTCCATCGGAAACCACCTCAGTGCCGTCATCATGGAACGCGCTTTCGACTATCTCGACGCGCCGGTGATCAACTGCACGGGCAAGGATGTGCCGATGCCTTACGCGGCCAACCTCGAGAAACTGGCGCTGATCACCTCGGATGAAGTGGTCGATGCCGTCAAAAAAGTCACTTACCGCTAAGGGGTTAGAGAAATGGCAACTGAAATTCTGATGCCCGCCCTGTCCCCCACGATGGAAGAAGGCACGCTGGCGAAATGGCTGGTGAAAGAAGGGGATACGGTCTCGTCCGGCGATATTCTGGCCGAGATCGAAACTGACAAGGCAACGATGGAGTTCGAAGCCGTGGATGAAGGCGTGATCGGCAAGATCCTGATCGAAGCCGGGACGCAGGGCGTGAAGGTCAATACGGCCATCGCGGTGCTCTTGGAGGAAGGTGAGGACGCCTCGGCCGCAGCGGAGGCTCCGAAAGCGGCGTCCCCTGCTCCGAAAGCCGAAGCCCCTGCACCGGCAGCATCGGCTGCCGCTTCTGCGCCGACCACGCCAAAAGCGACGGATGCGCGCCGGATATTTGCGTCCCCGCTCGCCCGTCGCATCGCTGCGGAGAAGGGTTTGGACCTGTCGACAATCACCGGCTCGGGTCCGAAAGGCCGCATCGTGAAAGCGGATGTCGAGGCAAGCACCGTGCGGACGAAACCCGCGACGGCTGCGCCTGCGCCCACCCCGACGGCCACTCCGGCACCGACGTCCCCGGGCGCCGATGTCATCCGCAAAATTTACGAAGGCCGTGCCTTTGAAGAACTGCCACTTGACGGGATGCGCAAAACCATCGCCGCGCGCCTCACCGAGGCCAAGCAAACGATCCCGCATTTCTATCTCCGCCGGGATGTCACGATTGACAACCTGTTGGAGTTTCGGGGGCAACTAAATAAGCAATTGGAGGCGCGCGGGGTGAAGCTGTCGGTCAACGACTTCATCATCAAAGCCTGCGCGTTGGCGCTTCAGGCCGTTCCGACCGCAAATGCGGTTTGGGCCGGCGATCGCGTGCTGCAAATGAAAGCGTCCGATGTCGCGGTCGCGGTAGCAATCGAAGGCGGCCTGTTTACGCCGGTACTGCAAGATGCCGAAAGCAAATCCCTGTCGAAACTGTCTTCCGAAATGAAGGACCTTGCGAAACGTGCGCGCGATCGGAAGCTCGCTCCGCATGAATACCAGGGTGGCAGCTTTGCGATTTCGAATCTGGGGATGATGGGGATTGAAAATTTCGACGCCGTCATCAACCCACCGCATGGAGCGATCCTCGCGGTAGGCGCCGGCATCCAGAAGCCAGTGGTCAAAGAGAGTGGCGAAATCGGCGTCGCGACGGTGATGTCGATGACGCTTTCAGTCGACCACAGGGTGATCGACGGGGCACTCGGCGCGGAATTGCTTGCAGCTATCGTGTCAAACCTTGAGAATCCAATGGCAATGCTTGCCTAAAGGTCTCGCGCGAAACGAAAAAGGCCGGGACGCTCGGTAGCGTCCGTCAAGGTGGTGTAATTTCCCAGATGGCCTGAGGTCATGATCAGGCGGCTTTCGTGGTTATGCTGA
>NZ_JARGDK010000012.1 GCF_029210495.1 Pseudothioclava nitratireducens | reverse complement strand
TCAGCATAACCACGAAAGCCGCCTGATCATGACCTCAGGCCATCTGGGAAATTACACCACCTTGACGGACGCTACCGCAAAAACTTCCCTCAGTGCTTTCTGCACGTTTCCCAAACGAATATATAGGTCATTGTGGATAAAATGTGAACAACTCACATTCACGTGTGTCTTCGGCCACAAGAGCGGCCTATATCTATCAAACCCATAACTCCCCCCCCTCACCGCCGCTTGATCCGCACCTTCTCCGCCGCCCCAATCTCGGGCGCTGGCCTCTCCGTGCCGCGCAGTTCATGTTCCGTCAGGCCCCAGGCCGGGCGCTCGGCCTCGGTGGCCGTGTCGCGGTAAGCGTCGATCGTGTCCGCGCCTTTCACCAGCCCTGCCAGCCGTCCGTGCATGAACGCCGAGAGCACCGCGCCGATCCGTTCGCCGTAGCCGCGCCCTTGGGATTTGAAGAACCGCACCACGTCCGCCTCGATCCAGAGCGTGACCTTGACCTTCGGGCGCGGGCCGCGCGTCTGGGCGATCTCGTGCCAGTCCTCGGGGATGCGCCCGCCAAGGTCGATCGTGTTGTGCAGGTCCCATTCCAGCCGGCGCATCGCGTCGAGCATGTAGTAATGGTGTTCGCGTTGTTTGGCGGTCAGTTTCGGGCGGGCGGTCGGCATTCTGCGCTCCTGTGTTGGGGGCGTCAGTCTGGCGCGAAAGCGTTAAGCAAGTCTGGCCCCTGCGTCTGGCGCAAAACCAGCGCAAAACCAGACGAAAGCTGGATTTAACGGATCGTTAACCAAGAGGCGGCATCCTGCGCCCATGAAACAGCTTTTTGCCCTCCCGATTGTCATCCTCCTCGCCGCCTGCGGGGCGCAGCCCGCGCCGCAATTCTTCGGTGCCGAGCGGCATGAGGTGACGCTTCAAGGCATTGATTTCGTTGTCTTTCAAAAGGGAGATCAGGCAGAGGTGATCCGTCTGGGCTATCTCTCCCGCGCCGCGCGCGACGCCGTGCCGCCCCTGATGATCGAGGCCGCCGAGAGGACCACCCGCTGCCGTGTCGCCGGTCCCGCCGCCGGACCCTTCCGCTCGCCCTCTCTGCCCGGCGATACCGGCGAGGCCCGCTTTCAGCTTGCCTGCTAAGTGATTGATTTCCCGTCGCTCCTGCGACAACCCGCCGCGCTCCCGGCGTGACACAGATCAAAGTCGGGGGCGGGAATTCATGTTTTTTCAATACACGAAACGCATCCTCACTCGGAGGCCATCATGACTCGCCTTTTCGGAATCATCTACGCCCTCGCCGGCCCGACTCTCGCCGGTATCCTGATCACCGCGGCATTGACGATGAACATGTTCGACACCAAGTCGATGATCGTCGCCGCAGCAGTCGGGTTTTTGGCTGCATTGCCAATTGCTTGGATCGTTGCCAAGCAGATCAACGAGAACACCTGAACCGGTATGGCGCGTGTCCTGAACGGGGTGCGCGCCATCGGCTTTTGTCACCCGGTGGTCAGGAAATTCTCGATTGTGGCCTCGAATTCACGCGGCTTTTCCGCGTGAAGCCAGTGGCCTGCACCTTCGAGTGATACGAACTCCGCCGCAGGAAACTGCGCGCGGATAGCCGCGTGATCTGCGGGGGTCACATAGTCCGATAGCGCGCCGGAAATGAACAGGCTCGGCCCCTTGAACCGGCCCGGCGTGTCCGGCCAACCAGTGATGTCCGCCATCACCCGGTCAAGCACATCAAGGTTGAGCTTCCAGCGCACCGGCCCGTCCCGCATCTCCAGAGATTGCAGGAGAAACGCGCGCACCGCGGGGATCTTGATGCTTTCGGAGAGCCTCCGGTCGGCCTCTGACCGAGACGTCAGATCGTCAATCTTCAGCCCCTGCATCGCCGCGATCAGCCCACTATGCGAATGATCGTAGCCCTTCGGCGCGATATCCGCGACGACGAGCTTACGCACCAGCTCGGGCCGCGTCAGCGCGAGTTGCATGGACGCTTTGCCCCCCATCGAATGGCCCAAAACATCGGCTTGGCCGCCATGGGCTTCGATCACTTCAGCGAGGTCAGCAGCCATGGCTTCGTAGGAATGCTCATCCGACCAGAAGCTGTCGCCGTGGTTGCGCATGTCGAGGGCGATGACCTCCCGCATATCGGACAGACGCTTGGCGATCACCCCCCAGTTGCGTGCGGACCCGAAGAGGCCGGGCGCGATCAGTAGCGGGGGCAGGGCGGTTGGGGTGCCATGGATTTGTGTGTTCAGCATGGCCCATAGCTAGCGCAGTGTGACGTTCCCCGCCAGCCCGGTTGCACGAGATTTCCGGCCCGGTTAGCGTGACCGGAAAGGAGGCAGGATGGACCCGAAACGCTTGCAGGATATGGCGCAGGAAATCTCGCAGCTTCTGGTGACGCGGCTTGGTGCGAAGGGGCACGGGCTACGTGCGCGCATTGAAAGCCGGATCCGGGCACTGCCGCGCAAAGTGCGCCGTGCAGCCCTCGCATTGGCCGACGCAGAGGCGCAGGTGGGCGCCCCCAAGATCACGCACCAGCTCGACGCGCGCCAAATCGAGCATGACTATCAAACGTGTCGCCATTATCTCGAACCGTTGGGGTTCGGGGCGCGATGGGTGGCGTTGGCGCTGAGCATCAGTGCGTCGGTGGCTTTTGCCATCCTTACAACGCTCGTCCTGTTGGTGGTCGTCGCGCGTTGGCGCGGCCTGATCTGATTGACAATCCGCCCAAGCAAAAGGGCCCCCGAAGCGGAGGCCCTTTCGACACATCGTATTGCGATCACAGGTTCGGGTAGAGCGGGAAGCGCGCGCAGAGCGCCGAGACCTTGGCCTTCACGGCCTCTTCCACCGCCGCATTGCCCTCTTCGCCGTTCTGCGCCAGCCCGTCGACGACCTCGACGATCAGGCGGGCGATTTCGCGGAACTCTTCTTCCTTGAAGCCACGGGTGGTGCCGGCGGGCGTGCCCAGACGGACGCCCGAAGTGACCATCGGCTTTTCGGGGTCGAAGGGAATGCCGTTCTTGTTGCAGGTGATATGCGCGCGCCCGAGAGCTTTCTCGGTTGCGTTGCCCTTCACGCCTTTCGGGCGCAGGTCAACCAGCATCACGTGGGTGTCGGTGCCGCCGGTGACGATGTCGAGGCCGCCCTTCATCAGTTCATCCGCGAGCGCTTGCGCGTTCTTGACGACCTGCTCGGCATAGACCTTGAACTCGGGGCGCAGCGCCTCGCCGAAAGCCACGGCCTTGGCTGCGATCACATGCATGAGCGGACCGCCCTGGATGCCCGGGAAGATGGCTGAATTGATCTTTTTCGCGATCTCTTCGTTGTTGGTCAGGATCATGCCGCCGCGCGGACCGCGGAGCGTCTTGTGGGTGGTGGTGGTCGCCACGTCCGCATAGGGGAAGGGCGAGGGGTGCTGACCGCCGGCCACGAGGCCCGCGAAATGCGCCATGTCCACCATCAGCCATGCGCCGACCTCATCCGCGATTTCGCGGAACTTGGCGAAGTCGATCTGGCGTGGAATGGCCGAACCACCAGCGATGATCAGCTTGGGCTTGTGCTCTTGGGCGAGGGCGCGGACCTGATCGTAGTCGAGCAGCGAGTCCTGCTTGCGCACGCCGTATTGGATCGCGTTGAACCATTTGCCCGATTGGTTGGGCTTGGCGCCGTGGGTCAGGTGACCGCCCGCGTCGAGGCTCATGCCGAGGATGGTGTCGCCCGGTTGCAGCAGCGCGGTGAACACGCCCTGGTTGGCCTGCGAGCCCGAGTTCGGCTGCACGTTGGCGAATTCGCAGCCGAACATCTGCTTGGCGCGGTCGATGGCGAGGTTTTCGGCCACATCTACGAATTGGCAGCCGCCATAGTAGCGCTTGCCCGGATAGCCCTCGGCATATTTGTTGGTCATCACCGAACCCTGCGCTTCCATCACGGCGGCAGAGACGATGTTTTCGGAGGCGATCAGTTCGATCTCGTCGCGCTGGCGACCGAGTTCATCGGTGATCGAACCCCAAAGCTCGGGGTCGCGGGTGGCGAGTTTTTCAGTGAAAAAGCCTTCGTCACGTTGGCCGGTCATGGCGGTCTCCTGCGTGGGTCCTGCATGGGTGTGCCGCTCGTTTATCCCAGAAATTTCCGCGCTGAAAGCGTTCAAAACGACGAAAACGCAATTTGCCGCGGCATTTGTCGGACGTTCGGCGCTTGTCTTTCGGCCTGCGGCTTGTCACATCTTGGGCAAAGCGGGGGGCGGGCGTGGCCAAATCCAAGCAGAAGATCCATTTCGTGGCGTCGAGCGCCGAGAGCGCGCAGCGGGCGCTGGCCCAACTGATCGAACGGTATGGGCAGGTGCCGCTCTATGCGGCCGATGTGATCGTAGCGCTCGGCGGTGACGGGTTCATGCTGCAAACCCTGCATGACGGCACCGGCTTGCCGGTTTACGGGATGAACCGGGGCACGATCGGCTTTCTGATGAACGATTACGAACCCAAGGATCTGCCCGACCGTCTGGCGGCGGCGGAAGAGGCGGAGATCAACCCGCTGTCGATGCGTGCCGAGACGATGGATGGCATCATCCATGAGGCCCTTGCGATCAACGAAGTCTCGTTGCTGCGCGCGGGTCCGCAGGCGGCCAAGCTGCAGATATCCGTGAACGGGGTGGTGCGGCTTGAGGAACTCGTCTGCGACGGGGCGATCCTGTCCACGCCCGCAGGTTCGACCGCTTACAACTATTCGGCGCATGGGCCGATTCTGCCGATCGGTTCGGATGTGCTGGCCCTGACCGGGATTGCAAGTTTTCGGCCCCGGCGCTGGCAGGGCGCGATCCTGCCCAGCTCGGCTGTCGTGCGGTTCGACGTGCTCGATCCCGACAAGCGCCCGGTGATGGCCGACGCGGATTCTCGTTCGGTGAAGCCTGTGAAGTGGGTCGAGATTCGCTCGGAGCCAAGCGTCAAGCACCGTATCCTCTTTGATCCCGGTCACGGGCTGGAGGAGCGGCTGATGCGGGAGCAGTTCGCCTAGGCGTCGCGCAGGCGCCAGGCGTCCATTTTGCGGTAGATCGTCGAGGGCGCGATACCCAGCTCATACGCGGCGCGCGGCACCGAACCTGCATGACGGACGAGGGCGTCCTCGATGACGAGCCGTTCGATCTCGGCCAGCGAGCGCCCGGCAAGTGTCGAGAGCGTCAGGCTGGCAGGTGTGGAGAGATCGCCGCTCGGTCGGCGCACCTCCGGGGGCAGCATCTCGAGCGTCAGCTCTGCACCATCATGCAGCAGAACGGCCGAACGCAGCACATTCATCAATTGCCGCACGTTCCCCGGCCAGTCGAAGCGTTCGAGCGCGCTGAGGGCGCGCGCGTCAATCTGGTCGAATGCGCGCTTCTCGGTTGCCGCGAAACGCGCCAGCAAGTGGCGCGAGAGCTGAGCGATATCCGTCGGGCGCTCGCGCAGCGCGGGCATGCGGATCGAGAGCACATGAAGCCGATAAAACAGGTCCTCGCGCAGCGTGCCGTCTTCGATGGCTTTGGCTGGCGCCGTGCCAGAGGTGCAGATCAGCCGCAGATCAATATCGCGTGGGGTGGTTTCCCCGGCGAGGCGGATCGATTCATCTTCGATAAAGCGCAGGAATTTGCCCTGAAGCGCGATTGGCATCTCGCACAGATTGTCGAGCAGGAGCGTGCCGCCATCGGCAGCGGGCACCGCGCCGAGCTTCGCGGCGCTTGCGCCGGGCGCCACGCCGCGGCCAAGGCCAAAGACCTCTGCCTCGATCTGATCGGCGGGCAGGGCGGCGCAGTCGAGCGTGATGAACGGGCCAGAGCGGCGATTGGAGAGGTCGTGGATGGCCCGCGCGCACAGCTCTTTGCCGGTGCCGCTCTCTCCGGTGATGAAGGTCGGTGCGTCCGATTGCGCGGCCTTCCTGATCCGGGCGTAGACATCCTGCATCATCTCCGACTGACCAAGGAACGCACCGGGTGGCGTGTCCCGGCCGGTGCAGTCCGCAGGCCCATCGAGCGCGATATGGCGCCGGGCATTTTCCAACGCCGAACTTAGCCGGGTTTCATTGACCGGCTTGACCAGAAAATCGAATGCACCTGCCCGCATCGCAAGAACCGCGCGGTCGGTCGAGCGATCTGCGGTAATCACCACAACCGCCGTCGCCGGGCGCAGGGCAAGGAACTCGGCCATCAGGTCGAGCCCGTCACGGTCCGGCAACATCAGGTCCAGCAGCACCACGCCGACGCCACTTTGCCGAAACAGCGCCAGCCCTTCGGACGCGGTGGCGGCGGCGAGTGTCTCCCAGCCCTCGGCGCGCAGATGGGCCTCGTAGATCGAGCGCAGGCTGGGCGTGCCCTCGATAAGAAGCAGTTTCGGTGCGTTGGGGTCAGGCAAGGGCGGTACTCACATCAGGCACAAAAGGGGTAGCGAAAAAAGGTTCGCAAATGATTGCCCATTCACGGCTCGGATGCCAGCGCTGCGGGGGCTTGATTTTGGGATCAATCGGCTCTGGATCGGTGACTGATGGGCATGAGGAGGTCTTGCGCACCGCAAAAGCGTCCAGAGAGGACTGCGGGGTAACGGAAGTTAATTTAATCATTTCGCGCAACCGCCGTAAGTACGGCGTCCATATGATTGGGGGCAATATGCCAAAATTATAGGTATGGTGCATGCAATATATGTGAGCAGTTTATACAATAAATAGTCGGCTGCAAACGAAGACGGGCGAGCCGCGCGTGGCGGCCCGCCCGTTTGAGGCATAAATGTCTCTGGCTGGTCAGGCCATCGGATAACCCAGCCCTTTCAGGGCCTCTGCGATTTCGCCGAGGATGGCGGGATCGTCGATGGTCGCGGGCATCTTGTACTCTTTGCCATCCGCGATCGACACCATGGTCCCACGCAGGATCTTGCCCGAGCGCGTCTTTGGCAAACGATCCACCACGCAGGCGAGCTTGAACGCCGCCACCGGACCGATCTGGTCGCGCACCAGTTTCACGCATTCCTTGACGACATCCGCATGGGGCTTGTCGCAGCCCGCGTTGAGGCACAGGAAGCCGACCGGCATTTGGCCCTTGAGGTCATCCGAGACGCCGATCACGGCACATTCGGCCACGTCGGGATGCGAGGCGAGAACCTCTTCCATGCCGCCGGTCGAGAGGCGGTGGCCCGCCACGTTGATGACGTCATCGGTGCGCGCCATGATGTAGAGGTAGCCGTCCTCGTCGATCATGCCCGCATCACCCGTCTCGTAATAGCCGGGGAAGTGTTCGAGATAGCTTTTCTTGAAGCGCGCTTCGGCATTCCATAGCGTCGGCAGCGTGCCCGGAGGCAGCGGCAGCTTGATTGCGATGGCGCCAAGCTCGCCCGCCTTGACCGGGTGGCCGCCCTCGTCGAGCACTTGCACATCATAGCCCGGCATCGGCACCGAGGGGCTTCCGATCTTGGTCGGCAGTTCCTCAATCCCAAGCGGGTTCGCGGCAATCGCCCAGCCGGTCTCAGTCTGCCACCAATGGTCGACCACCGGAACGCCGAGATGCTCTTGCGCCCATTTCACGGTGTCCGGGTCGGCCCGCTCACCGGCGAGGTAGAGCGCCTGCATGTTCTTGAGGTTGTATTCCTTGATGAACTCGCCCTTGGGATCTTCACGCTTGATGGCGCGCAGGGCGGTCGGCGCGGTGAAGAAGCTCTTCACCTTGTGGTTCTGGATCACGCGCCAGAAAGTGCCTGCATCCGGGGTGCCGACGGGTTTGCCTTCGAAAACGATGGTGGTGGCGCCCGCGATCAACGGACCGTAGCAGATGTAGGAGTGGCCCACGACCCAACCCACGTCCGAGGCGGCCCAGAACACGTCGCCCGCGTCGATGTTGTAGATCGCTTTCATCGTCCAGTTCAGCGCGACGAGGTGGCCTGCGGTCGGGCGCACCACGCCTTTGGGCTGGCCGGTCGTGCCCGAGGTGTAGAGGATATAGGCCGGGTGGTCGCCCTCGACCGGGACGCAATCCGCCGGCTCCACGCCATACTGGAAACCGTGCCAGTTATAGTCACGCCCTTCGATCAGCTTCGCGACTTCCTGCTCGCGCTGGAAGATCACGCAAAAATCGGGCTTGTGCGTCGCCTGGTCGATCGCATCGTCCAGCAGCGGCTTGTAATGCACGACGCGGTTCGGCTCGAGACCGCAGGAGGCGGCGATGATCGCCTTCGGTTTCGCATCGTCGATGCGCACCGCAAGCTCGTGCGCGGCAAAACCGCCAAACACGACCGAGTGAATCGCGCCAAGGCGGGCACAGGCCAGCATCGCCTCAAGCGCTTCGGGGATCATCGGCATGTAGATGATGACGCGGTCGCCCTTCTCAACGCCCTTGGCGCGCAGGGCGCCCGCGAGCGAGGCCACGCGGTCGCGCAGTTCGAGATAGGTGATGCCCTTGGTCGAGTGGGTGATTGGGCTGTCATGGATGATGGCGAGCTGGTTGCCGCGGCCTTCTTCGACATGGCGGTCCACCGCGTTCCAGCAGGTGTTGACCTTGGCATCGACGAACCATTCGTAGAGAGGCGCGTTTTCGTCGAACAACGCCTTCGAGGGTTTCTGATCCCAGGAAATCGCCTCGGCCGCATCCATCCAGAACCCGTTCGGGTCGGCTTTCCACGCTGCGTAGACCTTATCGTATGACATATGTGCCTCCTCCAAGCTTGCACGCTTGTTAGGCAGGCAGAAAGATTCCCGCAAGATTGTTACCGCCCCCATTCACGACGTGGCGTCAAAAATTTGCATAAATCCGCCGGATGGGGGTGCAAATATTTGCAAACACCTGAAAATTATTCAAAAGCGCGCGAAGAGGCTGGGGTGTTTGCAAACTTATGGTCGCGCGCCGCACTGGCGCGCGACGGGGTTAGCCGTAATGCGCGACCGGGGTTCCTGCGATGGCCGACATGTTCAACAGCCCGCGCGCGGTGATCGAGGGCGTCACGATATGCGCGCGGTTCCCCATGCCCATCAGGATCGGCCCGACCTCAAGCCCACCCGCCTTGGCCTTGAGGATGTTGCGCACCCCCGAAGCCGCGTCGGTATTGGCAAAGACCAGCACGTTCGCCGCTGTGTCGAGGCGCGAATTCGGCATGAGCCGGCTGCGGATGCCCGGGTCCAGCGCCGCGTCGATATGCATCTCGCCCTCATAGGCAAAGTCGGGCTGACGTGCGTCGAGCAGTTCCAGCGCCGCTCGCATGCGTCGCCCGGAATCGGTGTCGAGATTGCCGAACTGGCTGTGCGAACACAGCGCGACCTTGGGCTGCAATCCAAAGCGGCGCACATGGCGCGCGGCCCCGATCGCGGTGTGCATGATCTGCTCGGGGCTTGGCTCGTGGTTCACATGCGTGTCCGCGATGAAGAGCGGCCCGTCTTCAAGGATCATCAGCGACAGCGCCCCCACCGGGGAAAGCCCGCCGCGCGCAAGCACCTGTCGCACATAGTTGAGGTGCCACAGATACTGTCCGAAAGTGCCGCAGATCAGGCTGTCGGCTTCTTCCCGATGGACCATGATTGCGGCGATGGCTGTGGTGTTTGTCCGCATGATCGCGCGGGCGAGGTCGGGCGTCACGCCGCGCCGCGCCATCAGGCTGTGATAGGTGCCCCAATAGTCGCGGTAACGCGGGTCGTCATTGGGGTTGACCACTTCGAGATCAGAGAGCCGCAGCGGCAGGCCCGCCCGCTCGCAGCGCTGCTCGATCACCTCGGGGCGACCGATCAGGATCGGTGTGTCGGTGGTTTCCTCGATCATCGCATTGGCAGCGCGCAGGACGCGCTCATCCTCGCCCTCGGCAAAGACGATGCGGCGGGTTGCGGTCGCGGCGGCCTCGAAGACAGGGCGCATGAGGAGCGCCGATTTGAAGACCGAGCCGTCCAGTTTGCGTTTATAGGCGCCGAGGTCGTCGATTTCGCGGGTGGCGACGCCGGTCTCCATCGCCGCCTTGGCCACGGCCGACGAGACCACGCCGATCAGCCGGGGATCGAAGGGTTTCGGGATCAGGTAATCCGCGCCGAAGGTCATCTTCTCGCCGCGATAAGCCGCGGCGGCCTCGGCAGAGGTGGTGGCGCGGGCCAGCGCAGCGATCCCTTCGATGCAGGCGATCTGCATCTCGTCATTGATCGTCGTCGCGCCGACATCCAGCGCGCCCCGGAAGATGAACGGGAAACAGAGCACGTTGTTCACCTGGTTCGGGAAATCCGAACGCCCGGTTGCGATGATTGCGTCGGGCGCCACCTCGCGCACCTGATCGGGCAGAATCTCGGGCGTCGGGTTGGCCAGCGCGAACACGATCGGTTGTTTGGTCATCCGGGCGACCATCTCGGGCTTGAGCACGCCCGGTCCCGACAGGCCGAGGAACATATCCGCGCCCTCGATCACCTCGTCGAGCGTCCGCAGATCGGTCTTTTGCGCATAGGCCGCCTTTTGCGGGTTCATGTCCTCGCTGCGGCCCTCATAGACGAGGCCGTGAATGTCGCAGAGCCAGACATTCTCGCGCTTCACGCCGAGCTTGAGCAGCATGTTGAGGCAGGCGATCCCCGCTGCGCCGCCCCCGGTGGAGACGATCTTGATCTCGTCGAAACGCTTGCCGGTGATGTGCAGCGCGTTGGTGGCGGCGGCGCCGACCACGATGGCGGTGCCGTGTTGGTCATCATGGAAGACCGGAATGTTCATCCGCTCGCGGCAGATTTTCTCGACGATAAAGCAGTCCGGAGCCTTGATGTCTTCGAGGTTGATTGCGCCGAAAGAAGGCTCCATCGCGCAGACGATCTCGGCCAGTTTCTCGGGATCGGTTTCCGAGATTTCGAGGTCGAAGCAGTCGATATTGGCGAATTTCTTGAAGAGCACCGCCTTGCCCTCCATCACCGGCTTCGAGGCCAGCGCCCCGATATTGCCAAGGCCCAGCACCGCCGTGCCGTTCGAGACCACTGCGACAAGGTTGCCGCGCGCGGTGTAGCGGGCGGCGGTCGAGGGGTCGGCCTTGATCTCGAGACAGGCTTCGGCCACGCCCGGCGAATAGGCGCGACTCAGGTCGCGGCCATTCGCAAGGGGCTTCGTTGCCCGGATCTCGAGTTTTCCCGGCTTTGGGAACTCGTGATAATCAAGTGCCGCCTGCCGTGCGCTGTCCTGTCTGACGTCGTCCATGGTCGCCTCCCGAAAACTGGTTTAGCGTTAAACTAAATTCCCGAGCATTAAAAGGTGTCGGTTGCGCTATCACGGCGAAACTCTGCCGAAACTTGTGCGCCGCTTGCCCTTGCGCCGTGCTTGCATCGGGGCGCGACCCGGCGCAGGATCGGAAATTGAACCGGGCGGACAAATCCGCCAGCCAGTCCGTGGAGGGCCCAGATGTCGCTTTTGCAAGCCGCGCGCGAAGTGCGCGAAAACGCCTATGCTCCCTATTCGAAGTTCAAGGTGGGGGCCGCGATCCGGGGCAAGTCCGGGGTGATCTATCGCGGCGTGAATGTCGAAAACGTGGCCTATCCCGAGGGCACCTGCGCCGAAGCGGGCGCGATTGCGGCGATGGTTGCGGCGGGCGAGACCGAGCTGATTGAGGTCGCCGTCATCGCGGACAGCCCCACGCCGGTGCCGCCTTGCGGAGGATGCCGGCAAAAGCTGGCCGAGTTCGGGCGGGGCGAGGTGCCGGTGACGCTGGCGACCACGGGCGGTGAACGGCTCGATACGACCGTTGGGGAATTGCTCCCTGGACGGTTCGACATTTCGCACATGGACAACTGCTGATGGATGCCCGCTCGATCATCGCGGGCGTGCGCGACCGGCGCGGGTTGCCGCCCGAGGCGGCCGCGTGGTTTGCGCGGGGGCTTGCGGATGGGTCGGTATCCGACGCGCAGGCGGGCGCTTTTGCGATGGCGGTTTTGCTCAACGGTATTGGAGAAGCGGGCCGCGTCGCGCTGACCGAAGCGATGCGCGACAGTGGGCTGGTGATGAAATGGGACCTGCCGGGACCTGTCATCGACAAGCATTCGACCGGCGGCGTGGGGGATAGCGTGTCGCTGTTGCTGGCCCCGGCGCTGGCGGCCTGTGGGGTCTATGTGCCGATGATCTCGGGGCGCGGGCTGGGACATACGGGTGGCACGCTCGACAAGATGGAGGCGATCCCGGGCTATCGCGCGCTGCCGGGCACCGAGGCACTGCGCAAGGTCGTGGCCGAGGTCGGTTGCGCCATTGTCGGCGCCACGGATGAGATCGCGCCTGCCGACCGGCGCCTCTATGGCATTCGCGATATTTCCGGGACGGTGGAGAGCATCGACCTCATCACCGCGTCGATCCTGTCCAAGAAACTCGCCGCCGGGCTGGAGGGCTTGGTGCTTGACGTCAAAGTCGGCACCGGGGCCTTCATGGCCACGCCCGAGGATGCTCAGGCGCTCGCTCATTCCTTGGTGAAGACGGCGAATGATGCGGGCTGCAAAACCTCGGCGCTGATCACCGATATGAACCAGAGCCTTGGCCACACGGCGGGCAATGCGCTTGAGGTGATGGAGGTGATGGAGATCCTCACCGGCGCGGGCATGAACGAGGCGCTTTGGGACGTGACGGCGGCCTTGGGGGGCGAGGCGCTGATGCTGGCCGGACTCGTGGAGGATGCCGAGGCCGGGGCCGAGAAGATCGACGACGCGATCGAGACGGGGCGCGCGGCCGAGATATTCGGCAAAATGGTCGCGGCACTGGGTGGGCCGCTCGATTTCGTCGAGCGCTATCCCGACCGGCTGCCCTCGGCCCCGGTGGTGCGGCTGGTGCCTGCGCCGGGCGACGGGTTCGTCTCGTCCGTCAATGCGCGCGCGCTGGGCGAGGCGGTGGTGCATCTGGGTGGCGGGCGGCTGGTCGGCTCCGACAAGGTCAATCCTTCGGTGGGCCTCTCGGCGCTGGCCGAGATCGGTGAGCCACGCAGCCGGGGCGAGCCTCTGGCGATCATCCATGCCAGCAGCGACGCGGCGGCGGACGCGGCCCAGGCGGCGGTTCTGGCGGCCTATGCCATGTCCGAGGTGCAGCCCGAAGAACCTGACCTGATCCATGAAAGGATCGGCCCATGACCCGTGCCTTTCTGATCGTGATGGACAGTGTCGGCATTGGCGGCGCGCCGGATGCGGATCGGTTCTTTAACGATGGCGTGCCGGACACGGGCGCGAACACGGTCGGCCATATCGCTGAAGCCTGCGTCGCAGGCCGGGCCGAGGATGGCCGCTCGGGGATGCTCCGGGTGCCCAATCTCGATGCGCTGGGTCTGGGCGAAGCGGTGCGGCTGGCCTCTGGTCTGCGCCCGCCCGGGCTTGGTGCGGTGCCGCGCGGGCTTTGGGGGGCTGCGACCGAGATTTCGAAAGGCAAGGACACTCCCTCGGGGCATTGGGAGCTTGCCGGGGTGCCGGTGCCTTGGGACTGGCATTACTTCACCGAAAAGACCGGCAGTTTCCCGCCCGATCTCGTCGCCGAGGTGGCGCGCGCGGCGGGCACCGAGGGGATATTGGGCAATTGCCACGCGCCCGGCACCGCCATCATCGAGCGGCTGGGAGAGGAGCATATGAGGACCGGATGGCCGATTTGCTATACCTCCGCCGACAGCGTGTTTCAGATCGCCGCGCATGAGGAAACCTTCGGCCTTGAGCGGCTCTTGACGCTGTGCCGCGAGGTTGCACCCCGGTTGCATGCGATGAAGGTGGGGCGGGTTATCGCGCGCCCCTTCATCGGGCAGCCGGGCGCGTTCACGCGCACGCCTAACCGCCGCGATTTCGCCATTGCGCCACCCGCGCCAACGCTTCTTGATTGGGCTGTGTCCGCGGGGCGCGTGACCCATGCGATCGGAAAGATCGGCGACATCTTCAGCCATCGCGGCGTGACCCATCTGCACAAGGGCAAGGGCGACCGCGATCTGATGGAGCATCTCGTCCGGCTGGGCGAGGAGGCCGAGGACGGCTCGCTCACCTTCGCCAATTTCGTCGAGTTCGATAGCCTCTATGGCCACCGCCGCGATATCTCTGGCTATGCGCGGGCGCTCGAATGGTTCGATCTTGCGGCGGGGCGGTTCCTGTCGCGGCTCGGGCCGGGCGATCTGGCGATCTTCACCGCCGATCACGGCAATGACCCAAGCTGGACCGGCACGGACCACACCCGAGAGCGGGTGCCGGTGCTCTGCTATGCGCCCGGATCGGGTGCGCGCGGTTTGGGGCAGGTGGGGTTCAGCGATGTCGCGGCTTCGGTGGCCGCGCATCTTGGGCTGCGGTCCGAGGGGCCGGGGCGCACATTTCTATGACACAAGACAAGCGGACTGGAACGGACATGACCAAGCATCTGACCATCGTCGATCACCCTCTCGTGCAACACAAGCTGACGTTGATGCGCGAGAAAGACACGTCCACTGCAAGCTTTCGCCAGCTTCTGCGCGAGATCAGTCTGCTGCTGGGCTATGAGGTGACGCGCGAATTGGAGATGACCCGGAAGCGGATCGAAACGCCGCTTTGCGAGATGGATGCGCCGATCCTTGAGGGTAAGAAGCTGGCGCTGATCTCGATCCTGCGGGCCGGGAATGGGCTGCTCGACGGTATCCTTGAACTGATCCCCGCGGCGCGGGTCGGATTTGTCGGGCTCTATCGCGATCCCGAAACGCTGCAACCGGTCGAGTATTACTGCAAGGTGCCCTCCGAGCTTGAGGACCGCATGACCATTGTCGTCGATCCGATGCTGGCAACGGGAAATTCTTCGGTGGCGGCCATCGACCTGCTCAAGGCCAAGGGCGCGCGCAAGATCCGTTTTCTGTGCCTGCTGGCGGCGCCCGAGGGCGTGAAGCGCATGCAGGAAGCCCATCCCGATGTGCCGATCGTCACAGCATCTGTGGACGAATGTCTCAACGACCATGGATATATTGTTCCCGGCCTAGGGGATGCGGGTGATCGCATGTTCGGCACTAAATAGGCCGTTTATCCTTTACTTGATGCCCGGATTCCGGCATTTTCACCCTGCAATATGTGGGGGCGGACATGCGTTTGGGTGGCTTGGTTTCAGCGGGTGCAATCTTGGCGATGATGCTGGGCGGGACCGCTTTGGCGCGCTCGACGATGGATGTGAACGGTCCGGCCGATCTCCCGCCACCCAGCTACAAAGGCCGCCAGTTCGTCGATAGCGCTGGCTGCGTGTTCGTGCGGGCGGGCTTTGGGGATGCGGTGCGCTGGGTCCCGCGCGTAAGCCGCGACCGTCAGCACCTGTGCGGCTACAAGCCGACATTTGGCAGCCGCGCGCCGACGCTTGATGTGGCGCGCAGCGCGCCGGTCGCCGAGCCGGCCCCCGCATCGGCTCCGGTCCCGACACGGGTCGCCGCGCCTGTGTTGGCGGCTCCGGCCGTGCCCGCATCGCGTCCGGCAGAGACGCCGGCTCCGACCAGCTTCTCGGCCTCTGTGCCCGAGACGCCCGCAGCATCACCCGTCGCGCCTGCTCGAGCGCCCTCGATCTCGCGCGTCGCGCCTGCGCAGCCCAAGGCAGCGCGCGCGACCGCGCCAAGTGTGTTCTCCCCGACGCCGCAAGCGGCCAAGCCTGCGGCTCCGCGTGTTGCCGCGGCGCCTGCCCCTGTCGTCTCGCGCACGGCTGAACCCGCTCCGCGTGCCGAGCGGGTTTACGGCACGAGCTTTTCCAAGCCTGCCGAAGAGCGCCAGGTTGGGGCGCCGATGCCGACCATTGCCAGCCGGATGATGACGCCGCCGCAGCCGGCCCGCCCGCAGGCCCCGGCCCGTGTCGCGGCCCCGCCTGTGGCCGGGACAACGCTCAGCGGCTATGTCTCGCCTTATGCCAAACCCGGCTATGTGGCCCCGACCCAACAGGTCGCGGCTTACCCGGTGCAACGCAATTCCGCGCAGGCCGCGGCACAACGCGCGGCGGCGCATGCGGCTGCGAACTGTGCCTATCAGTCGCCCTATACCGATCGCTATGACGGGACGGCCATGGGCTGCGTGCCGCAAGGGCAGGCCATGGCGCCCAGCTCGTTCGCGCCCTCCGCCGCCGTGGTCGCCACCAAGCCGCCCGCCGGTGGCTACAAGCCAGCCTTCGAGGATGGACGTCTCAACCCCTATCGCGGGCCACGCACGCTTCAAGGGGACTACGAGATGGGGCAGCTATGGACCAATGAAGTGCCAGCCAAGCTGGTGACGGCCAAGACCCCGGCGCGCAAGCGGATCTTGGTCGCCCCGGCCCCGGTGCAGCCGCAGGCGCGTCTGTCGAGCAAATCCCTCCCGGGTGCCGCGCCCAAGGCGGCCAGTGGTGCGCGCTATGTGCAGGTTGGCACGTTCGGCGACCCCGCCAATGCAGAGGGGGTCAAGTCGCGGTTGCGGGCGATGGGCCTGCCGGTGGCAACGTCTCGCCTGACCAAAGGGGGGCGGACGCTGCAAATCGTTCTGGCCGGGCCCTTTACCTCGGGTGCCGATCTGGGGCGTGCGCTGGGCGCGGCGCGGTCTGCGGGCTTCGGGGATGCGTTTGCGCGCTGAACGTCAGAGTTTCGACAAATAGATACGGCGGCTCCCGGGCCGCCGTTTTTATTCGATCAGTCGGTGCAGATCGCCTGAAGCGCGATCCATTGGGCGTCTTCCAGCACGGGCTGCGGCGCGGGGCTGCCTTTGAACGGGTCGGCTTCGATCAGGCCGAGCACGCTCTCCCCGGAGGGGTCGAGCGCGAAGGCATAGGGTGTCGAGGACACGCCCACGCGCGCGAAGGCTTCGAGCAGCGGCTCGTCCTCGGGGCGGGGCACCGCGTCGGTCAGGAGTTTCTGACCATATCCTTTCAGAGCATCCTCAGGCAGGTTGCCGGTCGTGAGCAGTTTGAAGGCGGCGACCGGCCCGGTCCAGCGCAGCAAATCGCGCAGGGGATCGCGCCCGAGACTGTCGAGTTCGGCGGCGATGATGTGACCTGCCGCGATTTCGGGCGTGTCGGGGCCGTCGATGGCGTCCTGCCCGATGACGGCGATCCGTCCGGGCAAGCGGCGCGCGCCCTTGAGCGCATCTGGCAATACGACGATCTGCGCCGGGCCTTGCAGGCGTGTGGCCAGTGCTTTGAGCGCCGCATCCCCTGCGCTTGAGCGGCACGGCGACCCGGTGAGGGTGGTCAGTTCCGCCAGCACGCGTTGTCCGATCTCTACCCGCTTGGGCGGGGGCGCGACCCGCGCCGCGTGGTCGATCAGCGCGCCGGGCAGCCAGAACACGGCCGCACCAAGCCCGAGGATCACAGCCGCCCCGGTCAGAATCGCGCGTAATCGGCCCGGGTGCGGGCGACGTGCGTCGATCAGGGCGTGCACCTTCTCGATCGCGGCGATCATCGTTTCGTCCTCGATCTCAAGCTCCTCGCCCGGTTCTGTCGAGGGGGTATAAACCGCCGGGCGCTTGCCCGGATTGCGTCGGATCATGGCCGGGAGCGACCAATGTGCGAGCGCCTTGGCGGAGCGGTCGTCCGAAATCACCAGCGTGGCATCGCCAAACGCGACGATAACCTCCTGACGCTGCGCGTCGGGGGACTCGCGCCAGATCGCCGGGGCTTCGAGCCGTTCATATTCGCTTAGGGCGGTCATTCGGACCTTTGGCTGCTCTTATTGCTTGGGGTCAGGATAGACGATCTGCCCCCCGGGTCAATCTGTGAGCGCGCCTGCTAGGGCCGGGGGCTGTCTGCCCCCGGCCCCCCGAGAGTATTTCGGGTTTCATGAAGATCAGTCCAGCAGCTTGGCCACGGCGCGCAGTTCGAATTTCTGGATCTTGCCGGTCGAGGTCTTGGGCAGGTCGGTGAACACCACACGCTTGGGCGTCTTGAAGCCTGCGAGCCGTTCGCGACAGAACTTGATGATCTCCTCCTCGCTGGCCTCGGCGCCGTCCTTGAGTTCGACGAAGGCGCAGGGGACCTCGCCCCATTTCTCATCGGGCTTGGCCACGACGGAGGCGAGAGACACGGCGGGGTGCGCGGCAATCACGCCTTCGACCTCGACCGAGGAGACGTTCTCGCCGCCCGAGATGATGATGTCCTTCGCCCGGTCGGTGATCTTGATGTAGCCATCGGGATGCATGAAGGCGATATCGCCAGAGTGGAAATAGCCGCCCTCGAAGGCCTCGCGGGTGGCTTCGGGGTTCTTGTAATAGCCCTTCATCGTTGCGTTGCCGCGCATCACGATCTCGCCAAGATGCTGGGCGTCGCGGGCGACTTCCTTGCCGTGATCGTGGACGGTGATGCTTTCCATCATCGGCATTAGCACGCCTGTCCGGGCCTTGAGGTCCGCGCGCTCGGGACCCGTGATCCCGTCCCATGCGGGCTTCCAGGTGCATTCGGTCGCCGGGCCGTAGACCTCGGTCAGGCCATAGACCTGGGTCACGTTGAAGCCGAGCGGCTCGATGGCAGCGAGGGTCGCGGCCGGGGGCGGTGCGCCAGCGGTGAAGACCTCGACGATATGGTCGAAGGGGCGGCGGTCGCTGTCCTTGGCGTTGACGATCGTGTTTAGCACGATCGGCGCGCCGCCGAAATGGGTGACGCCGTGATCGGCGATGGCATCATAGACGCCCTTGGCGGTGACATCGCGCAGGCACACGACCGTGCCGCCGAGCAGCGGGACCATCCAGCCATGGGTCCAGGCGTTGCAATGGAACAGCGGCACGATGGTGAGATAGACCGGATAAAGCTGCATCCGCCACGAAATCAGGTTCCCCATCGTCGCAAGATAGGCACCGCGGTGGTGGTAGACCACGCCTTTGGGGCGTCCGGTGGTGCCGGAGGTGTAGTTGAGCGCGATGCTCTCCCATTCATCCTCGGGCATGATCCATTGGAACATCGGATCGCCCTCGGCGACCAGGTCTTCGTATTCGAGGTAATGGCCGCCCGGCGCGAAGCCGTGCTCGGGATCGGCCACCTCGATGATCTGCGGGGCGGGGGCGTGCATCTTCTTGATCGCCTCCTCGGCGAGCGGCAGGAAGGCCGTGTCGCAGAGCACGACCTTGGCGCCGCCATGCTCGAAGATATAGGCGACGGTATCGCTGTCGAGACGGGTGTTGATTGCGTTCAGGATCGCCCCGCAGGCCGGCACGCCGAAATGCGCCTCCATCTGGGGGGCGGTGTTGGGCAGGATCGTCGCCACCACGTCACCGGGCTGGACACCGCGCCCCTTGAGCGCCGAAGCCAGCTGGCTGATGCGGGCGTGGTAGTCGAGATAGCTGCGCTGGATCGAGCCGTAGATCAGCGCGGTGCGTTCCGGGAAGACTTCGAGCGCGCGGTTGAGATGCGATAGCGGCGTCAGCGGCACGAAATTTGCCGCGCATTTCTCGAGACCGGTTTCGTCAGCTAGCCACCCCATCGGAGCCTCCCTGTGCTTGGATCGAAGTGGCGCGATCATTGGCGTCTTGGCGGCGAAAGGGAAGGGGGCGGCGGCGCAAACATTTTAGGTTGACGCTGCGTCACGTGACAGTGTCGAGAGGCTAGGCCGCGCGACCCCGGCAGGCTATGGTTCGCCCATGATCGTTTCGCATGGCCGCCGGTATATCTTTGTCCATATCCCGAAAACAGGGGGGACGGCGCTGGCACTGGCGCTTGAGGCCCGGGCGATGGCGGATGATCTGTTGATCGGCGATACGCCCAAGGCGAAGCGGCGGCGCAAACGGCTGGATGGGATACAGAGCGCCGGGCGGCAGTGGAAACATGCCACGCTGAGCGACGGGATCGGGCTGTATTCCGAGGCCGAGGCGGCGCAATATTTTACCTTCACGCTTGTGCGCAATCCGTGGGATCGCATCGTGAGCTATTACCACTGGCTGCGCGCGCAGAGCTTTGCCCATCCGGCGGTGGCGCTGGCGCGGCGATTGGATTTCGGGGCCTTTCTGAACGACCCGCATACGCAAGCGACGCTGGGGCGTGCGCCGTACGGGCACTACATGCGGTTGCCGGATGGGCGTGAATGTTGCGATGGGTTCCTGCGTCTTGAGGCACTGGACGAGGATATCGCCCCGCTTGAGGCGCATCTGGGATTTTCACTGACGCCCCTGCCACGGGTCAATGAATCAGAGCGGTTGCGGGATTGGCGCGGCTATTACAGCGACGCTGACGCCGATCTGGTCGCGCGGCTCTGTGCCGAGGACATCGCGCGATTTAACTACTCTTTCTGAGATATTTACGCCGAACACGCATATTGGCCCTGATGCACAGATCAATCGGGGTAGGGCGGGAAGATTGCGCGGTGATATAGAAACAGTGCCGCTTTTGCGCCGCAAACTGGCCCACGAATCGACCTCAAATCTTCTCCAACTGGACATCAGCGAAACGCGGTTCGGTCATTTTCGACCGCAGGGGGAAAGGGGCAGCGA
Organism: Pseudothioclava nitratireducens; assembly: GCF_029210495.1. Taxonomy (GTDB): domain Bacteria; phylum Pseudomonadota; class Alphaproteobacteria; order Rhodobacterales; family Rhodobacteraceae; genus Pseudothioclava; species Pseudothioclava nitratireducens. Next base: position 64,417 of record NZ_JARGDK010000012.1, on the reverse strand, counting down.
TGTTCGGTCTCAAGCCGAGAAAGCCATGGAATAGCGCTGAACCTTTCGAGGGGCTGATCGCGGCCCAGCAAGCTGCAAGCCCCGCCATGCCCATGGGCGCGCTGGCAGAGGGGATCGTCGCCGGGACACGGATTGCGACCGAGATGGGCTGGCGACTGATCGAGAGCATCGCTCCGGGCGACAAGATCATGACCTTCGATCACGGCTTGCGCGAGGTCGTGCAGGTCAAGCGCAGCGCGCTGTGGACCGGCTCCGATAGCTGTCCCCGCCACATGATGCCGCTTGCGGTGCCGCCGGGGGCGCTTGGCAATGCGACGGCGATGCTGCTTTTGCCCGAGCAGAATATTCTGGTGGAGAGCGATCTGGCCGAGGCAGTCTTTGGCGACCCCTTCGCCTTGATTCCCGCCGCTGCGCTCGAGGGCTATCGCGGGATCGACCGGATCACGCCACACCAAAAAGTCGAAATCATCATCCTGCAATTCGAGTGCGACGAGGTGATCTATGCCAATGGAATGGGGATGATCCATTGCGCCTCGGTCAATGGCGGGCAGTTCGCAGCGATGCTGGAAGAAGGTGCCGAATATGCGGCTTTGCCGCTGGATATGGCGCGGGCGATTGTCGCCTCGATGATCGAGGAAGATGCGCGTCAACCCTGAGGGATCCCCGTCCCGTATGAAAACGCCGGGTGCCTCTGGCCCCGGCGTTTTGGTGTCTGCGTAGAGGATTGGGATCAGGCGGCCTTGGCTGCCTGACCGCCGCCGAAGCGCGCGTAGAACCCGTCACCTTTGGCCGCGATGTCACGCAGCAGGGCGGGGGCGTTGAAACGTGCACCGTATTGGGCTTCGAGCGCGTCGCAGATTTCGACCGCACGGCCCGCGCCGATGATATCGAGCCAGCTGAACGGGCCGCCCGACCACGGCGCAAAGCCCCAGCCGAGGATCGCGCCGACGTCACCCTCGCGGATGTCCTCGAGCACACCGGCCTCGAAAGCGCGGACAGCTTCGAGCACCTGTGCCATCAGCAGACGATGCTGAACGTGGTGCAGGTCGGGCTGATCGGTGGCTTCGGGATAGTGCCCCGTGACAACCTCCGAGAGGCCCTGACGCTTGCCGGCTTCGTCATAATCGTAGAAGCCCGACTTGGTCTTGCGGCCCAGACGCCCCTGATCGGCCATCCAGAAGATCACCTCATCCACCGCGTCGTCCGGATAGGCTTCGCCCATCGCCGCACGGGTCGCCTTGGCGATCTTCACGCCCAGATCAATCGAGGTCTCGTCCACCAGTTGCAGCGGTCCAAGCGGCATCCCGACCATCTTGGCGGCGTTCTCGATCAGCGTCGGGTTGACGCCCTCGGCCACCATGCGGATGCCCTCGTTGATATAGGGGATGATGCAGCGGTTGGCGTAGAAGAAGCGCTCGTCATTGACGACGATCGGGGTCTTCTTGATCTGACGCACGAAGTCGAGCGCCTTGGCCACGGCCACCTCGCCGGTCTCACGGCCCTTGATGATCTCGACCAGCAGCATCTTTTCGACGGGCGAGAAGAAGTGGATGCCGATGAACTGCTCGGGGCGCTTGGAGGCCTTGGCGAGCGAGGTGATCGGCAGGGTCGAGGTGTTGGTGGCGAAGATCGCATTCTCGGGGATCACGGCTTCGGCCTTGGCGGTGACGTCTGCCTTGACCTTCGGGTCCTCGAACACGGCTTCGACGATCAGGTCGCAGCACTCAAGCGCCGCGTAATCGGTCGTGGCCGTAATCAGGCCCAGAACCGCGTCCTTCTTCTCGGGGGTGACCTTCTTGCGGGCGATCCCCTTGTCGAGATAGGCCTCGGTATAGGCTTTGCCGCGATCGGCCGCGTCCTGCGCGGCGTCGATCAGGACGACCTGAATACCGGCCAGCGCCGAGACCAGCGCGATGCCTGCGCCCATCATGCCTGCGCCCAGCACGCCCACCTTCTTCACCGTCTGATCCGGCACCGAGGGGCGGTTCGCGCCTTTCTCCAGCGCCTGCTTGTTGATGAAGAGCGAACGGATCATCGCCGAGGACGAGGGGTTCATCAGCACGTTGGTGAACCAGCGCGCCTCGATCGAGAGCGCCTGATCGAAAGGCACGAGCGCGCCTTCATAGACCGCGCTGAGCAGCGCCTTGGCTGCCGGGTAGACGCCCATGGTCTTGCCATGCACCATCGCGGAGGCACCGACAAAAGTCATAAAGCCCGCCGGATGGTAGGGTGCGCCGCCGGGCATCTTGTAGCCCTTGGCGTCCCACGGTTTGACGATGTCGCTGTCCTTGGCGTTGAGCACCCATTCCTTCGCCGCGGCGACCGGATCGTCCACCACCTCGTCGATGATGCCCGCAGCCTTGGCCTTCTTCGGGTCCGAGAGCTTGCCTTCAAGCAGGAAGGGGGCCGCGACCATCGCGCCCATCTTGCGCACGAGCCGCGTCGTGCCGCCCGCGCCGGGGAAAATGCCGACCATGATTTCCGGCAGGCCGATCTTGGCCTTGGGGTTGTCGGCGGCAAAGATGCGATGCGTCGAGAGCGGCAGTTCGAGGCCGATCCCAAGCGCCGTGCCCGGCAGCGCTGCCGCAATCGGCTTGCCGCCCTTGAGGGTCTTCGGGTCCATGCCCGCGCGCTCGATCTTACGCAGCACGGCGTGCATCTGCATGACGCCCTCATAAAGGCCCTTCGCCGGTTCCGCGCCCGCGTCCTCTTTCATCTTGGCGATGACATTGAGGTCCATGCCGCCCGCGAAATCGGGCTTGCCGGAGGTGATGACGACGCCCTTCACGGCGTCATCGGCCAGCGCCTTGTCGATGAAGCTGTCCAAGAGCGCAAAGCCCTCAAGGCTCATCACGTTCATGGATTTTTCCGGCACGTCCCAAGTGATGACTGCCACGCCATCGGTGCCGAGTTCATAGGTAAAATCAGCCATGTCTCTCTCCCTCAGACGCGTTCGATGATGGTGGCCGCGCCCATGCCGGACGCGATGCAGAGCGTTGCCAGACCCGTCGACAGGTCGCGCCGCTCCAGTTCATCGAGCAGCGTGCCGATGATGATTGCGCCGGTTGCACCCAGCGGGTGGCCCATCGCGATGGAGCCGCCGTTCACGTTGACTTTGGAGCTGTCCACGTCGAAGGCCTGCATGAAGCGCAGCACGACCGAGGCGAAGGCTTCGTTCACCTCGAACAGGTCGATATCGCCGATCTTCATGCCGCTGTCGGCGAGGATTTTCTCGGTGACCGGCACCGGGCCGGTGAGCATGATCGTCGGGTCGGTGCCGATCTTTGCGGTGGCGCGGATGCGCGCGCGCGGCTTGAGCCCGTGGGCCTCGCCGAATTCCTTGTTGCCGATCAGCACGGCGGCTGCACCGTCCACGATGCCCGAGCTGTTGCCCGCATGGTGGATGTGATTGATCGCCGAGAGATGCGGGTATTTCAGCATCGCGACCTTGTCAAAGCCGGGCATCACTTCGCCCATTTCCTTGAACGAGGCCTTCAGCTTGCCGAGATCCTCCATCGAGGTGCCCGGGCGCATGTATTCGTCATGGTCGAGAATGGTCACGCCGTTCTGGTCGAGCACCGGCACGATGGATTTCGCAAAACGGTTATCGGCCCAGGCTTCGGCGGCGCGGCGCTGCGATTCAACGGCCAGCGCATCGGCATCCTCGCGCGAGAAGCCGTATTCGGTCGCGATGATATCGGCCGAGATGCCTTGCGGGACGAAATAGGTTTTCATCGCCAGCGAAGGGTCAACCGCGATCGCCGCGCCGTCCGAGCCCATCGCCACGCGGCCCATCATTTCGACGCCGCCCGCGATATAGGCCGAACCGGCGCCGCCCTTGACCTGGTTGGCGGCGAGGTTCACCGCCTCCATGCCGCTTGCGCAGAAGCGGTTGATGGCGAGGCCGGGGATGCTTTCGTCGAGATCCGAGAGCAGCACCGCCGAGCGTGCAAGGCAGCCGCCTTGCTCCATGACCTGGGTCACGTTGCCCCAGATCACGTCCTCGACCGCATGGCCCTCAAGACCGTTGCGCTCCTTGACCGCGTTCAGCAGCCGCGCCGACAGCGCGACCGAGGTCACCTCGTGCAGTGCGCCGTCCTTGCGGCCCTTGCCGCGAGGCGTGCGCGCCGCGTCATAGATATAGGCTTCCGTCATTGCTCCTCCTCACGCCCGGTCGGATGGGTTTCCGGGCATCATGTCATAGGGATGTTGCCAGCCGGGCAGGGCCGCGATGCGGTCGAGCCATTGGCCGATATTCGGGTAATCCTCACGCGCGAAGCCGAACGGCTCCGGGTAATAGAGATAGGCGCAGCAGGCAAAGTCGGCCAGCGTCGGGCCATCGCCCACCATCCAGTCGCGCCCCGCCAGATGCGCCTCGAGCGTCTTGAGCGCCGCCCGCACGCGGCCCGAGAGCCACTGGATCGTTTCTTGCGGGCGTTTGTCCTCAGGCAGGAAATTCATCAGGAACCGCAGGGTGCCGAATTGCGAGCTGCCCTTGTGGTTGTCCCAGAAAAGCCAGCGCAGGACCTCGTCGCGGTCCTCGGGGGCGCCCATGAACTTGCCGGTCTTCTCGGCCACCATGAGCTGGATCACGCCCGATTGGGTGATGGTGCGGTCGCCGTCGACAAGAACGGGCGCTTCGCCCATCTCATTGAGCGCGAGGAATTCCGGGCTGCGGGCCTCGCCGCGAAAGAAATCGACGAAGACCGGCTCCCAGGCGTAGCCCGCCAGCGTCATCGTCAGCGCCGCCTTGTAGGCGTTACCGCTTTCGCCAAAGCAATAGAGTTTCGCGACCATACAGATCCCTCCCCGGATCATCGTATAATTGCGGAAAAGTGACGCGCACGTAAAGGAGTGGAGCGGGATGCGCCGCAACGTCACGAACCGCGTGACTTCGCGTCGCGCCCCGTCAGGGCCGTGTCACTGGACCGCTTCCATCGTCCCTTGCGGGAAAACGATTCCCTCGAAATCCGGGTAGACCGAGCGCAGCACCGCGATTTGCTGCGGATTGTCCATCCGCACCAGATACCATGCGCCGTCATCCTCCAGTGCGAGCGTGGTATTTGTGCTGCGGGTCTTGCCGATATTGGGCACCGAGACCGTGGTCGTCGTCGGGATTATCGCATAGCCGCGCCCGCTGCTGGTGTCGCCGGTCTCCATCGCGTCGAGGTCGATCTCGAATTGCTCGATCGTCACCGAGGACATCGCGGTTTGAATCTGCGCGCCCATCGCGGCCTTGAGCTCCGCAGGCGGAAGCTGGGCCTGTTCCGCGATGAAATCGAGCATCTTCGGCGGGATCGTGTCGAAGAAGACCGAATAGTTCTGGCTGCGCACGGCGCTTTCGAAGTCCGCGACCTTGCTGCGGACCGCTGAAGCGTCGCTGTCATCGAAGGCAAGGGCCGGGGCGGCGCAGAGGGCAAGGGCGAAAATGGCGGGAAGCAATGGGCGCATGAGTCAGGCTTTCAGCGTTTGCGATCCTCCAGCTCCGCCTTGAACAGGCGCAGCCGGTGACCGAGGTTTTCAGAATGGGTGACGGAGTTGAAATTCTCGAAGAGGAAGGTCAGCGCCTCGTCCTGCGTCAGCCCGGCTTCGGTGGCAAAGCCTTGCAGACGGCGATAGGCATCATTGGTGACTGCGACGGGAAAGCGGCGCGTCAGGCGCAGGCGTTTGGGCATGGGGCCTCCTTTGTCGGGGCAGCTTAGGCCGAACGGGCGCGAAAAGAAAAGGCGCGCGAGTTGCCCCGCGCGCCAAATCTTTGTGTCATCCCGGCGGGATCAGAACTGATCGTCGGCCAGCGCCATCACCGGGTCGGCACCGCTTTCGATCCGTGCGAGGTGCATCGCACAGGCCGGAAGCTGGCGCGCCATGTAATAGCGACCAGTGGCGATCTTGCCCTCGTAGAAGGCTTTGTCGGACGCGCCGCCATCAAGCGCGGCATGGGCCGCCGCGGCCATCCGGGTCCACATCAGGCCAAGGCAGACATGGCCCATCAGATGCATGAAGTCGTAGCTGCCCGAGAGCGCCGCGTTCGGGTTCTTCATCCCGTTCTGCATGAAGAACATGCCCGCCGCCTGAAGCTGTTTGGAGGCGGTCTTCAGCGCATCGGTGAAGGGTTTCATGCGCTCGTCCGCATCATGCGCCTTGCACTCGGCCTTGATCATTTCGAAGAAGGCCATCACGTGCTTGCCACCGTCCTGCGCGAGCTTGCGGCCCACGAGGTCGAGCGCCTGCACGCCGTTCGCACCTTCGTAGATCATGGCGATCCGGGCGTCGCGGACGAATTGGGACATGCCCCATTCCTCGATATAGCCGTGGCCGCCATAGACCTGCTGCGCCTGCACCGCCGAGTCGAAGCCCTTGTCGGTCAGGAAGCCCTTGATGACCGGGGTCATCAGCGAGATCAGCCCCTCGGCATCGGCGTCATTGGCCTTGTGGCTGCGGTCGATGAGATGCGCGCCCCAAAGCGTGAAGGCGCGCGCGCCCTCGACGAAGCTTTTCTGGTCCATCAGGTTGCGGCGGATATCCGGGTGCACGATCAGCGGATCGGCCGGGCCGTTCGGGTTCTCGGCGCCGGTGACCGCGCGGCCTTGCAGGCGATCCTTGGCATAGGCGACTGCGTTCTGATAGGCCGCCTCGGCCACGGCGTAGCCTTGCAGGCCCACGCCCAGACGCGCCTCGTTCATCATCGTGAACATCGCGCGCATGCCCTTGTGCAGATCGCCCAGCAGCCAGCCGGTTGCGCCATCATAGTTCATCACGCAGGTCGAGTTCGCGTGAATGCCCATCTTCTCTTCGATCTTGCCGACCGAAACGGCGTTCCGGTCGCCCAGCGAGCCATCCTCGTTCACAAGGAATTTCGGCACGATGAACAGCGAAATGCCCTTGGTGCCTTCGCCGCCGCCCGGTGCCTTGGCCAGCACGAGGTGAATGATGTTGTCGGCCAGATCGTGTTCGCCCGCCGAGATAAAGATCTTCTGGCCGGTGATCTTGTAGCTGCCGTCGTCCTGCGGCTCTGCCTTGGTGCGCATCATGCCCAGATCGGTGCCGCAATGCGGCTCGGTCAGGTTCATGGTGCCGGTCCATTCGCACGACACCATCTTGGGCAGGTACTTGGCTTTCTGCTCATCCGTGCCATGGGCATGGATCGCGGAATAGGCGCCGTGCGTCAGGCCCTGATACATGTTGAAGGCCATGTTGGCCGAAACAAACATCTCGCCCACCGCGCAGTTGAGCACATAGGGCATGCCCTGACCGCCATATTCGGGATCGCAATCGAGCGCGGTCCAGCCGCCCTCTTTCATCGCTTCGAACGCCGCATCGAACCCTTTGGGCGTCCGCACCACACCGTTTTCGAGCACGCAACCCTCGGCATCGCCCGAGGCGTTGAGCGGGGCCAGAACTTCGGACGACACCTTGCCGGCCGCGTCCAGCACAGCCTCGGTGAAGTCGCGCTCCATCTCCTCGTAGCCGGGCAGGCCCGATTCCGAGATTTTCAGGACATCGTGCAGAACGAATTGCATGTCCTTGGTGTTGGCGTTGAATTGCGGCATTTCTCTCTCCCTTCCGGTTCAGGCGGCGGAAGTTTCCGGGTCGGACCCGCTCAGCTCCCGCTCGACCAGTTCGATCTGCTCGCCCAGCTCGACGATGGCCTGTCCAAGCTCATCGCGCTGCGCGATCATTTCCTGATGGCGTTGACGCGCCAGTTTCAGCGTCTCGGCCAGTTGCGTTTTCTGCTGATCGCCCATCGCGTAGAGGTCCAGCAGCTGGCGAATGTCCTCCAGACTGAAACCGAAACGCTTGCCGCGCAGGATCAGTTTCAACCGGGCCCGGTCGCGCCGGGTAAACAACCGCTTCTGCCCCTCACGGATCGGGAACAGCAATTCCTTCGACTCGTAAAACCGCAGCGTGCGGGGCGTCACGTCGAACGCGTCGCACATCTCGCGGATCGTCATCACTTCTTCACTCATTCTCTCTGCCCTTTGCATGTCCTTGCGTAATGCAGGGGGCAGATCGACAATCTGCACCTACATTACAAGCGAAGTTGACGTGAACGTCACTGTAACGTGGCGTCACAATCGGACTGACGTAATGTCAGACAAAATTGACCTAGAGGTAAAGCAATTTTCTTTCACAGAAAGCGGCTCGGCGGAGCGGCTCTGGTGGCGCTGATCCGCCCGGATTCGCCCAGAAAGCGCGGTCAGTCGCCCACGCTTTTTGCGACCTCATTGCGCAATTGGCGCAGGTCGTCGATGGTGACGCTCAATTCGTCACGCTGCTTTTCGAGCACGCCCAACTGGCGGTCAGCGAGTTCGACCCAGACCCGGTTCTGCTCGTCAGTGCCTTTCTGGTCGTAGATCAGCAGCCATTGGCGGAGTTCCTCAAGCGAGAAGCCAAAGCGCCGCCCGCGCAGGATCAACGTCATCCGGGCGACCTCTCGCGGGCCGTAAAAGCGCGCACGGCCTTCCTTCTGGGGGGAAAGCAGTTCGATATACTCATAATACCGCAAGGTGCGCGGCGTCACGTCGAAGCGTGCGCACATTTCCTTGAACGTCAGTGTGTCCGCCATTCGGGCCTCCCTGCGGGGGAAAGCTAACGCGCCCCCGCCGTGGCTTCAATAGAGATGCGCCGAACGGCGGGGCAAGCGGTGCGAAAAATTCCGTAACGGCAGGCTCGCGCTCTCTTGCGCGCGGATAGCCGGGCCTGCGATGATCGCACCGATATTGACAGGAGCATGGCACAGATGACCGACCCTGATGCAAACGCACCGGATGCGGACAAGCTCCGGCTTGCCCGCCAGTTCATCGAGGCGATCCCGCATAGCCACGCGCTGGGCATGAAGGTCGAGTCGATCGGCGGCGGGGCTGCGGTGCTTTCGATGCCCTACGATCTGCGGCTGGTGGGCGATCCGCGCACCGGGGTCATCCATGGCGGCGCGGTTTCGGCGCTGATGGATACCTGCTGCGGCGCCGCCGTCATGAGCCATCCCGAAGCGCCCGCCGGCACCGCGACCATCGATCTGCGGATTGACTATATGCGCGCGGCGACCCCCGGGCAGCGGATTACCGCGCGGGCGGAGTGCTTTCACATCACCCGCAGTGTCGCCTTCGTGCGCGCGAGCGCCCATGACGAAGAAACGGGCATTCCGGTGGCCTCCGCGACCGGGGCTTTTACCGTCGAACGCATGAAGAAAGGGGGCGCGGCATGACCCGGCCCAAGCCCGAACCCGTTCAACTCATCAAGCAACGGCGCGACGGGGCGCTGCGGGCGCTGGTCTCGGGCGTGCCCTATATCCAGTTCCTCGGCATCACTTTCGAGCGTCGGGGCGATGAGCTGACGGCCGTTCTGCCCTTTGACGACAAGCTGATCGGCAACCCGATGCTGCCCGCGCTCCATGGCGGGGTGACGGCGGCGTTCCTTGAGGTGACTGCGATCATCGAATTGAGCTGGTCCTATCTTTGGGAGGACCTTGAAGCAGGCCGGATCGACGCGGCCTCCCTCGATCCGATGCATCTTCCGCGGCTGCCCAAGACGATTGACTTCACCGTCGATTATCTGCGCTCCGGCCTGCCGCGCGATGCCTATGCGCGGGCGCGGGTGAACCGCTCGGGGCGGCGCTATGCGAGCGTGCATGTCGAGGCGTGGCAGGATAATCGCTCGCGTCTGTTTGCGCAGGCGACCGGGCATTTCCTGATGCCCGATCCTGCGCAGAATGGCTGAGATCACCCATGCGCGGGTGCTGCGGATCGCGGCGCCTATCGTGATTTCCAATGCCACCGTGCCGATCCTTGGCGCGGTGGATACGGGCGTGGTCGGGCAGTTGGGCGAGGCCGCCCCGATCGGCGCGGTCGGCATGGGGGCGGTGATCCTCGCCTCGCTTTACTGGATTTTCGGGTTCCTGCGGATGGGCACGACCGGGCTTGTCGCGCAGGCGCATGGGACGGGCGACGCGACCGAGGTCTCCGCTGGCCTGATGCGGGCGCTGATCATCGCGGGGGCGGCGGGGCTGGCCCTGATCGTGCTGCAACTGCCGCTTTTTGCCGCCGCCTTCTGGCTCTCGCCCGCAAGTCCCGAGGTCGAGGCGCTGACCCGCGATTACCTGACGATCCGGATCTGGGGCGCGCCCGCGACGATTGCGCTCTATGCGCTGACCGGCTGGCTTATCGCGCTGGAGCGCACGCGGGCGGTCCTGGCGGTGCAACTGTGCATGAACGGGCTGAACGTCGCGCTCGACCTGCTCTTCGTGCTGGGCCTCGGCTGGGGCGTGCAGGGTGTCGCGGTGGCCACGCTGATTGCCGAGCTGTCGGGCGTGGCGCTGGCGCTTTGGCTGGCGCGGGCGGCCTTTGCGGATGGGCTATGGCGGGCGCGCTCTATCTTTGACCGGGTGCGGCTGGCCACCATGGCGCGGGTCAATGGTGATATCATGATCCGCTCGGTGCTCTTGCAGGCGAGTTTCACGAGCTTTCTGTTCCTCGGTGCGGGGCAGGGCGATGTGCAGCTCGCCGCCAATCAGGTTTTGCTGCAATTCCTGTCGATCACGGCCTTCGCGCTCGACGGGTTTGCCTTCGCGGCCGAGAGTCTTGTCGGGCAGGCAGTGGGGGCAAAATCCCTGCGCGGGCTGCGGCGCGCTTCCATCATGACCTCGCAATGGGGGCTGGGCGGGGCGATCCTCTTGGGGCTCGGTTTCTTCATCGGCGAGCCTTGGATCATCGACCTGATGACCACGGCCGAGCCGGTCCGTGAGAGCGCCCGGCATTACCTCCCGTGGATGATCATCGCGCCCCTGATCGGGATCGCCAGCTGGATGCTCGACGGTATTTTCATCGGAGCGACGCTCACGCGCGAGATGCGCAATGCGATGATCCTCTCGGTCGCGGTCTATGTGCTGGCGTTGTTGGTGTTTGTGCCGGTCTTGGGCAATCACGGGCTGTGGGCGGCGCTGATGGTGCTGAACGCCACACGGGGGGTGGTGATGGGGCGGCTTTATCCGCGCGCCGAGGCGAAGGCGGCGGGGTAAGGGGGCGCCGCCCCCTCTGGCGCGTTGCGCCATTCACCCCCGGGATATTTGTCGCAGACTGACCAGCTCAGAGCGTGCTGACCGCGCTGTGCGGGAGCAGTTTGCGCACCATTGGCAGGTGGCACAGGTCGGTGGCGGAGGTGGTGACGGCGGCCGAGGCCGCAGCGGCCCCCCATTGCAGGGCCTCGGGCATCGAGAGCCCCCGCGACAGCGACAAGGTGAACGCCGCGACGAAGCTGTCGCCGGCGCCGACTTTGGAGACGACATCGACCTTGGCGGCCTCGGCGACCCAGCGGTTCTCCGCCGTGGCGAGGACATTGCCGTCTCCGCCCCGCGCCACGATCACGGCGCGTGCAAGCCCGCGCCGGACAAGCGATTGGGCGAAATCCGCGCTGTCGGCCCGGCTGGGGAGTTTGCGTCCGGCGAGGTCCTCGGCTTCAAGATCGTCCATGCGCAGTACATCGGCGGGGGCAGTGCAGTTGCGCAGCAGGCAATGCAGGGCGGCACCCGATGTGTCGAGAAAGAGCTGCGCACGCGTGCGGGCAATGCGGGCTGCGAGGCGTGCGGGAAAATCGTCGGGGACGCCGGGCGGCTGCGAGCCCGAGAGCACCACGATCCCGTTCTCGGGCGCGGCGCGACCGATGCGGGTGAGCGCGCGGGTCACATCGCCGGATTTCCACTCCGGGCCGGGCATCACGAAACGATATTGCAGGCCGGAGGATTGATCCGTGACGGTCAGGGACTGGCGGGTTTCGCCTGGCGCCGGGAAAGGGGCAAGGCCGATCCCCGCTTCGGCGAGGAGCCGCATCACCTTGTCGCCCGTCAGCCCACCGACCGCCACGAAGGCCGTGGAGTGTCCGCCCAGTTCAAGAATCCCCCGGCTGACATTGATCCCGCCGCCGCCCGGATCGGTCTCGGGCCGGGTGCAGCGGAGTTTGCGTTCGGGCTCGACCTTGTCCGCCCCGATCGACAGATCGACCGTGGGATTGAGGGTGATGGTGAGGATGGAGGTCATGGTTTGCTCCGGCATCGTGCCGCGTTAGCGCTATCTTGGCAGGAAGCTGGAGGGGATGGAAGGCCGGAAACCGTTTTTTAAGGTGCGGATGTTTAGCTCAGCGCATCCGTTTAGCGGGAGAGATTGATGATTCCAGATATGAATGACCCGCGTTGGTCGCGGGTTTTGACTTCGGATGCCGATTTGTCGGCGGCCTCTTTGGCGACGCGCATTCTTGTGACGCGCCTGCGCCGGGAGGTGGCCGCTGCGCCGACCACACTATCGGCAAAGATCGCCGAATTGCGCGATTTCGTCGCCAAGAATGCCTTTGCCAGTGCCGATGTGGCGCGCTTCTGAAGGGATATGCCAATGAAGAATGAAATGCTCAGCGCGGCCGAGGCCGCGCAACGGATCGAGGCGGGGGCGGTCATGGTGATCGCCGGGGCGGAAGATCTGCTGGCACAACTTCCCAAAGGGGCGTGGATCGGCGGCACCACGGTCTATTTCGTGACCGATGAAGGGGGCGCTGTCGTGCGCGACAAGCTTTTTTGCACGACCTTCCCCGAGGCGACTGGCGCGGCGCCGCGTTTCGTCCCGGTCCAAGAGTTGGAAGGCATCGCAACGGGCTATGTGCCGGGTGGATTCACGATGATCATGATCCCGGCCTTCTCGGTCGCGCATTCCGATTTCGCGATCCATGGGCAGACCTATCCCAATTTGTTCAACCAGCCGCTGGCCGGGTGGATCACCGGGGTGCATCTCGATGATCTCGGCAAGCGCGCGCCGATGGTATTCGACGGGGCGACAGGGACCGGCCATGACGAGGGGGCGGTGTTGCTGCATTGCGCCTTGCCCGAGGGTCGTTCGGTCGATCTCGACATCCTCAACATCTTTGCGCAGGGGGATCAGGAGGAGCTGACCTTCAGTTTCCCCGAAGGCGGATTCGCCGCGCATGATGTGATCGTGGGCGGTGAGCGGGTGAATTTTGCCCGCTACCTCGAAGAGAACAAGGTCGACACGCGCTTGCCGCTGGTGGCGAATTACGCAGGCGCTTTGGTGAACGTTTCGATCCAGTCGGTGGATGAAAACGAGGGTGAGGTGCGGTTCTATGCGCCGGTTGTCGCAGGGGTCGAATATCGCCTCGCCCGGGCGCTTGGCAGCTATGCCCAAGCCTTTGCGGAGGGCGCTGGCCCGGATGGGGTCGGGCAATACTCGTGCAACTGCATCCTCAACTATCTTTATGGTGAGTTGGAGGGGCAGAAGACCGGGCATTTCACCGGTCCGGTCACCTTTGGCGAGATCGCTTACATCCTGCTCAATCAGACACTCGTGCGGCTCGATATCTCTGATGCTGCCTGATCTGCATAACGGCGTTGCGTAACGAGTGGTGACGCGGACCCCCCGGGGTCCGCGTCGGTTGCCTTGACTGAGGGTTCAAAGGTCAAGCTGATAGGCGACAGGCACGAACTGGAAGCCTTCGTTTCTGGCTTCCAGATAGCCCGTGCCGGGGAAAGGCATATGGTAGCCTACGAACGGAATCTTTTCAGCCGCGATCCTGCCCAAAAGCGATTTGCGCGTGGCGGCGGCGGCCGATTTGTCCATGTCATAGCGCACCTCCCAATCTGGACGTTGTAGCGACCAGACGAAGTGATTGGCCGTGTCCGCGGTGAGCATCAGGTGCCGGCCGTTGCTTTCGAGGTGATAGGCCATGTGGCCCGGCGAATGGCCGAAGGCGGCGACCGAAGTGATGCCGCCTGCCACATCCGCGCCATCTCCGATGAAGGCCATCTTCTCGGCCAAAGGGCGCACCTTGGCTTCGAAATTCTCGTTGCTTGCGGCGGCCCAGTGGTCGAATTCGACCTGCCCGGTAACGTAACGCGCATTGGTGAAGGTCGGCGTATCGCCCGACATCAGGCCGCCGATATGATCGCCGTGCATATGCGTGAGTACGACGATGCTGATCTGATCGGGGGACTTACCCGCTGCGGTGAGTGCGGCCGTGATGCTCTCGGGACTCAGTCCGGTGTCGAACAAGATCACCTCGGAACCGGTTTCGACAAGCGTCGGTGTAAAGAAGTTCATGCTCTTGTCCGACGGGATGAACGCGGCCTGAGAGAGCGCCGCGAAATCCTCGGCGCTCGCATTGAGCCCAAAAATCTCCTGAGGGTTGTCCATCGGGCGCGTGCCGGCAAGTAATGTCGTGACAGTGAAATCGCCCACGGAGAAACGCCGATAGGGCGCGATGGCGGGGGCGGCCGTAGCCTGCGCCATTGCAGGGCGGGCCCCGGCCAGAATGGCAGGCGCGGAGACGAGCGGCATCGCCGCGATGCCGGCCATGACAGACCGGCGGGTCAGAGCAGCAGGTTTCATGAAAAACCCTCCCTCGGTTTTCAGGTGAATATGAAAGACACCGGAAAGAGGTTAGGGCGCGCGGATCATGCGGCAAGGTTGGCTCCCGCACGAATCCGTGTGTGTGGTGCGGGTTATTCCCACCACCTGTCGATGCGCGCGATATCCGCATCCGACCAGCCGAAATGATGGGCCAATTCATGCACGAAGACGTGGGCGACCAGCGCGCCGAGTTCGATGTCGCCGCGCGCCACCCATTCGTCGAGGATCGGGCGACGAAACAGCCAGATGACATCCGGCCCACCCGGGTCCATCACCGATTTTTCGGTGAGGGGAATGCCCTCGTAAAGTCCGGTGATCTCGAACGCGTCCTGCGCGCCCATCTCTTCGAGAAGCGCCTCGGAGGGGAAATCCTCGACGCGCAGCACGACCTGCGCGGCGGCCCCGGCAAAAGCCTCGGGGAGCGCGGCGCGGGTGGCTTCGGCGAGGGTCTCGATATCTTCGAGGGACGGCGCGGTCGCCGCTGTCCATTCAACCATGATTTACCCTTTGCCGCTAACGCTCCACCCCGCCTGATATGGACAAAACCGCGCGCATATGAAAGAGCAGGCGCGAACCAGGAGATCATCATGACGACCGTTACCCGCTTCGCGCCCTCGCCCACCGGCTTCATCCATGTCGGCAACCTGCGCACGGCGCTGTTCAACTACCTGATCGCGCGCAAGACGGGGGGCACCTTCATCTTGCGTCTCGACGACACCGATCAGGAGCGCTCGAAGCAGGAATATGTGGACGCGATCAAGGAAGATCTCGAATGGCTCGGCCTGACCTGGGACCGCGAGGAGCGCCAGTCGCTGCGCCTCGACCGCTATGAGGCCGCCGCCGAGAGCCTCAAGCGCGTGGGCAAGCTCTATGAATGTTTCGAGAGCCCGACCGAGCTGGACCTCAAGCGCAAGAAGCTGCTGAACATGCACAAGCCTCCGGTCTACGACCGCGCGGCGCTGAAGCTGACGGACCTTGAGAAAGACAAGTTCCGCGAAGAGGGGCGCGAGGGGTACTGGCGCTTCCTGCTGAACCAGACCCGGATCGAATGGACCGACGGCATTCTGGGCGATCTGTCGATCGACGCGGCCAGCGTGTCCGACCCGGTTCTGATCCGCGCGGATGGGCAGGTGCTTTATACCTTCGCCTCCTCGGTGGACGATATTCAGATGGGCATCACCCATATCGTGCGCGGCGGCGACCACGTCACCAACACCGCGACGCAGATCCAGATCATCGAGGCGCTGGGCGGCACCGCGCCGTCATTTGCGCACCATTCGCTGCTGACCGGCGCGCATGGCGAGGAGCTGTCGAAACGTCTCGGCACGCTCTCGATCCGCGATCTGCGCGCGAACGGGATCGCCCCCGAGGCGCTTCTGAGCATGATGGCGCGGCTCGGATCGTCGCAGCCGGTCGAACTGCGCATGTCGCTCGAAGAGATCGCGGACGGGTTCGATCTGTCGCAATTTGGGGCCGCGCCGACGAAGTTCGACCCTGAGGACCTCGTGCCGCTGACCCGCGCGCGCAACCAGCACCTGCCCTTCGCTGCTGTTGCGGACGAGATTGCGGCGCTCGGTATCCCCGCCGACAAGGCCGAGCAGTTCTGGGCCGTCGCCTCGCAGAACATCGACAAGCTGTCGGATCTTGGCCAATGGGCGGATCTGGTGCTGAATGGCGCCGAGCCGGTCATCGACCCGGAGGATGCGGAGTTCGTGGCGGAGGCGCTCACGCTTCTGCCGGCTCTGCCCTTCACCGAGACCACTTGGAAGGACTGGACGACAGCCGTCAAAGAGAAAACCGGGCGCAAGGGCAAGGGGCTGTTCATGCCGCTGCGCAAGGCGCTGACGGGGCTTTCGCACGGGCCGGATATGGGTGAGTTGATGCCGCTTCTGGCGAAGGTGCGCGCCAAGGGCTGAGGCCGGCGGGGGGGGGCGCCCCGGAGTATTCCGGGTTTGATGAAAGCAAGCGCGGTCCGGTACGGGTCGCGCTTTTTTCATGCTGTTTGCGACCCGCGATGGTCGTATTTTTCTCAAATGGGTCGCTTCCGGTTTTTGGGCTTGTCTCGGGCGGGTGGGACGGGCTATCCGGTAAGGGACGGACACGGGAGAATCTGGCCCCGCGCCAGTGCCGAAGGAGCAACCGCCCCGGTAAACTCTCAGGCAAAAGGACCGGTCCGACGCAGAATTCTGGAGAGTGGCGCCGCGCGGTGCCCGCCGAAGGGATAACGATCTCAGGCGCCCGCATGCGGGCATGGACAGAAGGGGCATCGAGCGGGCCGAAAGGCTCATGGATTCGATGCCGGGCATCCGGCTGACAGAAGGGGGCGGCATGGCTGACCTTGCGGGCGCGGAGCTGAAGCGGACACCGCTTTACGATCTTCATGTGGAACTGGGCGCGAAGATGGTGCCCTTTGCAGGCTACGAGATGCCGGTGCAATATCCGCTGGGCGTGATGAAAGAGCATCTTCACACGCGGGCGCGGGCCGGGCTTTTCGATGTGAGCCATATGGGTCAGGTGATCTTGCCGCCCGACGCGGCGCTCGCGCTCGAGGCTCTGGTGCCGGTGGATATCGCGGGGCTGGGTGAGGGTCGCCAGCGTTATGCGCTTTTCACCGATCCGGCGGGGGGCATCCTTGATGACTTGATGGTCGCCAATCGCGGGGACGATCTGTTCCTCGTGGTGAACGCGGCCTGCAAAGAGGCGGACATCGCCCATCTTCAGGCGCATATCGAAGGCGTTCAGCCGGTCAACGACCGGGCGCTTCTGGCGCTTCAGGGGCCCGACGCCGAGACGGTGCTGGCGACGCTGGTCGCCGGTGTGGCCGGGATGCGCTTCATGGATGTTGGCCGTTTCGACTGGCAGGGCACTGAGTTGTGGATTTCGCGCTCGGGCTACACGGGCGAAGACGGCTTCGAGATTTCCGTTCCCGAGGGCCGGGCCGTCGATCTGGCGCGGGCGCTTTTGGCGCATGAGGCGGTGGAGGCCGTCGGTCTGGGCGCGCGCGACAGTCTGCGGCTTGAGGCAGGGCTGTGCCTCTACGGGCATGACATCGACACCACCACCTCGCCGGTCGAGGGCGCGCTGACATGGGCGATCCAGAAGGTCCGGCGCAATGGCGGTGCGCGTGCAGGCGGGTTCCCGGGCGCGGAGCGTATTCTGGCCGAACTGGACACTGGGACCGCGCGCAAACGCATGGGGCTCTTGCCCGAGGGCCGTGCCCCGATGCGTGAGGGCACCGAGATTTTCGCGGGTCCCGAAGGCGGCGCACCAATCGGCACTGTCACCTCGGGCGGCTTTGGCCCCTCGATCGGGCGGCCCATGGCGATGGCCTATCTTCCGGCCGATCTTGATATCGGCGCTACCGTTTACGGCGAGGTGCGCGGCAAAAGACTGCCCGTGCAGGTCGCGCCGATGCCCTTCCAACCCACCAATTACAAACGCTGAGGAGCGAGAGATGAAATTCACCGAAGAACACGAATGGCTGCGCGTCGAAGGCGATCTGGTGGTCGTGGGCATTACCGACCACGCCTCGGAGCAGCTGGGCGATGTGGTCTTTGTCGAACTGCCCGAGCCGGAAACCAAGGTCGCCAAGGGTGATGAGGTCTCGGTGATCGAGAGCGTCAAGGCGGCCTCCGACATCCTCGCGCCCGTCGATGGCGAGATCGTCGAGGTGAACGAGGCGCTGGTCGACAACCCGGCACTGGTGAACGAGGACCCGCTCGGCGAAGCGTGGTTCTTCAAGATGAAGGTGGAGGACATGGAGCAGCTTGACGACTTCATGGACGAGGACGCCTACAAAGACTTTATCGGCTGAGGCTGCACGATGTTTACCCCCACGACCTACGACACCTACGATTTCGCGAACCGCCGTCATATCGGGCCGTCTCCGGCTGAGATGGCGGAAATGCTCAAGGTGGTGGGGGTGGAAACCCTCGACCAGCTCATCGACGAGACCGTGCCCCGCGCGATCCGTCAGGATGAGCCGCTTTCCTGGGCGCCGCTCACCGAACACGCGCTGCTGCAAAAGCTGCGCAAAGTGGCCGAGAAGAACGAGGTGATGACCTCGCTGATCGGGCAGGGCTATTACGGCACGGTGACGCCTCCCGCGATCCAGCGCAACATTCTCGAAAACCCGGCCTGGTATACGGCCTACACGCCCTACCAACCCGAGATCGCGCAGGGCCGGCTTGAGGCGCTCTTGAATTACCAGACGATGGTTGCGGACCTGACCGGGTTGCCGGTGGCGAATGCGTCGCTACTCGACGAGGCGACCGCGGCGGCCGAGGCGATGGCGATGGCGCAGCGTTCGGCCAAGTCGAAGGCGACGGCCTTCTTCGTCGATCAAAGCTGCCACCCGCAGACGATCGAGGTGATCCGCACACGCGCGCTGCCGCTCGGGATCGAGGTCATCGTGGGCGCGCCCGAGGCGCTGGAGCCCGAAACCGTCTTTGGCGCGATCTTCCAGTATCCGGGCACTTACGGCCACGTCCGTGATTTCACTGACCTGTGCGAAAAGCTGCACGAAGCCAAAGCCTTGGCAGTCGTTGCAACGGACCTTCTGGCGCTGTGTCTGCTCAAAGAACCGGGTGCGATGGGGGCCGATATCGCGATTGGCTCCGCGCAGCGGTTTGGCGTGCCGATGGGCTATGGCGGCCCGCACGCGGCCTTCATGTCCTGCCGCGACGAGTTGAAACGCGCGATGCCGGGGCGGATCGTCGGTGTCTCTATCGACAGCCATGGCAACCCCGCCTATCGCCTGTCGCTGCAAACCCGCGAGCAGCATATCCGCCGCGAAAAGGCGACCTCGAATGTCTGCACGGCGCAGGCGCTTCTGGCGGTCATGGCCTCGTTCTATGCGGTCTTCCACGGGCCTGTTGGCCTGCGCTCGATTGCCGAGATGGTGCATCTGAACGCGGTGCGTCTGCGCGATGCGCTGGTCGCCGCCGGGGCCGAAGTGGCGCCGGAAGCCTTCTTCGACACGATCACGGTCAAGGTCGGCGTGGGCCAGATGGGCATCCTCGCGGCGGCGCGTCAGCGTGGGTTAAACCTGCGCAAAGTGGGGCGTGACCGCGTGGGCATTTCGGTCGATGAGATGACCGATGGCGAGGTGATCGCCCGCGTGCTCGACGCGTTTGGCATCACCGAGCCCGCGCCCGAGACGGTGGGGCTTGGTTTCCCCGAGGAGATGCTGCGGCAGAGCGACTACCTGACCCACCCGGTTTTCCACATGAACCGCGCCGAGTCCGAGATGATGCGCTACATGCGCCGTCTGTCGGACCGCGATCTGGCGCTTGACCGGGCGATGATCCCGCTCGGTTCGTGCACGATGAAGCTCAATGCGGCGGCAGAAATGATGCCGATCACATGGCCGGAATTCGGCTCGCTGCACCCGTTCGCGCCCGCGGATCAGGCGCAGGGCTATGCCGAGGTGATCGAGGACCTGACCGCGAAACTCTGCGAGATTACCGGATACGATGCCTTCTCGATGCAGCCCAATTCCGGCGCGCAGGGTGAATATGCTGGCCTTCTGACGATTGCCGCCTATCACCGCGCGCGCGGCGAGGGGCATCGCAATATCTGCCTGATCCCGACCTCGGCGCATGGCACGAACCCGGCCTCGGCACAGATGGCAGGGATGAAAGTCGTTGTGGTCAAGTCCGCGCCGAACGGCGATGTGGACCTTGAGGATTTCGCGGCCAAGGCGGAAGCTGCTGGCGAAAATCTGGCCGCCTGCATGATCACCTACCCCTCGACCCACGGGGTGTTCGAGGAAACCGTGCGCGAGATTTGTGACATCACGCATCGCTTTGGCGGGCAGGTTTATCTGGACGGGGCGAATATGAACGCGCTGGTCGGGCTGGTGAAGCCCGGCGAGATCGGCTCGGACGTGTCGCACCTGAACCTGCACAAGACCTTTGCGATCCCGCATGGTGGCGGTGGTCCGGGGATGGGTCCGATCGGCGTGAAGGCGCATCTGGCCCCTTACCTGCCGGGGCATCCCGAAACCGGCGGCAGTGAGGGCCCCGTATCGGCGGCGCCCTTCGGCTCTGCCTCGATCCTGCTGATTTCATGGGCTTATTGCCTGATGATGGGTGGCTCGGGTCTGGCGCAGGCGACTCGTGTGGCGATCCTCAACGCGAACTATATCGCTGCGCGGCTTAAGACCGCCTATCCGATCCTGTTCATGGGTAACCGGGGGCGGGTGGCGCATGAGTGCATCCTCGACACGCGACCTTTCGGAGAGTGCGGCGTGACCGTGGACGATATCGCCAAGCGTCTGATCGACAACGGGTTCCACGCGCCGACCATGAGCTGGCCGGTCGCAGGCACGCTCATGGTGGAGCCGACGGAGTCGGAAACCAAGGCAGAGCTTGACCGTTTCATCACCGCGATGCTCGCGATCCGCGAGGAGGTGCGCGCCGTGGCCGATGGCGAGATTGCCGCCGAGGACTCGCCGCTGCGCCATGCGCCCCACACGGTCCATGACCTCGTGGCCGAGTGGACGCGCCCCTATAGCCGGGAGCAGGCCTGCTTCCCGCCGGGGTCGTTCCGCGAGGACAAATATTGGCCGCCCGTCGGGCGGGTCGATAACGTTCACGGCGATCGGCACCTGATCTGCACCTGCCCGCCGCTGGAGAGCTATGCTGCGGAATAGAGAGAGGGGGTGCTGCCCCCTCTTTTCCTTCGGCAAATTCACCCTCAGAGTATTTCGGGTTTGATGAATGGCGTGGTCTTGCGCGGGAGCCATTCTGCCCCAATATATTCGGTAAGTTGAATATTGCGGGAGGCTGTCATGGCCCAATCCTATCGCGTGACCTGTCTGGACTGCGGACAGGCGAACCGTGTGCCCTCGGACAAGCTCTCGGCGGGCCCCAAATGCGGGACGTGCGGCGGCAAGCTGGTGAGCGGCAAGGTGACCGAGATCGACGCGGGCATCCTTGCCAAGGCGGAAAAGGACGACCTGCCGCTGCTGGTGGATTTCTGGGCGCCGTGGTGTGGGCCGTGCCGTCAGATGGCGCCGCAGTTCCAGATCGCCGCCGGGCAACTGGCACCGCAGGTGCGGCTGGCCAAGCTGAACACCCAAGTGAACCCGCAAGCGACGCAGCGCTATCGTATTCAGGGCATCCCCTCTTTCATCCTGTTCGGCAAGGGGCGCGAAATGGCGCGGGCCTCGGGCGCGCGTCCGGCTTCGGATCTGGTTGCGTTCGTGCGCGCGCATCTGCCGGCAATGGCGTGACATCTGGTCGCCCCTCCGGGCCCGTCAAAACGGGGTCTGCCACGGGTGCACGTGCTTGACAAGAATACGCGATTGCGCGAAACAGCCGCCATCGAATGTGGGGTCGTAGCTCAGTTGGGAGAGCGCGTCGTTCGCAATGACGAGGTCGTCGGTTCGATCCCGATCGACTCCACCAATCGATCCTCCCGCTTTCTTTCGCTTTAGCGTCCTGTGCGCCGCGTTTTTCGGTTCTCGCACGGGTTTTCCCCAGATTTGGTGGGTGTGGGCCAAGTTATCCACGACAAATTGCTTTACAGAATGCACCTTTGCCCGCACGATATCTTGTATGGGCAAGGCGGTTATCCGCCGCACTTTGTGGATACACCAAACCCTAGGGGAGCTGCACCCCGTCGGGACGTATACAGGCAGGGGGATACGGGCATGGCACTGAGCGAGGACTTTCTCTACGCGGACGACCTTCACCCGATCGATGTGGTGGAGACGCTCGCCGAGGCGCATGACTGGGATTTTGACCGCGTGACTGACGACCAGATCGCAATGGCGGTTGAGGGTCAGTGGCGGACCTATTCGATCACCCTCGCATGGAGCCCGGTCGATGAGACCCTGCGTCTGATCTCGACCTTCGAGATGGACCCGCCCGCCGAGCGCGAGAGCGAACTTTACGACCTGCTGAACCGCGTGAACGATCAATGCTGGACGGGGGCCTTCACCTTCTGGAACGAGCAGAAGCTGATGGTCTGGCGCTATGGGCTGGTGCTGTCGGGCGGGCAGGTGGCGAGCGCGGATCAGATCGACCGGCTGATCGGCGCGGCGGTCGTGGCGTCCGAGCGCTTCTATCCGGCCTTCCAACTGGTGGCCTGGGGCGATCAGAAAGCGGCGCGCGCGATGGATGTCGCCATTGCCGAGGCCTACGGTCGCGCCTAATCTGCCCCCGCAACAAAGGGGGTAACATGAATTTTTCCGATATCGTGACGCGGGGGCTTGTGCTTCTGGGCTGTGGCAAGATGGGCTCTGCGATGTTGCAGGGCTGGCTTGGCAATGGCTTGCCGCCGACCTCCGTGCATGTGATCGACCCGAACCCGTCCGATTGGCTGCGCGGGACGGGCGTGCATATCAATGGCGACTTGCCAGCCGCTCCGGCGGTTGTTTTGCTCGCGGTGAAGCCGCAGATGATGGGCGCGGCGCTGCCGCAACTGGCGGCGATGGGCGGCGGCAAGACGCTGTTCGTCACGGTCGCCGCGGGTATCACCATCGAGGGCTATGAGAAGCTGCTCGGCGCCCAAACGCCCTTGATCCGGGCGATGCCCAACACGCCCGCGGCGATTGGGCGCGGGATCACGGCAATCGTCGGGAACGGGGCGGCGAGCGCGGCGGATCTCGATCTTTCCGAGGCGCTGTTGCGCGCCGTTGGACAGGTTGTCCGGCTTGAAGATGAGGCTCAGATGGATGCTGTGATCGGGGTTTCGGGTTCCGGTCCGGCCTATGTGTTCCACCTGATCGAGACGATGGCTGCGGCCGGAGTCGAACAGGGACTCTCCGAAGAGCTTGCGATGCAGCTGGCCAAGGCGACCGTCGCCGGGGCGGGCGCGCTGGCCGAGGCGTCCGACGAAAGCCCCGCTCAACTGCGGGTGAATGTCACGAGTCCGGGTGGTACGACTGCTGCCGCGCTTGAGGTCCTGATGGAGCCGGAGACCGGATTTCCCGGACTTCTCAGCCGCGCCGTCGCCGCCAATATCCGCCGCAACCGGGAGCTGGCCGGATGACCATCAGTTTCGACGATTTCCTCAAGGTCGATATCCGCGTGGGCCAGATCGTGCAGGCGGAACCTTTCCCCGAGGCCCGCAAGCCCGCGCTCAAGCTCTGGGTCGATTACGGACCGGACATCGGGGTCAAGAAAAGCTCGGCGCAGATCACGGTGCATTATACCCCCGACGCGCTGATTGGGCGCAAGGTGCTGGGCGTCGTGAACTTCCCGCCGCGCCAGATCGGGCCGTTCATGTCCGAGGCGCTGGTGCTGGGCCTGCCCGATGAGGCGGGTGAGGTCGTGCTCATCACCCCCGACAAAGATGTCCCCATCGGCGGGCGGATGTTCTGATGCGGCTCTTCGTGACGCGTCGGATGACGGATGCGGTCGAGGCAGCCATCGCCGACGAATTCGATACGACCTTTCGCCATGAGGCGGCGCCGCTGACCCAAGATGAGGCCCGCGCGGCTTTGGCTGAATTCGATCTCGTGTTGCCGACCTTGGGCGATGCGTTCGGGGCGGGGGCTTTCACCGGACAACCGCGCTGCAAGCTCTTGGCGAATTTCGGGGTGGGCTACAATCACATCGACGTCGAGGCCGCTCGCGCCGCCGGGATCGCGGTGACCAACACGCCGGGGGCCGTGACCGATGCTACCGCCGATATCGCGATGGCGCTGATCCTGATGAGCGCGCGCCGCGCGGGCGAAGGGGAGCGTCTGGTGCGCTCGGGTGGCTGGACTGGCTGGCAGCCGACGCAGATGCTCGGCCTTCACGTGACGGGCAAGCGCGTGGGGATTATCGGCATGGGCCGCATCGGCAAGGCCATCGCGCGGCGCTGCCATTTCGGCTTCGGCATGGAGGTTGTCTTTCACAACCGCTCTGTGGTGACCGATCCGGGCTGTCCGGCGCGGCAGGTTTCGCTCGCCGAGGTGTTGCGGGCCGATATCGTGGTGATCGCTGTGCCCGCGACGCCGGAAACCCATCACTTGATCGGTGCAGATGAACTTGCACAAATGCAACCTCATGCACACCTGATCAATATCGCACGGGGCGATATCCTTTCACAATCCGACCTGATCGTGGCTTTGGAGGCCGGTACAATCGCTGGCGCGGGGCTGGATGTCTATGAGTTCGAGCCAGAGGTGCCGGATGCGCTGCGCGCGCTCGACAATGTCACGCTGCTGCCGCATCTGGGGACCGCTGCGGAAGAGGTGAGGACGGATATGGGGCTGATGGCACTGGCCAATCTGCGCGCTTTCCGTGACGGCAAGCCTTTGCCGAATTTGCTCTGATCTCTTGACCTTTTTCGGCCTTGGGCGGACTCTGCCCGAGGTCAGGAGGAGTGCCATGTTTACGCCAGCGATTACCGGGGTGGGCGTCTTTACGCCGCAAGAGACCATCTCCAATGACGAGCTCGTCATCGCCTTCAACGCCTATGCGGATCGGATGAACGCCGAGAACGCGCAGGCCATCGCCGCCGGAGAGATGGAGCCGATCCCCCATTCCTCGAGCGAGTTCATCGTCAAGGCGTCGGGCATTCACAGCCGCCATGTGATGAACAAGTCGGGCGTGCTCGATCCTGCGCGGATGTATCCTGAATTCCGCCAGCGCGCTGACGAGGAGCCTGGCATCATGGCCGAGATGGCACTCAAGGCCTGCGAAACCGCGCTGGCGCAGGCTGGCCGCACAGGTGAAGAGGTCGATCTGGTGATCTGCGCCGCCTCCAACATGGAGCGGCCCTATCCCGCCATCGCGATCGAGATCCAGAAGCTGATCGGCGCGACCGGATTTGCCTTCGATATGAATGTCGCCTGCTCCTCGGCGACCTTTGGGATTCAGGCGGCGGCGGACATGATCCGCGCCGGCTCGGTGCGGCGCGCGCTGGTCGTAAACCCCGAGATTACCTCGGGGCATCTCGAATGGCGCGACCGCGATTGTCACTTCATCTTCGGGGATGTGGCGACGGCGACCCTTTTGGAACGGCGCGAGGATGCGAAACACGGTGGCTTCGTGATCCATTCCACTCGCTGCGCGACCGAGTTCTCGAACAATATTCGGAATAATAACGGTTTTCTGCGCCGCACCCGGCCCGATGGCGTGGCGGATCGCCGCGACATGCAGTTCATGCAAGAGGGCCGCAAAGTGTTCAAGGAAGTGCTGCCGATGGTCTCGGCACATATCCAGAACCATCTCGCCGAGGAAGGGATTTCTTCCGACTCGCTCCGGAGGCTTTGGCTGCATCAGGCGAACAAGACGATGAACGACTTCATTGGCAGAAAAGTGCTAGGCCGCGACCCGGAAGAGGGCGAGCAGCCCAACATTTTGCAGGATTATGCCAATACCTCGTCGGCCGGGTCGATCATCGCCTTTGCGAAATATTCCGACGATCTGAAGCCGGGTGATTTGGGGCTGATCTGTTCGTTTGGCGCGGGCTATTCTGTCGGCTCTGTCGTGGTCGAGCGGTTCTGAAGGTTCAAGCCTCGCCTACCGCTTCGCGCCAATGGCGGCGGCAGAGCGAGACATAGCTCTCGTTCCCGCCGATCTGAACCTGATCGCCATCGCGCAACGCCTGTCCGTCGGCACCAAGCCGCACGACCATCGTGGCTTTTTTCCCGCAATGGCAGATCGTACGCACCTCGCGCATCTCGTCGGCCAAGGCCAGCAGAGCGGCGGATCCGGGAAAAAGGTTCCCCTGAAAATCCACGCGCAACCCATAGCACATCACGGGAACGCCCAGATCATCGACCGCACGGGCCAGTTGCCAGACCTGCGCATGGGTCAGGAATTGCGCTTCATCAACAAAAACACAATGGCAGGGTGCCTCTCCAAGCCGATTCTTTACCAAATCGAACATGTCGGTGTTCTGATCGAACGTTGTGGCGGCCGCGCCGATACCGATACGGCTTGCAATCGTCGCCTCTCCGGCCCGGCGATCGAGTGCCGCCGTCACCAGAAAGGTCTGCATCCCGCGTTCGATATAGTTGTGCGACGCCTGCAAGAGGATCGTGCTCTTGCCCGCATTCATCGTCGAGTAGTTGAAATACAGTTTCGCCATGGCAAGCGGGATAGCCCGGACTAAACGGAGCGCGCAAGCCCCACCCGCGAGCGCGCTCCGCCGAGACAAAGAGGGATGCCGCACGCAACAGCCCACCACATACACGGCGGATCGGCACCCCAGTACACGCCAGCTCTTGTGGCTGGTACTCACACTGCCGGGCTGTGGACCGGCGCTTTCTATGTGACAAATTTTTCGAGAAGGGCTAATGGGAAAGGGAGGGGTGTTTTCCCCTCTAAGGCACATTCGGAGGACGCGGTGACGGACCGTATCGGCAGCTATCTCAAAAGACATACCGAGGCCTTGGTCAAGGATCTCGGGGTCGAGCGATCGGCGGAGCTTTGCGGGAAATCCAAGGCGACCTTGGGTCGTTACTATTCAAACGATACCGAGAATGCGGATCGGTTCATGCCGATCGACGTGGTCGCCCATCTCGAGGCCGAGGCCAGCTTTCCGCATGTGACCTCTGCGCTGGCCGAACTGGGCAAGATGACGATCAGTTTCGATGAGGACCGTCGCAACACCAAGGGCGGGCATATCAATTCCGACATCGTCGAGCTGAGCCAGCGTTTTGCGATGCTGATGAGTGAGTATCACCAGTCGATTCAAGACGGCACGATCACCGTCAATGAGGCCAAACGCCTCTTGTTCGAGACGCAGGCGCTCCAGAAGGTTCTGCTGGAGATGAAGCTGCGTCTCGAAGGCGAGGTCGTGATCTGACGGTCAGGCGCGCGCGCCCGACCGGTTCCCCGATTTCGCGCGGCGCGGCGGCTGCGCGCCGCCATTGGCCGCCTTGTTGGGCTTGGCCGCGCGCGGTTTGCCCGCAGATTTCCCTGCGCCCGGCTTGCCGCCAGCTTTCGCCGATTTCGGACGTGCGGCCTGACGCTGCTGGTTGCGCTTTTTCTGGGCGTTACGTTCGCGCGCGCCCGGGGCAACCTCTTCGTGCGGCGTGCCGCCGATAACCGGAATCTTTGCGCCCATCGCCTTTTCGATCTCGCGCAGGTCGCCCATTTCCAGCGGCGCACAAAGCGCCACTGCGCGCCCGTCACGGCCCGCGCGCGCGGTGCGGCCGATCCGGTGGACGTAGTTCTCGGGGACGTTCGGCAGGTCGTAGTTGTAGACATGGGCGACCAGCGGAATATCGAGGCCGCGAGCCGCGACATCGGTCGCCACCAGCACTTCGGTCTTGCCTTCACGGAAGGCCGCAAGCGCGCGCTCGCGCTGGCCCTGCGACTTGTTGCCGTGGATAGCGGCGACGCTGAAACCCCATTTCTCCAGAAGCCCTGCAAGCTTGTCCGAGCCGTGCTTGGTCCGGTTGAAGACCAGCGCGCTCTCGCCCTTGTGCTCGCCGAGATACTGCGCGAGGAGCGTCGCCTTTTCGCCCTGCGTGGTGAAATGGACGCCTTGTTCGATCTTGTCCGCGGCCTTGCCCGGCAACGAGACCTGCACGCGGACCGGGTCGGTGAGGTAGCTGTCGGCCAGCTCTTCCATCAGCTTCGGCATGGTGGCCGAGAACAAGAGCGTCTGACGTTCCGCCGGGATCAGCTTGGCGATTTTGCGCAGCGCGTGGATGAAGCCGATATCGAGCATCTGGTCGGCCTCGTCGAGGACGAGGTAGCTCGTCTCCGAGAGGACCAGAGCGCGGCGGTCCAGAAGGTCCAGAAGCCGTCCGGGCGTTGCGATCAGCACGTCCACGCCCTTGGCGAGCTTTTGCGACTGCACGTTGATCGAGGCCCCGCCCACGACACGCTGGATATGCACAGGCGCGTCCTCGGCAAAGGCCGAGAGGTTCTCGTGGATCTGGGTGGCAAGTTCACGGGTCGGCGCCAGCACCAGCGCCCGCACAGTCTTGGGCGCGGGGCGTTTGCCGTAGTTCAGGATGCGGGTCAGCATCGGCAGGCCGAAGGCCGCCGTTTTGCCGGTCCCGGTTTGCGCCAGACCCAGCAGGTCGCGGCCCTTGACCACATGCGGGATCGCCTTGGTCTGGATCGGGGTGGGCTTGGTGAATCCCATGCGGGTGAGGTTTTCCAGAAGGATCGGGGCGAGGCCGAGATTGTCGAAATTATCCAAAGTCGTGTCTTTCTTGGCGCCATTCAGGGCGCGGAATAGGGGGCAGGCCCAAGGATTTGGGCGCGCGTGCGGGCGGGTGCCGACCTCTGGCCGACGGGGTCCCCCCGCGTGAATTGGGAACCATTTTGTGCAGGATCTGCGCCGTCTTTCGGGTGGGGCCTGATGCCCCATTGGCGCGGCCGCTCACGCGGGCGGCACTCCTTGCATGTGTCGCAGATGGGGGAGCGGCCCCCAAAAGTCAAGGGAAACCGTATCCGCGCAGGCGGTCAGGCGCGATCGGCGCTGTCCATCCAGATCGTGACCGGGCCCTGATTGAGCAGGCTCACATCCATATCCGCGCCGAATTCGCCGGTCTCGACCGGCAGGCCAAGCCCGCGCAGCGCTTCGGCGAAATGCAGATAAAGCCGCTCGCCCGTCGCGGGATCGGCCGCGTAGGAAAAGCCCGGACGATTGCCGCGCGAGGTATCGGCGGCCAGCGTAAACTGGCTTACCACGAGGCAGGCACCGCCGATATCGCTCACCGAGAGGTTCATCTTGTCGGCAGCATCCTTGAAGATGCGCAGCTTCGAGATGCGCTGCGCGAGTTTCTCGGCCTCGGTCTCGGTATCGCCACCCATCGCGCAGATCAGGATCATCAGGCCCTGTCCGATCTCTCCGGTGACGCGCCCGTCCACTTCAACCTTGGCGTGGCTCACACGCTGAATGAGGGCCCTCATGCCCCCAACTCCGCAGCCCAGGGCGGGTTTGCGCCCGCGCGGCTGACCGTAACGGCGGCAGCGGCGACGCCGAGGCTCAGGCAGTCGCGGATCAGCGCCTCGGATGCGTCGGCGACCTGCGCCTTGCTCAACGCCCCGGCCCGGTCGAGCGCCGCCAGAACGCCCGCGTTGAACGTGTCGCCCGCGCCGACCGTATCAACGACCTCGACCTTGTTGGCCGGTACAAAGACCTCATGCGCGGCGCTGATGCCACGTGCACCCTTGGCGCCTTCGGTGATGAGCACGAGCTTTGGCCCTTGCGCCAGTATCCCACGCGCAAGCGCGTCGATCTCGCCCGGCCCCATCAGCCAGCGCAGGTCCTCGTCCGAGAGCTTGACGATATCCGCAGCCCCGAGCATCCGCTCCAGACGGGCGCGATAGGCCGCCTCGTCGCGGATGAAGCCGGGGCGAATGTTCGGGTCGATCATGCACAGGCGCCCCGCCGCACTCTCGCGCAGCATCAGCGCCTCATAGGTTCCGCCGCAGGGGTCCACGACCAGCGAAATCCCCCCGAAAAACACGGCGCGCACCGAAGCCGGCAGATCGGGCAGGTCAGCGGGCGTAATCATCCGCCCGGCGGTGTTCTCATCATAGAAGGCGTAACTTGCATGGCCGTTCACCAGCTTGACGAAAGCCAGCGTGGTGGGCCGGTCCGAGCGGATCGAGAGCCCGGCATCCACCTTGGATGCGGCCAGCGCCTGTTCCAGGATCTCGCCGAAAAGATCGGTGGAAATGCCCGACAAGAACCCCGCATCAACCCCAAGCCGCCCAAGCGCAATCGCCGTGTTGAACACCGCGCCGCCCGGATAGGGCGCAAAGGCTGGCTCTCCTGCCGCACTCTCGCGCGGCAGCATGTCGATCAGCGACTCGCCACAACTCAGGATCATGTTGCCCTCCATGTTATCGCTAACGGTGCTACACAATCCCGCCGCCAGCGACAATTCCTTTCACGCTTTCATCAAGCCCCAAAATACACCACGGGGGCGGCTCACGACACTCATCGCTGGAAGGCGCCCGTCTCGTTCAGATAGATGCCAACCCCGATCACCAGCGCCGCCAGCAGCACGGCAAAGCCGATTTTCCACGCGGACCACGGTCGGTCGCCCCGCACCTGTCCGGTCTGTGCATTGACCACGAAACGATAGCTCTGGCCCCGATAGCGGTAGGCGGCGGTCCAGACCGGCAGCAGAACATGCTTGAAGGTCTCGGCGCTGAATTCCGGATCGAGATGCCCGATCCGCTGCTCGTCGCCGCCGATATCGCGGCGCACGTCGGATTGGATCACATGCATCATCTGAGCGCGTGCGAGGTGGTGCCCCTCATGCAGCTCGACCGTATAGCCCTCGGCCTCGAAGCCCGCGAGGAAATCCGGCTGATAGGCCCGCAGCGCCCCAAGATCCCAAGGACGCAGCGCGTCGATATAGGTGGGCGGCAGCGAGCGCGCGGCATAGACCAGCACATCGTCGAAGGCCCGTGCGACGCGCCCCCGCACCGCGTGCCAGCGAACCTTGCGAACCTGCTGGCGCCGGGTCTCGTTGCGCCCGTTTACATTCACGCGGACCGAGCGGGTCTCGTAGTAGTAGTCGCCCCGCTGACCGCTATAGGCCGTGCGGCTCTGCGCGTCGAAGGTCCAGAACGGCGCGTAAATCCCCGTCATCCGCCGCCCCTTGCGGGCATAGCGCGACAGGCCCGAGGGCGCGAACCAAAGCCCCCGGAGCCAGCGCGACAAGGCCGCGCGGGCCTGCTCCTCGGTGATCTCGAAGGGCACGACCCCTTGCGGCTTGATCAGCCGCCGGGTTCCGGTATCGGCGACGACGGGCGTTGCGCAATAGGGACATTCGGTCGCGTGGCGCTCACCCTCGAACTCGATGGAGGCGCCGCAATTCGGGCAAGAGAGTGTCCGACGCTCGTCGATGATCTCCTCGGGCAGACGGGCGCGCAGCCCGTCTTCGAGCGGCAATTCGACCAGCACCGCGCGGCCCTGTCCGGTCGCCTGCGGGATGTCCTGCACATGCCCGCAATGATCGCAAACCAGTCGCGTCTGGCCGGGCGCGAACCGCAGGTCCGCCCCGCAGCTCTCACAGG
Source organism: Pseudothioclava nitratireducens (assembly GCF_029210495.1). Lineage (GTDB taxonomy): Bacteria > Pseudomonadota > Alphaproteobacteria > Rhodobacterales > Rhodobacteraceae > Pseudothioclava > Pseudothioclava nitratireducens. The sequence continues at coordinate 33,072 of NZ_JARGDK010000012.1, read as the reverse complement.
GGTAGTGATGCTCGGACGCAAGCCCGATTGGCGCCAGTGCCATCGCGGATCAGGCTCCGGGCGGCGGGGGCGGCGGTTGGATGGTGAAGAGTTGCGCAAGCTCCGCGATCTCGTCGGCGGGCTTCCAGCCGTCCTGACCGGGCGTCCAGACGAGCGTCTCGCGCGTCAGCCCGCCCTCGGCGGCCATGCGGCCCAGATGTCCACGGCCATAGGGGCCGGTGGCCACACCATTCACGGCCACATGCCAGACCTTTTCGACGGTCGGGACCGGAGGGGGCAGGGCAACGCCGCCCGTCTGGGGCAGGGCCTGCGGCGCGGCGGCGCGTTGCCCCCACGGTCCCTGAAGCTGGCCCTGCACCATCTGCTGCCCGATCCCGAGCCCCAGCCCCGCACCAACCGCAGCGCCGACCCCCGAGCCCGGCATTGCCAGTCCCTCGGCGGCGTTGAAGTTCATATAGCCGTGCAGATCGCCGATGATCCCCATTGAGGTGCGCTTGTCGAGAACGGCTTCGACCGCTTCGGGCAAGCTGATGTTTTCGATATAGAATTCGGGGATCGAGAGGCCATAAGCCGCGACCACCGGGTCGATAGCGCGGGCGATGATCGTGCCGAGGTCGCGCGTGTTCGCCGCCATGTCCAGCACCGGGATGCCCGCGCTTGCGATCACGCGGCTGAACTCCTGCACGATCACATTGCGGATCTGGAAGCTGATCTCGTCGGCGGTGAATTCGCCATCCGTCCCCACGATCTCCGCGATGAACCGCGCCGGGTCCGCGACGCGCATCGAATAGGTGCCAAACGCCCGCAGCCGCACCGGCCCGAATTCCGGGTCGCGCGCGATGACCGGGTTCTTCGTGCCCCATTTGAGGTCATTGAACCGGGTCGTGTTGATGAAATAGATCTCGGACTTGAAGGGCGAGCGGAAGCCGTGATCCCAGTGCTGAAGGGTGGTCAGGATCGGCATGTTGTTGGTTTCGAGCATATAAAGCCCCGGCCCGAACACATCCGCGATTTGCCCCTCATGGACGAAGACGGCGGCCTGCCCCTCGCGCACGGTCAGCTTCGCGCCGTATTTGATCGCATGCCCCTCGCGCTCAAAGCGCCAGACCATCGTGTCACGGCTGTCATCGACCCAGTGGATTACATCGATGAATTCGCCGGTCAGAAAATCGAGAATACCCATGTCGGGGCCTCCTTAGCTGTCTCCGCCCATCAGCTCGGCGGCAATGGTTTGAACGATCGGGCGCGCCTCGGCCTCGGTCATGCCGGGGCGCAGGCGCGGGTCGTAAAGGATGCGCAAAAGCATTTCGTCATGGCGCGTCAGCAGGGCGAATTCCTCGTCGTCGTTAAAGATCGACGGGCGCGCGCGGGGGCTGTCATTTGCAAGCCCCATGCCCTGCGCCAGTTCCTCGTGAATGCACGAGAGGCGCAGCCGGTCGGGGTGCTCGCCCCGGATCACCGCCACGGCGCGGGAATATTCGGGCGAGTCGCCCTCGGAGAAGGCAAAGACCACGCAGAAGGTCGACGGTGCCAGCCCGGTGATTGCGCCGATCGAGGCCGCGTCGATCCCCGGCACCAATGCGCGCAGTCGCGCGGCCGCGTTGCGGCGCTCATCTTCGTTGAGCACCAGCACGTGGAAATTACCACCCCGCGCGACCACCGACACCGGATGGCTCGAGGCGCGCCCCAGTTGCCCGGCATAGGCCGAGATCGCGGCGCGGTCGGCCTTGCGTTGCGCGACCGGGACCGAGGGGCCGAACTCGACCGACATGCGCACGGGACTCGCCCAGCGGCGCAAACGGCTCGCGCTCTGGCGGGCGACGAAGGTGCCGTTTTGCGGCGCATATTCGTCATACAGCGCGATGCGGACAAAATCCTCGACCAACTGGCGGCTGTTGAACGGCGCGTCGCGCGGGGCCACGTCCTGCCGCAGCAAGCCCTGATCCTGAAGCGTCCGCTCGACCCGCGCGAAATACTCCCGCATGGCCTCCGATTCCGGCGAGGCGGGGAGGCTGGCCACGTCACCAAGATCGCCCGGCGCAGGCACCGGGCGCGGCGTGGCTTCGGGGGCCTGTTGAGAGCCGCCGGGGCCGAATTCGCACCCTGCAAGGGCCAGCGCCGCCAGCATCACGCAGACCTGAAAGACGCGCGCCCCGCCCCCGATCATCTCAGACCGAGCCGCCCGTGGTTTCGGGCGATTTCGCCGCCGCAAGGGTGTCGCGCAACTTGCCTTCGAGCGTGATCAACTCGGCTTCCGCGTCGGCGCGCTTGCGCTTGCCCTCGTCGGCGATGCGCAGGCTGTCCTCGATGGTGGCGATCAGTTCGGCATTGGCGGTCTTGACCGCTTCGATATCGAACACGCCGCGTTCCATCTCCTCGCGCACGATTGCATTGGCCTCACGCAGATTCTTGGCGTTGGCGGTGAGCAGCTCATTGGTCAGATCGTTCGCCTCGCGCACCGCCTCTGCCGCCTCGCGCGAGCGCTGGATAGTCACCGCCTGCGCCAGTTGCGTTTCCCAAAGCGGCACGGTGTTGACCAGCGTCGAGTTGATCTTGGTGACCAGCGACTTGTCGTTTTCCTGTACAAGCCGGATCGAAGGCAGCGACTGCATCGTCACCTGACGGGTCAGCTTGAGGTCATGGACGCGGCGCTCCAGATCGTCGCGCGCGGCCCGCAGATCGCGCAATTCCTGCGCGCGCAGCACCTTGTCGCCCTCGGCAGCCGCCTCGACCGCCGCCTCTTTGGCAGGGATATCGGTCGCGTCGATCGCGGCGAGTTTTTCCTCGCCCGCGGCGATGTAGAGCCCCAGCTCGTCATAGAACTTGAGCGTCTTGTCATAGAGCATATCGAGCGACTTGATGTCCTTGAGCAGCTTGTGCTCATGGCTCAACAGATCATCCGTCACCTTGTCGATCTGGCCCTGCACTTGCTCGAAACGCGCGAGGAAATTGGCGAAGGGCGCAGCGCGACCCAGCAGCTTCTCCCACCACGAGCGCTTGCGCCGCACATCGAGTTCCGACACCGAGAAGCCGCGGATCGTGGTCACGATCTGGCGCAGGCTGTCGCCCGCAGGGCCCACATCCTTGTTCTTCACATCGGCCAGCATGGCTTGGCTGATCTGCTGCAACTCGTTCTGCGCGCGCGCGCCGAAGCGCACGATGGAGCCGGTGTCGCTCAGGTCGAGCTCATCCATCCGCGAGCGGATCTCGATGGCGACGGCGGTCGGTGCGGCGGTCAGCGGCACGATTTCGGCGGCGGGCTCGGGCAGGATCACGGCGGTCACGTTCTCAATCTCGGCCAGGGCCTGCGCGGCCTTTTCGCGGGTGGTCTCACTCATTCGTCGCTCCTTATCGCATCTGTCGGGCCGCCGGGCGGTGCCGATCATACCATTCAATCCTGACGCACGCCCTCGCGGGCGAGTCGTTCGCGTAGCACGTCGATCTCGATCTCGAGCCCCTCGCGCCCGCCTTCGATCAGGCTACGCGTGCGTGCGGTGAAATTCTGTTCGAGATCGCCCAGAAGCGCCTCGTAATCGCTGCGCGCCTTGGCGTCGCGGGTTTGGGTCCAGAGGTCCACGAACTTGACGGTCGCATCGCGCGCGCCCTCAAGGTAGACGCCCATGTACCGCCGCGCGGCGCTCAGATCGCCGGGGTCCTGTTCGACGGTGCGGAACAAGTCGCGTGCGGTGGCAATGAACAGCTCCACCCGCGCTTCGAGCGGGCGATCCCCAGTGCGGGCGATCGCATCGCGCATCGCGGCGAGGTGCTTTTCGCCCTCGGCGATCACGCGGGCCACGCGGTCTTGCTGGAACGGGTCGATCCCCTCCATGCCCTTGTTTGTCATCGGATCGCTGCCAAAGGCCAGCAGCGCAAGGCCGGTGCCGATCACACCCACGACGATGGCCCCGATCAGGCCCATCTCGGGCGCCTGCGCGCCGATGGTGATGCCAAGCCCATAGAGCACAGCCCCGAAAATCTTGCGCGGAAAGGCTGGACGACGCGCCACGCGGCGCGCGTTATAGGCGGCCTCGGCCTGCAACCCTTCGCGGATCAGCCAGCTTGCCCCCGCGATCAGCGCGAATGCCCCCAACGCCCGCAAGAGCGCAAACGGCCCGTCGCCAAAGGCCCCAAGCAGGAAGGGCGCGGCGGTGAGGGTGATCCAGAACGGCCGGTTTTCCAGCGGGTGGCGCGGCGGGGCCGGGGGTTTTTGCGCGATCTCACGTCCGGCCAGTCCGCCGCCTGCGGGCCCGGTGCCGGTCGGGCTGTATTTGCCGCCAAATCTCTGTGCCATCGCAGCCTCAGACGCTTCCGGTCAGCGCGACCGAAAGGGTTAGAGCAAGCATCAGGTAAAACGCGATGCGCTGCAAGGCAGAGCGTGACATTGGGTCCCCCGGATCAGGCGCGATGGCTCACCGCGCCCGATAGTATAGGAACTCGGGTCCGTTCTTGCCAGTGCCGAGCCTGCAAAACCCTTGAATCGGCGGGATTTTGCAGGTGTCGTAAGGTTAGTTTGGTTTGCGCGGACCGCCGCGCCCGCCGCTGGGCCGCTCGCCATGCGATTTGAAGCCGCCCGCGCGCGGTTTGCCCTTGCCGCCATGGGTCTTGGCGCCATGCGACTTGTAGCCGCCCGGCTTGCCTTCGCCGCGCGGAGCGTCGCCGCGAGGCTTGTAGCCCTCGCCCTTGGGTTTGAACCCTTCCCCGCGAGGTTTGTAGCCCTCGCTGCGAGTGCCTTCACCACGGGCCTTATAGCCTTCGCTGCGCCCTCCTTCGCCACGCGGTTTGTAGCCTTCAGAACGCGGCTTGAAGCCTTCGCCACGGGGTTTGTAGCCTTCGCTGCGGCCACCCTCGCCACGCGGCTTGTACCCCTCGGAGCGCGGCTTGAAGCCTTCGCTGCGCGGGCCGCGCCCGGCGTCCCCATCGCGGCTGGACTTAGCGTAACCGCCTTTGCGGAAAGGCTTGTCGCCGCCCTCGTCGCGGTCACGATGCGATTTGAACCCGTCCGAACGCTTGTCGGCGCTCCAGCGCGGCTTGCGTGCCCGCTCTTCGCCGGCACCCTCACGCGGCGCGCGCTCCGCGAAATCCTTCTGGCGACCAAAGCCCTTGCGCGGGCTGTCCTCGCCGCCACGCGGACCACGGGACTCGCCCCGACCTTCCGAACGGCCCTCTGGGCGGGGGCCGCGATCCTTGCGCGGGCCGCGCTCCGGGCGATCACCGCGGTCACCGCGGTCACCGCGCTCCGCCCGATCCTTCACGCCCTCAAGCCGTGCCTGGCGCTTGGCCGCGCTTTGCTCTTCGCGCTCGGACTTGGACAGGCGTCCGTCCTCGGCCCCGGTCAGCAGCCGGTCGCCCAACTGATCGCGCAGCATCTTGCGGCGAATCTCGACGACGTCGCCGGGGTTCATGTCATTGAGTCGGAACGGGCCGTAGCTCACGCGGATCAGCCGGTTCACGGTCAGGCCGATCTCGGTCATCGCGCGACGGATTTCACGGTTCTTGCCCTCGCGGATGCCCACCGTCAGCCACGCATTCGCGCCTTGCTGGCGGTCGAGCGAAATCTCCATTGGCTGGAACTCCTCGCCGTCGATGGTGATGCCCCGGCGCAGCGGATCGAAGGTCGCCTCGGTCGGGCGCCCGTTCACGCGCACGCGGTATTTGCGCAGCCAGCCGGTCTCGGGCAGCTCCAGCCGGCGCTTCAGCCCGCCATCGTTGGTCAGCAGCAGAAGACCTTCGGAATTGAGGTCAAGACGCCCCACGTTGAGAACGCGCGGCATCTCTGCGGGCATCTCGTCGAAAATCGTGCGCCGACCCTGCTCGTCCTTCTCGGTCGTCACCAGCCCCAGCGGCTTGTAATACAGCCACATCCGGGTTTCCTGCGGTGCGTCGATCGGCTTGCCGTCGATCATCACCTTGTCCTTGGGGGTGACATCGAGCGCGGGGCTCTCGATCAGCTTGCCGTTGACGCTCACGCGACCGGCAAGGATCATCTTCTCGGCATCGCGGCGCGAGGCAACGCCCGAGCGGGCAATGACCTTGGCGATACGTTCGGCGGATTGCGCCGGATTGGCGGGAGTGTCGGTCATCTCTGTCGTCCTTCTAAGGGAATGGGCGCGGGCGACACGCCGGCGCAAGGCGCCTCTCTACACCTTTCGAAACCGCAGGGAAAGCGCCTTGCGCGCAGGGGCGTTCGGGGCGATGAAAGGACATGAGTTTCACCAGCTACATGGATATCGCCCTTGAAGAGGCGCGCGCGGCTGCGGCGCGTGGCGAAGTGCCGGTGGGCGCGGTGATCGTCGCGCCCGACGGCTCGGTCGCGGCGCGGTCGGGCAACAGGACGCGCGAACTTGCGGACCCGACGGCGCATGCCGAGATCCTCGCGCTGCGTGCGGCCTGCGCGGCTGCCGGCTCCGAGCGGCTGCCAGGGCATGACCTCTACGTGACGCTCGAACCTTGCCCGATGTGCGCCTCCGCTCTCTCGCAGGCGCGGATCGCCCGGATATATTACGGCGCGGCCGATCCCAAATCCGGTGGTGTCGCACAGGGCCCGCGTATCTTCGCGCATCCGCAATGCCATCATGTGCCGGAAGTCTATGACGGAATTGGCGCCCGCGAGGCAGAGGCACTCCTCAGGGCGTTCTTCGCCGCCCGGCGCTGAACTCCAATCATATATTCAAAGCTATTGATTTATTCCCGATTCCCCCGGACGCTGCGGGTTCGGATGTGAAAAGGGAGGTTCACATGCATCTCAAGGGAGGCGCCCGTCTCGGGCTCGCTCTGGCCGCAGCGCTTTGGGCATTGCCCGCGCTGGCAGACCAGAAGGTCGCAATCCAGGTCAATGAAAACGACCCGCAGACCATGAATATTGCGCTGAACAATGCCGCCAACATCATCGGCTATTACAAGGAGAAGGGCGAAGAGGTCGCGGTGGAGATCGTGACCTACGGGCCCGGCCTGCACATGCTGCGCAGCGATACCTCACCGGTGAAGGCGCGGATCGAACAGATGGCGCTGGAAGGCCAACCGGTGAGCTTCCGCGCCTGCGCGAACACGATTGCGGGAATGACCCAAAAGCAAGGCGTCGCGCCGGTTCTGGTCGAAGAAGCCCAGATCGTGCCCTCTGGCGCGGTCTATCTGATGGAGTTGCAGGGCCAAGGCTACGCCTACCTGAAACCCTGATCGGAGGGAGGGGCTCTGCCCCTCTTTTCCTGCGGAAAATTCACCCCGGGATATTTGACGCGATTGGAGGACCGGAACCCCTGCGCTTCCAATCGCTCCAAATATCCCGGGGGAGGCCGAAGGCCGGGGGCAGAGCCCCCTCTCAGAGCGCGATCGGGGTCAGAACCTCGGGTTCGATCACCGTCACACCCGGCAGTCCCTCGATCAGTGCTTGGGCGCTTTGTTCGAGCAGCGGGAAGGTGCGGTAGTGGCAGGGGATGACCGTTTTGAAGTCGAAAAACTTGCGCGCCGCAAAGGCCGCGCGTTTCATGTCCATGGTGAAATGTCCGCCCGCGCAGAGGATGCCGATATCGGGCGCGTGATATTCGCCCATCCAGCCCATATCCGCCATGATGTCGGTATCGCCCGAGACATAGATCGTATGACCCTCGCCCGCGATCATGTAGCCGGCTTCGCTGCCTGCATAGACGGGGCCGGTCTCAGAGCCGATTGATGAGGAGTGGCAGGCGTTCACCATCGTTACTTTCGCGCCGCCCAGATCGACCGTGCCGCCTTTGTTGAAGCCGATGCCCTGGATGCCTTCTGACGCTTCCCAATGGCTCACAATGTCATAGCTGCCGACCACGGGGATGCCGAGGTCCTTGGCGATGGCGAGCGTGTCGCCCGAGTGGTCTCCGTGCCCATGGGTGAGCAGGATATGCGTTGCGCCTCTGATCGCCTCAGCGCGGCGCGCCTCGGGGAACATCGGATTGCCCGTGAGCCACGGGTCGATCAGGATCACCGCCCCCTCGATTTCGAGACGGAAACCGGAATGTCCAAGCCAGTTGAGTTTCATCGCTATCCTCCTGTCTGTCGCTTTCCACAGTAGCGCGCCCGCCCCATAAGGGAAGCGCCGCTTGAAAGCCTGCGCCCGTGCGGCTAAACCCGGTCCGAGATTAGCGGAGAGACCCATGTCCATCGACATCGATACCGCCCGCAAGGTGGCGCATCTGGCGCGCATTGCCGTGGCCGAAGAGGACCTGCCCGAACTGGCCAAAGACCTGTCGGGCATCCTGACCTTCATGGAACAGCTCAACGAGGTCGATGTGGACGGCATCGAGCCGATGACCTCGGTGACGCCGATGCGCCTCAAGCGCCGCGTCGATGCGGTCACTGATGGCGGCTATCAGGACAAGATCCTCTCCAATGCCCCTGACGCCCGCGAGGGCTTCTTTGCCGTTCCGAAGGTGGTCGAATGAGCTTGAACACGCTGACGATTTCGGCCGCGCGCGATGCGCTGCGCGCCGGTGAGACGACTTCGGTTGCCCTGACCGAAGCTTGCCTGTCCGCTATCGAAGGGGCAGGGGTTCTGAACGCTTTCGTGCATAAGACGCCCGAGATCGCGCTCGACCAGGCGCGGGCTGCGGATGCGCGGATCAAGGCGGGCGATGCGCCCGCGATGTGCGGCATCCCGCTGGGGATCAAGGACCTCTTCTGCACCAAGGGCGTCGCCTCTCAGGCCGCCTCGAACATCCTCGAAGGGTTCAAGCCGGAATACGAATCCACCGTGACCCAGAACCTCTGGGACGCAGGTGCGGTGATGCTGGGCAAGCTCTCGATGGACGAGTTCGCGATGGGCTCCTCGAACGAGACCGCGTGCTATGGCCCCGTGGTGAACCCGTGGAAGGTCGATGACGTGCAGCGCACGCCGGGCGGCTCCTCGGGCGGGTCGGCGGCGGCTGTGGCGGCGGACCTGTGTCTGGCCGCGACCGGCACCGACACCGGCGGCTCGATCCGTCAACCGGCGGCCTTCACCGGCATCGTCGGCATCAAGCCGACCTATGGCCGTGTCTCGCGCTGGGGCGTGGTGGCCTTTGCCTCCTCGCTCGATCAGGCGGGTCCGATGACCAAATCAGTGCGCGATGCGGCGATCATGCTGGGCACGATGTGCTCGCACGACCCAAAGGACTCGACCAGCGCCGATATTCCGGTGCCGGATTTCGAGGCGGCGCTGACCGGCGACATTCGCGGCAAGAAGATCGGTATCCCCAAGGAATACCGCATGGACGGCATGCCCGCCGAGATCGAGAAGCTCTGGGCTGAGGGCACGGCGATGCTCAAGGACGCCGGCGCCGAGATCGTCGATATCTCGCTGCCGCATACGAAATACGCGCTGCCCGCCTATTACGTGGTGGCCCCCGCCGAGGCGTCCTCGAACCTCGCGCGCTATGACGGGGTGCGCTATGGCCACCGCGCCAAGCTGGGCAAGGGCGATGGCATCACCGAGATGTATGAAAAGACCCGCGCCGAAGGCTTTGGCCCCGAGGTCCAGCGCCGCGTGATGATCGGCACCTATGTGCTCTCGGCGGGCTTCTACGACGCCTATTACAACCGCGCCCGCAAGGTCCGCGCGTTGATCAAGCGTGACTTCGATCAGGCCTTCGCCGCCGGGATCGACGCGATCCTGACGCCCGCGACGCCGTCCTCGGCCTTCGGGCTTGGCGAGATGGCCGAGGCCGATCCGGTCGAGATGTATCTCAACGACGTGTTCACCGTGACCGTGAACCTCGCGGGTCTGCCGGGCATTTCGGTTCCGGTGGGGCTCGATTCCAAAGGGCTGCCGCTCGGGCTGCAACTGATCGGGCGTCCGTGGGAAGAGGGTGATCTCCTGAACCATGCTTATGTGCTTGAAAAAGCGGCAGGTTTCGCGGCGAAGCCGTCGAAGTGGTGGTAAGGTAAAGGGGCAGGCGATGCGCAAGCTGGTATGGGTTCTCGCAGGGCTTTCGGTCGCGGCTTGTGATCCGGGGGTGCCCAATTCGGCCGCGGGCGTCGGCTTTGGCGATTATACCGAATACGCGCTGCGCCGTGAGGCGGAGTTGCGCGGCATGACGCCGAACCAGACGGTCGCCCCGACCCAGCCCGCGCAGCCAATCCTGCCGCCGACGAGCCCCCAAACACTCGCGCCCGGCGCGCCGCTTTCGGCGATCGACCCGCAACCGGCGACCGCAGCGCAGGGCAGCATTGGTGCCGACGCGCTGGCCGCGTTGCGCGCGACCGCTCCCGCGCAGACCGCCCCTTCCGTCGCTCCGCGCGTAGCCCCTGCGCAGGCGACGCAGGTGAATGGCTCTGCCGGTCCAAACCTCGCCGCCTACGCGCTCTCGGTCAGCCATCAGCCGGGGCAGTCGGTCTATCCGCGTGGCGGTATAGCGCTCACCAGCACCGAGAAGGCCTGCGCGAAATACGTCTCGCCGGATCTGGCTCAGATGGCGTTCCTCGAGGCCGGTGGCCCGCAGAAAGACCGCAAGAACCTCGATCCCGATGGCGACGGGTTCGTCTGCGGCTGGGACCCGCGCCCGTTCCGCGCGGCGCTGCAATAAATGTCGCTCCCGTCTCCGAATTTCGGCGAAAGACGGGGGGGCGCGCGCCCGGAGCTGGTGGTCATCCACTACACGGCCATGACAAGCTGCGCCGCGGCGCATAAGCGGCTCTGCCTGCCCGAGGCAGAGGTGTCCGCGCATTGGCTGATCGGCGAGGATGGAGAGACCCATCAGCTTGTCGCCGAGGAGATGCGCGCCTGGCATGCCGGTGCTGGCAGTTGGGGCGGGCTGGGCGATGTGAACTCGCGCTCGATCGGGATCGAACTGGCGAATACTGGCGACGCGCCTTTCCCCGAGCCGCAGATGGCGGCGCTCGAGACGCTGCTGCGCGGAATTCTGGGCCGTTGGAACCTCGGACCCGAGGCGGTGATTGGCCATTCCGACATGGCCCCCGACCGCAAGATCGACCCCGGCCCCCGCTTCGACTGGCTGCGCTTGGCTAGGCAAGGGCTGGCGATCTGGCCCGACTCTGGTCCGGCCCCCGATCCAACGCCAGAAAGCTTCACCGCGCTCGCGATGGCCTTCGGCTATCCGGATGTCGCGCCGGAAACCCTGCTTTCGGCCTTCCGCCTGCGCTTTCGTCCGCGCCACGAGGGCCCCCTGGACGCGACCGATATGGCGCTGATTGCCGATCTCGCGGCACGTTTCGGCTCGGATGGCGGCTCCTGGCGGAGCGCGTGACGGGGGCTCTGCCCCCGCGGCGCGTGCCGCGCCTTCCCCCGGGATATTTCGGGCGATTGGAAGCGAAGAGATTTCCAGTCTTCCAATCGCGTCAAATATCCTCGGGGGTGAATGGGCGTAGCCCAGAGGGGGCGGAAAGCCCCCTTCGTCTTGACGTTCCCGGCCTTGCGGGCGTAAGGCAGGCGCGCGCGGATGGCTGGATGGCCGCGTTCGCTCATAGCTCCGCTTCGGCGGATAGCTGGGCGGGCGAGGAAAGTCCGGACTCCATGAAGCGACGGTGCCGGGTAACGCCCGGGCGGGGCAACCCGACGGAAAGCGCCACAGAGAACAAACCGCCCTGCTTGCAGGGTAAGGGTGAAACGGTGGGGTAAGAGCCCACCGCGGGACGGGCAACCGAACCGGCACGGCAAGCCCCACCGGGAGCAACGCCGAATAGGGATCGCGCGCCGCTTGCGGCAGGGGAGCTTCGCCCCGAGCGGTCCGGGTTGGCGGCTAGATCCTGCGAGCAATCGCAGGGCCAGAGGAATGGTCATCGAAGGGGGGCGACCCCCGGAACAAAATCCGGCTTACAGGCCATCCGCGCAAATTTTCAACAAATCGTTGCCCTCGTCTTGATCTTGCGGGGGCGCGTGCCGACCTTGATCGAAAGGTATCAAGGAGGACGCTATGAGTTACACGATCGACCGCATCATCACGGACGCGGACTTCGCCGAGGTCGAGGCCCGCACGCGCAAGGCGCTTGCCGATGGCGGTTTCGGCGTTCTGACCGAGATCGACGTGGCGGCCACGATGAAGACCAAGCTTGGCGAGGACATGGCGCATTACAAGATCCTCGGGGCGTGCAACCCGAAGCTTGCCTTCACGGCCATCGGGCACGAGCCGCGGATCGGTGCCATGCTGCCGTGCAACGTGATCCTGCGTCAGCTCGACGAGGGCGTCGAGGTGTCTGCCGTGGACCCGATCGCCTCGATGCAGGCGGTGGAGAATGAAGGGCTCGGCGAGGTCGCCTCCAAGGTCAAGACCATGCTCGAGGCGGTTATCGCCGCCGTCTGATCCGCGCCTGGCGGGGAATCATTGGACATGGGCCCGCATTGGCGCAACACTTCGCCCGACCATTAAATAAGGGGGTTTAGCATGAGCTTCGTTAAGACACTGGCAACTCTGGCCGTGGGTTTCGCCGCCGCAAAGGGCGTTGACAAGTTCCGCAAGGCGGGCGGGCTCGATGGCATGAAAGACGCGCTGCGCAACGCGGGTGCCGAGGGCGGCATGGCTGACCAGATGGGCGAAATGGCGGAGAAGTTCGGAGTTCCCGGTGGTAAGGCGGCCGTGCGCGATATGTTCGCCAAGTTCGGGGATCAGGCTGCCACCGCGACCGAGGCGACCGAGGCGGGTCTTGGCGGCTTGATGACTGCGATGACCGGCGCCGCGGCGGCAGGTGCGAAGGGGCTGGGCGATATGCTCGGCGCTGTCACCTCCGGCACCCCGGTCAATGCGATGATGGAAGAGCAGGCCAAGCTGATGATCCGCGCGATGATTCAGGCTGCCAAGGCCGATGGCGAGATTGACGCAGAGGAGCGGGCGAAGATCCTCGACCATCTGGGCGATGCGTCGGATGAAGAGATCGCCTTTGTCGAGGCCGAACTCGACGCGCCGATCGACATCTCGGCACTGGCCTCCGCCGCGACCGATGCCACCAAGGCGCAGGTCTATTCGGCGGCGCTCATGGTGATTTCGGTCGATACCGAGGCCGAGAAGCAGTATCTCGCCAATCTGGCGGCGGCCCTTGGGCTCGAGGCGCCCAAGGTGCTCGAGATCCATCACGCGATGGGCAAGCCGACCGTCTGAGCGCGGGGCCTGCATCCGGTGCAGGGAATGCGAAAAATTCGGCGCGTGGTCCGGTTTCTTGGTTGACTCCGGGCTGCGCCTCGGTAAAAGGCGGGCTTCAAGGATTTCGAGGGTGTCGCGCCCGATGCGCGTGTGCCCGACTCTAGGAGAGAGAAAATGGCGAAGCCGACGACGATCAAGATCCGTCTGAACTCGACGGCGGGCACCGGGCACTTCTATGTGACCAAGAAGAACGCCCGCACCATGACGGAAAAGATGACCGTGAACAAATACGATCCGGTTGTCCGCAAGCACGTTGAATACAAAGAAGGCAAGATCAAGTAAGATCTGTCTGACTTGTAACCGCACAAGCCGCGCCCTCGGGTGCGGCTATTTGCATTTCAGGCCGGTGGTGGTGCTTGGAGATCGAATCGGCCCGGACTGGGGAATGCATCGGAGGAAATCTTTAGTAAAAAAATCGGGTTTACAAATCTGACTCATTAAGTCAGTTATTCTCGGCATTGGGAGAATACTGAACCGAGGACCGCCATGACCCGCACCCTGACCGCCTGTATCGCAACGACCGCCCTGATTTCCGCTCCGCTTCTGGCCCATGCCGATGCGCCTGCCACGCTTGCGGTGCTCGACACCTATGCCGATATTGCCGAAGCCGGGTATGGCGATAGCGTCGCCACCGCCGAGTCGCTGCGCGCGGCGGTCGAGGCGCTGATCGCCGCGCCTTCGCCCGAGACACTCATGGCCGCGCGCGCCGCATGGGTCGCGGCCCGCATCCCCTACCAGCAGACCGAGGCCTTCCGTTTCGGCAATGCCATCGTCGATGACTGGGAGGGCAAGGTGAACGCCTGGCCGCTCGACGAGGGGCTGATCGACTATGTCGATCCGGGCTCGGCGGCCGTGAACGAGGAAAACGACTACGCGCTGCTCAACGTCATTGCGAACCCGACCCTGACCATCGCCGGGCAAGAGATCGACGCGACCGAGATCACGCCGGCGCTGTTGGGCGAGGTGCTGCACGAGGCCGAGGGGATCGAGGCCAATGTCGCGACCGGCTATCACGCCATCGAATTCCTGCTCTGGGGGCAGGACCTGAACGGCACCGATGCGGGGGCGGGGGAGCGCCCTTACACGGATTTCATTCAAGGGGCCGATTGCACGGGTGGCAATTGCGACCGCCGCGCGGATTATCTGCGCGCAGCGACCGATCTTCTGATCGCGGACCTGCAAGAGATGGCTGCAAACTGGGCTGAGGGCGGTGCCGCGCGCGCGGCTGTGCTCGAAGCCCCCGAGGCGGGTATCTCGACAATTCTGACCGGGATGGGCTCGCTGTCTTACGGCGAACTCGCAGGCGAACGCATCAAGCTGGGCCTAATGCTCCATGATCCCGAGGAAGAGCATGACTGCTTCTCGGACATGACCCACCTGTCGCATTACTATGACGGGGTGGGCATCCGGAACGTCTACACCGGCAGCTATACCCGGATCGACGGCAGGGAGGTGAGCGGCCCGTCGCTCTCCGATTTGGTGGCGGCGCGTGCGCCCGAGGTGGATGCGCAACTGCGCAGCGAGCTGGACCTGTCGGTGGCGGCGCTGGGCCGTCTGAAAGAGCGTGCCGAAAGCGGGATGGCCTATGACCAGATGCTCGCCATGGGCAATGATGAGGGCCGCGCGCTGATCGAAGGTGCGGTCGAGGCGCTGGTGGCGCAGACCCGTTCGATCGAGCGGGCGGTGAGCGCGCTGGGCGCCGCGATCGAGGTCGAAGGCTCTGACAGCCTCGACAACCCGAGCGCTGTTTTCCAATAATCCAAACGGGCGGCCCTTGGGTCGCCCGGCCAGCCGATGCCCGCTATGCCCCGCCTTCTTCTCATGACCCGCTGCCTTCTTGTCTGCCTCCTCGCCGCGTCGGCGGGTGCGGCGGATGAGCTGCATCCGGGTGGGGCGGCCACAGGCTCTGCGGGTCCCGAGGCGCTGCAAGCCACCGCGCCGGGGCTCGATCTGATGCTGGGGCTCGACGCGGAGCTCGGGCGCGCGCTGTTCGAGAAACTCTGGGTACCCGCGCCGACCGCGACGCGGGCCTCGGATGGTCTTGGGCCATTGTTCAACGCGCGCGCTTGCGTCAATTGCCATCCCGGTAACGGGCGCGGGCATCTTCCCGAGGGCGGGCAGGGCTTTGGTGCGGTGCTGAAACTCTCACAGCCGGGTGCGGACGCGCCAATCCCGCACCCCGTTCTGGGCAGTCAGGTGCAGGACCGTGCAGCGACCGGGCTTCGCCCCGAAGGCCACATGGCGCTGCGTTTTGAGCGGGTTTCGGTGCGGCTTGAGGACGGAACCGAGGTCGCGCTCCGCCGCCCCGTCGCGGAGATCACCCCCGCTCCAAGTGACCCCGTGACGCTTGCGCTGCGGGTGGCACCGCCGCTCGTGGGCCTTGGTCTGATCGAAGCGATCCCCGAGGCCGCCATTCGATCAGGTGCGGACCCGGAGGACCGCGACGGCGATGGCATCTCGGGCCGCGCGGCCAATGTCTCGTCCCGTGCGCTTGGGCAAGAGGCGCTGGGCCGCTTTGGCTGGAAGGCCGAGATGGCGACGATCGCGGATCAGTCAGCACAGGCCTTTTCCCACGATTTGGGCCTCTCGACGCCGCTTTACCCGGACCCTGCGGGCGATTGCCCGACCGAGGCGTGCCGCGCAATGCCGCATGGCGAGGATGCGGGCCTGCGCGATGGGCGCGAGGTTTCGGGCGCGGCGCTCGATCTGGTCGCGCTGTATCTCTCCAGCCGGTCGGTGCCCGCGCGGCGCGACCCGACCGCCGCAGAGGTCTTGCGCGGCGAACAGGTCTTTCATGAGATCGGCTGCGCGGCCTGTCACCGCCCGGGCTTCGAGACCGGCGCCGAGGCCGCACGCCCCGATCTGGCTGGGCAAACCATCTGGCCCTATTCGGATTTTCTGCTCCATGACATGGGGCCGGGTCTGGCGGATGCGCGTCCGGGCGTCGATGCCGCGCCGGGCGAGTGGCGCACGCCGCCGCTTTGGGGCATTGGCCTGACACGGGCCGCGACAGGGCGCGAAAGCTACCTGCATGACGGGCGTGCCGAGACGCTTCTGGATGCGGTGCTTTGGCACGGTGGCGAAGCGCGGGCGGCCCGTGATAGGGTCACCGCGTTACCCAAGGCCGACCGCGCCGCACTGATCCGCTTTCTGGAGAGCCTCTGATGCGCCAAACGATCCTGTCCCTTCTGACCGCCACGCTTTGCGCGGCCCCGGCGCTTGAACCCGCCCGCGCCGATGTGCCCGAAGCGATTTCCAAGGATATCCTGCCCGGCTATGCGGGGTTCACGCGGGCGACCGGCGCACTCGCGCAGGCGGCAGAGGCCGATTGCACCCCCGAAGCGCTCAAGGCCCCGTGGAACGCCACCTTCGACGCATGGCTCGAGGTGGCGCATCTGCGTTTTGGCCCGGTCGAAGAGAAGGGGCGCGCTTTGGCCATCGCCTTCTGGCCCGACCCCAAGGCGATTGGCGCGCGACAGCTTGAGGGCATGCTGACCAAAGCCGACCCGGACCTGCTCGATCCCGCCGGCATGGCGCAAATCTCGGTCGCGGCGCGCGGGCTCTTTGGCCTCGAGCGGCTGATCTACGAGCCGACCTTCACCGAGGGCGCCTATGCCTGCGACCTGCGCCGCGCGCTCAGCGCCGATCTGGCCGAAATGGCGCAGTCGGTCGAGGCGGGCTGGACGGGGGGCTATGCCGATCTGCTGCTGAACGCCGGGGCCGAGGGCAACACCCAATTCCTGACCGTGGCCGAAGCGCGACAGGCGCTTTTCACGCAACTGATCTCGGGGCTCGAATTCAACGCGGATCAACGCCTTGGCCGCCCCTTGGGGAGTTTCGACAAGCCGCGCCCCGAACGCGCCGAGGCGCTGAACTCCGGACGTTCGCTCCAGAACGTGACGCTGTCGCTTCTCGCGTTGCGCGACTATGCCCGCGCGCTGGCGCAGGGCATGGGCGACATCCCCAATACCGAGGCCGCTTTCGCGCGGGCCATCGCCAGCGCCGAGGCGCTGAACGATCCGGTTTTCGCAGGGGTTTCCGAGCCCGGCTCGCGCCTCAAGGTCGAGATTTTGCAGCAGAATATCCGGCTCGCCCATGATGCCGCGCTGGCCGAGATCGGCGCGGTTCTGGGTGTCACTGCCGGGTTCAACGCTGCTGACGGAGACTGAGCCATGGATCGCCGCGCGTTTCTCGCCTCGCTGGCTGCGGCCACGACGGTGCCTCGCCTGAGCTGGGCCGATCTGGGCGCGCCCGCCTATCTGGCCGCCGCCCGCACCCCCGAGGGGACCCACGCGCTCTATGGGATCGCGGCCTCTGGCGCGGTGCTGTTCTCGCAGCCGATGCCGTCGCGCGGCCATGCCGCCACCGCTCATCCCACGCGCCCCGAGGCCGTCGCCTTCGCGCGCCGTCCGGGCACCTTCGCGCTGGTGATCGACTGTGCGAGCGGCGCGACCATGGCGCGGCTGACCCCGCCCGAGGGACGCCAGTTCAACGGCCATGGCGCCTATTCGGGCGATGGTGCGGTGCTCTATACCTCCGAAGTCGTCGCCGAAGGGTCGGCGGGGATGATCGGGCTGTGGGATGCGGCGCAGGGCTATCGCCGGATTGGCGAGTTTTCGTCGAACGGGATTGGCCCCCATGAGATTCGCCGCCTGCCCGGCTCGGAGGATCTGGTTGTCGCAAATGGCGGCATCCAGACCGACCCCGAGGATCGCACGCCCCTCAACCTCGATACGATGCGCCCAAACCTGAGCTATCTCTCGCCCGAGGGAGAGGTGCTGGAAACGGTCGAGCTGCCCGATCTTTGGCAGAACTCGATCCGCCATTTGGCGCTGCGCGGCGATGGGCTTGTGGCCTTTGCGATGCAGTGGCAGGGCGACCTGATGGAGCCGGTGCCGCTCTTGGGGCTGCATCGGCGTGGCGCAACGCCGATCCTCTGCGATCCGGCCCCCGAGGAAATGTTCGCAATGGAGGGCTATGCCGGCTCTGTCGCCTTCGCGCCCGGCGGTCAGCAAGTTGCCATTACCAGCCCGCGCGGCGGCCGTGTGCAGGCCTTCTCGGCCGAGGGTCAGCCCCTTTGGTCCGTAGCGCGCGCCGATATCTGCGGGCTTGGCCCCTGTGCCGAGGGTGGCTTTCTTGCGACCGATGGGCAGGGGCTTGTCGCGCGCGTTGCGGACGGGCGGTTGACCCCGCTGACCCGGGCAGAGCTGTCCTGGGACAATCATCTCGTGGCGCTCGGCTAAGGCCGCGAATCGACACCGCGCGTGCATTGATGCGGGCGTGTCGCGCGCGTCAGAGCGTCCGATCTGCCCGATTTCTCATCACTGCGCGGCGCGCTGGCGGGGATTCTTGCCGATTTCACAGGTTTTTCGGTGCCGCGCGCAGGTCTTCGTGCTGTGAGCGGTTAGGCTGTTCCCAGCCGCGCGAATCCGCTGCGCGGCGATAAGGGACAGTCTGGGGCACGCAGATGAGCGCCGTCACGGTGATTGGATGCGGTTATGTGGCCGATTTCTACATGCGCGCGCTGCGGTGCTATCCGGGCGTCGCTGTGGCGGGTGCTTACGACAGCGACCCCGAGCGGGCGGCAGCCTTTTGCCGCTATTGGGATGTGCCGCGCCGCGATAGTCTGGAGGCGGCGCTGGCGGCGCACCCGCGCGATGGCATCGTGCTCAACCTCACGAATCCGGCGGCGCATCTGAGCGTGAACCGCGCGAGTCTCGGCGCGGGCTGCCATACCTATTCCGAAAAACCCCTCGCGCTCAGCCTTGAGGAGGCGCGGGAACTCGATGACCTTGCCGCGGCGCAGGGCGTGCATCTGGCCTCGGCGCCGTGCAGTTTCTTGGGCGAATCCGCACAGATCATGGCGCGCTCCCTTCGGGAGGGCCGGATCGGCGCGCCGCGCCTGATCTACGCCGAACTCGATGACGGGTTCCTGACCCAAGCGCCGCTCGAAAGCTGGCGCAGCGAGAGCGGCGCGCCCTGGCCCTATCGCAACGAATTCGAGGTGGGCTGCACGCTGGAACACGCGGGCTATCACCTGTCTTGGTTCATCGCCTGCTTCGGCTCGGTGACGCGGGTGGTGTCGGCGGGCGCGTGCCTCTTGCCCGAAAAGAAGGGTGTCGCGGGGCAGACGCCTGATTATGCCTCGGCGACGGTCTATTTCGAGGCCGGGCCGGTAATGCGGCTCACCTGCTCGATCCTCGCACCGCGTGATCATTCGATCCGCATCATCGGCGATGACGGGGTGCTTGAGGTGGGCGATGTTTGGAACCCGTCATCGGCGGTGCGGCTGCGCAAGCGGATGCTGGTCCATGGCAACCTGATCGAGCTGCCCTTTGGCCGCCGCCTGCGCCCGACCGGGGCAAGTCACCCCAAGCTCAAGGCGAAGAACGGCTCGGTGATGAATTACGCGCTCGGACCCGTCGAGATGCTCGAGGCGATTGCCGAGCGGCGCGATCCGCGGATGAGCCGCGCGATGGCCGTGCATCTCAACGAGGTGGTGCTGGCTGTCAACGCGCCCGCAGGGCAGGGCGCGCTGGTCGATATTCAGAGCCGCTGCGCCCCCGTCGCACCAATGCCCTGGGGCATGTAAGGCGGGCATATCTCATCTTGCCAACAGCAGGGAGGAGGGTCTGAACCCGTTCTGCATGTGCGCCGGACCCGGCGATGTCCTCGTGTCGAGCGCATGCGGATCGAACAAGGCGGTCGGGGATATTCTTCCGTGACGTGTCCAGGTCGATTGTCCTATTCTCTTGGCAACACAGTGCCATCTGCTCGCCGCCAATAAGGAGCGCTCATGTTCGTCACTTTCCTGAAATTTGCCGGGAACCGGGCGGCGGCGCCGGACTATCTGGCGGCCCATAACGACTGGCTTGCGCAGGGCTTTGACGATGGCGCATTCCTTTGCGCCGGCACGCTGATGCCCGCAGCCGGTGGCGCGATCCTTGCGCGCGGCGAAAGTCGCGCAGAGCACGATGCCCGCATCGCCACTGATCCGTTCGTCGTGCAGGGTGTCGTGGTGGCCGAAACCCATGAGATCGATCCGAAAAAGACCGCGCCCGCGCTCGATTTTCTCAAGGTGTCGGCATGACCGGCACCGTTCCCGGACCCGATGGCCAACCACGTTGCCGGTGGTGTTCCGCCGCGCCGGAGTTCTTTGCCTATCACGATACCGAATGGGGTTTCCCGGTTGCGGACGACATCCGGCTCTTCGAGAAGATATGCCTTGAGAGCTTTCAGTCGGGGCTGAGTTGGCGCACGATCCTCGCCAAGCGCGAAAATTTCCGCGAGGCTTTCGAGGGGTTCGATTTCCGCAAAGTCGCCCTGTTTGATAGCGCTGATGTCGAGCGGTTGCTGGCAGATCCGGGTATCGTCCGGCACCGCGGCAAGATCGAGGCGGTCATCAATAACGCCCGTCGCGCTTGCGAGCTTGTCGAGGCGGAGGGATCGTTGGCGGCGTTTCTCTGGCGGTTCGAGCCGGAAGAGGAGGATATCGCCCCGCAAAGCCGCTCTGTCTCGCCCACCTCCGAAAGACTCGCGAAAGAGTTGCGCAAGAGGGGCTGGAAATTCGTCGGGCCGACCACGGTTTATGCCTTCATGCAAGCCATGGGATTGTTGAACGATCACGCCGAAGGCTGTGTGATCCGTGCGAAGGCCGAGAAGGCGCGAAACGCATTCCACCGGCCGCGCGCAGGCTGAGGGGTGGCTTTGCCCGCAGGGCTGAGCGTGGGGCCTCAATGCCGCAAGGCGCTGACCACGACCTTGAAGGCAGGCAGGTTCTGATGGCGGCTCGGGTAATAGATGTGATAGCCGGCAAAGCGCGGCGACCAGTCGTCCAATAGCAGCTCCAGCGCGCCGCTTTCCAGATGCGCCGCGACCATGTCCTCGGGGACATAGGCGATGCCCACCCCATCGAGGGCGGCCGCGACGATCGTCGCCTCGTCGTTCAGTGTCAGGCGACCGTCCACGCGCACCCGCAACTCCTTGCCGTCCTTCTCGAATTCCCAGGCGTAGAGCCCGCCTGCCGTGGTCAGCCTCCGATTGATACAGTCGTGCGCCAGAAGGTCCTGGGGATGGGTGGGGCGGTCATGGGTCGCCAGATAGCCGGGCGACGCAACCGCGACCAGCCGCCAGTCCGCTCCGACCCGCAATGCGATCATGTCATGCTCGACGCTTTCGCCAAGACGGATGCCCGCGTCGAACCCGTCCTCGACGATGTCACGAAACCCGCTGTCGACGTTCAGTTCGAGACGGATATCGGGATAGTCGCGCAGCACCGGCCGCAGTTTTGGCCAGATCAGTTGGGTCAGCGCGTGTAGCGAAAGCGTGATCCGCACCGTGCCTGCGGGCTTGTCGCGCAGTTCCAGAAGCGCGGCGATTTCCTCTTCGATCTCGGCGACACGCGGCGCGAGCGTGCGGCGCAACCGCTCCCCCGCCTCCGTGGTCGAGACCGAGCGCGTGGTGCGGGACAACAGACGTATCCCCATCCGGGTCTCAAGCCGCTTGATCCGGTGGCTCAGGGTCGATTGCACGACACCCAGTTTCGCCGCTGCGCGGGTAAAATTGCCCTCATCGGCGACGGTCAGGAACCACATGAGGTCCTTGAAATCGGTCTTTGGCATGGCGACCCATTCATGAATTCTGTCGATAAGTGCAAGCGACCCGCGATCTCTAATCAATAGGTCTTGCGCGGCCATATAACAACCATGCAACCCGGAAAGCGGAGCCCACCATGAAAATTACCCGCGCAGGCAGCACGCCCTCGGTCAAGGCGCCGGACGACTGGTTCACCGGCAATGTGCGCATCGACCCCTTGTTGCGAGCCGAACCCCCCGGTCGTGTGGTCGGCGCTGCTGTCACCTTCGAGCCGGGCGCACGCACCGCGTGGCACACGCATCCGGCGGGACAAACTCTGATCGTGACGTCCGGTCGTGGTCGG
This sequence comes from Pseudothioclava nitratireducens, assembly GCF_029210495.1. Classification (GTDB taxonomy): domain Bacteria; phylum Pseudomonadota; class Alphaproteobacteria; order Rhodobacterales; family Rhodobacteraceae; genus Pseudothioclava; species Pseudothioclava nitratireducens. The sequence continues at coordinate 11,037 of NZ_JARGDK010000012.1, read as the reverse complement.
GTTCAACGCGCAGGCGGCCCGATCGAAGAAATTTTCCCCGGCGACGTTATCTGGATTTCCGCGGATGAGCCGCATTGGCACGGCGCTGCACCCGGCGTGGCGATGACTCATATTGCCATTCACGAAGCGATCGACGGCGAGACCGTCACCTGGATGGAGCTGGTGAGCGATGCCGAATATCTCGCCCAAGCCTAGCGCAATCACCCGGCGCGGCCTGATCTGCGGGGCACTCTGCGCGCCGACGGTCCGCGCCGCTCGGGCCAATCCCAAGGAGTCGCCCATGCGCCTCAAATGCAGTTTTGCGGATCAGGAGTTCATCGTCAGCCTGCTGGATACGCCCGCCGCGCGCGATCTGGTCTCGCTCTTGCCGCTCAGCCTGACGATCGAGGATTACGCGCAAAACGAGAAGATCGCCTATTTGCCGCGCAAGCTCACCGAGGACGGGGCCGAGGCCTATTCGGACCCGGCGGTGGGTGATGTCTGCACCTATGCGCCCTGGGGCAACCTCGTGTTCTTCTACGCCCCTTATCGCTATGCGCGTGGGTTGATCCGGCTCGGACGGGTCGAAGGGTCCATCGCTCCGCTGCGCGTCCGCGGCACCCATCCATTCAGCGTGACACAGCTTGGCTGAGCCTCTCATTCAAAGGAGTAAAGACATGAAAGACAAGGTTATCATCATCACCGGCGCCTCATCGGGCATCGGCGCGGCCACTGCCAGACTGCTGGCCTCGAAAGGTGCGAAGGTCGTGCTTGGGGCGCGCCGCGAGGATAAGCTCAAGGCTCTGGCCGAGGAGATCCGTGCCGCAGGCGGCGAGGCGATCTGGCAGACGCTCGATGTCACCAAACAGGCCGAGAACGACGCGATCGTCAAGCTGGCTACCGAAACCTATGGCCGGATCGACGTGATCTTCCTCAATGCCGGGATCATGCCCAGTTCGCCCCTCTCGGCGCTTAAGACCGACGATTGGCACGAAATGGTCGATATCAACATCAAGGGTGTTCTCAATGGCGTCGCCGCTGTGCTGCCCGCGTTTGTCGCGCAGAAGTCCGGCCATGTGATTGCGACCTCCTCCGTGGCAGGTCTCAAGGCCTATCCTGCGGCGGCCGTCTATGGCGGCACGAAATTCTTCGTGCGCGATTTCATGGAGATTCTGCGCATGGAATCGGCGATGGAAGGCACCAATATCCGCACGGCGACGATCTACCCGGCGGCGATCAACACTGAACTGCTGCACACAATCAGCGAGCCGGGCACCGCCGCAGGCATGGCCGCGCTATATGAACAAGTCGGCATCACCCCTGACCGGATCGCCAATGTCGTGGCGTTCGCCATCGAGCAACCGGCGGATACCAATGTCAGCGAATTGACCGTCGGACCAACCGTTCAGGCTTGGTAAGCAGGCAGGCGGCGGGGCAAGGGCTCATGGCACAACATCGGAACGGCAAGGTGTCAGCCCGCGCAACCGCGCAAAGCAAGACCTTCGGGCATCCGCCGTGGTCGGTTGCCCAGCCCCGCCCGCCCTGTAATTGCGCGTTTTGGTTGCCGGTTGGCTCCCGCGCGACATCCCAAGACAGCCTGAGAATGCTTGGGAAATATTTGATTGCGTGGGATTGGAGTGGTGCTGCTGGAGAGATTTGAACTCTCGACCTCTCCCTTACCAAGGGAGTGCTCTACCCCTGAGCTACAGCAGCGCCGGTTCGGTCCGTTTCGACCGTGGGCGGGGATGTAGCGGCATTTCCCGACCCGTGCAAGCACAAATCTGCACCCTCTCTCGACACATTTTCCCAGAGCCGCTAGAGAGGGGGCGATGAGTGACAAACCCACCCAGACTGGCAAGGCCAAATCGCCCTCGGAGACCGCTCGCGAAGAGCGGCTGCGCGCGGCGTTGCGAGCCAATTTGCAAAAGCGCAAGCAACAGGCCCGCGCCCGCAAGGCCGATGGCGACGAGAAAAAGGACGCGTAACGATGGATCAGATTATCGTGCATGGGAACGGCCCGCTGAAGGGGCAGATCCCGATCGCGGGGGCCAAGAACGCCTGTCTCGCGCTGATGCCGGCGACGCTTCTGTCCGAGGAGCCGCTGACGCTCACCAACGCGCCGCGTCTGTCGGACATCCGCACGATGACCGAATTGCTGGCGAGCCTCGGGGCCGAGGTGTCCTCGCTGCAATCGGGCAAGGTGCAGGCCATGTCGAGCCATGGCGAGATCAACCCGGTGGCGGACTATGAAATCGTCCGCAAGATGCGCGCTTCGAATCTGGTGCTTGGCCCGCTGCTCGCGCGGCTCGGTCATGCGGTCGTATCGCTGCCGGGCGGCTGTGCGATCGGCGCGCGTCCGATGGATATCCATATCGACGCGCTCGAAGCGCTGGGCGCGCAGATCGAGCTGAAGGAGGGGTACCTCCACGCCAAGACGCAAGGTGGGCTCAAGGGTGCGGTGCATGAGATGCGCTTTGCCTCTGTCGGCGCGACCGAGAACTTCCTGATGGCGGCCGTGCTTGCCAAGGGCACGAGTGTCCTCAAGAACGCCGCGCGCGAGCCGGAAATCGTCGATCTGGTGCGCTGCCTGCGGGCGATGGGCGCGCAGATCGAGGGCGAGGGGAGCTCGACCATCGAGATCCAAGGCGTCGACCGCCTGCACGGCGCGACCCACCCGGTCGTCACCGACCGGATCGAGCTTGGCACCTATATGCTGGCCCCCGCGATCTGCGGCGGCGAGGTGGAATGCCTTGGCGGGCGGATCGAACTGGTCGAGAGCTTCTGCGAAAAGCTGGACGCGGCGGGGATCGGCGTCGAGGAAACCGCGACGGGCCTCAAGGTCAGCCGCAAGGGTGACCGGGTGCGCGCGGTCGATGTCGTGACTGAGCCCTTCCCGGGCTTCCCGACCGACCTTCAGGCGCAGATGATGGCGCTTTTGTGCACCGCCGAGGGGACTTCGGTGCTGGAAGAGAAAATCTTTGAGAACCGCTTCATGCACGCCCCCGAACTCGCCCGGATGGGCGCGAAGATCGAGGTGCATGGCGGCCACGCGACCGTGCACGGGGTGGACCGCCTCAAGGGCGCGCCGGTGATGGCGACCGACCTGCGCGCCTCGGTGTCGCTGATCCTCGCGGGGCTTGCCGCAGAGGGAGAGACCATCGTGAGCCGCGTCTACCACCTTGACCGCGGCTATGAACATGTCGAGGACAAGCTCTCGGCGGTGGGCGCCAAGATCGAGCGGGTGAAAGCCTCATGAGCGACGCGCGCTTCGAAGACGGGGGCGAGCAGCCGCTCGCCTTGCGGGCCGAAACGGCCGAGGATCTGGGCGTGATCGCGGCGCTGGTGCAGGATGCCGTCCTGCCGGCCTCGGAAATCGTCTGGGAGGCCAAGGCCCGTCGTCTGGCCTTTCTGATCAACCGCTTCCGCTGGGAAGACAAACCCGCCGCAGAGGCCGAGAAGCGCCCCTATGAGCGGGTGCAATCACTTTTGGTCATCTCGGATGTGCGGCGCGTGTCCTCGATGGGGATCGACCGGGCGGACAAGGATCTCGTGCTCTCGGTGCTCGATCTGGGCTTCGTCGCGGGCGAGGACGGTGCGGGCCGGATCGAACTGACGCTCGCGGGGGACGGTGCGATTGCCGCAGAGGTCGAATGCCTCTCGGTCGATCTGCGGGATGTCACGCGGCCGTATCGTGCCGTTTCGGGGCAAGCGCCCCGCCACCCGGACTAAGCGCAAACGGCCCCGGCGGAGCCTCCGGCAGGCGTATTTCGGGTTTGATGAAAGCGCATCCGGGGTGTGAGGGTGCGCGCCGCTTGGCAAGGGCCGCGGAAGGCACTATCCCGTTGCCTGACAAGGAGAGTCAGATGCCGCAGTTCCTCGACACCACCACCGCCGATTTCGAGACCCGCTTCGCGGCCCTTCTGGGTATGAAGCGCGAGGACAGCCCCGATGTGGATGCCATCGTCGCGGATATCATCGCGGATGTGCGCGCTCGCGGCGATGCGGCGGTGATCGAGCTGACGGCGAAATTCGACAAGCTGGCGCTCAAGCCCGAAACGCTGGCCTTCTCGGAGGCCGAGATCGCGGCCGAGATCGCGAAAGTGCCGGCGGCGGAGCGCGCGGCGCTTGAACTCGCCGCCAAGCGCATCCGTGCCTATCACGAACGCCAGATGCCCGAGGATCAAAGCTGGACCGAACCGACCGGCGCGATGCTGGGCTGGCGCTGGACGCCCGTGTCGGCGGCGGGGCTGTATGTGCCGGGCGGGCTTGCGAGCTATCCGTCCTCGGTTTTGATGAACGCGATCCCCGCCAAGGTGGCAGGCGTCGAGCGTCTGGTCGTCGTCTGTCCGACGCCGGGTGGTGTGGTCAATCCGCTGGTTCTGCTGGCCGCGCAGATCGCGGGCGTGGACACGGTCTACCGGATCGGCGGAGCGCAGGCGGTGGCGGCGCTGGCCTATGGCACCGATACGATTGCGCCCGTGGACAAGATCACCGGCCCCGGCAACGCCTTCGTGGCGGCGGCGAAACGGCGGGTCTTTGGCAAGGTCGGCATCGACATGATCGCGGGCCCGTCCGAGATTCTCGTGATTGCCGACGGCACCGGCGACCCGGACTGGATCGCGCTCGATCTGCTGAGCCAGGCCGAGCATGACGAGAGCGCGCAATCCATTCTCATCACCCCCGATGCCGGGTTTGGCCGCGCCGTCGCGGAGGCGGTGGAGAAGCGGCTCGAAACGCTCGAGCGGCGTGCCATCGCGGGGCCGAGCTGGCGCGATTTCGGCGCGGTGATCGTGACGCGTGACCTATCAGAGGCGGCGGCGCTTTCAAATCGCGTGGCGCCCGAACACCTTGAGCTGTGCGTGGCCGATCCGGACGCGCTGAGTGCCGAGATCACCCATGCGGGTGCCATCTTCTTGGGCGCCTACACGCCCGAAGCGATCGGTGACTATATAGGCGGGCCGAACCATGTGCTTCCGACCGCCCGCTCGGCGCGTTTCTCCAGCGGGTTGTCGGTTCTCGACTTCCTCAAGCGCACGACCCTTGCCAAGATGACCCCCGAGGCGCTCAAGGCTATTGGTCCGTCCGCCGAGGTTCTGGCCAAGTCCGAGAGCCTCGAGGCGCATGGCCTGTCGGTGCGCGCCCGGCTCGACGCGCTGAATGAAGGAGAGGGATGATGTCGCGGATCGCACGTCTGGAGATCGACGATAGCGGCTTGCCCGCGCCCACCCCCGAAATCGAGCAAGAGCGCCGCGTCGCGGTCTATGATCTGCTCGAAGACAACAGCTTCGTGCTTCCGGGGCGCGACGATCTGCCTCCGCCCGAGGGGCCCTTTGCGCTCACGCTTGCGGTGCGCGACGGGCGGCTGGTGTTCGATACCCAGACGGAAGCTGGCGAAAAGCTGGCGGAATTCCATCTGTCCTTCGGGCCGTTCCGGCAAGTAGTGAAGGACTATTTCCAGATCTGCGAAAGTTATTTCGAAGCGGTCAAGAAGCTGCCGCCCGGTCAGATCGAAGCCATCGACATGGCCCGTCGTGGCATCCACAACGAGGGTGCCCGCGTGCTGCAAGAGCGGCTTGAGGGCAAGGCCGAACTCGACATCGACACGGCGCGGCGGCTGTTTACCCTGATCTGCGTTCTGGCGCCGCAAAAGTGAGGGGCATGCGCTGATGACCGGTCTTCCCTCTTCGGTGCTCTTCTGTTGCGATCACAACGCGACGCGCTCGCCGATGGCCGAAGCGATGATGAAGAAATTCTATGGCACCGGCTGCTATGTGCAGTCGGTGGGTGTGAAGTCCGATATGGAGATCGACGGCTTTTCGATTGCCGTGATGGATGAGATCGGGATCGACCTGCATCGCCATCGTTCGCGCTCTTTCGACGAGTTGGAGCAATTGGGCGACGATCTGTCCTCTTTCGATCTGGTGGTTGCGCTCTCGCCTGCGTCGCAGCATCAAGCACTTGAAATGACGCGTATATTCCATCTGGATGTGGAATATTGGCCAATCATGGACCCAACCGGGATTGGCGAGGGGCGCGAGGCCAAGCTCGCGGCCTATCGTCAGACCCGTGACCAGATACGCGGTCATCTTATCGCACGTTTCGGCCCCCCAATTCAGGAGTGATCCCATGCCCCGCGCTCAGGCTCTGGCCACGATTTCCGCCTATTACGATGCGTTCAATGCGGGAAATACCACCGGAATGGAGGCGCTGATTTCTCCCGATTTTGAGCATCATGTGAATGAGGGGGAAATACGCCGCGGCCCCGAGGCGTTCCGCGCATTCAACGCCCACATGACCCGCTGCTACAAAGAGCACCTGGCCGATATCGTCATCATGGCGAACGATCTGGGCACGCGCGCGGCGGCGGAGTTCGTGGTGCATGGCGTCTATCTGGAGACGGACGGAGACTTGCCGGTGGCACGTGGTCAGAAGTATGTCTTGCCTGCGGGGTCTTTCTTCGATCTCGAGGCGGGCCGGATCACCCGCGTGACGACCTATTACAATCTTGCGGACTGGGTCCGGCAGGTCTCGTGATGGAGGTCCGCACGCTCACCGGAGCGGCGCTTGATGGGGCACTGGACGATGTCGCGCGGTTGCGGATCGCGGTGTTTCGCGACTGGCCATATATATATGACGGCTCGCTCGACTATGAGCGGCGCTATCTGGAGAGCTACCGCAATTCCGATGCGGCGATCGTTGTGGGGGCGTTCGATGGTGCGCGGCTGGTGGGCGCGGCCACGGGCACGCCGCTCGAGGATCACGCCGAGGACTTTGCGGCGCCTTTCGCCGGGACGGGCCTCGCGCTCGATCAGGTGTTCTACTGCGCGGAGTCGGTTTTATTGCCCGAGTATCGTGGGCATGGCGTGGGACATGCGTTCTTCGACCACCGAGAGGCCCATGCCCGGGCGCTTGGGCGGGTGCATTCGGTGTTTTGTTCGGTGATCCGACCTGCCGATCATCCGCTGCGCCCCGCCGATTATGCGCCGCTCGATCCGTTCTGGCGCAAACGCGGTTATGTGCCGATGGAGGGCGTGATCGCGCGCTTCAAATGGACCGATCTGGGCGAGGATCATCAGACCGAGAAGGCCCTGCAATTCTGGGGGCGGGCGCTGTGAGTGTGCTTCGCGTCGCTGCTGCGGCCTATCCGCTGGACTGGTTCGACGACTGGTCGGGTTTCGAGGCAAAGGCCCTTGCTTGGGTGGCCGAGGCGGCTGAGAACGGCGCGCGGCTTCTTGTTTTTCCTGAATATGGCGCGATGGAGCTGGCGAGCCTTGGCGGAGCAGAGGTCGCCGCCGATCTGGAGGCCGCCTTGCTTGAAGTGGCCCGGCACCGTCCAGAGATGGACGCGCTTTTCGCGCGGCTCGCGGCGGAGCATGGCGTCTATGTTCTTGCGCCCTCGGGCCCGGTCATCGAGAGCGGGCGGCGCGTCAATCGCGCGAGTTTCTTCGGGCCATCGGGGCTGATCGGGCATCAGGACAAGCAGATCATGACCCGGTTCGAGCGCGAAGAGTGGCGCGTCGATGCGGGGCTGCACGGGCTGACGCTGTTCGAGACTGCGCTGGGCAAGATCGGCATCGTGATCTGCTACGACAGCGAGTTCCCGCTGCTGGCGCGCGATCTGTGCGAGCGGGGCGCCGAGATCCTTCTGGTTCCGTCCTGCACGGACACCGTCGCGGGCTACAGCCGCGTCCGGGTGGGGGCGATGGCGCGGGCGCTGGAAAACCAATGCGTGACGGTGCAGGCGCCGACCGTGGGCGGGGCGCTCTGGTGCCCTGCCATCGACGAGAACCGCGGTGCCGCCGGGATCTTTGGCCCCGCCGATCGCGGTTGGCCGGAAACGGGCGTGATCGCGGAAGGGGTGCTGGATCAGCCGGGCTGGACCTATGCCGATCTCGATCTGAACCTTGTCGCACAAAGCCGCCGCGATGGTGCGGTTTTGCCCTTCCGGCACTGGTCCGAACAGGGTGCGCGTATCGGAAAAGGCGCTTTCGCCCGGGAAAACCCCCGCAAATCCTGACATAGCGCTTGATATTTACCGCGCCGAGGCGCATTTAAGCCGCGCCCGCAGCTTTTGGCGGGCGGATGAATATGGAGTGACCATGGCCAAGGAAGAAATGCTCGAATTTCCCGGCGTCGTGAAGGAACTCCTGCCGAATGCGACGTTCAGGGTCGAGCTGGAAAACGGCCATGAGATCATCGCACATATGGCAGGCAAGATGCGCAAGAACCGCATCCGCGTTCTGGCTGGCGACCGCGTTCAGGTCGAGATGAACACCTACGACCTCACGAAGGGTCGTATCAACTACCGCTTCAAGTAAGCCCCGTGAAACTGGTTCTGGGGTCTGCAAGCCCGAGGCGGCACGAGCTTCTGGGCCAGATCGGTCTGGTGCCCGATGCCGTGCGCCCGGCCGATATCGACGAGACCCCGCTCAAGGGCGAAGCTGCGCGCGACTATGTGGCGCGCATGGCACGGGAAAAGGCGCTGGCGCTGGAGTGTGCGGGCGACGAGGTGATCCTCTCGGCTGACACGACCGTCAACTGCGGGCGCCGTATCCTTGGAAAACCCGAAAACGAAAAAGAAGCGGCCGAGTTTCTGTGGCTGCTGTCGGGGCGGCGGCACCATGTGATGACCGCCATCGCCGTGCGGACCGTCGATGGGCTGCGCGAGCGGCTCGTCGATACAGTGGTGAAATTCCGTCCGCTGTCCAATGAGGATGTGAACCTCTACCTCGCCAGCGGCGAATGGCAGGGCAAGGCAGGTGGCTACGCGATTCAAGGTCGTGCGGGGGCTTTCATCCCGTGGCTGCAAGGCTCGTTCACCGCCGTTGTGGGCCTGCCGCTGGCAGAGACCGCGACGCTGCTGGCCGCCGCCGGAATTCGCGCTGGAGAGGAGACGCCATGAAGGGCCGTGTTGTTCTGCTGGATCATCTGAACGGGCTTGAAGCCGCCGCTCTGATGGAAGATGGCCAGCTTCTGGACCTCATCCTCGACAGTTCCGACGTGGTGCCGTTGGCGCCCGGTGCAATTTGCCGGGGCGTGGTTGGTCGCCAGATGAAGGGCCAGGGGGGCGTCTTTGTCGATCTTCCCGAAGGCGAAACGGGTTTTCTTCGTGAGGTCAAGGGCTTGCGTCCGGGGCAGACGGTGATCTGTCAGGTCTCGGGCGGGGCGGAATCCGGCAAGGCCGTTCCGGTCTCGCTGCGGCTCTTGTTCAAGTCGCGCTATGCAATCGTGACGCCGGGTGCGCCGGGGCTGAATGTGTCGCGGCGGATTCAGGAGGAAGATGCGCGCGCCGAGCTCAAAGCATTGGCCGAAGAGGTGATGGCGGGCTCCGAGATGGGGCTTATCCTGCGCTCGGCCTGCGAGAGCGCGGCGCTCGATGACATCGCCGATGATATCGGCCAGATGCGCGCGCTTGCCGAGGCGGTCGGCGCGGATCTTGAGGGTGGCCCGGAATTGCTCGTCGATGCGCCCGGCCCGCATGAAGAGGCATGGCGCGACTGGGCTGATCCCGCCCCGGATGAGGTGGTTGAGGGCGGCTTCGAGGATCACGGTGTGCTCGATGCGGTCGACGCGTTGCTTGGCCCGCGCATCGAGCTGCCGAGCGGCGCGCATATGATGATCGAACCCACGCGCGCGCTGATCGCGGTCGATGTGAATACCGGGCGGGATACCTCGCCTGCGGCGGCGCTGAAGGCAAACATCGCGGCGGCCCGTGAGCTTCCGCGCCAGTTGCGGCTGCGGGGTCTTGGGGGGCAGATCACCATCGACTTCGCCCCGGTGCCCAAGCGGGATCGTCAGGCGCTCGAACAGCAGTTGCGCGCAGCCTTGCGTGGCGAGTCAGCGGAGACGAGCCTTGCCGGCTGGACGCCGCTTGGCAATTTCGAGATGCAGCGCAAACGCGATCGCGTGGCGCTCTCCGTGCTGATGGGGGGGGGCGCATGAGCTGTCCCATCTGCCAGAAAGAGGCCGACCCGAAATATCGCCCGTTCTGCTCCAAACGCTGCGCCGATATCGACTTGGCGAAATGGCTGAACGGCTCCTATGTGATCCCCGGCGATATGGCCGAGGAAGAAGAGCGTGCTCCGGGCAGTGCGTTCGACGCGGATGAGCCGCCTCGCCACTAGGGTTCCCCTGGGTTTCTTGCGGGTCGAAGTAAGGCGCGACGACAGTTTGCCAGCGCTCGCGAAACAGCGGCGAAAAAATCACGAAAACCCTCTGGACAGCCCTCGCGGCCTCGTCTATTCACCCTCCACCGAAGGCCGCGAGGCCCAGAGTGCCCGGATAGCTCAGTTGGTAGAGCAGCGGATTGAAAATCCGCGTGTCGGTGGTTCGAATCCGCCTCCGGGCACCACTAAAAATCCTTAAAAATAAGAGAAGTTTGTTAACTCCTATCACGGCTGTGCCGTTCCGTTGTCGTGCTGGGCTACATGGGGGCTACATTCTGGTCTTGGTTGCCTTTCTCTTGGAGTTAACATGCCTACCCGCGTCACGATCGTGCATCACGGGAACTCGATTTTTTTGCGCTCCCATGCGACAATCTTTAATTGCAGCCGAATAAGTAGATCAGAAGGGGCGGATTGTCTGGCCTAAGTCTGAGTATATACTTCATGGAAGCTACTAATCCCGAGCAATTCTTTCTGTCCGTCGAGCAGGTCGCTACCCGCTATGGCGTCTCTACCGACAGCATCTGGCGTTGGAGGGGAAAGGGCTCGTTTCCTGCGCCGGTCCGCATCGGAGATCGTTCTACGCGCTGGCGCCTTTCAGACCTGTTGGAGTATGAGGAGACGTTGCAGGCCTGTTTCGCGATGGATGCAGGCTTCTCCTTTTCCTGAGCAGTCGTCAGTTTCTCGGGGTGGAGCTTGCACCCCACCCATGAGGAATGGCTTGATACGCCTGAATCGGCGCCCCGCGCCTAAGACAGAAGCGTGGTCAGCGCTCTAACGCGCTCAGGGGTGACCTTCGGGTCGCACCCACCTGAGATGAGGTAGCGTCCGTCAAGGTGGTGTAATTTCCCAGATGGCCTGAGGTCATGATCAGGCGGCTTTCGTGGTTATGCTG
>NZ_JARGDK010000011.1 GCF_029210495.1 Pseudothioclava nitratireducens | reverse complement strand
TCAGCATAACCACGAAAGCCGCCTGATCATGACCTCAGGCCATCTGGGAAATTACACCACCTTGACGGACGCTACCAGTGCCTTCGCCACCGTCCACTTCAGGATCGGCGACCCCTGCAAGGTCAATTTCAGCTTCGAGTTCAATGTCTGGCTGCGCGAGATCATCGAGCACCTCGCGGATGGCGGCGCGGATCAGGTTCCGGGTGTCTCCGACGGTTGATTGTTCAAAGGCCTGCGGCGCCAACCGGTCGGGCAACGCCAGAAGGCGGGTGCGCAACAGCGCCAGCACGGCGATCCAGGCGGCCTCGATCTGTTCGGCCGCGATCAGCGACCGGCGCTTTTCTTCGGCTTCCATCTCGGCAAGGTCCGCCCGCGCTCGGATGAACCGCGCACGTTCAGCCGCATAGTCAGGAGCGCCCGCCTGCGCCTTCAGCGCCTGATCGCGCAGATAGCGGACATAGCCACGCACGGAGCCGATCAGATCATACTGGCCGCGCTCGGCCTTGGGGATCACGCCCTCGCGGCTCAGCTGCTGGACCCGCCGTTCCGAAAGATCCAAAAGCCGCGCGATCACGCCGATGGGCTGTGTAGCTGTCGACATTCGCAGACCTCGAGAGTTCTATTAACCGTATGGATTTGCGTCGAATTCACTGGATAAGCTTGGCCACCAGAGCGAAGGTCACGACAGCAGAAAACACAACTCAGGACGCCTCGAGATGAGCCACCGACCAACAGCCAAAGACGCGTTCATCGCCAAGAAGGCCGCGATCGACACGATGCTCGCGCGGCTGCAGGCGCTGAGCGCAGAGCACTTCGACACCCATCCCGACGAGGTTCATTGGGGGCATGTCGGCAACCTCGACTACTACGCCGAGCTCCTGAAGCGCATCACAGACAGCGCCTTCAAGGAAGGCGAGCACGCGGAGTAAACCCCATGGAAAGCACCAGCATTCGCCTCCCCATCCGAAACCTGCCCGAGCATTTTGACCGCAGCCGCATCGCCGTCGTCCTTGAGGAGATCGAAATGGCATTGATGGACGATGGCGGCGTTTACGCCCAAACCTCAGCCGACAGCTTCACCATCAAAATCGAAGTGCCGACCCATCAGCTGATGGACACAGCCAGCTGCCTGAAAGGCCTAGGTCTGATCTAGCCCTCGGGTTTTGCCACCCGAATAGCCTCGAAGAGCCGCCGCAGCAGGAACGAGCGGATTATGCTGACGCCGGTGAACAGCAAGCCCATTTGCAGATTTTGCGCGAGCGTCGTGTGCAGCCCAAAGATCGGAAAGATCAGGATCTGCGTCACAACCGCGACGCCATAGCCGACGATCACGTTGGTGATGGCCTCAACCAGAGACATGAGGCGCGACTGTTTCATGCCTCAAACCCCAAGCGGTTCAGGGCATGGCGAAAACTCGCTTCCTGAAACTCCCGATTCATGCTGCCATTTTGGAGGTAACGTTCACCTGGAACGCGCAGGGCAATGGTTTGATTGGAGCAATCAATGGCCGGTAGATAGGCGATTGCCTGTCTATCGAGCGCGACGAGGGCGTAAAGGTCGAACGCATTATCTGGATACCGACGCCGCCCACCTTTACCGGCGCGTCGAAGTTGGAACAAATACCCGGGCGTGACCCTTGTCTTAGGATCATGGTTTTTCGGCTTCCGGGTTGATTTGACCTGAACGCGAAGAAGCGACCCATCGACATCCACCAAGATATCGTACGGCAGGCCTTGATCGCTTAGAAACGCGCGATAGCCGCTCAGGATGAGGTCGGCACACACCAAGTGCTCGGCAGCCTTGCCCACTTCCAGATCATCACTGCATTCGACGTCTGGCCTGTCAAACTCGCTGTCGGGCAAATCAAATCCCAGATGTTCAAACAGCGATTGCTGCATGTTCCGCCTCCCGGCTCCGTTCGACGTCACCGAAGGTCTGTCCCGTCTGCGACAACTGCGCCTCTCGACCAGTGAACTCTTGCCAACGGCGGATGATGACATCGACGTATTTTGGATCGAGTTCGATCAGCGATGCGTGGCGCCCCGTCTTTTCAGCAGCGATCAGCGTCGTGCCGCTGCCGCCAAACGGGTCGAACACCAGGTCGCCTTTTCGGCTCGAGTTCCGGATAGCGCGTTCGACCAGCGCCACCGGCTTCATGGTGGGGTGCAGGTCATTCTTTGATGGCCGCTGGATGTTCCACACATCGCCCTGGTCCCGATCGCCACACCAGTGGCGCTTTACGCCGTCAGGCCAGCCATAGAGGATCGGCTCGTACTGGCGCTGGTAATCAGCACGGCCCAGCGTGAACCGGTCCTTCGCCCAGATGATGAAGGTCGACCAATGGCCGCCTGCCGACTTGAATGCTGCCTGCAGCGTCTGCAACTCGCTGGACGACATGCAGATGTAGACCGCACCGTCGGTATGCGCGTTGATCAGCACGCAGGCGTCGTAAAGGAATTGGCCGAAGCCATCGCCCAAGGCGTCATTCTTGATCCGCCGCCCCTTGCCAGCCTTCTCCGCGCCGACGCCGCCGGCGTAGTCCACGTTGTAGGGCGGATCGCAAAAGCAGAGGTCTGCCTTCACATCACCCAGCACCTTCTGCACGTCGGTAGAAACCGTGCTGTCGCCGCAGAGCAGCCGGTGATTGCCGAGGATCCAGAGATCGCCAGGTCGGCTGATCGGGTCTTCCGGCGTGTCCGGAATGTCGTCTTCACCCTCTTGCGGGCCAGTGCCCGCATCGAGGCTGTTCATCAGCCCGTTCAATTCATCATCCGTGAAGCCCGTCAGGCCAAGATCGAAATCAGCCTCCAGCAAGTCGGCCAGCTCAAGGTTCAGCAGATCCTTGTCCCACTCGGCATTCTCGCTGGAGCGGTTATCCATGATCCGGAAGGCGCGGGCTTGGGCCTCGGTCAGCCCCTTGGCCACATGCACCGGTGCGGATTTAAAACCGAGCTTGCGCGCCGCTTCCAGCCGCGTGTGCCCAGCCAGAACGACCATTGCCTCATCGACAACGATGGGCTGGCGCCAGCCAAACTCCTGGATCGACGCTGCGACCGTGGCGATGGCCTGTTCGTTGCGCCGTGGGTTGCGCGCATAGGGAATGATCTGCGCAAGCGGCAGGTCCAAAACGTCCATCGGTGTTTCCTTGGGATGTGTGACAAGCGAACGATACGTCCGCGAAACGAAACGGGTCTGGCCCGCGAAACGAAATGGGGTCAGACCCCCGTTTCGGTTCAGGCGGGTTGTGTCAGGCCGTCAGGCCTTTGTTTTCTTAGGGTTCGCGGCAAACCGAAACGAAACGGGTATTTTCAGGGGCGTCACTGGGAAACCCTCGCGCCTCGCCCCCCCGAAGACGGTTACAAACAGGAGGGACCCGTTCAATTTCAACAGGTTACGCGGCGCAGCATTTTGGGCGGAGACAGTTTTCTCGGAAAACCGGTAACCATTTGCCCCGAGAAAACCGCCAATCACACCTTACAGGAGAACGTTTTGGGCAAGGTAAGCGGTGGGAAATTGCCCCTCGCGCAACCCCGCGACCATCCCATTTCTGATCACCGTTGGACCCTGGCTGGTTTCCCGACTGGACCCCAGTGTCCTTCAGAGGATCGCCCTCGCTGTTTAGCTAAAGATCGAAGGCGCGCGTGGCTGGTTGTTTCCTCAGCTTGCAACGGCGGCTTCGAAATGGACGTTGGTCTGATCGAGATCGTGGATGATGTTGTTTATTGATGCAGTCAGAGTCTCAGTAACAACACAGAAGATGTCACCATGGGTTGGTTGGGCGGTACGGCTCTCGGTAGGTCTTTTTCGGTTTGTCCCACGGTTCGACCCGACTGGGCGGACGCCCTGGCAACAGGCATGGTGCACGCTTGGGAAGGTCATTGGTTTGCCGATACCAATCGTCATAGAGAAACTCCATCTCCAACTGGGTAAGGTTCCAGATCCCAATTTCTGAAATGGCACGATTGATCAATGCTTCCGCTTGCTCGGGCATCATATCAAACCATTCCCCACGGATGTTCCGTTCTGCCTGTTCGCGTTTGAAATCTGCCTCAATCTTTGAAGAAATCGCTATTCCGGGCAGCCACCAGAACCGGTGGAAAACCAGCTCCTCGTAATGGCCAGCCTGAATTGTACCAAGGCGCTGTATTGGGTCTTCGGATATTCCAATTTTTACCGGGGCGCCGAATACAGGAGTGATCAGGTAGACGGTGCGAAATCCATTGGAACGAACATAATCGCGAAATCCAATAGGACGCGCTTCAGCCATCGCCTCAGCCTTTCGACAGTTTGTCTTGGGATTTGTCAGCGCTGCAGGGTCATCCAACCGCAACTTCGCCATCATAGCTTTTCTATACCCTCCTGGAAGAAATCTGTCTTGCTTTCCGGTGTCTCACCAAAAAATTACCTCACTCACACAAAAGGGGTTGACAACAAAAACAGCGCTCAGACCGGCAATGGCTCAGTGCCACGGTCAAGAAGATCAAGGTAGTCGGTATATGCATAGATCCGATCACGCTGCTTGCCGGTCGTCTCACGCACGATTTGCAGCGCCACAAGCCTCTCAAGTGCCCCTCGAGCCGTCGGAAAGGACACTTGCAACGTCTCGACGACCGTCTGGATCGTTACGACAGGCCGGGCTTGCAGGAGTTCATGCACACGCAGCACAGAGGGCGCTGAACGTCCGAGCGCGCCTATTTCTCGGCGATGCTTGTCGAACATTGCGATCAGGGCACGCGCGGTCTCGGAGGCCTGTTCCGCCGCTTCAGCGACCCCTGTCAGGTAAAATTCCATCCATGCTTCCCAAGCCCCTACCTGCCGAACCTCTTGCAGCAGCCGATAATAGTCGTCACGGCGCGATTTCAGAAACAAGCTTAGATACAGGATTGGCTCACGCAAGATACCGGCATCGACCAGGATCAACGTGATCAACAAGCGCCCAAGCCGTCCGTTTCCATCAAGGAACGGGTGGATGGTCTCGAACTGGACATGGGCCAAGCCTGCCCGGATGAGCGGCGGAAGCCCCCGATCATCCTCATGCAAAAAGCGCTCGAAGGCATCAAGGCAGTCATTGAGCAAATGAGGCGGCGGCGGAACGAATAGAGCATTTCCGGGCCGCGTGCCACCGATCCAGTTTTGCGACCTGCGGAACTCTCCAGGCTGTTTGGTTGCCCCGCGGCCAGATTTCAGGATGATGGCATGCATTTCACGGATCAGGCGCAACGAAAGCGGAAAGCCGCCGCGGATGCGCTTAACGCCATGTTCGATCGCAGCAACATAGTTCGAGACCTCAGTGACATCGTCGAGCTCGACCGTCGGTGCTTCGTCACTCTCGAACAGAAGCAGGTCAGAGAGCGAAGATTGCGTTCCCTCGATCTGAGACGACAGCAATGCCTCCTTGCGCACGTACATGTACAGGAAGAGCGGCATGGACGGCAGGATCGTGGTGACATTATCCAGCCGCCCAACGGCGGCAACCGCCCGCTCGTAGACGTGCATGAGGTCTGACAGCTTCAAAGGCGGGTCTGGTGGCAAGCTAGCCGGGACATAGGCCCGTACACGTTCGCCACCAACGATTGTCTCCGCAAAGGTGCCCAGCCGTTGATTCCGTGCTTCCATCATCATCTCATCCTTTAATAGGGCCTCCGCGCTATTAAAGGATAATGCCTTAACCTTCAATAACGGTCCTGCCTTATTAAAGGTTACGGGACGCTCGCGATCACGAACTCCATCGAGCGCTTGCGAGGCACGGTTTTGCCGTTGAGTTTCCAGACGATCACGGCCAATCCAAACTCATGGCGCCGGTTTGCCGTAGCTCTGCTGACCCCATGTTCCCAACAGATCCCCTTCCAAGCTTTGCGGTTGGCCCGCGCCCAGAGGATCTGGCCGATGTCCTTGTCCACCCACCGCAACCAGAGCATCGCCTCGTCGGCCTGCGTGATCATCCGCGGTGATGGCAGAGGCTTTTTCATCCGCGGTTCCTGGCCCACCTGATCGGCGAAGGTTGAGAGGTATTCGGGCCAAGCGCTAACATAGCCCTGTGGACGGACCGGCGGCATGGACCGCATCACGTCGGCCGCGAGATCCAGCCTGTCCGCCACCATTGCTCGTGTCCATTGATCAGCCATGGCGCACCTCCCTCACCGCGGGCAGCGGCCCGTAGAGTTTGTCCCCCAGTTGGCGGACGAGTTCACGCTCGGGCCATGTCAGACGCGGGTCATCAAGGGACACGGCGAGCATGCGCTGCTCGTGCCAGCCGTCACGTTTGACCTGTTCGGGATCGCGGCGCTGGCCGCCGTAGCCTTTGGGGTAGAGCCTCATGCTGCACCTCCCTGGTTCTCCAGAGCCCAGTGCAGGATTGCGATCGCGTCAGCCTCGTTGTCGTCCGCTGGGCTGTAACCGCGCGCGCGGGCCGCCGCGATCATGGCTTGTTTGTTCGCATTGCCATGGCCTGTGGCATGGCGCTTGATGGTGCCCACGGGCACGCCCTCGTATGGAATGCCGCGCAATTCCCCCCACGAGGTCAGTGAGGCCATCAGCCCCCCATAAACATGGGCGGCGTCAGTGCCCGCATGGCGGCGGACCTCTTCGAACCAGATGGCTGAGATGGGTCCGGACAGCCGGTCGAGTTCCGTCAGCCAGTTGGTGAAGCGCAGGTAGCGCATACCGCCGCCGTCATAGCGTCCGGGTCGGAAACTGGCGGTGCCGGTCGTGATCAAACCGTCATAGCCACGGATCGCCCAGCCGGTGGTCGTGCCGAGATCGAGCGCCAGAATGCAGCGCAGGTGTTCGTTGGATTGGGTCATCGAGACCTCCTCTTCGCTTTGGCGAGCGTGGCGGGAGGGCTGGCCGGTGAGGGCTGCGGTCTCGCCAGGCCCCGAAGGGTGGTCTGGTCATGTCAGGCGCGGGGCGAGCGGGCCGCCCGGCATATTTTTCTTAGGCTTCAAAGAGCCAGAATGAAGCTTTTGCCTCGCTAACCCATTGGCGTCCCTATATAATATATATTATTCATATTATTATATAGTTATAGGAGGTAGTCATTCTTTTATTTAACCGCGCGCGCGTACACGCGTAAGGGATAAGGTGTCCTCTTGAAAGATTGAAGGACGTGATGGTTCCCACTTTCTCCATCATTATCATGCGCTTAAGCATAATCAAACTTCCTTCTGCAGGATTTTGCGCCCTGAAGCATCCCGCCAGGGGCCGCCCCAATGGGCCATGCGATAGACCATGGCCTGCCTTGTCGATGAGCCGCGCATGCCAGTTGTGATGTCCCTGCTCTCGATCAGGGTGAGCAGGATTTCATCGCGGTCGCGGGATTTGAGCCACTGTGAAGCCCGGGTGATCTCGGACTTGGTGATGCCCTTGGCACCTGACGCGCGGACGATCTCCTTCAGCCGCTTCAGGTGTGCCTCGGTCTCAGTGTCCGCGACATGCCGCTCGACCGCCTCCATGGTCCGCTGAGCATAGTGCCGCACGAAACTGATGGCCCAATCCGCCGCCGTGATCTCGATCTCGGGGCGTGCTGGATCGCGCCCCACCGCCACGATGAGTGCAAGCTTCAGGGCGTTTTCCCCGATGCGGGCGAGGATGGCCGTGAAGGCTGTGCCAGCGGCGGCGCGCAATTCCTCGGTCAGCTCGATGCTGAGCTGGCGGAACCGGGCGCGCGCCTCCTCGGTCATGGGCACGATCATCGGGTTCACGGCGGTGTTTTGATCGGCGGTCTTGCCTGTCAGGTTGCCCTTCTTGGTCCCACCGCCCGCCGCTATCAGTTGCAGCCCCAGGATCAGCGCGGCCGGCGCCTGCCGGATGCCGACGGCAATGTTCTCGTCGGGATAGTCCTCGTCGCTGGGCAGGATCAGGAAACGGGCAAGCGAGCCATCGACAACGTTGGCGCCCTGCAGCGCCCCCCAAAAATGCAGCGGCGTCGTGGTGCCATAGACGCAGAGGCATGGCTGATTGATGTCGCGCCTCTCATTCGTGCCGTCTCGGTTGGCATATTCTGCCCCGAGGAAGATCCCGCCGGCCGAGGTGTAGAGCTCAGTCATGTTATCGAGGATCTCGGTGATGTGGCGCGGGCTGCGCTTACGGTCGGCGGCGGCTGACAGGAACATGCCAAACTCGTCGATCTGAAACAGGATCGCGGGCTGGCGATGCAGCGCGGTCAAAAGCCCCGCGCCAGAGGCGATCTTGTTGCCCCCGAGGTGATGCGCGAGCCCCGCCTCGAAGAAGGTTTCGTTGATGATTTCTCGGGCGTGGTTCTTGCCAGATCCACTGTCCGCGATGCCCACGACATAAAGGTTCGAGCGCAGGTTGCTTTCGGTGCGGTAGTTTCGCCCCATCAGCGCGCCGATAGCGCAGAGGCTGGCCCCCAGTGACAGCAGCGGCTGCGGGCGCCGGGCAGTGGTCAGCATGTAATTGGTCAGATCGCCCACCAACCCGTCAGGGATGGCCAGCGCGAACGGCGGTGCGGCTGGGGCCTGAGACGCTGCCGTTGCTGTCACATCCAGCCTCGCCAGTAGACCCGCCGCTGGATGGTCTTCGGTCTCGGGTAGGCTGCCATCCAGACGAAGTTCCGCATCGGGCTGCCAGCCGCGTTCCATTGCCAGATGGTAGATCGTGCCAGCGCCGATCCGGTCGGGCTTGAAGCTGGCCCAAGCCTTCATCGTGGTGGCCGGCACATCCTTCGCCGCTTGCGCTGACCAATCGGCAAAGAGATCGACCCCGGCCGCGCCAAGTGCACCTTTCAGGGCCATGCCGACCCGCATCCAGCTGTCATAGTCCAGCTCGGCATTGGGCAGCCAAGCGAGCGCCGCCTCGATCGCGGGCAATGTGCCGATCTGGCTGTGGGAGCGCGCGATTTCGGCGGGTGCTACTTGGGAAGCAAGCCCATGCTGACGCAGTGCTTCCGGCAACAGCGCATAGGCCTCGTCCAGAAACGCTGCAGCAGCCTCGGCCGTGATTTCCGGCAAGTCGATGATGTCGATGTCCGCCAAGCCCTCCTCGGGCCACGCATAGGGTGCACCCGTGCCCGGGTGGTTTGCATAGGCGACGAACTGCTGCCCGAGGCAGAGCACCTCCAGCGGATGGCGCTTGATGCCCCGAAACGGGACGGCCGTGCGATAGACCAACATGCGCTTCGGGGCCCGACCAATACGCAGGGCGGGCGTATCACCGAGGCGTTCACGCGCCAGTTGCTCAATCCGTAAGGCAAGGTCAGCGTCGTCCTTGATATCGATATCGACCGCCGCAACAGCGCCACCGACAATACCCACACCGCACTCCGGCCAGCTGGCCCATGTGGCCACCTCGACCTCGGTGGTGCCGCGTTCTGCATGGCGGTTCCATTCCGGATAATCCGCCCAGGATCCACGCTGGAAGCGTCCGGGTTTCTTCGTGCCCGGGCCGATGGGCAGGATGGCATAGCCATTGGTCACAAGCCGCGCGCCGAAGCGCGCCATGAAGGATGTGTTGGTCATCAGAAAGGCACCTCGGGGGTCATGGCGTCGAGGCGTGTGCGGTCGTGGCCCGCCAGCTCGCGCAAGTGGTCGCAATATCCGGTGACAACCGCATCGATGAAGCGGTCCCACTCGGTCTCGGTCAGGGTGGCGAGATCGGATTTGCCGATGCTTTCGAGATACGCGCCACCTTGTTGGCCGCCGACAGTCATCGCCTGCATCTCATTCGGGGTGGGATCGATCATGCCCGTCCTCCCGTGGCAGATGTCTTGGCAGGTGCGGCTGCAGAGGTGCCTGCGGCTGGCATCACGGCGCGGGTCCGAGACCCGGAAATTCCGGTCGAACCAGCCAAACCCGCGAGGTTGCCGGTGGCAGACGGCGCAGAGGCCGGGGGAACTTTGGCGCATGGATCAAACCTGTAGCCGGAGACTTCGACATAGCGGCCCGCGGGGCGTACCGAGATTGCGCTGGGGCGCATCAGCTCTTGGGCCTGCAAAATGGCCTCATCCACGCTGAGCGGCACCGGACAGCCGGGGGCGCGCTTGCGCCACCACTCAGCCGCCTTCTGGCGCGCATAGCCCTGATGCTCGATGCAGACCCACTCACTGTAGGATTTAATCCCGCAGCTATAGATGACTTTCAGCGAGGGCTGCCCACCCAGCTTGTCGTGGCGGCTGTAGGAGACGCCGTGGACGGGCAACCATTGCAATTTCGGCGATAGGACCGGAAGTGTTGCCGCCGTCGGCGCGATTTTGACCTCGCGGGCCGGAAAGACGTAACCGCAGTCCGGACATTCCGCCGCCGAGAGCGCGATGATGCTGTCGCATTCGGGGCAGAGCTTGGTCGGGGCCTCGCCGACACCGGCCTCGCCGGGTCGTCGGGGCCGCACCAGATCGATGGGCCCGTGGCGGCGGACATTGCCCGCAAAATCGAGGACCAGGCAGTTTTCCTTGCCGGGGGCGAGGCGCGTACCGCGGCCGACCATCTGCACATAGAGCCCTGCGGATTTGGTGGGGCGCAGGAGCGCAATCAGATCGACCCCAGGCGCGTTGAAGCCGGTGGTCAGCACGCCCATTGAGGCGAGCGCCTGGATTTCACCGCGCTTGAAGGCGGCGATAATCGCGTCACGCTCGTCCTTTGGCGTATCGCCGAAGATCGTGCGGCAGCTGATGCCCTGGCGGGCGAACTCTTCGGCGACATGACGCGCGTGCTCGACGCCGGAGCAGAAAGCCAGCCAGGATTTCCGCTCGCGGCCGTGTACGATGATCTCGCTGACCGCCGCCTGCGTGATGGCCTCCTTGTCGACGGCTGCTGCCAAGTCACGCTGGATGAAGTCGCCTGCGCGGGTGCCGACCTTCGAGACATTCAGTCGAGTGGCGGGCTGTTTCGACACGAGTGGGCTCAGATAGCCCGCGTCGATCAGATCCCGCACCGGGGCCTCATAGGCGATGTCGGTGAACAGCGCGTTCTTGCCCTCGTGCAACATGCCGCTGTCGACCCGGAACGGCGTAGCAGTCAGCCCGATCACCTTGAGTGCAGGATTGATGCGGGTGAGGCCATCAAGGAAGCGCCGGTACATCGTGCTGGAATTGCTAGGGATGAGATGGGCCTCGTCGATCAGCACGAGATCCGTATGGCCGATTTCAGCCGCGCGGCGGTGGATCGACTGGATGCCTGCGAAGAGAATGCGGGCCTGTGCCTCGCGCTTGCCGAGGCCCGCCGAGTAGATCCCGGCAGGCGCCTCGGGCCAGAGGCCGATCATCTCGGCATGGTTCTGGGCGATCAACTCTCGGACATGGGTCACGATCAAGATGCGCTGGTCGGGCCAGGATTTCAGCACACCCTCAATGAAGGCGGCTGCAACGAGCGACTTTCCCGCAGCTGTTGGAAGAATTACGATAGGGTTACCTTTATTTACTTGGAAATAGCCGTAGATCGCGGCGATCGCGGCCTGTTGATAGGGACGCAAGGTCAGCATGGCGCGGCCTCCGTTGTGCGGGCGTCGTTTGCCCAGGTCGAGCCATCGGCCATGCGGTAGGTGACGACATCGTCGCCCGCATCGATGACCTCGCCCGGAACGAGATCGGGGATGAAGAGATGGCGGATGCAGGCCGCACGCTGTTCGAGCGCTGTCAGCATTCGGTCATGGCGGGCGCAGTGCCAGCCGCCCTCATTATTGCTGATCGCGCTTCCGGACGAAGAACCGGTGTCCACTTCTTCTGGAAGCGCTCCGACGGGCGTTGCATGCAAACAGGACCGGCACGTCACGGCCGCCCCACCACCCTCATGGCAGGCGCCATGGTGATCACAGAACCGGCATTCGAACCAGGCCGGGTCCTCGCTGATCCGCGTGGGCGTGTGCTGGGCGAAGATGATGCGCCCTGCCTTTTCCAGCAGGCGCTCGGCCATGGCGCGGTCCGCCTCGATGCGCTCGATATGCAGCGCGTCGGTGTCCTTGCAGACCGCGACATACAGCGCGCGGGTGATCCCCGTCAGATGCATGTAGATCTGCATCTGCGCGGCATGCTGGGGCTTGGCCAGAACGACACCCTTGGCGGTTAACTCGTTGAAGCTCTTGACCCCATGGGTCTTGAACTCGAGCACATGCCAGGTCTTTGGGGCCTCCAGAAGCCCAAGGGCCACGCCGTCGAGCGACCCGCCAAAATGCCCGCCATGGGCCTCGACGCGGAACTGACGGCCGGTTTCGGGATCGACCTCGAGCACGGTCGCGCCGGTGGCGCGCAGATTGCGTACGAGGCGGTCCTCTTCCAGCTGGCCGGTCTCAAAGAGGCGCAGCAGGCGACCGGAATAGCGCGCAGGCGTGACCCAGCGGAAATCATACCAGAGTGCGCGTGCGCAGGATTTGCCGATGATCGACGCCCCGAGGTGGTCGCGGAAACCATCACCCTGGCGGGCCTCGTAATCGGCATAGATCGCCGTCAACGTCGGTGTGGGGGCGCAGGGCAACTCTGCCATCACAAACCCTCCCGTTCACTGCGGGCCTGTGCCTCGGCCAGAATGCCGCTCCAAGTCTCGGGCTCATGGCGTTCGCGCAGGATGCCGATCAGAGCGTCCTTGAGTTTCTCTCGGCGA
Organism: Pseudothioclava nitratireducens; assembly: GCF_029210495.1. GTDB lineage: Bacteria > Pseudomonadota > Alphaproteobacteria > Rhodobacterales > Rhodobacteraceae > Pseudothioclava > Pseudothioclava nitratireducens. The sequence continues at coordinate 77,459 of NZ_JARGDK010000011.1, read as the reverse complement.
CGGCGGCCGGTGCCTTGGGCGAGAAGTTCTGCCCGCTCGCGGCTCAGATGGCGGAGTGCCGTGCGGGCCCGGTGGAACCAGTCCGGGTCGATCGGCTTTTGGCCGCGCTGCCGGGCCAGATCGGCTGTGGCGATCTGCGTGCGGATCTTGGCAATGGCATCGTCGAGCTCGATCAGTCGCCGCTGGTCTTCAGGCAAGCCGGGGGTGTTCGCAGCCGCAGTGGCTACGTTGGTCATGTCAGTCATGGAAATGTCCTCAGATGGGGTTGCGCGCTGCCCAGTCAGTCAAGGCGCAGGGCAGCGCGAAGGCTCAGCCTTTCTTGTTCCAGGGTGCGGAGGCCATTTTGGGCGGCACCGCAGATCCAGCCGGGTCAGAGGCAGGCTTAGCCGGGCGGGTAGCCGAGGCTGCGCCCTTTTCAGGCAGCAGGTAGGCAATCGCGTTGCTCTCGCCGTAGCCGTTCTTCGGCGGCCGGATCTTCACCTGGATCGTCATCGGGATCAGGTGCAGCTCCTCGCTGTCGCTGACATGCATCCGGCCCGTGGCATGGCAGATCGCCGAAAGCGTGCGCTGCGCGATTTCCACCGTAGTCGGGTTCGGGTTCACCAGGTTCAGCTGGTCGAAGATTTTCCGGCCCTTCTGCTCCCCGTCGAGAATGTCGATCATCAGCCAGAGAAACTGGCCCATGCCGTTCTTAGTAACGCGCATCTCGCTCTCGACAATCTGGGCGCGGTATTTGCCGGCGGGCAGCAGTTCATAGGCCGTGGTGGGTTCGACGCTGGTGGCGTCAAAGGAGGTGTCGAAACGTGCCATGGTCTTATCCTTTCAAGGCGATCATTCAGGTTGGGGCATGGCTGCGAGGAACTCCGACCACTCAAGCGGCAGGGTGTCCGGCAGGCCGTAACGGTTCTTGGCAAGGAAGGCGGGGCGCTCTTCGGTGTGCATGACGCGCGCACCGGACCCGAGCGCCCGGGTCACCTTCTTGTTGAAGCCGACATCGGATTTGGCGACCGAGATCTGGTAGTTGGCAAAGAGCACGACATCTGAATGCTCCTGCAAGAGCGCCGAGGCGCGAGTCTGCAGCTTGATCACATAGCGGTCGTAGGGCTCGTGCTCGGGGCTGTCGAAACGCTTGATATCCGTATGGGCGATCTGGATGACCACCATGCCTTTCTGGTCCCGAAGCGCATTCAGCTTGTCGAGATACTCCCGCCAGACATTCAGCGCTTCGGCGTAGCCCTTGCCGAACCCTGGTGCTTCGATCGAGACCCAGTTGCTGCGCTTGCAGGTCTCAGCCCAAATGAGCGGCTCGAGCCAATCGATGCTGTCGATGACCACCGTGCCAAAATCGTGGTCCTCGTTCAGAAGCGCATCGAGGGCTTCAGCCACTTCTGCGTAGCTCGTCGCCAGCGGAAAATGCGGGACCTGAAGTTTGCCCAGGCCATCCTCGGTCATGATGAACACCGGCCGATCCGCAGCGGCGGCAAAGGTGGATTTGCCCACCCCGGCCACGCCGTGGATCAGAATGCGCGGTGGCGTCAGCGCAGAGGTCGTGCGCAGGGATGCGAGGGAAATGGCCATCAGTTCGCCTCCTCATTCAGAACCAGCCGGAACTTGGGCTTGCCAGTCCGGACAGTGCGCGCGGGCTCGAACCCCTTGCGCCAGCTTTCCGGCAGGGCACCGTATTTACGCTCGGAGACCGACAGCTTCGTATCGATGAATTCGGCCGGGTCTTCGCCAGCGGATGCGATGTTTGCAGCGATCTGGGCGAGTTTGGCCTGGTCCCAATCGATGCGCTTGGGCAGTTCGGCGATGACGGTGACGCCGTTATCATCGAAACGCGTCTTGCCCGTATCCTTGCCGTCTTCGCGGCGGCACTCTGAGGCTCGGGCGGCATAGCGTACTTCCAGCGCCAATTCGAACCGTTGCACGACCGCCTTCATTCGCTCCGATGCGGCATCGATTTCTGCTTGCACCGCAGCAAGCAATGCAGGCGGCATGAGTGCCAGCTCGGTCACCGGCATGTTGAGCATGTCATCCACGCTCGGGATGTTTTCGGGGAAAGCCATAGGGGCTCCTTTCAAAAAGACGTCAGTGGGCTGCGATCAGCCGTTCGGGGATGGACGGTGTGGGAGGTTTCGGCCGGGCGATGGCGCGGTACTCAAAGAGATCCGGGCCAAGGCGTTCCTGGACGAGATGCACCAGCTGTTGCTCGGAGGCCCGCCAGGCGGCATCCGCGATGCCGCGCAACGTGGCCTGCTGCGAGGGTGTCAGGCGCGACAGGAGCGAGCCGGTATCAACGGCCAAAAACCCACGGTGGTAGCTGACACTTGCACCTGCGTCTGCGAGCGAGACCCAAGCGTAAAAGCCAATGTCATCGCGTATCTGCGACGCCATCACGACACCTTTGCGCTTTGGGAGGCATCGCCTCGGCGCAAGGCCGCCGCCTCAAAGGTCATGATATCCTCGAGCCGGTAGATGACCCGCCCGCCGAGTTTGAGATAATCGGGGCCTTCGCCGGTCCAACGCCACCGTTCCAGTGTGCGATGCGAGATCGCCCAGCGTCGGGCCAACTCCTTTTGCGTGAGGCAGAGTTTTGACTGCATCCTTGTCTCCTGTCTTGGTTACCTGGAGACAATGCGAAACGCCGATGTGGGATGTCGTCGGGATCGCGGTGGGATGCAGTGCCGGATGAAGACAATTCGAAATTTCAACGCTCTAAAATGAAGTGGGGGATGGGCATCCGGCACCCATCCCCCAGCAGATCCCACACCCATCCCACAGCGGGCACAGTTGCGTGGCCCTTAATCAAAGCGCAATCGGTAGTTCCCGCGTCCGTCAGATTGAATCAATTCGCGCCACTCGGGCTTTGACTTGAAGACATCGACCATCTTCAAGCTGCGCGATCCGGCTGCCGTCAGAAGGGTTTTACCGTTTTGCCAAGGCTGACCGGCTTCAGCTGCGGCATGGAGCGCCTGCACAACATCGGCCTGAATGGCACCAAGTTGAAAGCAAAAACCGCGGCTGCGCACTTCACGGTAGCCGACGGTGTAGATGAACCCTTGCTCTGGAGTTTGCCCATCGCCTCTGTGAAATCCTGCTTTGATTTCATAGCGATCGCGCTCATGGCGGCGCATCAAAAGATCCCCAATAACAACGTATTGTGGTGCATGTGTTTCCGGAAACGCAGCGTAACCGCATCGATCATGGCAGAACTCATTCAGATGGGCTTCACCGCAGCGAAAGAGGTGAAAGACGTCGCAAGCGTGCAGATCGAGCAAGCCGCTGAACACCCTCTCCTCATAGGGCACCCGAAACCGCGCCCCATTGATGTCAGCGTCATAGTCGCCAAACTCCAGGAGTTGATTGAAGACCCGAATGGATAGACGGACTTGGTTATTTTCTGCGAGGTAGATCAGATCGTCTTCCTCAATCGACCAGCGCCGAAGGATCTCTGACAGCGAATAGTACTCCTTCTCAATCCGCATGGCTGCCTCCGACTCTCACCCCGCATATTCAATTATTGTTCTATCGTCTTGACGATCCCATAGCAATCATGTCTTATCCTATTATATCCACAACCGGATGGGGATAAGATGACCTCGCATCATAGTTTGGCCGACCGACTGCAGGCGCGTGCGGACCAGCTTGGGCTCAGCCCCGCGCATGTTGCCGAGATGGCCGGGGTCAATCGCTCCTTCGTCTACGACATCCTGAGAGGCCGCTCCTCTCGGCCTGGGTTAGACCGATTGATGGAGGTCGCGCGTGTTCTCAAAGTCGAGGTGGATTGGCTCATCCACGGCATCGGTGAAGTTGAGGGGCCACCCCCTTTCTTGGAGAACCCTGACGAAACCTTTGTGCCGATCGCGCAAGCTCCCGTGCGCCCCTCAATGGGCGGAGGTTCAGTCGTCCTCGAAGACCATGAAGAGCCAGGTCGCGCCTATCACTTCCGGAAGTCCTGGATCAAACACGGCTTGAAAGCTGCGCCCTCCCAATTGCGCATCATGAAGGTCGAGGGCGACAGCATGGAACCCACGCTCTTCGATGGTGACACCGTACTTGTGGACATGGATCGTAAGGCCCCAAACCCACCGGGCATCTTCGTTCTGGATGATGGCATGGGCTTAGTGGCGAAACGCTTACAGCATGTCCCGAACAGCGATCCGCCCGCCGTCCGCGTGATCTCGGACAACAAGCTTTATCCGGAGTATGAGCGCACGGCAGATGAAATCGTCATCGTCGGGCGCATTCGTTGGTTTGCACGGGAGATTTGAGGTGATCGAGTTCCGTTCCCTTGCAGACGATGAGCCATCCCTTAGCTATTCGCCGTTGCTGAGAGGCTTCCTCAAGACCTTCGCCTATGTTGCCGAACACGGTGGCATCGGCCTTACGGCCTCCAAGGGCTTCAAGCGCAATTTCGTGCATTGGGCTGCAGCCGAATTTGACTGGCCGGGCCATACCGAGGCGGACCTCTTTGCCGTGAACAAAGTCCTGAACGAGCAGGATTTCATACCGCTCAGCGATATCCACTTTTTGCTGACGACCCTCAAGATGGGGCGGCACTACAAGGGCCAGTTCAAGCTGATAAAGGCAGGCATGGAAGTCAGCCAGCACCCGGGTCGGCTCTTCGGGATCATTACGCCGTTTTATCTTTTCGAGATCGACCACAGCGTCTGGACCCGGTTTCCGGACACCGAAATCATGTTGAATTGGAATGTGTTTTTGAACGTTATCAACGTAGAGGCCGAAAACGGTGCCCTCGGTGCTGACCTGCGCCGAACCTTCTACGGCGAACCCACAGCGGAGCACTTTCCTCATTATGATGTCGTGATGGCCAATCTTTACACGCAAGTCTTGCGGCCATTGATCTGGACTGGCCTCCTCCAGGAAACACGTCCGGCAAAATCCTTCCGGTCGCAAGAGAGCGTTTTTATGAAGACGCCCCTGTGGAACGCGGCACTCAAGCTTGAAACAGACCCCCAAGTGAAGCGCGCCACGCTGCACTGACGGTGTTCCTCCCCGGTCCCTAGCACATACTCTAGACACCGCAGACCTTCACCAACCGATTGTTTCGGCTTGATTATCAGGCGCTATCGGGGCCCAAGTGGCTTCACCAACCCGAAAGGCGCTCCCATGCTTGATGAATTCGAAACCCCGGTTTCGGGGCCCAATCCCCTATGCCCTGATCGCATGTCAGCCGATGCACGTCTTGCCGAGATCGGGCGCATCCTGGCCGCAGGCGTGGTTCGGCTGAACGCCACGAAGTCCAGCGGTTTATCTGCCAAGAACGGAGACAGTTTCGTGGACTTCTCGCCCCGAAAGAGCGGTGGTCGTCGTGCAAAACGCATCCGCATCGGAGGAATTCATGAAGCATCACAATAAGATAACCCCTGCGCAACCGGGTCATGATCCACGCCTGGATCAGACGGTGCTATCGCGCCTGGCCGCCCTGAAGGCACTGTCGGTCAAGGAGCTGAAAGCAGAATGGGAAAAGCTCCTCGGCACCTCGGCGCCGAACAACAGCCGCGCGTTTCTCGAGCTGCGGATCGCGTATCGGCTTCAGGAACTGACCTACGGCGGACCTGACCGCGAGACCCGCCGCATGCTGGATCTTCTGGCCGATGAAGTCGAAGGTCATGCCCGGCGCAAGCACCAGATTGCCGATCCTCGCAATCCCGTGGCGGGCACGAAGCTGCTGCGCGAATGGGATGGCATAGAGCACACCGTCATCGTGCTGAAAGACGGCTTCGATTGGCGGGGACGTAAATTCAAATCGCTCTCCGCCGTGGCTCGCGAAATCACCGGCACGCGCTGGAATGGGTATCGATTCTTTGGCCTGCGAGAGCAAAATCGGGGAGGCAAGTGATGGATATGGCTTCCAAACCGGCGCGCCGCCTGCGCTGCGCCATCTATACCCGCAAATCCAGCGAGGAAGGCCTCGAGCAGGAGTTCAACAGCCTGCACGCGCAGCGCGAGGCCTGTGAGGCCTATATTGCCAGCCAGCGCTCCGAGGGCTGGGCTCTGGTGCGCGATCAATATGATGATGGAGGGGTATCGGGCGGCACCCTTGATCGCCCCGGCCTGAAGCAGCTGCTGGCCGATATCGACGACGGGCTGATCGACGTGGTGGTGGTCTACAAGATCGACCGCCTGTCGCGCTCGCTGATGGATTTCTCCAAGCTGGTCGAGGTGTTCGACCGCAACGGCGTGACCTTCGTCTCGGTGACGCAGTCTTTCAACACGACCACATCCATGGGGCGGCTGACGTTGAATATCCTGCTCAGCTTCGCCCAGTTCGAGCGTGAGGTCACTGCCGAGCGCATCCGCGACAAGTTCAAGGCCTCGCGCCAGCGCGGGCTCTGGATGGGCGGCTATGTGCCCTTGGGCTACGATCTGAACGAGCGCAAGCTGGTGGTGAACATGGCTGAGGCGGCTTCGGTGCGTCGGATTTTTGAGCGCTTTGTCGAGGTGGGTTCCGCTACCGCTCTGGCGCGAGAACTCCGCGCGGAGGGGTTCCGCACCAAGCAGGGCGCCGCCGCCGACAAGGGTTATCTCTACCGCCTTTTGACCAACCGCATTTACCGCGGCTATGCCGTTCACAAGGGGCAAGCCTATCCCGGCGAGCATGAAGCCATCATCGATGAGCGTCTTTGGGATCAGGTCCATAGCATTCTGGGCGAAAGCCCCCGCAAGCGCGCGAATAACAGCCGCGCCCAGACCCCTGCCCTGCTCAAAGGGTTAATATTCACCGCCACCGGCGCCGCCATGACCCCCTCGAGCACAAAGAAAGGCACGCGGCGCTATCGCTATTACGTGTCCATGGATCTTCTGAAAAATCGTGGCGCATCTGACGATGTCATCCCCAATCGCTTGCCCGCCGATACCGTCGAAGCCGCCGTTGTCACCGAAATCCGCCGCAGCCTGCGCACGCCGGAAACCACCGCACAGGTTCTGGCAGCGCTCGCGCACGATGGGAGTGCGGACATTTCTGAGCCCGAGGTCATTGCGGCGATGCAGGGATTCCAGGATCTTTGGGCGCAGCTGTTCCCTGCTGAGCAGGCCCGCATCATCCAGCTCCTCGTGCGCCGCGTCACCGTGACCCGCGATGGGTTGGTGATTGATCTGCGCACCGAAGGCATCACGGGCGTCATGCGGGACTTGATGACCAAGCCTAACTTGGAGGCGGCAGAATGAACGCTGAGCCAGACTCGATCCAGATCTTCGTTCCCCTGAAACTGCGCAAGAAGAACGGGCGGCCGAAAATCATGCCGCCTGCGGATTATTTACCCAGCGAAGACAACACCCAAGACCCGCATATCCTGCGCGCCATAGGCCGCGCCTGGTCCTGGCGGCGGCGCATGGAGGCGGGGGAGTTCTCGACCATGCAGGATTTGGCTAACGCTGTCGGCGTCAAAGACCGCTACATCGGGCGTCAGATTAGGCTGGCCTATCTCGCCCCCGAGGTGCTGAGGCGGCTCGTCTTCAAGCGCGAGGTTCCAGCAGTGACCCTCGTTGCGCTTGCGGATTGTGTCGAGCTGCCGTGGTGTGAACAGGCAGAGGCGGTGTTTGGTGGTGGCGCGCGAGAAAATTGATACAGTCGCGCCATGTATGCGCTCGTCATTTCGGGAGCAGGCAGCTTTCGTTTGGAAAGGCTGTTTTACGGCCTCACTGTGTTCATCACCCCTTATAAAGGCCAATTTGACGCCGCAGAAGTGCTTCCAAAGGCCGCGCATCGCCAAGATATGCCGCAATGGAAGCATCGATCATCTCCGCAGACGTCACGTTCTCCCAACTCAGCGGGTGCCCCGCTCGTTCTGCCAGATACCGAACATATTCTCGCAGCGCCCGGCCATTTCCCTCTCGAAACGGGTGCAGAACATTGAGTTCCCCCATGTAGTGCGCCATGCGTTGAGAAAATTCGTCTGGCGAAAGGGCTTCAAGCCAGTTCTCTGCGGCGAGCTCCTGCGTCAATCGCTGCCCTTCGGCCACAATATGCTGACAGTTTGCGAACCGCGTTGCCCCCTTGGAGATATCGACATCCCGAATATCGCCCGCCCACGCATAGACATCGCGAAACAGCGCGCGATGAACCTGCAGAAAATAGCTGAAATCTGGTCCCGTTTCTGGTTCGGGCAGAGGATTTTGCGCCAACTCGAAGGCGGCAAGCAAAACAATTGCAGCCTCAGCCTCGTCGAGTCCTGCCTGATCTCGGATACCGAGCTTATTGATCAGAACATCGGTGCCCGGATAGAGGCGGTGCTCACCGCCATCATAACGCGACATGGATCAGTTGGTGCCGGCGGGTTTGGCGTAGCGATTTAGCAGGCGCTGGCGCAGGTCGGACGCGCTCATCTTACCCGCCGCAAGGGCGCTAAACTCAGCGGCGGCGCGGGTGTCAAGCTCAAGCCCCTCGATACGCTGACTGGCAAGCGCGCTGGCCAAAATCCGCTGCGGGGCCAAGCTGACAGACAGGCGCTTCTTTGTGACGACTTTGAGTGCGGGCATGACAGATATCCAGATGTCTTTGGCAGAGAATAGCAGACCGGGAAAGCAAAAGCATTAGCAAGTTACCTTACGCTCGGCTGCGTGGCCCCACTTCTACCACCGCATGCCGCATAGATTCCGGCGCCTGCACCCCTCGATTGCCAAACCCACTTTGATTCCAAGCCATTGAAATCATTCATGCCCGCTGAGGGTTCAAATCCCACGTGCTCGCTCACCTCCAACAGCCAACCTCGTCGCCGCACGCTCGTTACGTGGAATAAATCTGGTGGACCGCGCTAGGCCCGACACTCCAGCTCACCGTGCCGCTTGAAATCATTACGCCTGAGAATATCTGGGTTTAAAAACTTAAAAAGAGAGCGTTAATCGTTCCAATTGGTGAGCACCTCGTCCCTGCATAATGCAGGCTTCCCCTGATGGATACGCTTGGCAGGCATCGATCAAACGTCGATCGCGAGATCAAATGGTACATACGGCGCTAAAATGTATTCCGCCGTCTCTGTATCAAAATCAGTGATTCGCAACCCACGATCGAAAGCATTGCGAAGTGCGGTGCGAGCGCGCAGTCGTTCTGACACAGCACGCTCCATATCATCCCGAAGGAGCGCGGCAAAATCGCTGGGAATGGCGATACGCTCAGTCACGCCCGTTTCGGTGCGCTGGTACTCGTTTGCGGCACGAAGCGCTACAGATCTGGCGTTAAGATCCCATTCGGCCAGCAGTCGATCAGAAGGGACGCCAGCGTTGATCCCTTCCATTTCGCCGTAGTAATCTTCGAAATAGGTTTGCACAGTCGCCCCAAGCCGAGAAATGTTCAGCCCTGCATTGATCCGACGCAAGGGGTCATAAGTCCATCGCACCATTGATATGCCGCGTTTCAGGCACCAGTCGCGCTGATACCATTTCAGCTTTTGACCGAGCCCCATGCCCTGACTGTCTGGGTGCACGGCTAACCGGTGCGAATGCTGAATCTGGGGGTCACTCGTAGGAAATCCGAACAAGAACCCGAGCATTCGCCCACCCACAAATGCGCCTGCGACGAGCCCGCCTTCGTGCTGGATCGCCAGCATCAAGTCCGAGTTGTCCGGAGGGTCGTCCGCGCCCCAGACCTCGCGCTGGAAGGCCTCAGAGCGTTTCAATTCGTCCACACCGTCAAGCTCACGCAGAACCAGATGTTCAATCATCGCATTCACGGGCGGATCTCCTTGGTTAGCTCGGTAACGGTCTTAAGATAGACGCGATCAAGGGTTACCCCGATGCCGGGACCCGATGTCGGGACCGGCATTTTACCGCCGACTGCCTCTAGCTGTTCGTTGATAATGTCGCGCTTGAAATAACGGCTAGCGCTGGAGGTATCGCCTGGCTTGGTGAAATTTGCGAGCGTCGCAAGGTGGATGTTGTGCGCACGCCCGATGCCGCTTTCAAGCATGCCGCCGCACCAGACGGGAGCCCCGAAGGCCGCGCTGATATCATGGATTGCCCGCGCGGCGGCAAAGCCTCCGACACGGCCGACCTTGATATTGATGACGCGTGCGGCCCGTGCCTCAAGCGCCTTGCGGGCATCGACAGGCGAGCGAATGCTTTCATCCAGACAGATCGCGGTTTTCAGAGCTGCTTGCACCTGCGCGTGGTCATGGATGTCGTCAAAGGCAAGAGGCTGTTCAATGTAATCCAAGCCAAACTCATCCAGCGCCCGCAGCGTCGCAAGATCGGCCAGCCCGTAATCGGTATTCGCGTCCACCGTCAGCTTGATATCTGGGAATGCTTCGCGCACCGCCTGAACGAGCGCAACATCATGGCCCTGCGCGATTTTCAGCTTGGTTCGCTTATAGCCAAGGTCAACGGCCTCTTCGACGCGCTCAAGGGTCTTTTTAATTGGAGCTATTCCAAGGCTGACACCGACATCGACCGCATCGCCCACCCCGCCAAGTGCAGCCTTAAGTGGCAATTTCAGGCTTTTGGCCCAAAGGTCCCAGAATGCCATCTCGACCACGGCCTTTGCCATGCGATTGCCACGCCAGGGATCAAGGATCGGCGCGAGTTCATAGGGCGAGCTAAAGCGCTTCCCAACGATCTGTGGCAGCAATACATCCTGCAAGAACGCCATCGTGCCCGCAATTGTTTCCTCCAGATAGTCTGGGGTTGGGTCCATGACGCCTTCGGCAATCCCCTCGATCCCTTGGCCTTTCAAGATCAGCAAAGGAAAGGTCTTGGCCGTCATCGTTCCGGTCGAGATCACGAAGGGGGTGAGCAGCGGCAAATGAACGATATGCAGCTCTGCCGCCTCGATCAAAATGGCGCCACGGGCAGTGGGCGAGGACGAGGGAATGACGTGTTCTTGCATCTGATGCTCTATTCTAACAGGGCTGGTGGGTCAGCGCGTGTTCGCGATGAACCGTTCGAAAACTTCGTTTCTGGGGTGGGTGAATATCTCGTCGGGCGGACCTTGTTCCGCGATCCGTCCCTGATGCAGAAATATCACCTCGGACGAAACCTCACGTGCAAAGCCCATCTCATGGGTCACCACGATCATCGTGCGCCCTTCGGCGGCCAAGTCCTGCATCACCTTCAGCACCTCACCGACGAGCTCTGGGTCCAGCGCCGAGGTCGGCTCATCGAATAGGATCGCATCCGGCTCCATCGCCAGCGCGCGGGCAATCGCGACGCGTTGCTGCTGGCCGCCTGAAAGCTGCGTGGGGTACATGTGCATCCGATCAGCAAGCCCAACACGGGCAAGCAGTGCCTCGGCCTTGTCGCGCGCTTCGGAGCGGGACTCGCGTTTGACTTGGATCGGGCCCTCCATCACGTTTTCCAGAGCGGTCCGATGGGTCCACAGGTTGAATTGCTGGAACACCATGCCAAGGCGCGTGCGCAGCCCCTCGATCTGGCGGGGATTGCCAGGTTTGCCGTTTTTCACCTGTATCTGCTGACCATGCACGCTGACCTTGCCCGACGTCGGTATCTCTAGGAAATTCAGACAGCGTAGCAGGGTCGATTTGCCTGACCCAGAACTGCCAAGAATTGAAATCACATCATGATTGCGCGCCTCAAGTGAGATGCCTTTGAGGACTTCGAAACTGCCAAAGGATTTGTGGATATCCTCGGCCTGCAAAATGATTTCTGCCTGCGTCATGACTGAGTTGCCTTAAGTGATTTGTCTTTAGAGCGCTCCCAAGCGTTCGGGTTTAGGTGGCGCGAGAGGCGATGTTCAGCCTGCCGCCAGACGATGACGAAAATAGCCGTAATGCACAGGTAGATGAGCGCCGCCCAGAGATAGACCGAAAAGTCGAAGGTCTTAGAAAACACTTGCCGGGTGCGGCCCATAAGATCAAAGACTGTCACAACACTGGCAAGCGCGCTGGCCTTCATCAGCAAGATCACCTCATTGCCAAGGGCTGGCCATGCAATGCGATACGCGTGGGGAAAGATCACCCGCTGCATCGTTTTCGCACGCGTCATGCCAATCGCCTTGGCGGCTTCGATCTCGCCAGAGGGCACCCCCAGGATACCGCCGCGCAAAATCTCAGTCTGGTAGGCGGTCGAATTCAGCGCAAATGTCAGCAGCGCGCAGTTGAACGGGTCGCGGAAAAAGCCCCACAGCCCCCACTCCTGTAAGAGCGGGCGGAACTGGCCCGAGCCATAAAAGATCAGGAATAGCTGCGCGAGGATTGGCGTGCCACGCACGAACGACACATAAAGCCGCAGCGGAGCCTGCACCAACGGCCCAGCCTGCGTGCGGATCAAGGCCAGCCCCGGCGAAACCACCGCCGCAATCAGCGCGCCCATCAGCGTCAGCTTGATCGTCATCAGCGTGCCATCCAGCAGTCGCGGCCAATAGGTCGAGAGGATATCGATCGGATTCATCACGAGGCCCTCCGAACACCGCGGCTCGCGTGGCGCTCCATTCGCGCCAGAACGACCTCAGAAAATACGCACATCGCCCAGTACAGCAGGCAAGCCGCAAGGTAGAAGGTAAAGGGCTTCTTGGTCACCCCTACGGCGACCTTGGTCATGCGCATCAGATCGTCCAGCGCGATGACCGATACCAGTGCGGTGTCTTTCAGCATATTGATCCAAAGGTTGCCCAACCCCGGCAGCGCAAAACGCCAGACCTGCGGCAGTTTGATACGGCGGAAGATCTGCCCCTCAGTCATGCCCACCGCGCGACCGGCCTCGATCTGGCCCCGGTCGAGCGACTGAAACGCCCCGCGCAGAACCTCGGCGGCAAAAGCTCCAACCACCATGCCAAGCGCGATGACACCGGCGGCAAATGGGCTGAAGTCACTGGGCGGAGCCTCGGGGTTCAGCTTTTGCATGACGATGTTCAGCAAAAGCCCCACGCCGTTATAGACCACAAACAAGGTCAGAATTTCGGGTAGGCCGCGCATCACCGTGGTGTAGCCAACACCCATAAAACGAAGGGCGCGAAGTTTGGACATGGAGGCCGAAGCCACAACAAACCCCAAGGCCAGCCCCAAGGGCAGGGTCACGATGGCCAACTGCACAGTGACAGCCAGCCCTCGCAGGATTTCATCCCCCCAACCGGTATCGCCGAATGCGAAGAGTTCAAACATGGGTCAGTCTTTCGGTCAGGGGATCTTTTGACATCACTTCATCGTATAGATGTCTATGTCGAAATACTTGTCATTGATGGCTTTATACGTGCCGTCTGCTCGGATGTCCTTTAGCGCCACATTCAGCTTTTCGCGCAGATCATCATCTTCCTGACGCACCGCAATACCTACACCGTCTCCCACAAACTTGGGATCGGTGATCGGCTCACCCGCGAGTTCACAGCAAGCGCCATCCTCGGTCTTTTTCGTCCAATCCAGCATCGGAAGCATATCACCGACCTGCAGATCGACGCGACCGCTCGCCATGTCGAGGTTCAGCTCATCCTGCGTCGGATAAAGACGAATATCGGCATCGGGATATGTTGCTTCGGCGTAATCTGCCTGCGTCGTTCCCGACTGTGCACCGATCACCTTACCCGCAAGGGCCTCATTGGTGAACTCCGTGATACCCGAGCCCTTCGGCACAACATGGGTCATCGCGGCAAGATAGTAGGGATCGGTGAAATCGACCTGCTTCTTGCGCTCTTCGGTGATGAACATCGAGGCGATGATAAAGTCATATTTGTTCGCCAGTAGGCCTGGGATAATCCCGTCCCAATCCTGCGCGACAAGGTCACATTCCACGCCGATGCGCTTGCACAGCTCCAACCCGATCTCGACGTCGAAGCCTGCGATTTTACCATCCGATTCAATATAGTTGAACGGAGGGTAAGCACCCTCTGTGCCCAGCCGAAGCGTCTCGGCCGAGGCGGAGGTCGCCACCAGCCCGCCCGCAAGCGTCAGCGCAATCGCCGCAACATGCCTATTAAAGAGTTTCATTTCGTTTCCTCCTGTTGGATTTCAGTTTTTATTTCGCAACTTGTGTCAGTGGATCGCCGACATGACCCGTCACGCGACCGTAGAGCCGCGCGATCTTTTCAAGTCGTAGATCCACCTCGGGGCCAAGCTCTTTAAAGACGCCGTTGATCATCAGGTTCGACAAGCTGGCCATGAGTGCCGTCGAATCCCAGAACTGGTTAAATTGGGTCGGCACCGCAAAAACCTCGTCTGCGGCGGCAAATCCCCAGTCACAATATACGTCCGTCACAAGAGTGACCGGAATTCCCGCAGCTTGTGCCTCTTGGGCCAGAACCTTTGCCAGACGCGAGTAGCGCCGCGCCTCGAACATCACGAGGCATGCATCCCCATCCGAGACCAGAGCCTCGACAAAGTTACCGCCCGAAAGATCAAGAAGTGTTACCCGGTCGCGGATATATTGAAGTTGGTTTGCAAAATATTGCGCGATACCGCGTTCAGTCTGAAACCCAGCAACAAAGACGCGATGTATGTTGGCAAGCCGTTCTACGACTTGTTGCCATTCGGCAGATCTGGCAATCTCGTAGACGCTAACAACACCGGCTATCTCCAACTCCATTCCTCGGGTCAAACCGGTGTCATCTCCAGCAGCGCTGTCTTGCAACTCGCGCAAGCGGTCGCTCATAAGCCAAGGATTATGCGCGATATCATTCTGCAGGTGGCTCTTGAGATCCTTGAAGCTGGCGTAACCAAGTGTTCTGCAAAATCGGCCAACCGTCGCTTCGCTCACCTTGACCTTGGTTGCGACACTTGAGGCGGTCTCGAACGGTAAATCGTTCAATGCGCCCTTCATGAAATTGGCGATTTTCTTATCCGACTTCGACCCATTGAGGAGCGCGTTTTCTAGGCGTTTTTCCAGCGAGTCAGTCACGAGCAAAACTTTCTGAAGCTAAGGACGATCACCAAATTGCAAGAAATATTTCATTCAATCAAGTATTAAATATAACTTGCAATAAACGCGCTCGTGGTCAGTGCTACCAGACGAATTCGAGCTTGTGTCCGTCCACGCACTTGCGCCGCTCCTTGAGAGCCGCAGCTTGGCTCAGATAGGTTCACACCGCGGTTCGGACCCCAAATGAAAGATCTGGCCACTGCTTCATATACTGCTGCCTGAGAAACTTGCCCAGCCGAGGCTGAAGAATGGCACAGGAGGCCGTGCGCAGCCTTGCAGCTGTTGCAACCATCAAGAATAGTCTGTTTTTCGTCGCCAGCGCCTCTCGAACATCACACTCACTCCCGAACAGTTCGGATTCACAAAATCCTCAAGTCACTGATAACGAATGAACTTTTGAATCCGAACTTTCAGAAGACCAGTTCGGTCGGAAAGAGACGTGAGGCGTTCAGAGACCGATTTTGGTGAATTTGCCAGTCTCCGAAGTTCGCATTGGACAGCTAAACCCCTTTGGAATAAAAAGAAAAAAGGCCCCGTGAGGGACCCATTTTCAGTTTCGCAACTGTAAGCTGGCGGACGGGAAGGGATTCGAACCCTCGAGACGGTTCCCCGCCTACACACTTTCCAGGCGTGCGCCTTCGACCACTCGGCCACCCGTCCGTCGGCGGGTCTAGCCGAAAGCGCCTACCGGATGCAAGGGGCAGATCGCGCAAAAACTCTTGGTTCTCCACTCTCCCCGCCCGCTGCTTGTAAAGCGGCGCGCGCGGTCTTAGGCTGAGGGGCGCGCGCCCCGAGATAAGCCGGGCCCCAAGGACAGAATGGCGATGAAAGACACAGCCGAGCACGGCACCCCCCCGCCCCTTCATGAGGAGCGGCGGCGCGAACCGCGCCAGTTGACGAACGTGCTTCTGGGCATCATCGCCTTCGCGCTCATTCTGTTCCTGCTGGTGCAGGCGCGGTTCATCCTGATTTCACTGGCCATTGCGATCATCCTGTTTTCGCTCACCTCCGAGGCAATCAACGCGATTGCGCGGCTGCATGTGGGCCCGGTGCGGATTCCGCCGTGGCTTGCCTCGGTCGCCGCGCTGATCCTGATCGCGTCGGGGCTGATGACGCTTTCGGCGGTGCTGCTGACACAGGCCAATGAGGTGGTGACGATGGTTCTCGCCTACGCGGGCCCTGCGCAGCGCGCCATTGCCGAGCTGTTCGGCTGGATGGGCGCGGATGTCGAGGCGGCGGTGCTGGAATCGATGCAGAGCATCGAGGTGGCCGGCTACTTGTCCACGCTGGCGGGTCAGGCCTCGAACCTGCTCTCGGCCACAGTGCTGATCACACTCTTCGTGGGCTTCCTCTTTGCCGAGCGGATCTGGTTCCACGCCAAGCTTGTGAGCCTCATGGGCGACGAACAAAGCGCCACGCGGGTGGCGGCTATGGGCAGCTCGATCATGCGCCGGGTCAACCACTATCTGCTGGTGAAGGCGATGGTCTCGGTGGTCACGGGCGCCGCGGTCTATGGCGTCTTCAAGGTGGCGGGCTTTGGCCTCGCGATGCCGGTCGCGGTGCTGACCTTCGCGCTCAATTTCATTCCCTCGATCGGCTCGATCATTTCGACGGTGCTCGCCGCGCTGGCGGTCTATGTGCTCACGCAGGATGCCCCCTCGGCCTTGGGAACCTTCCTTGTGATCGGGATGATCCAGTTCGTGATCGGCAATGTGATCGACCCGATGCTAATGGGCCGCGCGCTGCGGCTCTCGAGCTTCGGGATCATCATCTCGCTGGCCTTCTGGGGCGCGGTCTGGGGCCTGCCGGGGATGTTCCTCGCGGTGCCGATCATGGTGGCGCTGATGATCGTCTGCGCGACCTCTCCGACGCTGCGCCCGCTGGCCGTCATGCTCTCGCGCGAAGGGCTGCCCGAGCAGGACAACTAAGCCGGCTTCAGCCAGCCCGCCCTTTCAAGTAGCCGCGCAGCAGAGGCTCCGAGGCTTCATTGCCCCAGCCGAGGATCGACACGAAATTGCGCCCACGATGGGCGCCCGACACGATGTGGTGTCCCGACATCTTGGCGCGTTGCTCCCCAAGATTCACGGAGAACCCAAGCCCGTTGGCACAGGAGAAGGTGCTCATCCCCGTCTTGTCGTAGGCGCCCTCGCAAGCCCCCCAGTTGGGCCCGGTCAGCGCATAGCGCGCCGTGCCATTGGCATGCCCCAAGAGCGTGCCGGTCAGCACTTCCTCGCCGACGCGCTCGACCTGAACGATCATCACCGCCGGGAACTCGATCTCGAAGACGCTCCGCCCCTTGGTCAGCCATTTCCCGTCATTGGCCTCTGCGGCGATCATGACGGGCACTTCACAGCCTGAAAGACCCAAAGCCGCGCAGGCCGCCAGCATCGACTGTTTGAACATGGTCCCTCCAAGCGTTTGGTCGAGCATGGACCGCCAGCGTCAGAGCGGTCAACCTTTGAACCAAGGGACGGGACTTACCGGGCGTCAGGCCAGATGCAGGCTCACACGGCGATTGCGCTTGCCCTTTTTCTCCAGTTTGCCGATCCGCACCGGGCCAATTTCCGCAGTCGAGGCGACATGCGTACCGCCGCAGGGTTGCAGATCGACCTGCGCCGCACCCTCCCCGATCCGGATGAGCCGAACCCAGCCCTGCCCCGTCGGCGGCGCGACGGACATCGTTTTGACCAGCCCCGGATTGGCGGCAAGCTCTTCATCCGAAATCCACTCTTCGCGCACCTGCAGATCGGCGGCGATCATTGCGTTCAGCCGGGCGTCAATCGCGGAGATATCCTCGGGGGGTTCTGGCATGTCGAAATCGAGCCGCCCCTTCTCGGTGCCAATCGCGCCACCTGAAACCGGCAGGGGGATCACAACGGACAAAAGATGCAAGGCGGTGTGCACGCGCATATGGCGATGGCGGCGCTCCCAGTCGAGGCTCTGCGTCACCTGTGTTCCCACCGGCGGCAGCGGCGCGGGCTCGGCGGGCACGAGGATCACCGGCGCAGGGGCATTCTCGGGAGCCTTGATCGCGGTTGCGACCTCCAGCGCGCCGCCCGCCCAGACCAGCGTCCCTGCGTCGCCCGGCTGACCGCCACCGGTCGGATAGAAGATGCTATCGGCGCAGAGCACGCCGCCCTCTGGCGTATGACCGACAACCTCGGTCACCAGTTCGCGGGCATAGGGCTGAAGGCGATACATCTGCCCCTGCATCAGCGGTCGTCCCCCTCCTCGGCCCCGTCGTTATCGGAGAGCTGCGGGCTATCCTCGGCATCGCGGTGGGCAGGCTTCTCATAGCCCTCGCCCGGCATGGGCGTTCCGAGATCCCCGGCCCCCGCCGTCGCCTGCGCCGCCCCAAAGGAGCGCGGCGGCGGTGCGATGGTCTCGGGATTGCGCAGCCAGATGTCGCGCTGCGCGAAGGGAATTTCGACGCCTTCCGCAGTAAAGCGCTCGGCAATCTGGTGGTTCATCTCCGAGAGCACGCGCATCTTGAAATTCACGTCCGACAGCATCGCCCGGATCTCGAAATTGAGGCTATCCGCGCCAAAGCCCACGAACAGGCATTGCGGCTCGGGCTGCATCATCACAAGCGGGTGGCTTTCGGCGATCTCAAGCAGCGTCTTGGCAATCTTGCGCGTGTCAGAGCCATAGGCCACGCCCACCGGCACGATCAGCCGCCCCGTCTTGTTGCCGCGCGTCCAGTTGGTCACCTGCCCCGACACGAGGTCCGCGTTGGGCACGATCACATCGGTGCGGTCGAAGGTTTCAATGATGGTCGAGCGCACCGAGATCGCCTTGACGATGCCCTGCTGGGTGCCGACCTCGATCCAGTCGCCCTCCGAGATCGGGCGCTCGATCAGCAGGATGATCCCCGAGACGAAGTTCGACACGATATTCTGAAGGCCGAAACCGATCCCGACCGACAGCGCACCGGCAACGATGGCGAGCGAGCTGAGGTCAATGCCTGCCGTCGAGATCGCGATCAGCGCGGCGACGAAGATGCCGACATAGCCCGTGCCCGAAACGATCGCGTTCTGGCCGCCCTTGTCGATCCGGGTCTTGGGCAGGATCGAGGATTTCAGCGCGCTCTGCAAAAGCCGGGTCGCCATGTAGCCGATCACGAAGACAATCGCGAGGGTCAGGAACACGCCGGGCGAAATCCGCACGCCACCGACCGATATACCGGTGCGGAAGGCGGTCCAAAGCTCCATCAGGTCCTCGACCCGCACGCCCCAGATCAGCGCCAGAACCGGCAGCGCGAGCAACACCAGAACGAACCCCGCCAGCACCGGGATCAGCCCCTCGCGCGGGTGTTCTTCATGGCGCGCGACAAGCTCATAGGCTTCGGCAACGAACCCCTGAAGCACCGCCAGAACGGCCACCACGGCCAGCGTCAGCACGGCGGGCCAGATCAGCGCATTTGCCGCGCTGACATAGCCGATCACCCCAAGCGTCGGTGCCACGACCGAGATCACGATCAGCGCATTTCCCAGCCAGCGGAGCAGCCGGTAACGAAACGCGGCATCGTCATCTGTTGCGCGGCGCAGCCCCTCCTGCCGGCGCAGAAGCTGCCCCATGCGGAACAGGATCAGCGCCGCAAAAACCTGAAGCGGCACCGAAAGCACAGAGATGGCCGCATCCGCGCGCACTGCAACCTCGGCGGCTTTTTCCGGGGCGACATCGCCCGAGCCCCCCAGATAGTCCTGCGCGCGGGGCGCGATCCAATCGCTCAGAAGCGCATTCAAACCTAGGGCCAGCCCAAGCATCAGCGCATGGAACCGCCCTTCGGCGCGGCCTGCCTCGGCAATATTCAAGGCGCTGACCATGCCCGAACGGGTCGGGAAAATGCGGCCACCAAGCCACCACCCCATCAGGATCACGAAAAGCACCCAAGGCAGCAGATTGAAAAACCCGAGTATGATCGGGCCAAAGAAGGCTGTCCGTGCGAGGGCCAGCGTCAGCAGAACGGCGCCCAGAACCGGCAACAGGACCTGTCCGAAAGACACCACGCCAGAGATCAGCTCGCGCCCGCGCATCGAGGTCTTGTCGAGCAGCCACTCGGTCAGCCGCCCCATCCAGCGCCCGCCCCGCAGCAGCAGCACGGCGGCGACCAGCACAAGACCCGCAATCAGCGGCGCGTTGTTGCGCAGCGTGTCCCAGTTGATCGGCCGGGTGAATCGCCACACCGTCTCGTCGTAGATCCACGCCCCCATCCAGCGGAACAGCGACACCGCCGCGGGCCAGTTGACAGGGTTTGCCGCCGAGGGCGACAGCCGCAACAGCTTGTCGGCCTGTCGTTCACGGATCAGCCGGTCGATATTGCGGATGATCCCGTCGGCCCGGCTTGCGGCCTCGGTCGCAGCAAGGCTTGGCGCTTGCAGCTTCGCCAGCGTGCTGTTCAGCTCGCTGCGCCGCGCCGCGATGGTCGCGTCCTCGCTCTCCCCTTCGGCAGGGGCCGGGCCAAGCGCCTCGATCTGGGCTTTTAATGTGCCGATCTGATCGCTGCCCGCGCTCTGCGCGCCGATGAACTGATTGCGCCAGCGCACGATATCGGCCCGCATCTCGGACAGGCGCTGGTCCGAAATCTCGGCTCCGGACACCGCGTCCTGAACATCGGAGGCCACCCGCTCCCATGCCGCGTAATCGGGCGCGGTGCTTTCCTGCGCCGCCACCGGCATCGCACAGAGCAGCGCGAGGGCCAGAACCCGCAGGATATGCAAGATCATCCCTCGAAGACCTCCGGCAGGCTACGCCCGGCCATGTCCAGCCAGGACGGAACCGGCAGGCCCTTGGCATGGAGGAATTCGGGGTTGAACAGCTTGGACTGGTAGCGCGTGCCGTAGTCGCACAGAATGGTGACGATGGTGTGGCCCGGCCCCATCTCGCGCGCCATGCGGATCGCGCCGGCAACGTTGACGCCCGACGAGCCGCCCACGCAAAGCCCCTCATCGGCCAGCAGATCGAACACAACCGGCAGCGCCTCGGCATCGGGGATGTTGTAGCTCATGTCCGGGGTGAAGCCTTCAAGGTTGGCGGTGATCCGCCCCTGCCCGATCCCCTCGGTAATCGAGCTGCCCTCGGCCCTGAGTTCTCCGGCGGTGTAGAAGCTGTGCAGCGCCGCGCCATCCGGATCGGCCAGACCGATCTTCACGCCCTTGGATTGCAGCGCCATGCCGACGCCCGCCAGCGTCCCGCCCGAACCCACCGCGCAGATGAACCCATCCACCTTGCCCCCGGTCTGTTCCCAGATTTCCGGGCCGGTGGTCTCGATATGGGCCTGCCGGTTGGCGACATTGTCGAACTGGTTGGCCCAGATCGCCCCGTTCGGCTCGGTCCGTGCAAGTTCTTCGGCCAGCCTCCCCGAATAACGCACATAGTTGTTGGGGTTCTTGTAGGGCGCCGCTGGCACCTGCACGAGTTCCGCCCCGGCCAGCCGCAGCATGTCCTTCTTTTCCTGACTCTGCGTCTCGGGAATGACGATCACGGTGCGGAACCCCATCGAGGCCCCCACCAGCGCAAGCCCGATCCCGGTATTGCCCGCCGTGCCCTCGACGATCGTCCCGCCCGGCTTCAACAGCCCGCGCGCGACCGCATCCTTGATGATATAAAGCGCCGCGCGATCCTTCACGGATTGCCCCGGATTCATGAACTCGGCCTTGCCCAGAATGGAGCAGCCGGTCATCTCCGAGGCTTTCTTGAGCTTGATCAGGGGGGTGTTGCCGATCGCCCCGGCCAGGTCGTTACAAATCCGCATCTCAGTCCCTCCCTCGGCCCGATATGTTCAGGCCAGCATTCGCGCAAGTGTCTGTCCAGACTTAGGGCGCGCGCGCGCGGGCCTCAAGCCCTTTCGACCCCGGCCTGCGCGCGAAGCCGGTCACGCTGACGTGCGAGCCAGAGCGCAATCACCAGCAACGGCCCGTTTTCCGCCTCGCCAGTCTCGACCAATTCCATCAGCCGGTCGAAGGAAACCAGATGGCGGCGGATATCCTCATGCTCATCGGCCAGACCGCCCCCGCCCTCGGGCAAATCAGGAAGCTCCGCCAAGCCAATGTAACAATAAAGATATTCCGATTTCGCCGCGGGCGTCGGATAGAAATGTGGCGTCGGGATCAGATCGCCCAGCGTGATGCCCGCTTCCTCGACAGCCTCGCGGCGCGCCGCCTCCTCGGGGGTTTCCAGCGGATCGACCCGCCCCGCGACGGGTTCAAGAAGCCACGGGTTGCGATCGCCGCGCGCCATCGGCCCGATGCGGAACTGTTCGATCAAAAGCACCCGGTCACGGACAGGATCATAGGGCAGAACGCAGGCCGCATCGCCCGAAACAAAGGCCGCGCGGTCGAGTGTCTCGCTCTGGCCGCCATCGAATCTGCGATGCCGAAGCTGATAATCTTCCACCGCGAAGAAATGCGCATAGCCGGGCGCGACATGGTCGATCTCGACATCGCGCGGCTGCGCCGCCCGCCGCAGCGTGGCGGGGCTTTGGCTGGCCCGTGCGCGCAACCGCGAGGCTGCCCGCACCAGGATCATCGGAAAGCGCCCAAGCCCCTGCGTCGCCGGGATGTGATCAAGCCCGGACATGAACTCGGCCGCAGCCTCGGTCACGATGGCGCCCCACCGGGATTGCCAGTCGTCAAACACCCAAGCTGCGCCGGGCGCGAACTGGTCGAGCGGCGCGCGATAGGTCAATGCTTCTTGCGGCTCTGCGCCGATTTCGACGGCAATCGGCGCGGCCTGATAGCCCGCCTCGTAATAATCGAGCCTGCGGCGGTCCTCGGCGCTCAGGGTGACGACGATGCCCTCAGCGCTCGCCCCCCGCGCCTCGGCCAGAACCGGGAAAACATAGCTGCGGTTTGCGCGCGTGGCATGGAAGGCCGAAAAGCCCGCCGCGCGGGCCGAACGGGCCTCAACCGGATGTCCCAGAACCGCTTCGAGCAGCGGCACATGACGCAAGGTTCCGTAGAAAAAGTAATTGCAGGTCAAGTCTTTGCACGGCCTTCTTCATTCAAGTCGGCGCGTGCGAACCGCCCGTCAGCGCCAGCGCGCACGCCCCCATTCGGCGAAGATACCCGAAAGCACGCCGCCGACAAGCAGGGTCCCGATCACGGGCGGCTGGAACGAGGCGATCCCGAACTCGATCCCCTTGGCCACCACGTCGAGTACCGCTTCGGTCACGCTGTCATATTGCAGGCGCAGCGACAGGCGCAGCATCTGCGCCGCCCCCAGATAGATCAGTGCCCAGATCGCAACATAGAGCGCGCCGCGCAGACCCACCATCATCGCGTTCCGGTAGCCCTGACCGACCTGCGGACCGATCACGCGCCAGCCGACCAGCAATCCGAACGAGGCCGCGACCAGAGGCAGCACCCCCGCCCCCTTTAGAACGATCGGAAGGTAAGGCATCACCGTTGACCCGGCAAAGAAGCCGGTGAAGGCCAGCCCTATGCCCCCAAAAAGCCTCGAAATCGTTGGCAGGTGCGCAGAACTGCTGCCGCGCAAGACTACTCGTTGCATGAACTCGCCTCTGTGATCGGTCTCCCGTTTCGAGCGACGTTAACGCGCGAATATGGCAGAATTTGGGAATGACTTCCGCAGGGTTACCCGTCCGCAGCCTTGCGCGCCTCATATGCGTCGAGCGCCCGTGCCCGTCCCTGCGCCAGATCGACGACGGGCTTTGGATAGGCCTGCGAAGGGGCGAGACGCCAGCTGCGCGGGACCGCCTCGAAATAGGCGCGGGCAGTGTCGGGCGCGTGACGATTTCCCTCTGCAATAAAGCGTTTGCGATAGGTTCCGTCGGTGTCGAACTTCTCCGCCTGTCCGGCCGGATTGAAGATGCGGAAGTAAGGCGCGGCGTCCGGACCGGAGCCCGCGACCCATTGCCAGCCCATCGCATTCGAGGCCGGGTCCCAGTCGATCAGACAGTCCGCGAACCACGCAAGACCCACCCGCCAATCCGTCAGCAAATGTTTCGTCAGATAAGACGCTGCAATCATTCTGGCGCGATTGTGCATGGTGCCGGTCACATACATCTCGCGCATGGCGGCATCGACGAAGGGCTCGCCGGTCAGGCCCCGCCGCCATGCCTCGGCCTGATCGTTGTCGCCCCGCCAGCCGAAGGCGTCCCACTCCTCGCGCCAGTTCGCGCGGTCCATTTCGGGGAAGTGGTAAAGCAGGTGCCAGGCGAATTCGCGCCAGACCAGTTCCTTGAGGAAATGCTCTGCCCCTCGTGCGCCGTCCTGCATCTGCCGCCAGCCCGCATGCCAGATCACACGCGGTGAGATCTCGCCATAGGTCAGGTTCTCGGACAGGCCCGAACAGGCATCCACCGCCGGGAAATCGCGCTCCTCCTTATAGGCGCCGATCTTGTGCTGCACGAAGGCACCAAGGCGACCAAGCGCCACTTCTTCGCCCACATGCACATGTCGCGCGACGATCTCAGCCCCGCGCCGCATGGCCGCGCCCATCGCCCAATCCTCCAGCGCCTCACTCGCGGGCCAGTCCGAGGGCGCAGGGATCGCGTCGGGACGTTTCAGAGGGGCATCGACGCCACGATCTTTGACCGCGCGCCAATAGGGCGAATAAACCCGGTAGGGTCCGCCCGTCCCGGTCTCGACCTCCCACGGCTCGAATAACAGGTGGCCCGGATAGCTTTGCGCCTCCAGACCGCGCTCCTTCAAGGACGCCTTGATCTCGCTGTCGCGCGCCCTTGCGGCGCGGTCGTAGTAGCGGGTCCAGTAGACGGCCTCGGCCCCGGTTTCGGCAATCAGCGCCTCAAGCACGTCGCGCGCGCGACCGCGCCGCAGGATCAGACGACTGCCCTGCCCTTCCAGTGCCTTGGCGAAACGCGCCAGCCCAAGCCCCAACCGCCATTTCGGCGCCGCCCCCATCGCCTCGACCGTCTCGTCATGGATGAATACCGGAATCACCGGCCGCCCACTGTCGCAGGCCGCCACAAGCGCGGGATGATCATGCAGCCGCAAGTCGCGCCGGAACCACAAAATGATCGGAGCCGTCCCCATCGTCATTTCCTTCATGTTTCGTCTCGTCGCCCAGTTAGGCCCCGCGTGCCGCACGTCCAGCACAAGACGCGCGCGCGACGGGGATCAAATCCCGGCCAGCCGTGGCAAAAGCTCTTGCGGGGGCAAAAGCTCCGCTCTAGCGTCGAGAGCAGAACTCATCTCACCAACAGGGATATCTTTCGAAAAATGAAAAAACTCACCTCTCTGATGGCGGGCACCGCCGCCCTCGCCCTTGCGATTCCGGCGCAGGCCGCCGACCCGGACCTGCTGGTCTTCGACTGGGCGGGCTTCGAAGAGCCGGGCCTGTTCGCCACCTATACCGAGAAACATGGCGACAGCCCCTCCTACACCTTCTACGGCGATGATGACGAGGCCTATCAAAAACTCGCCTCGGGCTTCAAGGCGGACACCGCGCATCCCTGCTCGCAGATGGTTTCGAAATACCGCGATGCCGGGCTGATCGAGCCGTGGGATGTCTCGCGCATTCCCGAGTTCGCCAATATCGACCCGAAATACCTCAACTCGCCGATCTTCAAGGACGATCAGGGCGTGTGGTATATTCCGACCGACTGGGGCGCGACCGCGGTTGCCTACAACCCCGAAGAAGTTCCGGCTGAGGATGTCGCCTCGCTCAACGTCTTTACCAACCCCAAATATCAGGGCCGCACCTCGTTGCCCGACAGCTCGGACGACGTCTGGGCGCTGGCCTATCTTGCGACCGGCGTGACCGACTGGACCAATGTCACCGAGGAACAGTTCGCCGCCGCCGCCGCCTGGCTGCGCGAGGCGCATCAGAACGTGCAAAGCTATTGGGCCGACCCCTCGGAGCAGGCGCAAACCATGGCGTCGGGCGAAGTTCTGGTGTCGTGGTCGTGGAACGATGGCGTGACCTATCTGCGCGAAGATGATTACCCTGTCGCCTTCCAGCGCGAAGCGACCGAAGGCTCGTCCTCGTTCTTCTGCGGCTTCGTCAACATGAAGGACGGCCCCGGCTCGGAAGATAAGCTCTATGACTTCATCAACGCATGGCTGCGCCCCGAGGCAGGCCCCGCGCTGCTTGACGCGATCGGCTACGGCCACACCAGCAAGGCGGCGATGGCGCTGATCTCGGATGAGGAGCTGGTCGATGCGGGCCTGAACGAGATCACCGCCCCGGTGCTCGCCCAGACCCCGAACGATCCGGCGCTGCGCGAGCGTCAGCTGGCCGAGTTCGAAAAGATCAAGGCCGGGTTCTGATCCCGTTCAGAAAGATCAAAGGGCGCCTCCGGGCGCCCTTTTGCATTGGGGTCCGCAGGTCGCGCCCCGATCACACTTCAAGATTGAGCGCCTTGGCCTTGCGGTAAAACGTTGCCCGCCCGATACCCAGATCACGCGCCGCCGCAGAGACATTGCCGTGATTGCGCGCGAGAGCGCGGGCCATCTCGGCGCGCTGCGCCTCTTGCAGACCACCGCGCGCCCCGGCCTCTTCGAGAAGATCATTCGCGGGCAAGCGCCCGATCTGGCCGTCTTCCAGCCCCAGATGCCGCCGCGCCGCGCGCGTGGCCCCGATCACCAGATCGTCGCGGTCGAGCGCGAGCAGCATGACACCCTGCGGCGCGCTTTCGCCCGACCCGGTCGAGAGAATCCGCGCGCCGTCATAGCAGGCGCGGAACAGGTCAGCCTCGATCCGATGCGCCGCATCCTGCACCGTCAGCGCGACGAGCCGCGCATAGCCTTCGGTCATGTCGTGGCGCGCCGAGGAGACGTCGATCACACCCGCAAGCTCTCCGCCCGCGCCAAAGATCGGCGCGCCCATGCAGGTCAGCCCGGTATTGTTCGCGCGGAAATGCTGGTCACGCCAGACCACCACGGGGCGCCCTTCGGCGACACAGGTGCCGATCCCGTTCGTGCCCTCCGCCCCTTCAGACCAGTCCGAGCCGGGCGCGAGGTTCGAGGCATGAAAATCACCCAGATCGCCCGAGCGCACCCGCTCATCGAGGATAAGCCCCTCCGCATCCGACAAAAGCACCGTGCAGCCGGTATCGCAGGCCGCCCGCGCCAGACGGTCGAGCACGGGCGTCGCAACGGCGACCAAAAGCCCCGCCGCCTCGCGTCGCTCGCGCATCTCGCCCTCGGTCAGGCGGTCGAGCCGTTCCGCGCGACCGGGGTCAATCTTGTGATGGATCAGCGAACGCCGCCAACTGGCCGCAAAGCCCGGCCGCCCGGCCGCCGAGGACGAGGCGACGACGGATTTCACGATATCGGCGTGGTTGCGCGGTTGCGCGCGGTGGTGCAGCGACGTCATGACGAAAAGCCTCCCCTCTTTCCGCAAGCGTGGAGCGAACAGGATAAGCGCTTTTGGCCCCCAGACAATCGCCGGGGTCGCAGATGCCCTACGACCTTAGTCGTAGTCCCCCGCGCTCTCGCCCGCGCCATCCTCGTGGCGCTTGCCCCTAAAGCCCTGTGCCACAACGAACTTCTCGGAACTGTCTTTGCGGCTCGCCGGCGGTTTCACATTTGCGACCTTGGTGAAGTTCTTCTTGAGAACAAGCAGCAATTCCTGCTCCGCACCGCCCGCCAGCACCTTGGCGACAAAAGTGCCGCCCTCTTCGAGCACGTCGAAGGCAAAGTAGGCGGCGTGTTCGCACAGCGTGATGATGCGCAGGTGATCGACCTGCTGGTTGCCCGAGGCCGAAGCCGCCATGTCCGACATGACCACATCGGCCTTGCCGCCCAGCCAGTCCTTCACCTTTTGGTCCGCGCCCTCTTCGAGAAAATCGAGCTGGTGAATGTCCGCGCCGGCGATTGGATCGACCTCTTGCAGATCGACGCCCAGAACGGTGCCGCGCTTCTTGCCGGATTTCTCGCCAAGCGCATTCACCCGCTTCACCGCCACCTGACACCAACCGCCCGGCGCGCAGCCCAGATCGACCACCCGCGCGCCCGGAACGAGGAAGCGATACTTGTCGTCCAGCTCCATGATCTTGTAGGCGGCGCGGCCCCGGTAGCCCTCTTTCCTGGCACGCACGACATAGGGGTCGTTGAGCTGCCGTTCGAGCCAAAGCGTCGAACTCAGCTTGCGCCCCTTCGCCGTCTTGACCCGGACGCGCAGATCGCGCTGCCCGCGCCCGGAGGTGTTCTTGCCGGTAGGTGTCTTGACCATCAGATCTGTCCCAATTCTTCGAGCACGCCATCGGCGGCCATTTGTGCATAGAGCAGCCCCTCGCGCAGGCCGCGATCGGCGACCGACATCCGGTCGGTCGGCCAGACCCGCATCAACGCCTGCAAGATTGCGGCCCCCGACATGATCAGCGTGTGCCGGTCGCGCCCGATGCGCGGATCGAGGCGGCGGCCTTCGGGCCCGAGTTGCAGGAAGGAGCGGATGACCGCGTCGATCTGCTCGGAACTCATGGTGAGCCCATCGACCCGCGTCCGGTCGTAGCGTTTCAGTCCAAGGTGGCAGGCCGCGACCGTGGTCACGGTGCCCGAGGTGCCAATCACCTGAAACCCCTCTTGCGGACTGCCCGAGGCATAGGGGGTAAAATCGGCAAGCTTCTCTTCGAAAAACCAGCTCATCAACGCGAAACGCGCGGCGTCGTCCTCGACATCCGAGAACTGATCCTTGAGCGTCGCCACCCCCAGCGGCACCGAAATCCAGTCAAGCACCCGAGCCGCCGGTTCACCCGTATCGGGCTGATTGAACCCGCCCGACAGTCGCATGATCGCGCGGGCGCGGTCTGGCGGCGGCACGGCGGAAATGTCGATCCAGACCAGCTCGGTCGAGCCGCCCCCGATATCGACGACCAAGAGTTGCTCGGTCTTCGGGCTGACCAGCGAGGCGCAAGAGATTACGGCCAGCCGGGCTTCTTCCTCGGGCGGGATAATTTCCAGCGGCAACCCGGTTTCACGACGCACGAAACGCATGAAATCGCGCGCATTGCCCGCGCGCCGACACGCCTCGGTCGCCACAAGGCGCATCCGCTTCACGCCATGCGTCTCAATCTTGCGGCGGCAGATCTGAAGGGCCTGAACGGTGCGCGCCATCGAATTGCGTGACAAACGGCCAGAGGCTTCAAGCCCGTGACCGAGTTGGACAGCCTTGGAAAAGCTGTCGATCACCTGAAACTGATTGCCCTTCGGTCGGGCGATCAGCATCCGGCAGCTGTTGGTGCCAAGATCGAGCGCAGCATAAAGCTCGCCCTTCTCGGCGTTTTTACGGGTCGCGGGGTGCTCTACCGGTTTCTTCGGGAACGCGCCCGCAGACCGGGGACGCCTGGGCGCCATAGTCACGCCCTCCGATTTCAAGTTATCCCCAAGGTAACGGTTTGACGACCCCGGTTCAAGACGCCGCGACCCGATTGACCACGTTTTGACCCCGCCGCGGCGTCAGCCCGCTGCCGCCTGAGCCGCGTTCATCTTTATCTTGCGAAAGTTTCATGGGCCGGATGGTGGTCGCGCCCCCGCAAGCCGGGTAGAAGGGCCAAGTGTCGCACGCGCACGCCCAGAGGTCGAAAACCGTCATGGCTCGGGGCGGGACGGCGCGTAAAGCTGTGCTCAGGAGAGGATTCGAGATGGCGCAAATTACCCTTGTCACATGGCGCGACATTCCGGCCCAGATCATTGCGGGCGCGGGACGGCGCGGGGTCAAGAAAGCCCTGCCCGAACGCTTCGAGCAAGCGATCGACCGCTGTGCGATGAAGGTGGGTGCGAAGGACTCGGACGCTTATCTCGCCGAGTGGCGCAAAACGCCATGGATCGAGATCGAGGGCAGCGATGCCGAGGCCGCCGAGGCCGCGCTCGAACGTATCGTCTCCGACTATGACGCGGCCCGCATTCGCGCGCTGATCGACAATGACGGCTGGGACAGCCCCCCGCCCCCTGACGGAGAGTGACATGGCGCTTTTGCAATTTCGCCGCGAGGCACAGCCCCCGAAGAATGGCGACCTGACGGCGTTTCTTGATGGGTTCTCAATGGAGGTGATGCCGCGCACCGCCTCCAAGGTCGAGGATTTCCGCGCCATCATGCCCCAAGGCACCCGCGTCTATATCGCGCATATCGAAGGCACGCCCATCGAGGAAATGCTCGAAACCGCCAAGCGCCTGCGCAATGAAGGCTTCGAGCCGATGCCGCATATCCCGGCGCGCATCATCCGTGACGCGGCTGAATTGCATGACTGGGTCGCGCGCTACAAGGGCGAGGCCGGCGTCACACAGGCCCTTTTGCTGGGCGGTGGCCCGCGCACGCCGGTCGGTGATTTCGACAATTCGATGCAGCTCATCGAAAGCGGCGCCTTCGACGGCTTCGCACGCCTCCACGTCGCCGGTCACCCCGAGGGCAACCGCGACATCGACGCCGACGGCAGTGACAAGAACGTCATGGAAGCCCTTCAGTGGAAACAGAAATTCTCGGAACGCACCGATGCCGACATGGCCATCGTGACGCAGTTCTGCTTTGAGGCGAAACCGGTCATCGAATGGGTCAACCGCCTGACCGCCGAAGGCATCGACATCCCGATCCATATCGGCATCGCGGGCCCGGCCAAGCTGCAAACGCTTTTGAAATTCGCCATTGCCTGCGGCGTCGGCCCCTCGCTCAACGTGCTGCAAAAACGCGCGCGCGACGTGACCAAGCTGCTTTTGCCCTTTACGCCTGACGAGATCCTGCACGATCTCGCCGCACACAAGGCCGCCAATCCGAGCTTCGGCATCGAAGCCGTCCACTTCTTCCCCCTCGGGGGCATCACGACCAACGCGACCTGGATCGCGGAACACACGAAAGGCTGACCATGACCCGCACCGTACTCGAGTCCAAGACCAAGACCGTCGTGATCGGCTTCGACGAGCCCTTCTGCGTGATCGGCGAGCGCATCAACCCCACGGGCCGCAAGAAATTGGCGGCAGAGTTGGAGATGGGCGATTTCTCGACCGTCGAGAAGGACGCGCTGGAGCAGGTCGCCTGCGGCGCGACGGTGCTCGATATCAACTCGGGGGCGGTGTTCTCGAACAAGATGGCCGAGGACCCGCGCTATGCCGACAACAACTTTGTCGAGCCGCCGCTGATGGCGGAACTCATCGCACGCGTTCAGGCGATCACCGATGTGCCGCTGTGCATCGACAGCTCGGTTCCTGCCGCGCTCGAAGCGGGTCTCGCTGCCGCCGAGGGCCGTCCGCTCCTGAACTCGGTCACCGGTGAAGAAGAGCGTCTGGAACTCGTGCTGCCGCTGGTCAAGAAATACAACGTGCCGGTCGTGGCGATCTCGAACGACGATACCGGCATCTCCGAGGACCCCGATGTTCGCTTCGAAGTGGCCAAGAAGATCGTGCAGCGGGCGGCCGATTTCGGCATCCCCGCGCATGACATCGTGGTGGATCCGCTGGTGATGCCGGTGGGCGCGATGGCGACCGCAGGCCGTCAGGTCTTTACGCTGGTTGCCCGCCTCCGCGAAGAGTTGGGCGTGAACACGACCTGCGGCGCGTCGAACATTTCCTTCGGTCTGCCGAACCGCCACGGCGTGAACGCCGCCTTCCTGCCGATGGCAATTGGCGCAGGCATGACCTCGGCGATCATGAACCCGGTCCGCTCGGTCGAGATGGAGGCCATCCGCGCCGCCAACCTGCTGATGGATCACGACGCGAACGGGATGGAGTGGATCAAGCTCGCCAAGGTGCTCGAAGCGGTCAAGGAAGGCGCGAGCTTCGCCGAGGCCTCTGCGGCAGCGGCCTCAGGCGGCGGGCGCGGTCGTCGTCGCGCGCGCGGCTGATCCGGCACCAAACCTATGCGCGGGCCGCCCACGGGCGGCCCGTTCCTATTGAGCCCTTGGCGCAAGCTCGATTCGGACTCTGCCCGCGCGCATCGGAGCCTTTGTTTCGCATCAGGGCTTAATCCCTGCCGAACGGGCTGATTGATCGCAGCGAAATCGTAGAAACCCGCCCCGTTTCCACGAAGCTGCGCGCGTCATCACATTTTTTTCCAGAAAACCGTCCGCGCACGATTTCCGATTCGGAAACGATGCGTCTCAGCACCCCGCCAAATCCCGGACAAAGTCGTAGATTGGGAACCAAACTGTTTCCCGTTTGAGCGAAGTGCCCTGGGACCAGCGCAATTGTGGCAACAATAAGGCGTGGCCTGGGCCGGTTGCAGGCACAATATCTGGATCGGCCACAGAAAAATCGACTTGTTTCACAAAGATTTACTGGATGAACTTCACCCACTGTGCCTAATCTGAGCGCACCAACCTGGGAAGAACGCACTGCCATGCGTGATACATGTCTGCCGCTTGTGGCGGTCTCTGCACATCGCGCAGAGACCGCCCGGCCCGCGCGTATTCCAACGCGTCCGGGCCACCGTTTTCTGACGCGCCTGTCGAGCCTTGTGCTTGTAGCCGCGCTGGCTGCCTGCGGGGCGGCACCGACCGTGGAGAGCCCCACGGCGCGCGCCTCTTCTGCGGCCATTGACCTGCCGCTTGCCGATCCCGTTCCGGGTCTTTCGGCCCCGGTGCCACGCGCGGGGCTGCCGGCGAACGCACAGCTCGCCCGCGATTTCCTTGAACTCAGCTTTTCGCTCGAATCCGGCCGCGCGCTGCCACGGTTCACCCGGTTCGAGGGGCCTGTCTCGATTACACTTTCGGGGGCTGTGCACCCGGCCGCACCGCAGGAGCTTGGCCGTCTGGTCGCACGCCTGCGCAGCGAGGCGGGTCTGCCGGTAAGCACCGCACCGGGGGCACCCAACCGCATCAATGTCGAATTCCTCCCCAAGCGCGTGATGCAGTCGCAAGTGCCGAACGCGGCCTGTTTCGTGGTGCCGGGCGTGACCGGCTGGGAAGATTACAAAGCCTCCCGCCGCTCGGCCAAATCGGACTGGGCGCAGCTTGTGCGTCGTGAATTGGCGACGGTGTTCATTCCCTCGGATGCGACCCCGCAAGAGGTGCGTGACTGCCTGCATGAGGAAATCAGCCAGGCGCTTGGACCGGTCAACGATCTCTACCGCCTGCCCGATACGATCTGGAACGACGACAATTTCCATACGGTTCTGACCCGCTACGACATGACGATCCTGCGCGCGACCTATGCGCCGGAACTGCGGTCGGGCATGTCTCAGCCCGAGGTGATGGCCGCCCTGCCCGCGGTTCTGGCGCGGATCAACCCGGCTGGCGGCCCGGTTCATGCGCTGCGTGAGGACCCAACGCCGCGCGGCTATGTCGCCGCGATCGAGCGCGCCCTCGGAGCCAGTGCAAACCCCGCCCGGCGTCAGGCCGGCGCGCGCGAGGCGCTTCAGATCGCCGCCGCACAGGGCTGGACCGACACGCGCACCGCGTTCGCGTGGTTTGCGCTTGGACGTCTGAGCCTGCAATCCGACCCCGATCAGGCGCTGCGCGCCTTCATGAATGCGGGCGCAATCTATCGTGCGACGCCGGGCGCGGGGATTCAGGCGGCGCATGTGGATATGCAACTGGCCGCTTTTGCCCTCTCGGCGGGGCGCGCGCAGGATGCGATCCAGCTTGTGAACCGCTCGCTCTCGCCCGCGATCAGCGCGGAAAACGCCGCCCTGATGGCGACGCTGCACATGATCCGCGCCGAGGCCTATGAGCAGCTTGGCAACCTCGCGCAGGCCCGTCAGGCCCGGCTCGACATCGCGCAATGGGCGCGCTATGGCTTTGGTTCCGACGCGGCGGTGCAACGGCGCGCGGCAGAAGTTGCGGCCTTGGCGGACGCCGGGGCGCGCGTGAACTGAGCGGCTGGCGGTCGATCCCGCGCGGCCGATAGGCGAGCGGGAGAAGACCATGTTCGTGATCGCAGGACTCGTGATCGGCGCCATCTGGGGTGACCGGCGCGCCAAGGCGCGGGGCGGCAACGGGTTTGACCGCGCGCAATATGCCGCCGTGCACGCCATCGCACTGGCGCTTCTGGGGCTGATCATCACGCTGATCGTGGACCGGATGAGCCGGGGGGGCTGAGCGATGTTCCTGCCCTTCTTCGAGGCGCTCAGACGCGGCGGGGTTCCGGTCTCCCTGCGCGAATATCTGAGCTTTCTCGAAGGGCTGGCCGCAGGGCTGTGCACCTACGACATCGACGGGTTCTATTACTTCGCCCGCGCCGCGATGGTGAAGGACGAGCGCCATCTTGACCGTTTCGACCGCGCCTTCGCCGAGAGTTTCTCGGGCCTCGAAGCGATCACGCCCGAGCAGGTGCTTGAGGCGGTTGATCTGCCCGAAGAGTGGCTGCGCAAGCTCTCCGAACGCCATCTGTCCGAAGAAGAGAAAGCCCAGATCGAGGCGCTTGGCGGGTTCGACAAGCTGATGGAGACGCTCAAGGAGCGGCTCAAGGAACAACAGGGCCGCCATCAGGGTGGCAATAAATGGATCGGCACCGGCGGCACCTCGCCCTTTGGTGCCTATGGCTACAACCCGGAGGGCGTGCGGATCGGTCAGGACCGCTCCCGCCATCAGCGCGCGGTCAAGGTCTGGGACAAACGCGAGTTCCGCGATTTCGACGACACGATCGAGCTTGGCACCCGCAATATCAAGGTCGCGCTGAAGCGGTTGCGGCAATGGGCGCGGCACGGCGCGCATGAAGAATTGGACCTGCCCGCGACGATCCGTGCCTCGGCCGACGCGGGCTATATTGACGTGAAAACGCGCCCCGAGCGGCATAACGCGGTCAAGGTCGTGCTGTTTCTCGATGTCGGCGGCTCGATGGATGCGCATGTGAAACTGGTCGAGGAGCTGTTCTCGGCGGCCAAGGCCGAGTTCAAGCATCTCGAGCACTACTATTTCCACAACTGTCTCTACGAGGGCGTCTGGAAATCGAACCGTCGCCGCTGGGACGAGGTCACCCCCACCTGGGAGGTGCTGAACCGTTACGGGCCCGATTACAAATGCATCTTCGTGGGCGACGCCTCGATGTCGCCCTATGAAATCACCCATGCGGGCGGCGCGAACGAGCATTGGAACCCCGAACCGGGCGCGCTTTGGCTGGCACGGGCGCGCGAACAGTGGCCGAACCATGTCTGGCTGAACCCGATACCCGAGCGGCATTGGGGCTATACGCGCTCGATCGCGATCCTTCAGGAAGAGTTCGAGAACCGGATGTATCCGCTGACACTGGCCGGGATCACCGAAGCGATGAAGGTGCTCGGATGAGCCGCCTCAGGCATCTGTGGCACAACCACCGGATCGCCCTGATCGGCTTTGTGCTGGCTTCGGCTCTGGCGCTTGTCTTCGCGCTGCGAATACTGGTTCTCACGATCTATTGGGCGAACCCCGAGCATCACCGCCAGGACCCCGAGCCGTGGATGACGGCAGGCTATATCGTGCGCAGTTGGCATGTCTCGCGCGAGGATCTGGACGCGGTTCTGGGCGTGGAACGGGTCGGGCGCGTGCGGCTGATCGACATTGCGCAGAGGACCGGCAAACCCGTCGATCAGCTGATAGAAGAATTGCGGGTGGCCCTGCCCCAGATGCCGAAGCGACCGGAGAAGCAATGACCGCTCTCTTCGACAGCCTGCTGGCACTTTTGCCGGTCTATGGCCCGTGGCTCCTGGCATTGACCACGTTTCTCAGCTGCCTCGCCGTCCCGGTGCCGTCCTCGCTGATGATGATTGCCTCGGGGGCCTTCGTCGGCTCGGGCGATCTGTCGCTGCCGGTCATGGCGGGCGCGGCCTATGCGGGCGCGCTCAGCGGCGATCAGGCGGGCTATGCGCTCGGGCGACGCGCGGGCGGCTTGGTGCCCGAGGGCAAAAGCAAACGCGCCAAGCTGATCGCGCGGGCGATTGCGGGGCTACAGGCCCGCGGGGCTTGGGCGGTGTTCCTCACACGCTGGATGTTCTCGGCCTTGGGTCCATGGATCAATCTCGCCGCCGGGGCGACCGGCTACTCTCACCGCCAGTTCACCATCGCGGGCGCGCTCGGCGAGGCCGTCTGGGTCACCACCTATATCGGACTTGGCATCGTCTTCGGCGCTAACCTCGAAGCGGCAGCCGAATTCGCCTCCAACGCGCTCGGCCTTCTCGCGGCAGGTGCGGTGGCGGCGGGCTTTGGATGGTGGCTCTGGTCGGTCAGCAAACCGGCCAATTGACCACGCCCGCCCGACGCCCCATATCCAGAGCATGATCCGGTTCCTGCCCTTCCTCTTGCTGATCCTCTACGGTGTCGCGATGTGGCACTTCTCGGCCTGGTCGCTCAAGCGCCAGCTCGACGCCAACTCGCGGCGGCTCCGCGACACCCGTCTCGACCCGATCCTCGAGCGGCTGGCCCGCGCCCTCAACGTCCCAGAAATCCCGGTCTACATCTTTCAGGTCGAGCCAGTGAACGGCCTCGCCGCCCCCGATGGGCGCGTGTTTCTGACCGAGGGGTTCATGCACAAATACCGCGCCGGAGAGGTCACCCCCGAAGAGATCGGCTCGGTTGTCGCCCATGAGCTGGGCCATGTGGCCCTCGGGCATTCGCGCCGCCGGATGATCGACTTTTCAGGCCAGAACGCGCTGCGGGTGCTGCTGATGACGATCCTCGGGCGGCTCCTGCCCTTCATCGGCATCTGGATCGCGAACATCCTGACCACGGCACTGGCCGCTCGCCTCAGCCAACGCGACGAGTTCGAGGCGGATGAGTTCGCCTCGGCCCTGCTGATCAAGGCGGGGCTCGGCACAGAGCCGCAGAAGTCGCTTTTCGCGAAACTTGACGCGCTGACAAAGAACCCGGGCGAAGGCGTGCCGGCCTGGCTTCTGACCCATCCCAAGACGCCGCGCCGGATCGCCGCGATCGAGGCGAACGAGGCCCGCTGGACCGCGCCAACCGCCTGACTGATCTTACTTTCGCCGAAGTTTGTCTCTAGGGTCACCCGCGACGAGAGGCTTCAATGACCGCAGTGCCAGCACAGCAGGTGACACGCCGCCGGGTGTTCTACATCCCCGGCTATGACCCGATTCATCCGCGCCGCTACCGCGAACTTTACCGCAGCGAGGGCGCAGCACAGGCGGCGATCTCAGGCTACGAGATTGCGCTGGCCCCGAAGCGGTCGGGCGGCCCCTATGGCTGGCACGTCACCTCGACACAAGACGGCAAAACGATTGATAGCGAGATCGAAGTGCTGGTCTGGTCCGACATCGTGCGCGACTCGATGGGGGCTTCGATCCCTGCCACCTATGGCCAGCTTGCCCGCACGGCCTGGACCTATATTGCAACGGGGGCGCTCTTCCGGCTGATGAAGCTGCGCAAAGGGCCGGTGATCGCGGCGCTCTACCCGATCGGAATGCTGCTCTTGCAATTCGCCCTCGCGCTCGGCGCGGCCGCGCTCCTTTATGCGGGCCTCGCAATGCTCAGTGCTCACCCACTCTTGCGCCTTGCCGCCCTGATCCCCGCCCTTGCCCTCATCCCCCTTATCCTGCGCTGGTTTCGCAAACGGGACGGCAAATTTTTTGCCTATTACCTGATGCATGACTACGCCTTCTCGGCGCGCTGGCGAGGGGCGAACCCGCCCGCGCTCGAGCACAGGATGGCCCGGTTCGGCGAGATCATCGCCACGGCCCTCACCGAAGACTGGGACGAGGTGCTCGTCGTCGGCCACAGCTCAGGCGCGCATCTGGCGGTCTCGATCCTCGCCGACCTGAGCCGCACGGGGCGTATCCCCCCCTCCAATCGCGCCAAATATCCCGGGGGTCCGGGGGCAGCGCCCCCGGCCTTGGCCTTCCTCTCGCTCGGTCAGGTCGTCCCGATGATAAGCTTCCTGCCCGAAGCCCACCGGCTGCGCGCAGACCTCCATCACCTCGCCGCCTGCCCCGATCTGACCTGGGTCGATGTGACCGCGCCCGGCGATGGCTGTGCCTTTGCGCTCTGCGACCCGGTGGCGGTGAGCGGCGTCGCGCCTGCGGATCAACTCTGGCCCCTCGTGATCTCGGCGGCCTTCACCCAGACGCTCAGCCCCGAGCGGTGGGCCGAGCTACGCTGGCGCTTTTTTCGGCTGCATTTCCAATATCTGTGCGCCTTCGACCGCCCCGGCGATTACGACTATTTCCGCATCACCGCCGGCCCCCTGACGCTGGCCTCGCGCTTCGCCGGGCGTGCCCCGTCAAAAAGCCGCATTGTCCGTCCGGTCAACCGCTTTACGAGTATGACATGAGCACGCTCCCGCCCAAGCCCGCGCCCCGCCCCGACAAGGTCTCGCTCCTGCGCTATTTCCGGCTGTTTCGGCAAGACATCCTCTCAGCCCAGCCCGCACGGCTCTATCGCGCCTGGATGGCAGAGTTCAAAACGCCGTTCTTCAGGTCTTTCCTGTGCAATGACCCCGCGCTGGTCGACGTGATCCTGCGCGAGCGCCCGCTCGATTTTCCAAAGTCCGACCGGGTGCGCGAGGGGCTCAAGCCGCTTCTGCGGGACAGCGTCTTCATTACAAACGGGGCCATATGGGCGCGTCAGCGTCGCATCATCGACCCCGCCTTCGAGGGCGGGCGGCTGCGGGATACATTTCCCGCAATGTGGGATGCAGGTATCGCCTGCGTGGAACGCCTGCGCGCCAAGAACACCGCAGAACCCATTGAAATCGAAATGGAAACCTCACACGCGGCGGCGGATGTGATTTTCCGCACGCTGTTCTCGATCCCCATAGAGCATGAAGTTGCGGGGGCCGTATTCGACGAATTCCGCGCCCATCAACGCTCGGCGCCGGTGGTCAATCTCGGCGCCCTCCTGCCACTGCCGCGCTGGTTCCCGCGCTTTCACGGACGCGCCACGACCCGCACCGCGCGCAAAATCCGCGCGCTGATCGCAGGGCTGACGCACCAGCGCATGGCCGAGATCGCGGCGGGCACGGCGCCGGATGATCTGGCGACCAAGATCATGACCACGCCAGACCCCGAAACGGGCGCCTGTTTCGATA
This sequence comes from Pseudothioclava nitratireducens, assembly GCF_029210495.1. Taxonomy (GTDB): domain Bacteria; phylum Pseudomonadota; class Alphaproteobacteria; order Rhodobacterales; family Rhodobacteraceae; genus Pseudothioclava; species Pseudothioclava nitratireducens. The sequence goes on along the minus strand of NZ_JARGDK010000011.1, from coordinate 38,775 downwards.
CCGAGGAGATGGTTGATCAGGTCGCAATTTTCTTCCTCGCGGGGCATGAAACCTCCGCCTCGGCGCTGGCATGGTCGCTGTATCTGCTGGCCACGCATCCCGACTGGCAGGACCGGATCGCCACCGAGGCTGAGGTCGAGATCGGCCCGGAAATTCCTTATTTTTCAATTATCAACAAGCTGAAGCTCAGCCGGGCCGTGTTCCGCGAGGCGATGCGACTCTACCCGCCTGTGCCGATGTTCGTGCGCGAGGCAACCTGCCCCGAAACCTTCCGTGACCGCACGGTCAACCCCGGCGATCAGGTCGTCGTAAGCCCATGGCACTTGCACCGCCACGAACGGCTCTGGGATAATCCCGATGGCTTCGACCCGGCCCGGTGGGAGACCGAGAACGGCAAAGCCTGCCTGCGCAGCGCCTATATTCCCTTCTCGGCAGGCGCGCGGGTCTGCCCCGGCGCGGGCTTTGCGATGGCAGAGGGGCCGCTGATCCTGTCGATGATCGTGCGCGCCTTCAAGATTACCGCTCTGCCGGAACGGCCGCCCGTGCCGGTCGCGCATCTGACCGTGCGCGGGAAGGATGGGATCTGGCTGCGCCTCGAGCCGCGCGAACGTGGCGAAAGCTCCGTTTGAGGCTTTGAGGTTTGATTAAAGCTCAGTCGCTCGTCACGAAATCGGCGCCGCGATTTTCGCGCAGCATGGTCCGGCCATTGGGCAGGTCATTTTGCTCGACACGGCGGATAACTTCGTCAGCCGGGAGATCGAGATTTTCCCAACGCCGCGTAAGCCGCGCGCGCAGCTCTTCTTCGGACACGTCGAGCCGGATCGAGAGATCGAACAGCGGGTAGAGATCACGCCAACCGGGCCGGGTGAGCAGCAGGTAATTACCTTCGACAAGGATGTAGTGCGCAGCTTCGGGAATGGTTGCGCCATCGGGGACGACACGGTCGGCCTCGCGGTCGAAGGTCGGCACGGGGATCGCGCCGGGCGTCGTTTTAAGCTGCGACAGGAGCGCGAAAACACCTTCGACATCAAAGGTTTCCGGCGCTCCCTTGACGTGGCGCAGCCCGCGCGCATCCAGTTCTTCATTCGAAAGGTGGAACCCGTCCATCGGCAGGATCGCAGCCGAACCGGGCGCGTGCGCATTGAGCGCTTCGGCCAGTTCCTCGGCCAGATGCGACTTGCCCGCGCCGGGCGCTCCGACGATGGCGATCAGGTTGCGCGGCCCATCAAGCTGGCGAATATGGGCGGCCAGATCGGCGCGCGGCACCCGGAGTTCAGAGCGCATGAACGCCCCGTGATCGCCCATCGGCCCGTCGCTATCGCCCAGCCAGTCGCTCATTGTTCAGCCCATCGCCGCGATCAGCGCGCCAAGCGCCGCGACCGGATCGTCCTGCGTCCAGATTTCCTCGCCGATGGCGAAGAAATCGGTGACCGGGGTGAAGTCGCGGATCAGATCGGGCGTGAGCGCGCCCTCGGCCACGACCGGCACTTCGATCACCTCTGACCACCATTCGAAAAGCTCGCGCGGGGCGGGTTCGGTCGTGCCAAGCGCACTGGTGCCCACGGGGCCGAAACAAACATAATCCGCCCCCGCCTCGCCCGCGCCCATGCCCTCGTGGCGCGAGACGCCACAGAACGCGCCCACGATCGCCTCCGCGCCCAGTTCCTTGCGCGCATAGCGCACCGTGCGCGCGCCATCGTTCAGATGCACGCCATCAAGCCCGTGACGCTCCACGAGCTTCACATGGCTGTCGATCACCAGCGCCACGTCGCGCGCATGGGCGACCTCGCGCAGCGCATCCGCCCCGCGCCCGATGGTGTCTTCGTCGCGGGTCGCCAGCGCCAGACGGATGCAGGCGATCTCATGCGTATCGAGGACCCGGCCCAGAAGCGCGGGAAAGCTGCCCAGCTCGAAGCTCGGGGGCGTGACGAGATAGATCTGCGGACGGTCTTCGGCGGACATGGGGCTTCCTTTCGCTTTGCCGCCTTCTAGCGCAAGCGCCGCGCCCTTGCCAGTGGGCTTGCGCGCCCTTATGGCAGGGGCAAAGGAGAGCCCATGACCGACCAACCCGCGATCATCCTCGTGCGCCCGCAGATGGGCGAGAATATCGGCGCCGCTGCGCGCGCGATGTTGAATTTCGGGCTGACGCGGATGCGGATCGTCGATCCGCGGGACGGCTGGCCTAATCCGCGGGCGGTGGCGATGGCGTCAGGCGCGGCGAGCCGGGTGCTCGATCATGCGGGTGTGTTCGCGGACGTGGCGGGCGCGGTCGCGGATTGCGATTTCGTCTTTGCAACCACAGCGCGCGGGCGCGAATTGCCCAAACCAATCTACACGCCCGAGGCGGCCATGACCGAGGCCCGCGCCCGGATCAAGGCGGGCCAGAAGGTCGGCATCCTCTTTGGCCCCGAGCGGACCGGGCTTGAGAATGACGACATCACCCGTGCCAATGCGATCATCACCGTGCCGGTGAACCCCGAGTTCTTCTCGCTCAACCTGGGTCAGGCCGTGCTACTCACGGCCTACGAATACTCCCGCCATACGCTTGATGCGGTGCCCGTCGATCCGGGGCTCGCGGGGTTCGATCCCGCCAACCAAACCGAGATCGAGAAGCTTGGCGATCATTTCGAGGAGCGGCTCGAAGAGGCCGGGTTCTTCTTCCCGCCGCACAAGGCCGCGATGATGAAGCGCAACATGCGCAATATGTGGACGCGGTTCGGGATGACACGGGCGGAGGTGCAGACGCTCCACGGTGCGTTGCGCCAGCTTTTGCGCCCGCGCGACCAATAAGCGCGTTGCCCGCCGCGCCCGCCCGCCCCATCTTGGGCCGATGAGCAACCTGCGGATTTCCCTTCTGGCCATTCTCGCCGGCGCCATTCTGGGCGCGGTGGCGCTGATGTATTTCGTGCCGACGCTGCGCGTGGCCGCCTATCCCGAGCGGATGGGCTTTCGCACGATCGCGCCGGGCGTGATGGTCGAGGCGGCCTTCTCGGAGGCCGAAACCGCCCAGCTTTTGCGCGACATCGACACGGCGCGGGCACGGATCGCGCGCTTCTATGGCGCCTTCGATGCGAATGTGAAGCTGGTCGCGTGCAAGACGCTCGCCTGCAATCAGCGGCTTGGCGGCGAGGGTCAGGGTGCTGGCACCGCCGCCGCGATGACCTATGGCACGCCCTTCGTCTCGGTGCTGCGGCTCGCCCCGCGCGGGCTCAACCCCACGATCATCGCGCATGAGTTCAGCCATGCCGAGTTCAATCAGCGCGCGGGCTATTGGGCGCTGTTCCGGCGCAAGGTGCCCGCGTGGTTCAACGAGGGTCTGGCCGTCGTCGCCTCCGATGATGCGCGCTATATGCTTGACGGCGTGGGACATACGCGCTGCCTCGCGCCGCCCACCGGGCTGATCGAGGGCCTCACGGCGTTTCGGCGCGCAGGCGGCACCGACCCCGCGCTTTATGCCCGTGCGGCCTGTGGCGTGCTGATCTGGATGGAGGTGCATGGCGGGCGCGATGCGGTGCTGGCGGCGTTGGCCGATCTGCGCGGCGGCGCTGTGGGCCGGGAGGTCTTTGACCTGCCCGACATGGCCCGGCTTGCCCCGCGCTGACCCCAAGGCCGAACCCCGGCGCAATCCGCTTGAACGCCGCCCGCCCCGCGCCTAGTTTGAGCCGCGACAAGGAGAGCCCGATGAGCCAGAAACGCAGCATTTTCGAAGAGGTCGCAAGCGGCGACACCCGGCCCGCTGAACCCAAGGGCGGCATGATCGACACCCGCCCGCGCGGGGCGCGCAAGGCGATCCGGCTCTGGCTTCTGGTGCTGTTTGCGATGGTCTGGGCGATGATCCTTGTGGGCGGCGCGACACGGCTCACCGATTCCGGCCTCTCGATCACCGAGTGGAAACCGATCACCGGCGCCCTGCCCCCGATGTCAGAGAGCGCCTGGCAGGTCGAGTTCGAGAAATACCAGCAAATTCCGCAATTTGAGCTAATGAACCCGAACATGACCCTTGAGGAATTCAAGGGCATCTTCTGGTGGGAATGGGGGCACCGCCAGCTTGGCCGTGTCATCGGTCTGGTCTGGGCGGTGGGCTTCCTTGGCTTCCTGGTGACGAAACGCATCCCCACGGGCTGGACCGGGCGCTTGCTCGGCCTAGGCGTGCTGGGCGGGCTGCAAGGCGCTATTGGTTGGTGGATGGTGTCCTCGGGGCTGGAGGGTCGAATGGTTTCGGTCGCCTCCTATCGGCTGGCCGTGCATCTGGGGCTGGCCTTCGCGATCCTCGGCCTCATCACATGGTATGCGCTGCTGCTCAGCCGCTCCGAGGCAGAGCTGTTGCAGGCCCGCCGCGTCGGCGAGGCGCGGCTGTTCGGGCTTGGCACCGGATTGATGCATTTCGCCTTCCTCCAGATCGTTCTCGGCGCGCTGGTGGCCGGGATCGACGCCGGGCGCGGCTATATCGACTGGCCGCTGATGGGGGGCGAGTTCTTCCCCTCGGATGCCTTCAACCTCGAACCGCTCTGGAAGAATTTCTTTGAGAACCCGGCGCTCGTGCAGTTCATCCACCGGATGGTCGGCTATGCGCTTCTGGCTTTCGGCGTGATGGCGGTTCTCAAGGGACGCCGGTCCTCGCATGTCACGACGCAAACCGCCTTTAGCTGGGTCGGCGCGATGCTGCTCTTGCAGGTCGTACTGGGGATCGTCACCGTGATGCACGCGGCCCCCCTGCATCTGGGGCTGATCCACCAGCTCGGAGCGGTGGTGCTCTGGGTGCTGATCATCCGTGCGCGGCTGCTCGCACGCTATCCGATTGTCCAATCCATCCGGGGGAGCGCGAAATGAATGCCTTTGAGGACCTGACCGCCTTTCAGCGGGAAACCGAAGCGCTGGCGGCCATCGCGGGGCGTCTTGGCTGGGATCAGGAGACGATGATGCCGCGCGGCGCGGGCGAGCAACGCGCCGAGGAGATCGGCGCGCTGGAGGCCGTGCTGCATGCGCGCCGCACCGATCCCCGGATCGAGGATTGGCTCGCACGCGCCGAGGCGCCCGATCTGGCGGGCGGGCGCATCCTCGACCTGATCGGACGCAGCTATAACCGCAATACGCGCATCCCCGCGCGTCTGGCGGCGGAACTGGCGCGACTGACCTCTCTGGCCCAGGGCATCTGGGCCGAAGCCCGCGCGAATGAGGCGCCGACCGATTTCCTGCCGACGCTGAAACAGGTCGTGGACCTCAAGCGCGAGGAAGCAACCTGCCTCTCCGAGGGCGATCTTTATGACGCGCTGCTCGACGATTACGAACCGGGCGCCAAGGCCGCCGAGATCGCGGCCATGTTCGACCGGATGCGCCCCCGGCTTGTCGCCCTGCGTGACAAGGTTCTGGGACAGCCCGCACCCGCCGCCCTTGACCATATCTTCCCCGAAAACGGCCAGCTGCGCCTCGCCAAGATCTGCGCAACCGCCTTCGGCTATGACTGGACCCGCGGGCGGCTCGACATGGCGGTGCACCCGTTCTCCTCGGGCGGTGGCAATGACGTGCGCATCACCACCCGCGTCGCCGAGACCGACCCGTTCAACTGCATCTACTCGACGATCCACGAGGTAGGCCACGCTTGCTACGAACAGGGCATCGACCCCGACTACCTGTTCACGCCGCTGGGCGCCGGGGTCTCGATGGGCGTGCATGAAAGCCAGAGCCGCATCTACGAGAACCAACTCGGACGCTCAGCCGCCTTCACGGGCTGGCTCTACACGCGCATGGTCGAGATGTTCGGCGATTTCGGCGTGGCCGATGCCGAGAGCTTCCACGCGATCGTCAACCGTGTGGGCTCGGGCCATATCCGCACCGAGGCCGACGAACTGAGCTACAACCTCCATGTCATGCTGCGCTTCGACCTCGAACGTGAGCTGATTGCGGGGCGGCTCGAAGTGGCCGATCTGGAAGAGGCGTGGAATGCCCGCTTCGAAAATGATTTTGGCACCCGCGTCGAGCGCCCGTCGCAGGGCTTCCTGCAAGACGTGCACTGGTCGGTCGGGCTCTTTGGCTATTTCCCGACCTACAGCCTTGGCAATGTCTATGCGGGCTGCCTCAATCAGGCGATGCGCGCGGCAGTGCCCGGGATCGACGCGGGCCTCGCGCAGGGCGATGCGAAACCGGCAACCGACTGGCTGCGCGCGAACCTTCAGCGTCACGGCGGCTTGCGCACGCCGCGCGACACCATCGCCCATGCCTGCGGCTTCCCTCCGACCGAAGAGCCGCTCCTCGACTATCTCGAGACCAAATTCGGCGCAATCTACGGGCTGTGAACGCGGTCGGGGGCTCTGCCCCCGGCCTGCGGGCTCCCCCGGGATATTTGGAGCGATTGGAAAGCCTGAACCTCTGTGGGCTCCAATCGCGTCAAATATCCCGGGGGTGAATGGCGCGAAGCGCCAGAGGGGGCAGCGCCCCCTTTTGCACGCTCAGACAGGCTCGATATCGCCCATCGCGCGCATGGCGTGGAATTCTGCCACGAATTTCGAGAGTTGCCCGGCTGCGATGGCATCCCGCAGGCCCTGCATCAGTTCCTGATAGTAATGCAGGTTATGCCAGGTCAGTAGCATGCCCGAGATCATCTCCTGCGCGCGGAAGACGTGGTGCAGATAGGCGCGGGAATAATTGCGGCAGGCCGGGCAGGTGCAGTGCTCGTCCAGCGGGCGCGGGTCGTCTGCGTGACGGGCGTTCTTGATGTTGACCTGACCGCGCCGGGTCCATGCCTGCCCGGTCCGGCCCGAGCGCGACGGCAGCACACAATCCATCATGTCGATACCGCGCTCAACAGCGCCCACGATATCGTCGGGCTTGCCCACGCCCATCAGGTAGCGCGGCTTGTCCTGGGGCAAGAAACCCGGCGCGTAGTCGAGCACGCCAAACATCGCCTCTTGCCCCTCGCCCACGGCGAGGCCGCCGACTGCGTAACCGTCAAATCCGATCTCGATCAGGGCCTTGGCGCTTTCTTCGCGCAGGTCCGGCGTCACGCCGCCTTGCATGATCCCGAAGAGCGCATGGCCCGGGCGGTCGCCGAACGCGTCCTTGGAGCGCTGCGCCCATCGCATCGAGAGCCGCATGGATTTGGCGACCTCTTCCTCGGTCGCAGGGAGCGCGGGGCACTCGTCGAAGCACATCACGATATCCGAGCCCAAAAGCTTCTGGATCTCCATCGAGCGCTCGGGCGACAGCATGTGTTTCGAGCCGTCGATATGCGAGGAGAAGCGCACACCCTCTTCGGTCAGCTTGCGCAGGCTCGCGAGGCTCATGACCTGAAACCCGCCGCTATCGGTGAGGATCGGCTTTTGCCAGTTCATGAATTTGTGCAGCCCGCCGAGCCGCGCGATCCGCTCGGCGGTGGGGCGCAGCATCAGGTGGTAGGTGTTCCCCAAAAGAATATCCGCCCCGGTCGCCGCCACCGATTCCGGCATCATCGCCTTCACGGTCGCCGCCGTCCCCACGGGCATGAAGGCGGGCGTGCGGATTTCCCCACGCGGGGTCGAGATGACGCCGGTGCGCGCCGCGCCATCGGTGGCGTTGAGGGTGAAGCTAAACCTGCTCATCGCGGTCTCCTGTGGGTGCAACGGGCTGATAGACCCAAACGCCCGCAAAGAAAAGCGCAGCCTCACGGCGAAGTGAGCCGCGCGTCGTTCACCTCGGGTTAGGCTTGGTCAAAAGGGGAGCCGCCATGATCCGACTGCTTGCCATTGCCGCTGCCGTATTGGTCTTCGGGACCGGGGCCGAAGCACAGACCCGCCAGATGAGCCATTGCATAGCGATGGCCGATGCTGCGCCGGGCATCACCTATCTGCACAAGGCCTCCTGGACCGAACCGGTGCCCGAGCACTCGGTGCGGCTTCATTACATCGACCATTCGATGTTTCTCTTGCAGACCGAGGGCGGGCTGAGTGCGATTACCGATTACAACGGCTGGGTCGGCGGCTCGCGCTTCACCCCCGATGTCGTGACGATGAACCACGCCCATTCGAGCCATTGGACGACCGATCCGCCCGAAGGGGCGCAGGCGCTGCGGGGGTGGAGCGACCAATATGGCATCGCCGCCGAGCATTACGTCGATCTGGGCGAAATGCTGATCCGCAATGTCACGACCGATATCCGCTCTTATGGCGGGGTCGAGGAGAACGGCAACTCGATCTTCGTGTTCGAAGTGGCGGGGCTTTGCATCGGGCATTTGGGCCATCTGCATCACGAGCTGGACGACGCGCAATATGCGGCACTTGGGCGGCTTGATGTGGTGATGGCTGCGGTGGATGGCTCGATGACGGTCGATCAGGAGACCATGATCCGTATGCTCAAGCGCCTGCGCAGCTCCATCGTGATCCCGATGCACTGGTTCGGAGAGCCCACGCTGCAACGATTCCTCGACGGGATGGCGGCGGAATTCGAGGTCGAGCGGCCCTTGCAGAGCGATGTGATCGTCTCGCTGCGCACGCTGCCGCGCAAACCTACGGTTCTGGTGCTGGAGCCTTCGCGGCTGCGGTGAGGGCTACCAAAGCTCCGGACGATCAAAGGCGGGGACGCAGCGTGCCTCTCCGGTCAGCGGCGTGAAGGACACGGCACCAAGCGCCTGACCGATCCAGCCCTGCGGCATCGAAAGCCGATGCGGCGGCGCGGCCTGCGCTGCGGTCACGGGCGCGAATCCGACCCGCCCGTAAAAGGCCGGATCGCCGTAGCTGAGCACGATGTCGGCACCTGCCTTGTGCAAACTGTCGAGCGCATGGCGGATCAGGCGCTGCCCCAACCCCTGACCCTGGCGATCCGGGCGCACTGCCATCGGCGAGAGCAGCCACACCTGCCGGTCGTCCTGCGCGTAGCGCAGCGGCGTGAAGAACACGCCCGCCACAAGCGCCTCAGCCTCGCTCATGCAAAAGGCGCGCACATCGTCGGGCGGTGTCTCTCGCATCAGATCCGCCACAAAATCGCCAAGGAGCGCCCCTTCCTGCGGCCCTTCGGATGCGGTGAAGGTCGTCCGAAACAGCTCTGACAGGGCCGCTTCGCGCCCGGCATATCCGCTGCAGATCTCGACCTGGCTCATTTGGGTCCGCTTTCCGCTTTCTTCTCCCAACGACCGCCCTCTTCTGCCCAATAGGCGGCCTGTGCGCCAGCGGCGGTGAGGGCTTTCCATTGCGTGCGGGCGTGTTGGAGGGCGGCTTGGTCATGGCCGTCGAAGAGAATCCAAACCCGCTCGCGCGCGGCGATTTCCTCGGGCGTGACCTCCGCCCCGTCGACAGACAGAACCGCCTCCACCGGCTCCGTCCCTGGCGCGGTGGTGAGCAGGATCGGTTGCAGCGCGTCATGCGGGCCACCCGCGCGACCATGGGGCAGGAAACTGTCGCCGCCGCCCCAGAGCCGCTGATCGAACCAGTCCATCCGTCCGGCATCGCGGCCCCGCATCTCGACCCGCCAGCCCTGCGCGTGGGCGCGCGAGAGGAGGTTGCGGACAACCTCCTCTACGGGCGACTCGGTGATGTGGTAAAAATTGGCCGCGCCCAACGGGTTACGCCTCGAACTTGTCGCGGATCAGACGGTCCAGCGTCATCACGCCCCAACCGGTCGCGCCTTTGGGGGCAAGCGCGGTTTCCGAGGGCGGCAGGGCCACGCCCGCGATGTCGATATGGCACCACGGCACCTCGTCCTTGACGAATTTCTTCAGGAACGCGGCGGCGGTGATCGAGCCCGCCCAACGCCCGCCGGTGTTCTTGATATCGGCCAGACGCGACTTGATCAGCGGATCATAGGCGGGTTGCAGCGGCATATGCCACGCGCCCTCGCCCTCGGCCTTCGCGGCCTTGAGGATATCGTGCACAAGATCGTCGTCATTGGCGAAAAGGCCCGCATTCTCATGGCCGAGCGCCACGATGATCGCGCCCGTGAGTGTGGCAAGGTTGATCATCGCTTTCGGCTCGAACCGCTCTTGCGCATACCAAAGCACATCGGCCAGCACGAGGCGGCCTTCGGCATCGGTGTTGATCACCTCGATCGTGTCGCCCTTCATGGATTTGACGATGTCACCGGGGCGTTGCGCGCGCCCGTCGGGCATGTTCTCGACCAGCCCCACGAGGCCCACGACATTGGCCTTGGCCTTGCGCAGCGCGAGCGTGCGCATGACGCCCGCGACCGTGCCTGCGCCGCCCATATCCATGGTCATCTCTTCCATGCCCGCCGCCGGTTTGATCGAGATGCCGCCGGTGTCGAACACCACGCCCTTGCCGACAAGCGCCAGCGGCGCCTCGCCTTTGGCGCCGCCGTTCCATTGCATCACCACGACCTTGGAGGGGCTCTCCGAGCCCTGCCCCACGCCCAGAAGCGCGCGCATGCCAAGCGCTTCAAGCTGTTCCTCCTCGAGGATTTCCACATCGAGGCCAAGCTCCTGCATCGCCGCCAGACGGGCCGCGAAATCGTCGGTGGTCAGGATGTTGGCCGGTTCGTTCACAAGGTCACGGGTGAAGAACACGCCCTCGGCCAGCGCGGCATGCGGACCGGCCTTGGCCGCGACCTGCTCGGGTTTGGAGACCATCACGTCAACCGCGCCGAAGGGTTTTTTCTCTTCGGAATGATAATCGAACCGATAGGCCCGCAGCGCGACACCAAAGGCGATTTCGGCGGCACGCGGGTGGTTTTCCGCAAGGATCAGCGCCCCGGCTTCACCAAGCGCTTTGCCCACCGCAGCCCCGGCCTTGCGGGCATCGGCCTGCGTGGCCTTGCGGTCGAGCTTGAGGATCTGCACCGCTTCAGCCGACAGGCCCGCGGGCCAGCCCAGTTCCATCGCGTCGCCCGATTTCAGCTTGCCGAACGTCTCCGAGGCAATCGCACGGACCAGCGCCCCGCGCATCAGCCGGTCAAGTTTGCGACCTGCGGGGCTCAGCTTGCCCTCGGGGGCAACCACAAGGGCGATGCGCCCCGTGCGGGCGTCAAGTGCGCCAAGATCGGTTTCGCGGAAATGAATGGCAACGGGATGGGTCATGCGTCTCTCCGGTCTGGCCTGCCCCGGCGCGCGATGCGGCGGGCGGGCGGATTTCGGCCAAAGACTAGCGGTGGCGCGCAAAAATGAAAAGCAGGCTCAGGGCGGCCTTTTCCCGACCGGCCGGACGCGCTAGAGAGGAAAAAACATCCGGGGGGATGCACGGGTTTTGAAGCAGCTCGACAGATATTTGCTGTCCCAGTTCATGGTGCTTTTCGGCTTTTTCGCACTGGTGCTGGTGTCGGTCTATTGGATGAACCGGGCGGTGCAGCTGTTCGACCGGCTCATTTCGGATGGCCAGACGGCATGGGTCGTGCTGGAATTCACCGCGCTGACGCTGCCCAACGTGATCCGGGCGGTGCTGCCGGTGGCAGCTTTCGCGGCCACGGTCACGGCGATCAACCGGCTCAGTCAGGATTCGGAATTCGTGGTGATGAAGGCGCTCGGAGTCTCTCCGTGGCGGTTGTCGGTGGCGACGCTGTCGATGGGGCTGATCGTGGCGCTGATGATGTCGGCGCTCGTGCATTTCCTCGTGCCCGCCTCGCGCGCGCGGCTCGCCGACCGGCAGGCGGAGCTATCGGAGAACGTCACCGCCCGCTTTCTGACCGAGGGCAGTTTCCAGCACCCGATCAGCGGCGTGACGATCTACATCCGTGAGATCACCGAACTGGGCGAGCTGAAGGACCTGTTCCTGTCTGACCGCCGCTCGGCCGCACGGCGCACGAATTACACTGCCGAGCGCGCGCTGATCGTGAAATCCGAGACCGGGCCGAAGCTGGTGATGTTCGACGGCATGGCGCAGACGTTGCGCAGCGCGGATATGGCGCTTTCGATCACCCGGTTCTCCAGCTTCACCTATGATATCGGCGCGCTCATCTCGCCCGCGGATGGCGGTCTGCGGGCGGTGGACGAGGTGCCGACGCCCTATCTTCTTTCCGCCGATCCCGCGATCCGCACCCTGACCGGCACCACGGATGCGCAGATCCGCGCGGCCCTGCACGAGCGCTTTGCCCAGCCCATGCTCGCGCCCGCGGCGGTGCTGATCGGGTTCTCGCTGCTGATGCTGGGGTCATTTTCGCGCTTTGGGTTGTGGCGGCAGATCGGGGTCGCGGTGGTGGCGCTGATCGTGCTCAATATCATCGCCACAAGCGCAGGCAGTGCGGTGAGCGCCGATCCCACGCGCTGGCCGCTGCACTACGTCGCCCCGCTGGCCGGCATTCTCTTTGCGATTGCGGTGACCTGGCTGGCCGGCCGCCCGCGCCGTCTGAAACCGCCACGCAGGGCCCGGATTGCGGAGGCTGGCGCATGATCCTGTCTCTCTATATCGCGCGGCGCTTTCTGCGCGCGTTCGGCATCGTCGCAGGGTCGTTCTTCGGCATCCTGTTCCTGATCAACCTCGCCGAGGACGCGCGCCGCTTTGGCGACAAGGGGCTGAGCCTTGGAGAGTTGGCCGAGCTGTCGGCGCTCAAGGTGCCGAGTGCTTTCTACAATATCCTGCCGCTGATCACGGTGCTGGCGGCGGTGGTGCTGTTCGTGGGGCTGGCGCGGTCGTCGGAACTGGTGGTCATCCGCGCGGCGGGGCGTTCGGCGCTGCGGATGCTGATGGCGCCGGTGACGGTGGCGCTTTTGCTCGGGGTGATCGCGGTGGCGGCGGGCAATCCGATCGTCTCGGCGACCTCGAACCGCTATGACCTGCTGGCCAATCGTTACCGGGCGACGGCGGGCGGCGAAACTGTCTCGATCGGGCGGGAGGGCGTCTGGATGCGCCAAAGCGCGGGGCTGACGGAGGAGGATACCGTGCAGACGCAGGCGGTGATCCATGCCGTGCGCGCCAATCTCGATGCGACCCAATTGTTCGACGTGACATTCCTGATGTTCGAGCCGGGGCGCGGGCCGATCCGGCGCATCGCCGCCGCCGAGGCCGTGCTGGAGCCCGGCGCGTGGCTGTTGCGCGACGCGAAGGAGTGGAACCTCGCGGCCTCGACCAACCCCGAGCGCGACGCGGCTTCGGCGCGCGAGATGCGCCTGCCCTCGGACCTGACCGCGCAGCGCATCCGCGACAGTTTCGGTGAGCCCGCCGATGTGCCGCTCTGGGAATTGCCCAGCTTCATTGCGGCTCTTGAAAATGCGGGCTTCTCGGCGCGCAGGCATATGGTCTGGTTCCAACGCGAACTGGCGCTGCCGTTGCTCTTGGCGGCGATGGTTCTGGTGGCAGCCGGCTTCACCATGCGCCATATTCGCGCGGGCGGGACCGGCAAGCTGGTGCTGCTGGCCTTTGCGGGCGGGCTTGGGGTATTCTTCCTGCGCAACGTGGCGCAGGTTCTGGGCGAGAACGGACAGATTCCGGTGGTCCTCGCGGCCTGGGCGCCGCCACTGATCGGGCTGATCCTGCCGCTTGCACTGCTCTTGCATCTGGAGGACGGCTGATGCGGCCCCTGCTCACCTTGCCGAAGCCTCCCAAAACCGCCGCGGCGCTTGTGCTCGGGGCGTTGTTGACGCTCGCCGCCCCCGGCAGTGTCGATGCGCAGGACAACGGCGCGGCCACGCTCTTGGCGGATCGGGTCATATTGACCGGGCAGAACCAGTTGATCGCCGAGGGCAATATCGAGGTCTATTACGGGGCTTCGAAACTCACCGCTCAGCGGGTCGTCTATGACGCCGCAACCGAGAGCCTGCGGATCGAGGGACCGATCCGGCTTGAGGAAGGCGAAGGCGCAGGCACTCTTCTGATCGCCGATCAGGCCGAGCTGTCGCGCGATCTGCAAAACGGGCTGCTCACCGGGGCGCGGCTGGTGATGGCACGCGAATTGCAACTGGCCGCCGCGCGGATCGAACGGCAGGAGGGGCGCATCACCACGCTCACGCAGGTTGTCGCCTCGTCTTGCGAGATTTGCGTGACCGACCCGACGCCCTTGTGGGAAATCCGCGCGCGGCGGGTGATCCATGATGCCGACACGCGGCAACTCATGTTCGAGGGCGCGCAGTTCCGCGCGATGGGCGTGCCGCTGCTCTATCTGCCGCATCTGCGGATGCCCGACCCGACCGTCGAGCGCATGAGCGGGCTGTTGCAGCCGCGCTTCCGCACGACCTCGCTTCTGGGACCGGGGATCAAGCTGCCCTATTTCCTGACGCTGGGCGAGAGCGCGGACCTGACGCTGACGCCCTATCTTTCGACCGGCAAGACCGCCACGCTCGATGCGCGCTACCGGCGGGCGTTCGACTGGGGAGCGCTGGAGCTGAACGGCGCGCTGACCCGCGACTCGATCCGTGAGGGCGAGACGCGGGGCTATTTCTTCGGCGACCTGAATGCCGTGCTGCCGGGCGACTATCGGCTGGGCGTGGATCTGCGTCTGGTTTCGGACCCCTCCTACCTGCTCAACTACGACATTTCCGACGAGGACCGGCTCTGGTCCGGGATTGAACTCGAACGCATCCGCGACGCCGAACTGATCTGGGCGCGGCTGGGCAATACCCACTCGATCCGCGAGGGCGAGAGCAATTCCACAAGCCCGATGCTGGGCGGCACCGCGCAATGGGTGCAGGTCTTGCGCCCGGCGGCGCTTGGCGGAGAACTGGTGCTCGACTGGCAGGTCAATGCCGCCGCCCGCGCCTCGACGCTCTCGACCGATGGGCTCGATGACGATCTGGTGCCCGATGGGCGCGATATGCTGCGCGCCTCCATGGTGGCGGACTGGCGGCGCAACTGGCTGCTTTCGGGGGGGATTCTCGCCACCGCACAGGCAGAACTGGCGGTTGACCTGATCCAGACGCGCTCGGACCCGGCCTATGACGACACCACGCTGCGCGCCCTGCCCTCGTTCGGTGTGGAACTGCGCTGGCCCTGGGTTCAGACCACCGGGCGTGCGGCCCATGTGATCGAGCCTGTCGCGCAACTGATCTGGAGCCGCGACACGCTCAAGGACGCCCCGAACGAGGACAGCCTGCTCACCGAATTCGACGAGGGCAACCTGTTCTCCTTCTCGCGCTTCCCCGGCGGCGACGCCCGCGAACGCGGTCTGCGCGCCAATCTCGGCCTGAGCTGGACCCGCCATGACGCGGCGGGCTGGAGCCTTGGTGTGACCGCGGGCCGGGTGATCCATGCCGAGGATCTGGGGCAGTTCCCGACGGGGTCGGGCCTGTCGGGGACGCGCTCGAACTGGCTGCTGGCCACGCATCTCAATACCGCCAACGGTCTGACACTCTCGAACCGGGCGCTTTTTGACGACAGTTTCAACTTCACCCGTGACGAGCTGCGCCTTGCCTATGCCGGCGAGCGCCTGAGCATCGAGACCGGCTATCTGTGGATGGAAAGCAACCTCGCCGAGGGCCGCCCGCTCGACACCTCGGAACTCATGTTCGACACGAGCTGGAGATGGGCCGAAGGCTGGTCGGGCAGCTTTGGCACCCGCTACGATCTGACCGACAATCGCGCCAGCCGCGCAAAACTTGGCCTGCAATACGCCAATGAATGCGTGACGGTGGATCTTTCCCTCTCGCGCCGCTTCACTTCCTCCTCTAGTGTGAAGCCCGAGACGGATTTCGGCGTGTCCGTGGAACTGGCCGGTTTCGGTGGTAACTCGGGCGCCCGCAACGCGACGAGACGGGTCTGCGGCCGCTAGGCTGACAGTCCCCGCAGACGAAGAGACGAGCACGGATGACGATTATGACGCGACTTCTCACCCTCCTGACCCTGCTGATCGCATTGGCGCTGCCGCGTGGCGCGGCCGAGGCGCAGAGCGGCTTCGAGGGCAATCCTTTCGCACCGGTCGTCACGGTGAATGGCAAGGGCATCACCGGGTTCGAACTGAGCCAGCGGATGCGCTTCATGCAGCTCTTGCGCGCGCCGGGTGACCTGCGGGTCGAGGCCGAGAAGGCGCTGATCGAGGATCGGCTGCGGCTCTCGATCGCGGACTCGATGGGTATTCGTGTCTCCGAAGACGGGCTTCAGGAAGGCATGGCCGAGTTTGCGGGCCGCGCCAATATGGCACCCGAGCAATTCATCGAGGCCCTCGCTCAGGCCGGGGTCGAGTCGCAAACCTTCCGCGATTTCATTCGTGCTGGCATGGCGTGGCGCGCGGTCGTGCGCGAGAAATACGCAGGCCGCATCACCATCACCGAGGCCGAGATCGACCGCGCGATGATGCCGGAATCCGAACGCGGTCAGGGCACGCGGGTGCTGATCTCGGAAATCATCATCCCCGCCCCGCCCGGTCAGGAAGACCGCGCGATGGCGATTGCGCGCGAAGCCTCGGCCCTGCGCGGCGAGGATGCCTTTGCCGCCAAGGCGCGGCGGGTCTCGGCCACGCCCTCGCGCGGGCGCGGCGGGCGGCTCGACTGGATGCCGCTCGAGAACCTGCCCCCCGCGCTGCGCCCGATCATTCTCGGCCTCGCGCCGGGTCAGGCGAGCCAGCCGCTCACGCTCCCGAATGCGGTGGCCGTGTTCATGCTGCGCGCGATTTCGGATGGCGGCAGCTATGACGAGGCCCCGCAGCAACTCGACTACATGGAATTCATCGTCGGTCCGAGTGGCCAGAAGGCAACGCTGACCGAAGCCGTCCGCGTCGCCGACCGGGTGGATCGCTGCAACGATCTCTATGGTGTGGCCGATGGCTTGCCGCCCGAGCGGCTCATCGTCGAAAGCCAGCCCCAAAGCGCAATCCCGCAGGATATCGCGGTGGCTCTGGCCTCGATGGATATTGGCGAAACCAAACTGATGACGCGCGGCGCCAATGACGTGCTGGTGATGCTATGCGCCCGCCAGCGGGTTCTGGGCGAAGAGGATACCGCGCCGAGCCGGGACGAGGTGCGCGAGCGGCTCACGACCGAGCGCCTTGCGGGCTACGCCGAGAGCTTCTTCGCCGACGAGATGTCGAAAGCCGTCATCACCACGCCATGAGCACCCTGCCTGACCGCCCCGTCCTGCTGAGCTGCGGTGATCCTTCGGGCATTGGCCCTGAAATTGCCGCCAAGGCGCATGAGGCGCTCGGCGCGCGCCTCCCCTTCGTCTGGATCGGCGATCCGGCGCATCTGCCGCGCGGCACGAAGATGCGCGAGATCAGTCACCCTTCCGAGGCACTCAGCCATGCGGGGCGCGCGCTCCCGGTCCTGGTGCATGACTTCCCCGAGGCTGCCCGTCCGGGCGAGCCGCACCCGGCCAATGCCCGCGCCGTGATCGACGTGATCGCACGCGGCGTCGATCTGGTGATGCGTGGCGAGGGGGCGGCGCTTTGCACCGCGCCGATCAACAAGAAGGTGCTGAAGGATGGCGCGGGCTTCGCGTTCCCCGGCCATACGGAATACCTTGCCCATCTCGCGGGCGGCGCCGATGTGGTGATGATGCTGGCCTGCGATACGCTGCGCGTCGTCCCCGCGACGATCCATATCGCGCTTTCCGATGTACCACGGGCCTTTACGCCCGCGCTTCTGCGCGACACCGTGCGGATCACCGCAGACGGGCTGCGCCGCGATTTCGGCATCGAGAACCCGCGCATCGCTGTGGCCGGCCTTAATCCGCATGCGGGCGAAGGCGGCGCGATGGGGCGCGAAGAGATCGACTGGATGGAGGACACGATCTCCGGCCTGCGCGCCGAGGGGTATGCCGTGACCGGCCCCCTGCCCGCCGACACGATGTTCCATGCCAGCGCGCGGGCGCGCTACGACGCCGCCATCTGTGCCTATCACGATCAGGCGCTGATCCCGATCAAGACACTCGCCTTCGATCAGGGGGTGAATGTGACGCTCGGCCTGCCCTTCGTACGCACCTCGCCCGATCACGGCACCGCCTTCGACATCGCTGGGCGTGGCATCGCGAACCCTGCCAGCCTCATCGCCGCTCTTGAAATGGCTGCCCGGATGGGCGCCGCGCGCACGGCCTGATCGCCCGCCCGCCCCGCTTGCCCTTTCCAATCGCGTCAAATATCCCGGGGTGAGGCCGCAGGCCGAGGGGCAGAGCCCCTTTCGCTTCGCGGCGCCGACCCCACGCGCCGGGGGCTGTCTGCCCCCGGACCCCCGAGGATATTTCGGGCAATTGGAAAAGAGGACGAAGCAGCATGGCGGCCATCGACGGGCTCCCCCCTTTGCGCGAAGTGATCCGCGAGCACGAGCTGGTCGCAAAGAAGCAGCTTGGCCAGAATTTTCTGCTCGATCTCAACCTGACCGCCAAGATCGCCCGCGCGGCGGGGGATCTGACGGGGTGTGACGTGCTCGAGGTCGGGCCGGGGCCGGGTGGCCTCACGCGCGGTCTCTTGGCCGAGGGCGCGCGCAAGGTCCTCGCGGTCGAGAAGGACGCGCGCTGTCTCCCCGCGTTGGCCGAGATTGCCGCGCATTATCCGGGGCGGCTTGAGGTGATCAATGGCGATGCGCTGGAGGTTGATGTGGCCGCGCATCTGACGCCGCCGATCAAGATCGCCGCCAATCTGCCCTATAATGTCGGCACCGAGCTTCTGGTCCGCTGGCTCACGCCGCGCGACTGGCCACCCTTCTGGGAGAGCCTCACGCTGATGTTCCAGAAGGAAGTGGCCGAGCGGATCGTGGCGAAGCCGGGCAGCAAGCATTACGGGCGGCTCGCGCTGCTCGCGCAGTGGCGCGCCGAGGCCAGGATCGTGATGGTCCTGCCGCCCGAAGCCTTTACCCCCGCGCCCAAGGTGCATTCGGCGGTGGTGCATCTTCGTGCCCTGCCCGCGCCGCGCTATCCGGCGGATGCAAAGATCCTCTCGGAGGTGGTCGCGGCCGGGTTCAATCAGCGTCGCAAGATGCTGCGCGCCTCGCTCAAGGGAGTATCGCCGCAGATCGAAGCTCTGCTCGAAGAGGCGGGCATCGCGCCCACCGAGCGGGCCGAGCGGGTCAGCCTCGAGCAATTCTGCACGCTGGCGCGGATCGTCGAGGCCGCCCGCGCGAAATGAAAAACCGCGCCGATGGGGCGCGGTTCTATGGACAATTTCGCTTTGGCTTTAGCCGTCCGTGCCGGTGTCCGGTGCGGCAGCCGGTTCGCTGGCCTCGCCCGAGCTTTTCTCGGCGCGCGGCTTGCGCGGGCCACGGCGCGGGCGGCTGGCCTTTTTCGGCGCCTGCCCCTCTTGGTGCGATTCGGCCTTGCTTTCGGGCGTCTCGACGAGAGTCGAGCCCTCCGGCTCGGCGTCAGAAGCTACGGTCTCGGCGACAACTTCGGGCTGGTCCTGCGGCTGGTCCTGACCGTTGCCATTGCCGTTGCCGTCGTGACGGTTCTCCTGACGGGCCTGTTGCTGGCGCTGACGCTCCTCTTGCTCACGTGCCATTTCGCGCTGCGCCTCGCCCAGAAGGCGGGTGTAGTGCTCGGCGTGCTGGAGGAAGTTCTGCTCGGCCACGCGGTCGTTCGAGAGCTGCGCATCCCGCGCAAGCGTCAGGTATTTGTCGATGATCTGCTGCGGCGTGCCGCGCACCTTGCCCTCGGGGCCGGAACTGTCGAACACACGGTTGACGATGTTACCGACCGAGCGTTGACGGTTCGACTTGGAACGCGAACGGGATTTCGATGATCTCATGAGCTTTCGTGTCTACTGGCCCTTGGGCGGGCTTGCTGAGGTCTGGCCTATGATTGTGTGGCCATGCGGTCGGTCTGTTGCGCGAGATTTGCGCCGAAACCCTGAACCCGCAGTGTGAAGCTAAATCGTGCGGGGGATACAACTCCGCCCGGCACTGGGTTGAGTAAACATGTCAGAGGGGGGTGCGCAAGTCGGAATCTGCGGCGACGGCGGGTTTTGGGCGATCTGACGCGCATTTTTCAGTGGAAAACCCGGAAAACCCGCGCGATTGCGACGATTTTGCCTCAGGCGCAGCCACAGCCGGTGCCGTCATCGGGCTTTTGCGCCATGACCACACGGTCGCGCCCATCCCAATCCTTGCGGACCGCGATACCCTCGAAGCCCTGCGCGGCAAGAAACGCCGAGACCGCCTCACCCTGGGTTGGACCGATCTCCAGCAGGATACGCCCGCCCGGCATCAGCCGCGAGAACGCGCCCAGGGCAATCGCGCGGTAGGGATCAAGCCCATCCCCGCCGGGGGTCAGCGCGGCATGGGGCTCCCAGTCGCGCACATCTGGGTCGAGCCCGGCCATTTCATCGGCTGCGATATAAGGTGGGTTCGACACGATCAGATCAAAGCGCCCCGGCACTTGCGCAAACCAGTCTGAGCGGCGGAATTGGGCGCGCGCAGCAAGGCCCAACCTGTCCGCATTGTCTTGGGCCACCGCGAGCGCGGCCTCCGACAGATCGGTGCCAAGCCCTGTGGCAAAGGGCATGGCTTTCAGCAGCGACAGCAGGATGCAGCCGGTCCCGGTGCCGAGGTCCAGAAGTTTCAGGAACGGCTGTTCGAGCGCCGCCTCGACAAGGATTTCCGTCTCGGGGCGCGGGTCGAGCGTGTCCCGGGTGACGCGGAACTCAAGCCCCCAGAAGAGCCGGCTGCCGATGATCTGCGACACCGGCTGGCGGGCGGCGCGGGCGGCAATTCCTGCGTCAAACGCCGCCTGCTGGTCGGGCGCAATCGGATCGTGCAGCACCACGGTCAACCGCTCTGGCGCCACACCCAAGGCATGCGCCAAAAGCCTGCGCGCATCGCGGGGGGCGTCCGCCAGCCCCGCCTCGGTCAGACGTGCAATCCCTGCCCGAAGCGCGTCCTGCGCCCGGCTCACGCGCCCATCTCCGCCAGTTTGCTCGCCTGATCGTCGGCGATCAGTGCGTCGATCACCTCGTCGAGATCGCCATTCACGATCTGACCGAGCGCATAAAGCGTCAGGTTGATCCGGTGATCGGTCATCCGGCCTTGCGGGAAGTTGTAGGTGCGGATGCGCTCCGAGCGGTCGCCCGAACCGACCTGCGACTTGCGGCTGTCGGCGCGTTCCTTGGCCGCGCGGTCGCGCTCCATCTCGTAAAGCCGCGCTCGCAGCACGGCCATCGCGTTGGCGCGGTTCTGGTGCTGGGATTTCTCGGATGAGGTCACCACAATCCCGGTCGGCAGGTGGGTGATCCGCACCGCCGAGTCGGTGGTGTTGACGTGCTGCCCGCCCGCGCCCGAGCTGCGCATGGTGTCGATACGGATATCGCTCGCCGGAATGTCGATATCGACCTCTTCTGCCTCGGGCAGAACCGCCACGGTCGCTGCGGACGTGTGAATACGCCCGCCCGCCTCGGTCTCGGGAACGCGCTGGACGCGGTGAACGCCGGATTCGTATTTGAGACGGGCAAAGACCCCCTCGCCCTCGATCCGCGCAACCGCCTCCTTGACCCCGCCCAGCTCGGTTTCGCTGAGATCCATCAACTCGAAGCGCCAGCCCTTCGTATCCGCATAGCGCTGATACATCCGCAACAGATCGCCCGCGAACAACGCGGCCTCCTCGCCCCCCGTGCCGGGGCGAATTTCAAGGATCGCAGGCCGCGCGTCCGCCGCGTCCTTGGGCAAAAGCGCGATTCTGAGCGCCTGTTCCATCTCGGGGATGCGGGCCTTGAGACGGGGCAGTTCCTCTTCGGCGAGCGCCTTCATCTCGGGGTCCGAAAGCCAGCCCTCAGCCTCGGCCAGATCATCCTGCGCCTGCCGGTAGGCATGGATTTCCGTTACCACGGGTTTCAGCTCGGAATATTCCCGGCTGATCCGCGCGATCTCGGAGGGATCGGCGCCCGCGCTCAACTGCGCCTCGAGAAATTCGAAGCGTTGCAGGATCTGTTCGAGTTTCTCTTGCGGCACCATGGATCGCGGTTTGGCCCGAAGCGGCCTGCGGGTCAAGTGGCGCTCGCAATTGCCGCAGGCCGTGGCCTTTACGCCCTGCGGGGAATTCCCTATATAATCGCTCGACAATAGCGCACAGGCCCGGAAACCCATGACGTCAGATGCCAATCCGCCCCTTGAAGGCACGCCGCTGATCAAGCCCTCGAGCACCGATCACCCGCTGCATGACGATGTCGTCGAGGCGTGCCGCACCGTGTTCGACCCGGAAATCCCGGTCAATATCTACGATCTCGGCCTCATCTACACGATTGATATTTCTGACGAAAACGACGTGAAGGTGACCATGACCCTGACCGCGCCCGGTTGCCCAGTCGCGGGCGAGATGCCCGAATGGGTGCATAATGCGGTGGCTTCGGTCGCCGGGGTGAAGACCGTCGATGTCGAAATGACCTTCGATCCGCAATGGGGCATGGACATGATGTCCGACGAGGCGCGGCTCGAGCTTGGCTTCATGTAAGCAAGCGCGAAGACTAGCCGGATCAGAAAGCAAGTAAAAATACTTGCAATTTTGAAAGGCAAGCTTTAAAACTTGCAAATGGAACAGCATTACACCGTCCTGACCGGCGATCTTGTAAGCTCGCGCGCGCTTAGCGCCGAGGCGCTGGAGCAGGCTATGAACGCGCTTGCGCAGACGGCTGAGGGTATCGCGCTTTGGGCTGGCCCCACGCGATATTCGCGCCATCGCGGTGATGGCTGGCAACTGGCCTTCGCGGGCGGGCATTTCGTTCTGCGCGCGGCGCTGGTGATGCGCGCTGGCCTGCGCGCCGAGGGGCGGGCCTTTTCGACCCGGATCGGCATGGCGCAAGGCCCCGGCACGATCCCGGCGGATGGCGATCTGAACCGCGCGGATGGGGCGGCGTTCGTCGCGGCGGGCGACGCGCTTGATGCGCTTGGCCCCGGCGAGGGCGGGCTGGGACATGCGGGCGGCGGCACGCTTCAGGCGCTCGCCCGGCTGGCCGATCAGATCAGCGCGGGCTGGACCCCCGCGCAGGCACAGGCCGCAGCCCCCCTGCTCGCCCCCGATCCGCCCACGCATGCCGAGGTCGCCTCGCGGCTTGGGAAATCACGCCAGGCCGTCGATCAGGCCGCACAGGGCGCGGGGCTTTCCGCCCTGCGCGCAGCCCTTTCCCTTGCCGAAGCGGAGCGCGCCGATGCCTGAGACCTTCGCGGCCCTCCTCTTCGCGCATGTGATCGGCGATTTCATCCTGCAACCGGGCTGGATGGCGGCAGACAAGGCCCGGCGTGGACCGATGGGACGGATGGATCGCGCGGCCCTGTTTGCACTGGTGTTTCATATCGCGGTCCATGGCGCGCTGCTAAGCGTAGTGCTGCTCCCGCAGGCGCCGGGCTTTGCCTTCGCGCTGGCGCTTGTGATCGGGTCGCATCTGGTGATCGACTTTCTCAAGGGCTTTGCGCCAGCGGGCTCGCTTCTGGCCTTCCTGACCGATCAGGCGGCCCATCTGGCGGCGCTTGGGGCGATTGCTGCGCTGATGCCGGGCCTGTGGGCGGGGTCGTTCTGGGCGGCCGCGCCCTGGCTGCCCGGCGTCATGGCGCTGATCGCCGGCGCGATCCTGACGACCCGTGCGGGCGGGCTGGCGATCGGGCTCTTGATGGCGCCGCTGGCCGAGAACGCCCCCGCCGAGGGTCTGCCCTCGGGTGGCAAACTGATCGGCCTGCTGGAACGCGGGATGATCTTTGTGCTCGTGCTGGCCGGCCAACCGGGCGGCATCGGCTTTCTGATCGCAGCGAAATCCATCCTCCGCTTCGAGACGCTCAAGGATGGCGGCGCCAATCCGCGCAGCGAATACGTCATCATCGGCACGCTGGCCTCGTTCGGCTGGGCGCTGGTGGCGGGCTACCTCACGGCGCTGCTCGCCCATCTGCCCACCCTTGGAATTCTGCCTGATCCCCCCTAAATAAGGGTCCAGAACAGGAGCGCCCCGATGTTTGCAATCCCCGGCCAATCGCCCGTGACCCTTACCCCCGCCGCAGTGGACCAGATCGCCCGGCTGATGTCGCGCGAGAATGCTGCCGGTTTCCGGATCGGCGTCAAGAAAGGCGGCTGCGCGGGGATGGAATACACGATGGAGGTCGCACAAGAGGCGGGCCCGATGGACATCGTCGTCGAGGACGGCCCCGCCCGCGTGCTGATCGCGCCGATGGCGCAGATGTTCCTCCTCGGCACCGAGATCGACTATGAAACCGGACTTCTTGAAAGCGGCTTCAAGTTTCGTAATCCGAACGTGACCGAAGCCTGCGGCTGCGGGGAATCGATCAAGTTCAAGGACATGCCCGAGGCCGGCTGACCCCCGCCCCGACCCGGCTGCGCGGATTTGCCCTTTGCGCCCGCGCGGCCCCTGCCCTAATCTGCCCCGCAACGATCAGGGAGCGATCTGGGAGGACGCGATGCGCAAGAAACTGGCTGCCGGAAACTGGAAGATGAACGGGCTGAAGGCCGACCTCCATGAGGTTGCGGCGCTGATTGCCGCCCATCCCACCCCCAAATGCGATGTCCTGCTCTGCCCGCCCGCAACGCTGCTGGCGGCGATGTCGATGACCGCCGCCGGGCGGATCGCAGTGGGCGGACAGGATTGCCACATGGCAGCGTCGGGCGCGCATACCGGCGATGTCTCGGCACAGATGCTCGCCGATGCGGGCGCGCATTACGTGATCCTCGGCCATTCCGAACGCCGCGCCGACCACGGCGAAAGCGACGAGATCGTGCTCGCCAAGGCGCAGGCCGCGCAGGCGGCGGACCTCACGGCGGTGATTTGCGTGGGCGAAACCGAGGGCGAACGCGACGCGGGTGCCACGCTTGAGATCATCGGGCGCCAGCTTGCAGGCTCCACCCCCGAAGGCGCGACCGGCGCCAATACCGTCATCGCTTACGAGCCGGTCTGGGCCATCGGCACCGGACGCACGCCGACGCTCGAACAGATCGCCGAGGTCCATGACTTCCTGCGTGCACGGCTGATCGAACGCTTCGGCGCAGAGGGCGAAACCATTCGCCTCCTCTATGGCGGCTCGGTGAAACCCTCCAACGCGACCGAGATCTTCGCGGTCTCGAACGTGGATGGCGCGCTGGTAGGCGGCGCGAGCCTCAAGGCCAGCGATTTCGGCGCGATCATCGCGGCGCTCGACGCCGCCTGATCCGGCTTCCAATCGCCCGAAATATCCCGGGGGTGAATGGGCGTCAGCCCAGAGGGGGCAGCGCCCCCTCCTCCGCCCGGTTCAGGCCGCGTCGTAGCTGGCGTAGACCACGCCTTTGCCCGCCGCATCAAAGAGCACCACCTGATAGGCATCGCGCTCGTCCTCGGGACCCATACCCGGCGAGCCATAGGGCATTCCCGGCACGCTCAGCCCGACGCCCGCGGGGCGCTCGGCCAGAAGGCGGCGAATATCGGCGGGGGGCACATGGCCCTCGATCACATAGCCCTCGATGGTCGCGGTGTGGCAAGACGCCAGTTCGGGCGTCACGCCCATCTCGGCCTTGTAGGCGGCCAGCGCATCGTAATCGCGCAACTCGACGCTGACCTCGAACCCGTCGCGCTCCAGCACCTCGATCCAGGCCGCGCAACAGCCGCAATTCGGGTCCTTGACCACATGGATCGAGGGCGCCGCCGCGGCCAGCCCCGGCAATCCCATCGCGCCGAGCCCAAGAACCGCGCCCGACAGGCCGATCAGTCCGCGCCGCGTCATCGTATTATGTCCAGTCATGTGCCGTATCCTTTCCAAGTGTCTGGGTCAGAATAGCCGCATGGCTACGGCGCGCATTTGACATTTGTCGTCTTCACGCAGGCTTGAATGCGAAGGGCCGCCTCGCGGGCGGCCCTTCAGGGTCATTTGGTGATGATCTCCGGCCCCATCGCCAATGTCGGCAACCATGTCGACAGGAAGGGCACGTAGGTCACGAGGATCAGGAAGACGAAGAGCACCGCGAGGAAGGGCGCCGCCGCCTTGACCACGCGCATCATCGGCATTCCCGCCACGCCCGAGGTCACGAACAGGTTGAGCCCCACCGGCGGCGTGATCATCCCGATCTCCATGTTCACCACCATGATGATGCCCAGATGGATCGGATCGACGCCCAGCTCGATGGCGATCGGGAACACCAGCGGCGCCACGATCACGATGAGGCCCGACGGCTCCATGAACTGCCCGCCGATCAGCAGGATCACGTTCACGATCACGAGGAACATGATCTTGCCGAAGCCCGCCGAGAGCATCGCCTCGGCCACCATCTGCGGGATCTGCTCGTCGGTGAGCACATGTTTGAGGATCAGCGCATTGGCGATGATGAACATCAGCGTGATCGTCAGTTTGCCCGCGTCGAACAGCGTCTTGCGCGTGTCTTCGTGCCAGAGCGCGGTCACGAGGGCTTGCGGCTTTTGCCACAGGCTGATCGGCGCGGCACCATCGCGGCCCGCCAGCGGCCCCATGTCCCGATAGACGAAGGTAGCGACAAGGAAGGCGTAGATCGAGGCCACGGCCGCCGCTTCGGTCGGCGTAAAGATCGCCCCCGTCAGCCCCGGCACGCCATAGATGCCGACCATGATGATGACGATGAGCATCAGCCCCCAGAACGCGTCCTTGAAGGCCAGACCGATCTCGCCCCAACCGGCCCATTCACCCTTGGGCATATTCTTGAACCGCGCCATCACATAGATCGCGATCATCAGCAAAAGACCGGCCAGCAGGCCCGGAATGACGCCTGCAAGGAACATCCGACCGACCGACACGTCGGTCGCCGACGCATAGACCACCATCACGATCGAAGGCGGGATCAGGATGCCGAGCGTGCCCGCGTTACAGATGACACCGGCCGCGAAATCCTTGGTATAGCCCATCTGGCGCATCGCCGCGATGACGATGGAGCCGATGGCGACCACGGTCGCGGGGCTCGACCCGGACAGCGCGGCAAAGATCATGCAGGCGAACACCCCGGCAATGGCGAGACCACCCTGCATGTGGCCCACGCAGGCAATGGCGAAGCGCACGATCCGCTTGGCCACACCGCCCGTGGACATGAAGCTCGAGGCGAGGATGAAGAACGGGATCGCCAGCAGCGTATAGTGCCCCGCCATCGCCTGATAGAGCGACTGCGCCACGGAGGCGAGCGAAGTCTCGGAGAAGGCCAGCAGGAAGATGATCGAGCTGAGGCCCAGCGACACCGCGATCGGCACACCGATCAGCAGGAAGCCGACGATCATCACGAAGAGCAGAAGGACGGTCATCGGGGGTTACTCCTCATTGGCGCGGGCGACGCGCTCGACATCGTCTTCGGCCTCATGGCTGACGATCAGGCTCGATTGCTTCCCGGTCAGGATGCGCCAGCTCGCCTGCACGATGCGCAGAAGGATCAGGCCCACACCGAAGGGCAGCACGAAATAGGGGATCACGCGGGGCAGCTTGTCATAGGCCTCGCCCTGATTGATCAGCGGCTCGAGCCAGCGGAACAGCCCGATCATCGGGATCTGGTCGGTCTCGTACCACGCCTGATCGCGGGTCGCCTCGAAGCCGGTCGGGAACCAATGGCCCGAGGTGCGTTCAAGCGCGGCATAGGGCGCCCAATAGTCCCACGCGCCCTTCATCAGCAACAGCGCGTAGATCAGACAGGCCGCCGCCGCGATCAGCGCCATCACCCGCTGCGTGCCGGGCGCCAGCATGTTCACGATCGCGTCCACGCCCAGATGCGCGGTCTTCTTGAACGCGTACGAAATCCCGAGGATCACCAGCCATGCAAACAGCACCAACGTCAGTTCAAGCCCCCAGATCAGCGAGTGGTTGAAGACGTAGCGCAGGATGACGTTGACAAAGGTGATGACGGTCATCGCGCCCAGCAGAACGGCAATGACGGTTTCTTCGAGCGTATCGACAAACCCCCGCTTGTGATGCGGATCGGAACCGGTCGCGGACATCGCGCCCTCCCCCAAGATAAGATGATTGAGCGAAAGAGCCCTGCGCGGGGTTTCCGCGCAGGGTCAGGTGCGGCCCGCAGGCCGTCAGTGCTGCGCGTTGATTTCCTGCGCAGCGTCGATGTTTTCTTGACCGATGCCTTCAGCGAATTGCGCCCAGACCGGTTTCATCGCGTCGACCCAGGCCTGACGCTCGTCCGCCGTGAGTTCGATGATCTTGCCGCCCGCATCGAGGATCGACTGACGTGCGTTCGCTTCGACCTCTTCCACCGCCGCGTTGCGGGTGACCGTCACCTCGTTCATGATCGTGGCAAGCTGATCGCGGGTTTCGCCATCCAGCGCATTCCACCAATCGGTCGAAACGACGACCAGATAGTCGAGCACACCGTGGTTGGTTTCGGTGATCGCGGCCTGAACCTCGTAGTATTTCTGGCCATAAGAGTTCGACCAGGTGTTTTCCTGACCGTCCACGACGCCGGTTTGCAGCGCACCGTAAACCTCGGCAAAGGCCATCGGCTGCGGGGATGCGCCAAGCGCCTGCATCTGCGCCACCAGCACGTCCGACGGCTGCACGCGGAATTTCAGACCTTTCGCATCCGACGGCATACGCAGTTCGGATTTCGCCGAGAACTGCTTCATGCCCGAATGCCAGAATTCCAGACCCGTGAGACCGCGGCGCTCCATCGACGCCTTCATCGACTGGCCGATTTCCGAGTTCTGGAACGCATCAACCGCGCGCATGTTCTTGAACATGAAGGGCAGGTCGAAGATGTTGAACACCTTGGTGAAGGTCTCGAATTTCGACAGCGAGGGCGCAGCCATCTGCACGTCGCCTTGCAGCATCGCTTCAAGCACCTGGTCATCGTTGTAAAGCGTCGAGTTCGGATAGACTTCGACACAGGCCTTGCCGTTCATCTCGGCATTGACGCGGTCAGCGAAAAGCTGTGCGGCGATCCCTTTGGGGTGCTTGTCGGAGTTGGTCACGTGGCTGAACTTGATGACCATCTCGCCATCGTCGCATTGCGCCAGCGCGGCGCCGGTCGAAGTGACGAGGGCAATGGCCGTCAGGGCGGCGGTGGTGAATTTCATGATATCCTCCCATGGATAGGCTGTCAGGCCGATGCGCCCGGACCGGGCGCTCGCCCATAGCCAACCGCCTGACGCATAGCAGATCAACAAAATCGTGATAGCTCGTGAGGAGCGGGCATTTTCGAATGAATGCCATAGGGTTAGGCGACAAGGTCAAGACAGGGCCGCGCGGCCTATGTGCGGATTTTCACACAAGTGTTAGCGCCAAACGGGCGGAATGTCGCACAGCAGAATCGCCTAGCGGAAGGATTCGGGGCGCAGACCGTGCCGGGCGAGCTTGTCGTAAAAGGTCTTGCGCGGCAGCTTGAGCGCCGCCGCCGCCTCGGTGGCATTGCCATGCGCCCGGCTGAGCGCCTCGGCCAGAAACGACCGCTCGACCCGCGCCATACGCTCGGCCAGCCCAAGCCCCGCCTCCTCCGCCTCATCGCGCGCCAGCCCCATCGCAAAGCGCATCGCCTCGGACATGAGCGCGCGCGCATTGCCGGGCCAGTCCCGCGCCATCAGCCGCGCGCCAAGCTCGGGCGGGATTTCCGGCATCGGCAGGTTGGAATGTTCGCAGGCGAGCTGCACATAATGGGCGAAAAGCTGCGGAATATCCTCGGGCCGCTCGGACAGCGAGGGGATACGCACCCGCATCACTTCGAGCTTCCAGTAAAGATCGGGATGGAAGGCGCCGCTGCGCGCCTGCTCTGCGAGGTCCTGATAGGTCCCCGCGATCAGGCGGGTCGAAGGCTGGCTCTCCAGAAGGTCGATGAGCGCGAATTGTGCGGGTTGCGGCAGGACCGCCACCTCGTCGAGGTAGAGCGTCCCGCCCTCGGCGCGGGTGAACCCGGCTTCGAGCGCATCGGGCGTAAGATCGGCAGCCGGCAGTTTCACGAAGGGCCGCGTGGCACTGGCTGACAGCAGGTGAATGACCTCCGCCACCTTGGAATTGCCCGCGCCCGGCGCGCCGGTGATCAGCACCTCCGCCCCCGACCGCGCCGCCTTGCGCGCGGATTCGCGCAGCGCCTCGGCAACCGGGCTCGACCCGATCAGCAACCGCGCCGCCGCATCCCCACGCCGGATCTCACGCTTGAGCGCGCGGTTCTCCATGACCAGCGCACGGGTTTTGAGCGCCTTTTCCACAATCGCCAGCAAGCTTTTGGGCGGGCAAGGTTTTTCAAGGAAGTCAAAGGCCCCGTTGGCCATCGCCCGCACCGCCATAGGGACGTCCCCCTCGCCGGTCAGCAAGATCACCGGCAGTTCCGGGTCGGCAGCGCGCGCGAAATCCAGAAGCGCGAACCCATCCTTGCCGGGCATGCGGATATCGGTCACGACGACGCCCGCGAAATCGGGGCCGATATGGTCCTTGGCCTCGATGTAGCTGCCCGCCAGCAGCGGCACCAAACCGGCCAGATCGAGCGTCTGCCCCAGCGCCTCGCGCACCGCGCGATCGTCATCGACCACCAGAACCTTCATTGTGCCTCCTCCTTCGGCCCGCCCCTAGCGATCTCGGGCGCGGCCTGCAAGTCCACGGTAAAAAGCGCGCCGCCCTCTGACACGTTCTCGCCCCGCAAGGTGCCGCCAAAGCTTTGCACCAGCCCGTAAGAGATCGACAGGCCAAGCCCCATCCCCTCTCCGGTGCCGACCTCCTTGGTCGAATAGAACGGGTCGAAGATTTTCTCGGGCTCCGCAATCCCCGGCCCGGTGTCGCGCAGGCTCAGAACGATCCGGTCCGGCCTGTCGCCGCGGGCGATGCGGATGGTGATCTGGCGGGTCGCGCTGTCGGCCATGGCATCGGCGGCATTGGCGAGCAGATTGACGACCACCTGGCTGAGGCGCACCTCGCCACCCATGACGATCGCCGGGAAATCCGGCCTTTGCCAATCGACGCTGACCCCGGCACGGGCCAGCCGCATCTGGCTGATATCGAGCGCCGCCTCGACCACCGCCGCCAGACCCACCCGCGTCGCAGGCTCCGCCTCTTGCCGGGCGAAGGCGCGCAAGTTCTTGATGATCCGTCCCATGCGCCGCGCCATATCCGAAATCCGCGCGAGATTCTCACCCACTTCCGCGCCCCGCCCCCGTTCCAGCAGCAGCTCGGCATTTTCGGCATAAGAGCCGATCGCCATTAGCGGCTGGTTCAGCTCGTGGCTGATCCCCGCCGACATCTGCCCCAATGCCGAGAGCTTGCCCGCCTGCACCAGCTCTGCCTGCGTCTGGCGCAACCGCGCATTGGCGGCCGAAAGCTCTGCCGTGCGCGCCGCCACGCGCTGTTCCAGCGCGGCATTCGCCCGAGCCTCTGCTGCAAGCCGCGCCGCCAGCGCCCGCCGGCGCTCCCACAGCGCAAGGAACACCGCCCCCACCGCCAGCGCAGCAAGCGCCACCGACAGCGCCTGCGCCCGTGCGCTGCGCATCACCCCGGTCGCGTCGGCCAGCGCATGACCCGTCATTGAAATCACCGGCAAGGGCTGTGAGACCGGCAGCGCAAGCGCGGGCAGATAGGCGCCGCCCTCCTGCAAGGGGGTGCCCGCGACCATCCGCGTGCGTCGCGCGGGCGCGTGCAAGGGCGTGCCGGGCGGATAGACGCCCTCGAGCGATACCGGCCGTGCCTCGGTCTCGAAAACCATCTCGGAGCGGTTGGCGACGAAGGCCACGCCCGCCGTATCGGTGAACCAGACCGGCACCGGGTCGCCTCGCCCCGGCGCTTCGACCTGCTCGGCCTCGATCCGGAGCAACACGATCCCCGCGACCGGCCCGTTCTCACGAAAGACCGGCGCGGCAAAGGTGAACATCCGCTCGCCGGTGGCCGGATCGACAAGGTGATGGCGCCCGCTCGCCCCCCGCGCCGCGCGCCGCAAATCGGGCGTAAGCGGCCAGCGGTCCAACGGCACCGCCTCCCCCGCCAGAACGCGGCCCTCGGGCGAAAGCAACAAGATATCGCGCGCCCCCGCCTGATCCGCGATCCGGCGCAATACCGCCGCCACCGCCTCCGGCGCGACCCCGGCTTCCGCGCGCGCCAAAGCCGCAACATCCGGATGCGCAGCCGCCAGAACGGCGATCTCGCGGAACTGCAACAATGCCGATACCAGCCGGTCCGAGGCCAGCCGCAGATCCGCCTCCGCCCTCTCCTCAAGCCGTGCCAGACCCTCGCGCGCGGCCATCATCCAGACCTGCGCCGCGCCCGCCACGACGGCGCCCAGGAAACAGAACACAAGGATCAGACGCCCCGCCATGGCTCAGGGCGTCACCGCATAAAGGATGAAACCCGATGCAGGGGTGTAGCTGTCGTAAAGCTTGCGCGCCTCGAGATTGCCCTCATGGGTGAGCCAGCGCACTGACACATAGCCGCGCGCCCGGGCGAAATCGCGCACATGGTCGATCAGCGCCCGCCCGACGCCCAGCCCCCGCGCCTCGGGCACCGTGAAGAGATCGGAGAGATAGACCACCATCCCCCCCGAAAGCGAGCGGTGCATCAACTGATATTGCACGAGCCCCAGGGCCCGCCCCGCCTCGTCCCGGGCGATCTGCGCGTAGAACGGCTCATCGGGGTCCATGATCCAGCGCCAGACCGTGTCACGCGCAGGCGCCGGGTCGGTCTTGTAGAACGCCGCATAGCCGTCGAACAGCGCGACCCACTCCGAATGATCGCCGCTTTCGACCGGGCCAATCCGCAACTCCATCTCACCGTCTCCTTCTGATCCCTGCCAGTTGCGCCGCTCAGGCTGAAAAATTCAACCCACTGCGTCCAATCGCTTGAAATATCCCGGGGGTGAATGGGCGAAGCCCAGAGGGGGCAGCGCCCCCTGCACCTTCACAACGGCAAGAGCGTGGTCGATTTGATCTCTTCCATCGACAGGAGCGCCGTGACGTTGTGGATTTTCACCTCGGAGATCAGCGCCTGATAGAATGCGTCATAGGCGCGGGCATTCGGCACGCGGACTTTCAGGATATAGTCGATGTCACCCGCCAGCCGATGCGCCTCGAGCACTTCGGGGCGCGCGCGAAGGGCATTGAGAAAGCGGTTCTGCCAATCGGCCTCATGCTCCGAGGTGCGGATCAGGACGAAGAAGCAGGCCTCCAGCCCGAGCGCCTCGGGGTCGAGCAGAACCGTCTGACGCCCGATCAGCCCGGCCTCTTTCATCTTGCGGATTCGGTTCCAGACCGGGGTCTTCGACGAGCCGACCTTGCGCGCGATCTCGTCGAGAGACTGGCTCGCATCCTCCTGAAGCTGGGAGAGAATTTTCCGATCCATATCGTCAATCCGGACAGTCATTCGCCATTTCCTCATTTTGTGGGATCACAACCCCAATCTCGCGCCAACCCGGAACATATGTCCTTATTCGCGCGACCATATAGCGAAATAGCAGGAAAATTTTCTATATTCCAGCACAGAAACCACGGAGCCCGGCGATGCCCGAGATCAACGAACAGACCGCCCAGACAAATGCCACCGGCCTTGTGACGCTGGCGGGCGCAGGTCCGGGCGACCCGGAGCTGCTCACGCTTGCGGTCGCGCGCGCGCTCGAGGCGGCGGATGTGGTCCTGCATGACCGGCTGGTAAGCGCCGAGATTCTGGCGCTTGCGGGTCCGCAGGCGCTCGTGATCGAGACCGGCAAGGCGGGCTTCGGTCCGGCCCTCCCGCAGAGCGAGATCAACGCCCTCATCGTCGCCTTCGCGCGGGATGGTCGCAACGTGCTGCGCCTCAAATCGGGCGATGCGGGGATTTTCGGGCGTTTGGGCGAGGAACTCGACGCGCTGGACGCGGCTGGTATCGCCTATCGCGTCCTGCCCGGCATCACCGCCGCCTCCGCCGCCGCGGCCAGCCTTGGCCAAAGCCTCACCGAGCGCGGGCGCAACAGCGAGCTGCGCCTTGTGACCGGGCACGACACTGAGGGCTATGCCGAGGCGGACTGGACCGCGCTGGCCCGTCCCGGCGCGGTCGCCGCGATCTACATGGGCAAGCGTGCCGCGCGCTTCATCCAGGGCCGCCTGATGATGCATGGCGCATCGGGCAGCACCCCGGTCACGCTGGTCGAGAATGTCTCGCGCGCGGACCAACGGGTGATCGAAAGCTGTCTGGCCACCCTGCCCCGCGATGCCGAGGCCCTCAAAGGCCCGGCCGTCATTCTTCTCGGGCTTGCCCCGCGCAAAGCCACCCAAACCGTTTTCCCGCTGGAGGCCCTGAAATGAGCCGCAAATTCACCCCGAAAGTCGTCACCGCAAATGATCTGCGCGAGGGCGATGTGATCTATCTGACCGCCGCAGGCGAGTGGACCCGCGAGCACGCGCAGGCCGAGTTGATTGAGGACGAGGCGATCGCCGAACTGCGTCTGCTCAAGGCGATGGGTCAACCCGACCGGGTGGTCGGCCCCTACCTCGCCGACGCCCGGCCCGGCCCGAATGGCCCCGAACCCACCCATTTCCGCGAGGCGTTCCGCACCCGCGGTCCCTCGAACTACGCCCACGGCAAACAGGAGCGCGCGCATGTATAACTACAGCGATTTCGACGAAGCTTTCTTGCGCGAGCGCTGCGCCCAGTTCCGCGCGCAGGTCGAGCGCCGTCTCGATGGCAGCCTGACGGAAGAGGAATTCCGTCCGCTGCGCCTGATGAACGGGCTCTACCTGCAACTGCACGCCTATATGCTGCGGGTCGCAATCCCCTATGGCACGCTCAGCGCGCGCCAGATGCGCCAGCTCGCCCATATCGCCGAGACATGGGACAAGGGCTACGGCCATTTCACGACCCGTCAGAACATCCAGTATAACTGGCCGAAGCTGACCGATGTGCCGGACATTCTCGATGCACTGGCCGATGTCGGGCTGCACGCGATCCAGACCTCGGGCAACTGCATCCGCAATGTGACCGCGGACCATTTCGCAGGCGCTGCCGCCGATGAAATCGCGGACCCGCGCCCCTATGCCGAGCTGATCCGTCAATGGTCCACCGACCACCCGGAATTTCAGTTCCTGCCGCGCAAGTTCAAGATCGCAATCACCGGGGCCGAGGCCGACCGCGCCGTGATCCGCGCCCATGATATCGGGCTGCAAATCGTCGCGCGCGGCGAAGAGATCGGCTTCAAGGTTCTCGTGGGCGGCGGTCTGGGCCGCACACCGCTGATCGGTCAGGTGATCCGCGATTTCCTGCCCGAGAGTGACCTTCTGCCCTATCTCGAAGCGATCGTCTCGACCTACAACCTGATGGGTCGACGCGACAACAAATACAAGGCGCGTATCAAGATCACCGTGTTCGAGAACGGCATCGACGCCTTCCGCGACGCGACCGAAGAGCAGTTCGCGCGCCTGCGCCCGGCCTTTAGCGGCGTGGATCAGGCGCTTCTGGCCGGGATCAAGGCGCAATTCGCGCCGCCCGCCTTCCGCAACGCGGACCCTGCCCCTTATGAGGCTGCGCTCGCCGTCGATCCGCTGCTGCGCGCATGGGCCCGCCAAAGCGTGACCGCGCATCGCGTCGACAGCCACGCTATCGTGACGGTCTCGCTCAAGGCGCATGGCCAAACGCCGGGCGACGCCAGCGCAGATCAGATGCGCACCCTCGCCGATCTGGCCGAGGCCTATGGCTATGGCGAGCTGCGCATCAGCCATGAGCAGAATGTGATCCTGCCCCATGTCGCCCGCGCCGACCTGCCCGCACTCTTCGAGGCGTTGCGCAAGGCCGATCTGGCGACGGCGAATATCGGGCTCGTGTCCGACATCATCGCCTGCCCCGGCATGGATTACTGCGCATTGGCCACCGCTCGCTCGATCCCGGTCGCGCAAGGCATTGCCACGCATTTCCAAACGCTCGGGCTCGAGCAGGAGATCGGCGCGCTCAAGATCAAGATCTCGGGCTGCATCAATGCCTGCGGGCATCACCATGTCGGCCATATCGGGATACTCGGCCTCGATCGCGCGGGCGTCGAAAACTACCAGATCACGCTGGGCGGTGACGGCACCGAGACCGCCTCGATCGGTGAGCGTGCCGGTCCGGGTTTTGCCTATGACGAGGTGATCCCCGCGATCGAGCGCATCCTGCGCGCCTATCTGGACCTGCGGACGACCCCCGAGGAGCCCTTCCTCGAGACCTATCGCCGTCTGGGGGCACAGCCCTTCAAGACGGCGCTCTATGGCGAAGGGGCGCGGCATGCTGCCTGACATCGACAAACGGGTCGCTGGCCTCAATGACCGCTACCGCCATCACGCGGCGGTGTCGGTCATGGAGAAAGCGCTCAAGGACCCCGATACCGGCGAGGTCGCGCTGGTCTCGTCCTTCGGGGCGGAATCGGTCGTGCTCTTGCATATGGTGTCGGTGATCGCGCCCGGCACCCCGGTTCTTTTCATCGACACGATGATGCTGTTTCAGGAAACGCTGGACTATCAGCAAGAGGTCGCCGCCAAGCTGGGTCTGACCGATGTGCGGGTGATCCGCGCGGCGGATGCGGCGCTCAGGCTCGATGACCCGGACGGGACGCTGCATCAGTTCAACACCGATGCCTGCTGCGCACTGCGCAAGACCGTGCCGCTCGAACAGGCGCTCTCTGGGTTTGATGCATGGATCACCGGGCGCAAGCGCTATCAGGGCGACACGCGCGCGACGATCGACTTCTTCGAGGTGGAAACGCCTGCGCGGATGAAGATCAATCCGCTGGCGCATTGGGGCCGCGAGGACCTTGAGGAATATATCATTCAGAACCGCCTGCCGCGCCACCCGCTGGTCGCGAAGGGTTACCCCTCGATCGGCTGTGCGCCCTGCACCTCGCCGGTGAAACCCGGCGAAGACCCGCGTGCGGGCCGTTGGCGCGGCCAGAGCAAGACCGAATGCGGCATCCACTTCATCGGCGGCAAGGCCGTCCGCGTGAAGAACGACGCGCAAGAGACCGAGACCAAGGAGAAAGTGGCATGAGCACCCTGATCCGTGACGATGGCTTCCATGCCGAAGACTATACCGGCCCGATCATTGATCTGGCCTCGGACACGCAGCCCGATCAGTTGGCCCAACTGACCCAAGGCGCGGCGCTCGTGCGTATCGACTTTCCGAGCTTCGCGGATGGGCGCGGCTTCACGCTGGCCAGCCGTCTGCGCGCACAAGGCTTTGCCGGGCGGCTGCGCGCGCGCGGCCATGTCATCGCGGACCAATATGCGATGGCCCGCCGGATGGGTTTTGACGAGGTGGAAATCTCGGACGAACTCGCCGCGCGCCAGCCGGAATCGCAGTGGCGCGCGCGCGCGAACTGGCGCGGGCATGACTATCAGTCGCGGCTGCGCGGCTGATTTGCGCCTTTCCTCACAGGTAAAAACCCCCTATTAGCCCCCTAACCCCGCAGATTTGCGTTAGATCAAGGCGCCTGCGCCCTGAACCGATATCTGCGGGATATCTTTTCCCGCCGGGTCCTGCCCGGCCCCAAGACATGAGACCGACGTGACCGAGACCGCCATTCCGCCCGTGAAGACGCTCCCCGACGCCCAGACCGTGACCGAGGTCACGCATTGGACCGACCGTTTGTTCTCGTTCCGGGTCACGCGCCCGCAAACGCTGCGCTTCCGCTCGGGGGAGTTCGTGATGATCGGGCTGCTCGACGACAACGGCAAACCGCTGCTGCGCGCCTATTCGATCGCCTCTCCGAACTGGGACGAGGAGCTGGAATTCTATTCGATCAAGGTGCCGGACGGGCCGCTGACTTCGCGGCTTCAGCATATCAAGGTGGGTGACGAGATCATCTTGCGCCCCAAACCCGTAGGCACGCTGGTCCATGACGCGCTGCTGCCCGGCAAACGGGTCTGGTTCCTCGCCACCGGCACCGGGATCGCCCCCTTCGCCTCGCTGATGCGCGACCCGGAGACCTACGAGAAATTCGACGAGGTGGTGATGATGCACACCTGCCGCACCGTCGAGGAACTCGAATACGGTCGGCAACTCGTCGAAAACCTGATCAACGATCCGCTGATCGGCGAGATGGTGGATGGCAAGCTGAAATACTACCCGACCACCACCCGCGAAGAGTTCCACCACATGGGCCGGATCACCGACAATCTCGAATCCGGCAAGGTGTTCGAGGATCTGGGGATCGCGCCGATGGACCGCGAACACGACCGCGCCATGGTCTGCGGCTCGCTTGCGTTCAACAAGGACGTGATGAAGGTGCTCGAAGGTTTCGGCCTGCGCGAGGGCGCCAATTCCGAACCGCGCGAATATGTGGTCGAAAAGGCCTTTGTCGGCGACGGTATCTAAGTCGCCATCCTGTCCGCCTATCCCCCGTGCGAGGCCTGCCGCCCGCGCGGGTTTTTCATGCGCTTTCATCAACCCCGAAATATCGTGGCGCGCGGGGGCAACGCGCCTTCCGATACCATCAAATGCAAAAGGCCGCCCAACCGGGCGGCCTTCGTGTTCATCGCATGACGGCGATCACATGCCGAGTGCGGTCTTGATCTGCTCGATGACCGCCGGGATCATGTCAGAATTGGCCGAAGCCTGCTCGACCGCCATGGACAGCGTCGATTTCACACCATCCGAGAGCGCCGAGGACTGGATCATCTCCGTGACCTTGGCAGCGTCGAAATTCTCGACGGTCAGCGCTTTGGCCGCCTCGAGCAGATCGCCGCCCATGCCGGTCATGGCATCGGTCGCCGCCGAAGCCGCATCCCCCGCAGCCGCTGCCGCGTCCCCTGCCGCATCCGCAGCCGCCGTGGCCGCATCCGACGCGGCCTCGGTCGCTGCCGCAGCGGCATCCGTCGCGGTCTCGGTCGCTGCCTCGGTTGCCGCTGCTGCAGCATCACCCGCAGCTGCCGCAGCGTCGCCCGCAGCCGCTGCCGCATCGCCCGCCGCATCCGCAGCCGCCTGCGCCGCATCGCCTGCCGCATCAACCGCGCCTTGCGCCGCTTCGGTGGCCGCGCCCGCAGTTTCACCCGCGCTCTCGACCGCGCTCGAAACCGCGTCCTGCGCCTCTTGCGAATTCATGTAGAAGAACGCCCCAGCGGGTAGCGTCCACGGACGTGGTGTAAATTCAGCGCCGTCTTCGGTGTAATCTCAGGTGGCCATCGAGGTGTATGGTC
>NZ_JARGDK010000010.1 GCF_029210495.1 Pseudothioclava nitratireducens | reverse complement strand
CCATACACCTCGATGGCCACCTGAGATTACACCGAAGACGGCGCTGAATTTACACCACGTCCGTGGACGCTACCCTCCCGCCGCCGAAAGCAAAATCGTCGCCATTCTTCAGGCTCCTTCAGGAAAATCGAAACGCGCCACGATGCGACGCTGCCACGGAAGAGAGAGAGGGCTCTCGACCACTCCGTGACCTGTATAGGCATGGATAAAACTGGCGCTGAGGCCCGTCTCCGCCTGAATTCCGAGATGCTTTGCAACGGATCCGTCGCGCATCCGAAAAAGCAACACCTGCCCCGGTCGATCCGGATGAGCAGCCTTGATCAGATGCCGCTGAGCCCCTGCCCAAAGCTCTTCCTGACGGGAGGGCTCCGACCAATCGGCAGTATAGGGCGCTATCTGTTCCGGCTCACATCCGTAAAGCGCCCGCCAGACGCCACGTATCAGGCCCAGACAATCACAGCCAGCACCTCGCACCGACGCTTGATGAAGATAGGGCGTGCCCAACCAGTCACGTGCAAGCCGAACGATCCGAGCCGCCCTATCCGCGTCGGCGGCGCTCATCGGAACAGGCTCCCACCATCGTTGCTGCCGCTCGCCACCGGATAGGACATCAGCCAGTCCTCGCCGGGGATATGCGGGAAACCCCGAAAGTTCAGGAAATTACTGAACTTCAAACGACAAGTCTCCGCGCGCCGGTCGCACCCGGCTTCAAGTCGTACCAGATCGCCCGGAGACACCTCCGCACCAATCCGTTGCCAAAGCTCAATCTCCCGCGTTCCGGCCTTGCCAATGCGATCATTCTTGATCACACCAACCAATCCACTGGCTTCGCCACTCAGGATGCGCAGGCGTCCCTTGACGAACCATCGCGCATCGAACGCCGCTATATCGTCGAAGACGAAGCGCACGCCATCTTCGACCGCAGCGGCGGGCCCTTCATAGAAATAGCCCGCAGTTAGAGGATCGAAACGACACGACGCGTCGCCCAGAACCGCCGAGCACCTGGGATGATAGATACGCCCATTCTCCGCAGAGAGCGCCTCGGTCAAACCCCGCAACTCAGCCGTGAATGCACCCGCGCCACGGGTTATTTCGCCGAAATGCCCGCGAAACCGAAGCGCGCGTTGTCCGACATCCGACCAGTTGACGATCCATGCGCGGACCTCGGCCCCGTCATATCGACCTGCCAGGATATCAGCCTCACTGATCGCCTCCGAACTCAGCGCCCCAAAACTCTCGGTGTTGTCCACCGCAAGCCCCGTGCTTTGGCTCAGCGCTTTCGCCGTCATCCCGCTTTCCGGCGCAAAGCGGATACCTTCGAATTCGAGCGCACAATCGTGATCGGTGAAACCGAGGACCAGACCATCACGCCGTGTAATCGCCCACGCCCGCGCAACCGTCGAACTCCCCTCGGCCAGATGTGCTTTCAGTTCTTCAGAATAAACCATCAGATGCGCACCTCCACGACAGGCACCTGCGGCAGATCACCAGCCTGAAAGGATGCGACCGAAACCTGAATACGATCGGTGTCGAAACGCACAGGCACGTCGAACTCGAACCCAGCCGAGATCCGCGTGCCCTCGGCAGGCGCGTCATAGAAAGTCACGATCCCAGAGCCCAGATCGACATCCCAATGGACTGCCTCTGCCTGATGATCACCCTGCACGCCGACCTTTACCGTGCCCAGAACCGGTTTGGTGATCGGACGGGTGTAGGACACACCGCCGGACACATAGCTCTTGCTCAGCTGAAAGCTGCGCGTTTCACCATCACCGGTGCCGATGATCTGATCCTCGTAGTGGATTTCTTTCGAAGCCGGGCAGGATTTGTAGTCGGCCCAGTCCTTCCAGCGAAACCCGTGCAACTGGCCCTGCCTTGCCTCGAAAAACGCCAGAAGCCGCTCTACGTCGTCAAGCGACCGCAACCCGACGCCCGCATCGTAATGCCGACGCGAATGCGCCCAGGGCGTGTTGCGTTCTTCAAAGCCGTTGGCCAGCGTCACGATCTCCGTGCGACGTTCCGGCCCCCCGACCGAGCCAAAGCTCAGATTGGCGGGAAAACGAATCTCATGAAATGCCATTGCTCTTGCTCCTCAGCGATTACGCTCGCCACGCGCCAGCGCCCGGCTCATCTGCGCCGCGATCTGGCTCTGGCTGCGGGCAAAGCCGGATACGTCCGGCGTGGTGATATTCATCACGACATTGACGGGCCGCCCACCGCCCTGCGCCTGCACGCCCAACCGACCATCCGCACCACGTGTAAGCGGCATGATCGCCTCCGGGCCGGCCTCCCCCATCAACCCGGTCGCTCCGCGCATCGGAAATGTTGTGGGCGACGAAATCACACCGCCACGCGCGAAGGGCATGACCCGCCCCTGAGCAAAGCTCCCGCCATTCGCAAA
Organism: Pseudothioclava nitratireducens; assembly: GCF_029210495.1. Lineage (GTDB taxonomy): Bacteria > Pseudomonadota > Alphaproteobacteria > Rhodobacterales > Rhodobacteraceae > Pseudothioclava > Pseudothioclava nitratireducens. The sequence continues at coordinate 102,824 of NZ_JARGDK010000010.1, read as the reverse complement.
CGGCAAAAGCCCGCTCAGTAACCCGTTGATCCCCGAAGCAACCGCCCCACCCACCGCGGTCTGCACCGGCCGCATGGCTACGTTGTAAACGCTGTCAGCCATACTCTTGGCCACGTCGCGCAACGCATCCGAAAGTTTCATGCCGTCAAACACCAACCCATCAAAAGCGCGCCGAAGACCGCGCCCCATCGAGTTGGTCAGCGTGCCGACCTCGCGCCCTGTGAACACCATGCTTTCCCGCATCCGCGAAAGCTCGTCATTGAAGGCCCCCGCCATCGCTTCGGCCCCACCAAGGCTCTTTTCCAGCTCGGCAGCCTGCTGGCTCAGATCGTCAAACCCGTCCACTTCAATCATCCGTCCGTCCTTTCAGAACCGTCATTACCCGCCATGCGCGGCCTATCGGGCCATTGCGCGGCCAATGCGTCTAACCGCGCCCGTGTCAGCGGTGGCTCACCCGCCGTCGTGCCCAGCATCAAAGCCAGTTCCGCCGGCGTCAGCGCCCAGAACTCTGTGGGACGCAGGCCAAGCCCCCGCAGCCCGACCCGCATCAGGCCTGGCCAATCAAGGCCCGCCGCACTCATGCGCCCCCCGGTACCGTGAAAGCGCGCGCCAGAAGCATCGCCGCGATGCGCGCCGCTTCGACGGGCCCGCCACCGATCTCTACCGTTCGCAGATCGGCACTCGTGCCCGTCCAACCGCCTCCGCGCAGCCCGGCAACCAGCAAAGCCAAGACGTCACGCGTCGAGAATTGCCCCTGCTCGAACCGTTCAACGAGCGCCAGCAGGCTCTCCTCGCCGAGATCAGCCTCCAGTTCGGCAAGCGCCCCAAGTGTCAGCTTTGCGACATGGCGCGCGCCATCAAGCTTCACCTCAACCTCTCCTGCCAAGGGGTTCACCATGTCAGCCTCAGACCGCTGTGAAGCTCAGCGCACCCGCCGATGCCATCGACATCTCGTAGGTCGCCTCGCCGTTATGGCTGCCGGCATATTCGATCGCCGTAATCATGAACGGCCCCTCGATGATGCCGAAATCAGGGATGATCACCTGAAACTGCGGTACCTCCCCGTCGAAAAAGATCTGGCGTGCCCGCTCGTCGGTCGCCTGATCCTTGAACACGCCCGAGCCGGAAATTGCTGCCGATTTGACGCCCGCGCCGCCCAGAAGCTCGCGCCATCCGCCCTGACTCTCGAGCGAAGTCACATCAACCGTCTCCGCGTTGAAGCTGATCCGCGAAGCCCGCAGCCCCGCGATGGTTTCGAATTGCCCGCCCCCGTTGAGATCGAGCTTGATCAGAAGGTCTTTGCCGTTCTGCGCCGCCATGGCTTTTCTCCGTATGTGAATTGATGATGCCCGGCCAAAGTCCGCGCTCCGGCCAAGATGAAATCGCTCAGGCTTCGACCCGTGCGCGGAAGGTCAGATCGATCCGCCGCGCCTCGCCCGTCTCCACGCGCCGAGCTTTCGCCCGCAGAAACCAAAGCCCCACGAGTTGCCCACGCGCGAGAACCAGCGCCGCACCGCTCAGCGCATCCGAAATCGCCGAGGCGACCGCCTTCGCGGTCTGGAACCCGGCCTCATCGGTGATGACCGACACGACAAAATCGTGGATAGCCCCATCCCCGGTTTTGTCGGACGCGTCGCGCGCGTCCTCCGGGCCAAGACTCACGTAAGTTCCGGTCGTCGTGCCAGGCGGAACCGCGTCATAAATTGCGTCGCCGACAAGCCCGTCGAGCACCGGATCATCTTGCAAACATTGATAAATCGCGGCCTGAAGCGCCGCACCGATCGCATAGCTCATGCCACGACCTCCTCGCGGGTGAAACAGGTCAGGTAGTGGCCACGCATGTCGTGTTCCGCCACCGCGAGAATGCGAAAGATCCGCGTCCCGTCCCGAAACCTCTGCTCAGGGCGCGGGCGGCGTGGGGACCCCTCCGGAGCAGCCCTCAGCACGATCCGGAACGGCACCGACGCCAGCGTCACGAACTCGCCAGCGCGCTCCACCCCGGTCCCGGGCGTCACCTGAGCCCACACCTCGCCAAGCGCCTGCCAATCGAGCGAATAGCCGCCCGCCCCATCCGGCATCCGCTGCGCCTCTTCCAGGACCAGACGGCGATTGAGAACGGGCGCTGTCATGACCGGCCCCCGATCACGCGCACCGTGCGCCAACGTTCGATCAGCGCCATCACGCCGAAGGGCATCGCGCCTGCATCGCCGACGTTGTCATGGCGCTGCTCGAAATATTGCGCGGCCAACAGGAAAACCGCCTGCGCCAGATCCACCGGGACCTCAGACCAGCTCGCCCCAAACCCCGCAGTGAACGCGATCTCAACACGCCCTCCGACCGGAATGCCCGGCAGCAGCCCCGTGGCCGAGGCCAGCCGGGGCCGTGCCATGTCGCGCACCAGCTGATAGCGCGACGGATCGACCACATCGCGCGTCTCGTCGCGTGCGATCATCGTCACACCGCCGACAATGCTCACCGGCGAAACCGGCAACGGTTGCGCCGCATCACCACGCCAGTCGTCCAGCGCCAGCAGAAAATCGCGCGATAGCAAAACCTTGCTCGTGCGCCCTTCGATTGCGGCAATCGCAGCCCTCAGATAGGCTTCCAGCGCCACATCCTCCGCCCCGACATCGGCAAAACCGGTGCCAAGCCGCAGATGGTCCCGAAACTCGGCCAGCGGCAGTGCCTCGGAGGCAATCGCCGTTATTTCTTTCAGCATCATGGAATTACTCCGAAATTCGCAGTTTACCCGGCGCGCTCCTGGCGCAGTCTCGGGCAGTTCGGACGCAGGCCCGCCCGCCGCCGCTCGGACGGAGGGAGCAGCTAGGCGACGACAGCCAAACCCGCGTCCGCCTGATCAAGGGAACCCCCCTCGTCAGAGGCCGGGGTCACCCCCGGCCCGCTTCACCCCCCTTACGAGGCGGCGAATTTCAGCAGCTTGATCGCGGCAAAGTCACTCACATCGCCGCCCACGCGCTTGGACGCATAGAAGAGGACGTGCGGCTTGGCCGAGAAGGGATCGCGGAGAACGCGCAGATCCGGACGCTCGGCGATGGTGTAGCCCGAGGCGAAGTCACCGAAGGCAATCGCGGTTGCGCCCGAAGCGATATCCGGCATGTCCTCGGCGATCAGTACCGGATAGCCCATCAGACGCGCGGGCTCGCCCGCTTGCAGACCGTCGGTCCACAGGAAGCGGCCATCGGCATCCTTCATCTTGCGCACAGCGCCTGCGGTCTTCGAATTCATCACGAAAGCCGCGTTCGCGCGGTATTCCGCCTCCAGCGCATAGACCAGATCGACAATCGCGTCAGCCGGGTTCGAGGCCGAAAAATCGCCATCCGCGCCGGTTGCGACATAGCCAAGCGAGCCCCAGGCCCACGCGTCATTCGCCACGTTCGAATGGGTCAGGAAGCCGGTCGGCTTGTCGATGCCATCGCCATTGACGAAGGCAGCAGCCTCGGCACGCGCGAATTTCTCGGCGATACGGGTCGCAAGCCAGGTCTCGACATCGAACGCGCTGTCGTCGAGCAGACGCTGCGAGGCTTTCGGCATCGCAGCCAGCTCGTAAAGCGGAATCGAGATACGGTCGATCTGGGGCGTCGCGGTCTCGGTCAGCGAGGCGGTTTCGGTCGCCCAGCCGGAACCCAGCTCCGAGTGGTCCACCAGCACATCGAACGAGGTGGCTTCGACATTCACCACATTGGCGATCGAACGGATCGAAGCGGTCGATTTCAGCACGCCTCGGATGGTCTCCGAGGTTTGCGGATCAACCAGGTAGCCGCCCTCGGCGGACACGGCGGTGTTGAGCGCCTTGCCCTCAAGCGAGAGGCCACGCAGCGCGTCGTCATCGCCCGAGCGCAGGTAAGCGGCAAAGGCTTTCTGATGCGGCGCCTCTTCGGTGGCAGCAGCGGAAAGGGCGGGACGCCCGGCGGTCATGGTCTTGGTCTGCATCATGGTCAAACGTTCTTCCTGTTGTTCGAACTTGGATTTAACTTCACCCTGAAAGTCTTTGATTTCCTTCAGGAACCCGGCCAGCGCGGTTTTCACCTCAGCCGCCGGGTCCGGGCCTTCGGACATACCCGTCCCGGCCCGAGCCTTGGTCTCGGTCTGCATCGTCACTCCATCTCCATGGGTCAGTCTGGGCCGCGCCACTCAGCGGGCGGCCAGTTCCGCGGTGGCACCTCGCAGCACCTCCGCCAGCTTGCGCCAGTTCGCCGCCTCAAGGCTTTCCCCCTTGGCTGCGACCCGCGCCTCTCGAAGCATCGGAAAGGTCACCAGCGACACTTCCCAAAGCTCCAGTTCCGCAAGAAGCCGCTGGCCTTTTGCGTTCTTCTCGGCGGCTACGGTGCGATAGCCGATCGACAAACCGTCAATCGCCCCCGCCTCGATCAGCGCCGCCGCTTCGCGTGCACGTGCCACGTCAGGCAGCAATCGCCCTTTGACGTAGAGCCCGCGCTTATCCTCGTGAATCTCGTCCCAGATGCCGATCGGCTGGGCCGGATCGTGCTGCCAAAGCAGCTTGACAGAGCCGCCCCGCGCCTTGATCCGCTCAAGGCTCTTGGCATAGGCGCCCGGCAGCACCACATCGCCGCCCTGATCGGGCAGGCCGAACAAGCTCGCATAGCCCTCGATCACGCGTCCCTCGGTTAGCTTAACCTGCGCCTCCTGCGCGCAGAACTTCAACTCAAGGCCGTAGTCATTTGTAATCATGTGAAATTCCTTATCTAGGCGCGTATTCAAGAACGCCTTGCACCGCCTGAGTCAGGATCACGGCAACCACGCCGTAAACCGTCATCCAGAGGCGCCGCTCAAGCCCCTCCATCATCGTCTCGATCCGGCCCAGCCGCTTCTCGACCTGCCCGAATTGCAGCTCCATGATCTTCTCCGTCTGCTCGAAACGCTGTTCGTGAACCTCGAACGGTTCCTTGAGAAAGCGCGACCCGCCCGTGCTCATCTCAGCCCTCCGAGATCGGCGGCAGCCCCAGCAGCACCCGTTTCTCCGCGTCGCTCAGGAAGCTTGCCTCGCCCACGCGCTTCCACTGCTGGTCACGTTCCGCAGCAAGCGCCGGGATCTGGTCCAGATCGGGCCGCAACTCGATTGCCTCACCCAGATGCGTGGACAGCCACCACGCCACTGCCGCCGACACACGCGTCGCCAGCGGCAGCACCGTCAGGCGATAGAATGCGCGGTGGGCCTCTGCGTAGTTGGCGTAGGTGGCGTCGCCCGGAATACCCAAGAGCATCGGCGGCACGCCGAAGGCCACCGCGATCTCGCGGGCCGCCGCCGCCTTGGTCTGGTGAAACTCCATATCCGAGGGGCTGAACCCCATTGGCTTCCAGTCGAGACCACCCTCCAGCAACATCGGACGCCCGGCATTGCGCGCGCCCTGATGGTGGGTCTCCATTTCGAACACGAGCCGGTCATACTGATCCGGGCTCAGCGAACCCTGACCGTCCGCGCCCTTATAGACGATTGCCCCGGAGGGACGCGCCGCGTTGTCCAGAAGCGCCTTCGACCATGCGCTGGCCGAATTATGCACATCGATCGCCGTCGCCGCCGCCTGCATCGGCGACAGCCCGTAATGGTCGTCCTGCGGGTGGAAACTCTTGATGTGGCAGATCGGGTCGGGATGTCCGGTCATGTCGAACCGATGCTTGCGTCCGCCCACCGTGTAGTCATAAGCAACCGGCCAGCCATCCGCGCCGGGCACGATGCTCATCCGATCCGAACGCAGGACGTGCAGTTCTTTCGGCAGACCCGCCTCCGGTGCAACCGCCTCCAGATAGCCGTCGCCCGACAGCAGAAGCTGCCCATAAAGTGCCTCGAACAGCTCCGCGCGCCCCTGACCCGGATTGGGCCGCCGGATCAGCTCGATCAGCGGGTGCATCTCGTAGCGGCGTTCACGATCCTGACAGACCAGAGGCACCGCTGCTGCCGCCTCTGCAATTAGCTTCACACAGCGAAAGCCCACCGGGTTGCCGGTGAAGCCAGTCCGCGTCAGGCTTCCAGTGTCGCGCGGGCTCCAGACGACGCGGCCCGACCCGCTCGCCATCGCAACGATCCGCCCGGTCTTGGAGGCCTTCACCTCCGGCACCGCCTCGGATGCGGATTTGCGAAAGAAGTTCATCACCATTGCTATCTCCTCGTCACGGCCCCGCCCCGCGCGGGGGCCAGCCAAGAAAAAAGGCCGGGGAAATCCCCGACCCTTGAAATGTGCGTCACCCCGGAAGCCGGGGATCACACCCCCGAACCCCCGTGGCGTATTTCCGGTTTGATGAAAGCCATCAGAGGCTTCGGACCTGTGGACGCCGCCAATGCGCCCCCGGTTCGATCATCAGCTCATGGAGCGCCCAGACCAGAGCATCCAGCCGGTCTGGTGATCCTTGCCCCTGATAGCCCTTCACGGTCATCTGGCACATCTGATCCTCCAGCGCGCCAAGACGCGCCGATTTCAGGTGATGGACGCGCCCCTGCTCATAGAGCGCCGCCACGGGCTCGGCCCGCGCGGCCTTACCCCGTCCGGCCCGAAGCGCCTTGAACGGCACCAACGGGTCGATCTGGCGGATCACCCCCTCGATCAGGTCACCGCCCTGGTTGACCTCCGCCACCAAGCGCTCAGCCCCATATTTCTCCATCGCGCGGATCGCGGCACGGGCCCAATCGGTCGGCTTGCCCTTGACCGAGCAATCCTCAAGGACAACGGCGCGCCAATCCTGCACCGGGCCTTCGGTCACCGCGCCGACGACAACAATCCCACACTCGTCGGAGCCCGCATTTGCCGTCACCGACGGATCGAGCGCCACCACGATCCGGTCGAATTTGGGCAGCCTCTCAACCCGCCCCGCTTCGATCGCCGCCGAAGACCAAAGCGCGCCCTCGATATCGTCGAGCAGCACGCCATCGAGCTCCTGTCGACCCAGCCGCGTCCCCGCATAGCGCGCCCGCACTTCCTCGAGGAAACTCTCGGCCAGATAGGCGCGGTTGGCCTCGGTGGGTGCATGGGTCACCACCGTCGATGGGTTGTTCAGGATCGCCTTGAGCACGCCTATATTGCGCGGCGTCGTGGTGATCACCTGTTGCGGATGATCGCCCAGCCGCAGCGCGAATTGCAGCATGTCCCAGCTCTCCTCGGCCTTCTTCCATTTGGCGAGTTCATCGACCCAGGCCGCATCGAATTGCGGCCCCCGCAGCGCCTCCGGCTCATGTGCCGAGAAGGCCTGCGCGATGGCGCCGTTCGGCCAGACCAGCCGCTTGCGACCCGCCTCCCAGACAGGCCGTCGGTCGGGCGGCGAGCAGGCCAAGATGCCGCTATCGCCAAAGATCATCACCTCCCTGACCTGATCGAAGGTTTCGCCCACCAGCGCCAGACGCCGCGCCTTGCCGGGGTCGAGCGGTCTTGCGCCTTCCACCATGGAACGCACCCACTCGGCCCCGGCCCGCGTCTTGCCCGCACCGCGCCCGCCCATGATCACCCAGCTTTTCCAGGCGCCACTCGGCGGCAGCTGATGCGGCAGCGCCCAGAACTCGAACATCCACGGAAGGGCCAGAAGCGCGTTGTCATCCAGCCCATCCAGAAAGGCATCAACATCCTCCTGCGTCGCGGAGGCGAGCCAGGCGGCGCCCGATCTCAGTGCGTGCTGCGTCGAAGTCGAGGGCGTAGCCGTCAACGACCCCTGCAGCTTCTCTGCGGAGTTTCTCAACGCGATTCCTTTCCTCTAATGCCGCCTGGAGCGCCGCCCGAAGGTCCCTGACCGCTTGTCTGGCGGCCTTTGCTTCGGTCAGGTCGCCCTGACGTATGTTGCTCATCGCCTGTTCGAGATCGTCTACGATCCCGCGATACAGCGTTTCGGTTGCCTTCAGCATTCCCTCTGAAGGGGTGTTCTCATCCGAGAAAACATCCATCTGTCGTGAACCCGCCTCTCATGCCGTTGCACCGCACGAGCGAAATAGAAAAGCGCCATCGGGTCACCCCGTGGCGCTTGCCCACTTCTCCTAGCATGTCATATCTCTACCTTAGAGCGTTCGCAAAGTCAAGCACTAAATCTTGGGTTGCATCGAACGCCCAAGAAAAAACCGGGCGAAAACCCGGTTTTCTCTAATGAAACAAGGACCGTACGCTACTGCGAGTTTTGTTGCGCTTCGATCTCGCGCCACTTGGCCACGTTGCGATTATGCTCCTCGAGCGTGGTCGCAAAGGCATGTCCGCCCGAGCCATCCGCCACGAAGAAGATATACTGAGTCTCATCCGGGTGCAGCGCCGCCTCGATAGAGGCCCGCCCCGGATTCGCAATCGGCGTCGGCGGCAGCCCGTCGATGACATAGGTGTTATAGGGCGTTTCGCGGCGCAGCTCCGACTGACGCAAGCCGCGGTCCAGCACACCCTCGCCATTGGTCACGCCATAGATCACCGTCGGGTCCGTTTGCAGTTTCATCCCCTGCCGCAGCCGGTTGATGAACACACTGGCGACCTGCTTGCGCTCGGTCGGCACGCCGGTTTCCTTCTCGATGATCGAGGCCATGATCAGCGCCTCTTCAGGGCTCGCATAGGGCAACCCATCCTCGCGCCCTGCCCACAACTCTTCAAGGATCGCCGCCTGACGCTTGCCCATCTCGTCGAGCACCGCCTGACGGGCCATGCCGCGGCTGATCTGATAGCTATCGGGCGCAAGGCTCCCTTCGGGCGGCACCGCCGCCACAGAACCATCGAGATAATCGATAGCCTTCAGCCCCTCGACCACCTGCCAGCTCGTGACGCCTTCGGCAATAGTCACCCGAAGGCGCAGATCGCCCTTCTGCTCGGCTTCGGCCACCACGGACGGAGTGTCCTCCTCGGCCGGGCGCCACTTGGCGACCTCCACAAAACTCGCAGTCTGCGGGTCCAGCTCGCGCAGCACCGCATCATTCGCCCGCACCCCGATCCGCAGGTTCAGTTCCGCCCCACAGGTGGACGGCCCGCCATCGGTCAGCTTTCCGATGATCTGTTCCATCGAAGCGCCGGGCTCGATCAGGTAAGAGCCAAATTTGAGCTGGCTCGCCTTGCCGGTATAATCCGCGCCCGCCCGGAACAGATAGGCCGAGGAAATCGCGCCCGCCTTGGACAGATCCGCCGAGACTCCGCGCAGGTTCGCCCCACGCTCCACCCGGTAGCAGATCGCATTGGCCAGCGGCCCTTCCGACACATATTCACGCTTCGCCCAGGACACCATGCCGAAGGCTGCGATCAGCACCACGATCAGGATGCTGAGGAAATTGGACACGATATGACGCCACATCAGTCGTCAACCCGCCCCATGACCAGCGAAGCATTCGTGCCGCCAAAGCCAAAGCTGTTGGACAGAGCCACCTTGATCTCACGCTTGCGCGCCGCGTTGGGCGCAAGATCAAGCTTCGGCGTTACCGCCGGGTTGTCGAGATTGAGCGTCGGCGGCGCGACCTGATCGCGGATCGCCAGCACGCAGAAGATTGCCTCAACCGCACCGGCCGCGCCCAGAAGGTGACCGATCGACGACTTGGTGGAGGACATCGTGGCCTTCGCCGCCGCCTCGCCCATAAGCCGCTCCACCGCGCCAAGCTCGATCGTATCGGCCATGGTCGAGGTGCCATGCGCGTTGATATAGTCGATATCGCCCGGCGTCAGCCCCGCGCGCTCGATTGCCGCTTTCATCGAGCGATAGCCACCATCGCCATCCTCGGCAGGCGCCGTGATGTGATAGGCATCGCCCGACAGCCCGTAGCCCAACACCTCGGCGTAAATCTTCGCGCCGCGCGCCTTGGCGTGCTCGTATTCCTCCAGGACGACGACACCCGCGCCCTCACCCATCACGAACCCGTCGCGATCCGCGTCATAGGGGCGGCTCGCCTTGGTCGGCTCATCCGCGCGCTTGGTGGAAAGCGCCTTGCAGGCGTTGAAGCCCGCGATCCCGATCTCCGAGATCGGGCTCTCGGCGCCACCCGCCAGCATCACATCCGCATCGCCCAGCATGATCAGCCGGGCCGCATCGCCAATCGCATGCGCCCCCGTCGAGCACGCCGTCACAACCGCATGGTTCGGCCCCTTGAAGCCGTAGCGGATCGAGACCTGCCCCGAGACGAGGTTGATCAGCGCCCCCGGAATGAAGAAGGGCGACACGCGCTTTGGCCCGCGCTCCTTGATCAGCACCGCCGTTTCGGCAATCGTCTGCAACCCGCCAATGCCCGAACCGATCATCACGCCGGTGCGCAGGCGGCTTTCCTCATCCTCGGGCATCCAGCCCGCATCGCGCACCGCCTGATCGGCCGCCGCCATCCCGTAAAGAATGAACTCGTCGACCTTGCGCGCCTCTTTCGGCTCCATCCAGTCGTCCGGGTTGAACGTGCCGTCGCTGCCATCGCCACGCGGGATCTCGCAGGCGTATTTCGTTACTACATTCGAGGCATCGAAGCGCGTGATCGGACCCGCGCCCGATTGACCGGCCAGCAGCCGCGACCAGGTCTCTTCGACACCGCAAGCCAGCGGCGTGACCATCCCAAGACCCGTGACAACAACCCGACGCATGCGATCCCTCATAGGCTGATTTCCATTGGAATTCTGATACACGCATGGGCCAGAGCGCGCAACGCCTTGGGGCGCGGCGATCAGCCGGATCATGCCGACACGCAGAGGCGCAGCGTCACCTTTCTGCGCCGTCGTGACCTGCCAATGCCGCTAACCCTGTGCCGGACTGGCCGCGACAACCCGGTCGCGGCCCTTACGCTTCGCGGTATAGAGCAGCAAATCCGAACGCCCGAACAGGCCTTCGATGCTCTCGCCACCGTCCCACTGGGCCAAGCCCGCCGAGATCGTGACCCGAAACGGCGTGCCGTCAGGTGCCTGGAGGCGCATCTGCGCGACCGAGCCGCGCAAACGCTCCGCAACCTCTGCCGCCGCACGCGCCTCGGTTCCGCGCAACAGAACGGCGAACTCGTCGCCACCGATACGGGCCAGCGTATCGCCCCACCGAAGCCCCGCTCGCACGCGCCGCACCACGCGCTTGAGCACCAGATCTCCAAACGCGTGCCCCCACAGGTCGTTGACCCTCTTGAAATCGTCGAGATCAATCAGCAAGAGCGCGAAAGGCTCCTGATCGTCAGCCACCTGAGCGCGGCTCAAATGGCGCTCGAACATCGCCCGGTTGAACACCCCCGTCAGCGGATCGCGCAGCGCCAGATATTTAAGGTTGCGCTCCGATGCCCGCCGTTCCGCATCGCGTCGTTCAGCCTGAAACGCCGTCAGCGCCAGCAGGATCAGATAGACCCCAGCGATCGTGGCAATCATCAACACGCTTGCCCCGTGCGACATCGGTGGCGGGAAGGCCATATGGAAGACATGATGGATGGCGACAGGCACGGCGACACCGATCACGATCATAAGGCGCGCCTGAGGCCCCGCCGCATAGGGGCTCAGCACTGCGCGCAGCACCCCGCGATGCGGATAGCGCAACAGACCGGCTGCCGATATCAGGACTAACGCCCAAAGAAGCGCAGGATCTTGGGGCGCACCGAAGGGCATCACGCCATCCACCTGCGCCAACAGCAGACCGACCGAGAACATCACCGCCACAAAAGCCGTCATCTGACTGCGCACGAACCACCCGCGCCGACGCATCAGCACGCAAAACCCGATAAGCGTAAGGCTCGCAACAATCGGCGTGTCAGGCGGCGCAAAGGCATCCAATCCCGCGCCCCTCTGCCAGAGCGACACGGCAGTTAGCCCCACAACCAGCGCCACAACCGCCCAGCTTCCATGATAGACCAACCGCTCATCCCGCGCCCGCAGCGCCAAAAGCCCGCCTAACAGCCCGGCAAGCATCAGCAGAACGGCATGCGCTGCGTCCCCTCCTGAAAGATCGGAAATACTGGCTGTTTCGGCACGCAGTATGTGCCGGAGCAACACCAATACCGCCAGCAGAGCGCCAATCGCAGCAATGGCGCGAGATACAACGTAAGCGCGCCTGTAGCACGGTCTTCCGTAGCCTTGGACCATTACTTTCATCGCCCTGTCGCACAGTCCATGTTGACCTGAGAGTCAGCAACCCTAGGACGATTGACGACGAACGCGAAATAACCGAAGGAATAGCCATAGTGGATAGTGGCGGAAGTTCGCGCGCTGTGTGGTGCTCTAAAACCCAAGCTGATAGCGCGCCAATTCGGCATAGCGGGCCCCATCGGCGCGCAACTCCGAGGCAAAGAGCGCAAAGCTCGTGATCTCAACGGCGGGCAGAGCCAGCCCCGCCATCTGCGCCAGATAGGCCGCGAGAGGGACCGAGAGCTTCGAGTCGAAGCGATGGCCAAACCGTGCCAGCGTCACATGCGGACGAAAGCGTCTGCGCGGCAATGTCATCCCCGCCCGCCGAACCGCTGCGGCAACCCCGGCCTGCAACGCGGTCAGTTCCGGCACCGGACGCACACCGAGATACAGCAGATCGGGCGTCTCGCTATCGAGCAGATCCAGACCCGCCAAATCCAGACGGAATGGCGCCGCACGCAGATGCGAAAGCTCCGCATCCAGCGTCTCAAGCGCGTCCACATCCTGATCGCCGAGAAAAGCCAGCGTCAGATGCAGGTTCTCGGGCGGCACCTTGCGTCCCACCGAAAGCCCCGCCTGCACGCGTGCGATGCGTTCGACGGTCTCGGTCGGGAAATCTATCGCGATGAAACTGCGCATGGGCCTGCCCCGAAATGAAAACGGCGCCCCGAAGGACGCCGTTCAAACCAGTGATCCGTCAGGGATCAGGAGGCTTCGGTGATGAACTTCACCGCGTCGCCAAAGGTCTGGATCGTTTCAGCCGCGTCATCCGGGATCTCGATGCCGAACTCTTCTTCGAAGGCCATCACGAGTTCCACGGTGTCCAGGCTGTCTGCGCCCAGGTCGTCGATGAACGACGCGGTCTCGGTGACCTTGTCTTCTTCCACGCCCAGATGCTCGACGACGATCTTCTTCACGCGATCTGCGATCTCGCTCATGTCCATTCCTCAATCTCGGGGGCCCATAGTGCCCCAATTCAACCCTTGCTCGTTCCGAGCGGCTAGCGCGCCCTGCTTATCGCAAGGCAGCCGGCAGGCGGGTCGCCCCCCGGCCGTCTGCCGCCTGATAGCACATTCCGGCCCCAAGGCAAGCCGTTTTGCGCCTCCCCTCGGCGGCGTCTGGACGCAGGGTCAAGCGCCCCTCTCGGGACCGACCCCGCGCCAACCCCCTCAAACCATTGCCATTCCGCCGTTCACATGCAGAACCGCGCCGGTCACGTAGCCCGCCTCGGGGCTCGACAGATAGAGAACCGCCGCCGCGATTTCCTCGGGCGAGCCCATCCGGTTTGCCGGAATCTGCGTCAGGATTCCCGTTTTTTGATCGTCCGTCAGCTTCTCGGTCATGGCGGTTGCAATGAAGCCCGGCGCCACACAGTTCACGGTGATGCCGCGCGTGGCGACCTCATAGGCGAGCGACTTGGACATGCCCACAACCCCGGCCTTCGAGGCCGCGTAATTGCCCTGCCCCGGATTGCCGACCGCGCCCACCACCGAGGTGATGTTGACGATCCGGCCCCAGCGCGCCTTCATCATCCCACGCAGAACGCCGCGCATCAGGCGGAAGCTGGCGGTCAGGTTCACGTCGAGCACCGATTGCCACTCATCATCCGACATCCGCATGAACAGGTTGTCGCGCGTGATGCCCGCATTGTTCACCAGAATATCGACGCCGCCCATCGCCTCGGCCGCCGCCTTGGGCAGCGCCTCGACCGAATCCGGGTCCGACAGGTTGGCGGTGCAGACATGCGCCCGCGCGCCCAGCTCGTCGGCCAGCGCGCGCAGCGGTGCCTCGCGCGTCCCCGAGAGTGCAACCTCTGCGCCCGCCGCGTGCAGCGCTTTGGCGATCTCGCCACCAATGCCGCCGGAAGCGCCAGTCACAAGCGCACGTTTTCCTGCAAGATCAAACATTTGTAAGCCTTTCTTCAAGCAGTCTCTCAACTGCTATGCTGTCCTGTTCTTCAAAGTCCCCGCAGGCGCGCACCCGCTTAGCCCTTGAGTTTCGCGATATCCTCCGGCGTGCCGATGGCGACGCAGGTCGCCTCTTTGGCGATGCGCCGGATCATGCCCGAAAGCGCCTTGCCCGCGCCGATTTCCCAGAATTCGTTCACACCCTGCCCGGCCATCCACGCCACGCTCTCGCGCCAACGCACCGAGCCCGTCACTTGCTCGATCAGCAACTCCCGGATCAGCGCCGGGTCGCTCACGGCCTCAGCGCGCACGTTGGCAACGACCGGCACGACCGGCGCCTTGATCTCAACGCCCGCCAACGCCTCGGCCATACGATCCGCCGCAGGCTGCATCAGCGCGCAATGGAAGGGTGCGCTCACCGGCAGCATGACGGCGCGCTTGGCCCCCTTCTCCTTGGCAATCTCGACCGCCCGCTCAACCGCAGCCTTATGGCCCGAAACGACGACCTGCGCCGGATCGTTATCGTTGGCCGCCTGACAAACCTCGCCCTGTGCGGCCTCGGCGGCCACTGCGGCGGCCCCCTCGAAATCAAGCCCAAGAAGCGCAGCCATCGCGCCAACGCCCACCGGCACCGCCGATTGCATCGCGTCGCCCCGCACCCGCAACAGCTTGGCCGTATCGCCGACGCTCAGCGCGCCCGCCGCACAAAGCGCCGAATATTCCCCAAGGCTGTGCCCCGCCACAAAGGCCGCATCCGCGACGCCAAAGCCCTCGGCCTCAAGCGCGCGCAGCGCCGCGATCGAAGTGGCCATCAGCGCGGGCTGCGCATTCGCCGTCAGCGTCAGCTCGGCAATATCGCCCTCCCATATCAGCCCCGACAGATCCTGCCCCAGCGCGGCATCGACCTCGTCGAACACGGCCCGCGCCGCCGGATAGGCCTCGGCCAGGGCCTTGCCCATGCCAATCGCCTGTGCGCCCTGTCCGGGGAATACGAATGCTCGGCTCATGCCAACCTCCACAATCATCGAATTGTCCCGGTCTAGCCTGACGCGAGGGCACAGACAACATCTTGTGCACAAATCCTGTGCGCCCCACGGCATGGTCGACACACACACCGCAGCTTAGACTGCGCGAAACAAATCAGAGGCCCCCATGTTCTCCAACACCTCCCAAAGCTATGGTTTGCCCGCGCGTGCGCTGCACTGGCTGACCGCGTTGCTGATCCTCTCGGCCATCGCGCTCGGCCTTTATGCCGAGGACCTCCCCCGCGAGACCAGCGCGCAGGCTGAAACCCTCAAATCCCTTTACTCGCTGCATAAAACCATCGGCGTCGCCGCCTTCTTCACGGCACTCCTGCGCATTCTCTGGGCCCTCACCCAGCCCAAGCCGGCGCCACTCCATCCCGAGCGCAAGGCCGAAACGACCGCCGCGGAGGTCGTCCATTGGGCGCTCTACGGCGCTATGCTGATCATGCCGCTGTCGGGCTGGATCATGCACGCCGCCGAAAGCGGTTTTGCGCCGATCCTGTGGCCCTTTGGCCAAGATCTGCCCTTAGTGCCGAAAGCCGAAGCCCTCGCCCATAGCGCGAAAGCGGTCCACAAGCTTTCGGCACTGGTGCTTTACGGGTCCGTCGGCCTGCATGTCGCGGGCGCGCTTAAACATGCGCTGATCGACCGCGACGCGACCCTCGCGCGGATGACGCGCGGGGTCGCTGCGGGCGGCCCGCCCCTCCCCCATGGTGTCGCGTCACCGCTGGTAGCCCTTGCGCTCTGGGCGGGCGTGATCGGTGTCGGGCTTACCCTACCCCAAGATACCCCCGCCGCGCCCGCCCCGGCCCTCAGCGAAGCCACCGTGTCCGAAGGCAATTGGCAGGTGAGCGAAGGCAATCTCGCCTTCAGCGTGATCCAGATGGGCGCAGCCGTCGAAGGCAGCCTGCCCAACTGGACCGCGACGATCCGCTACGATGAGATCAGCGGCACGGGCGATGTCCGCGTCGAGATCGACACCACGGCCCTGCGGCTCGGCTCTGTCACCGATCAGGCCAAGGGCCCGGAGTTTTTCGACACGTTCACGCACCCGACCGCGGTTTTCGAGGCCACCCTCACCCGCGACACAGACGCCGCGCACCTCGCCCAAGGCACGCTATCGCTGCGCGGTGCGGTCCAGCCCGTGACACTGCCCTTCACGCTCGAAATCGACGGAGATACCGCCCGGATGCGCGGAGAGACCGCGCTCGACCGCCGCGACTTCGGGATGGGTGCAGGCTACACGGATGAGGCCACTGTCGGCTTCACGGTCATCGTCGCGGTCGATCTGACGGCCACCCGCGCCGACTGACCCCTCTTTCAGCATAGCAAAAAGGCCGCCGGATCACTCCGGCGGCCTTTCTGTTTCAGCGGTTCAGGCGCTTACTCGGCCTTCATCGCCTCGATCGAGATCGAGATCTCGACCTCATCCGAAACGTAGGGCGCGAACTGGCCCATGTCGAACTCCGACCGGATCACGGTGGTGGTCGCGTTGAAACCGACCCACGGCTTCTTGGCCATCGGGTGCTCAGCCATCTGGGTCATCTCGGCATCCAGCGTGATCGGCTTGGTCACACCATTGATGGTCAGATCGCCGGTGATCTTGCCGGTTTTCTCGCCGGTGACTTCAATCGCGGTCGAGGTGAACGAGATTTCCGGGGCGGCTTCAGCACCGAAGAAATCTTCGGTCAGGAAATGCGCGGTGCGCTCGTCCCAGCCGGTGATCAGCGAGGCGGTCGGGAACGCCACGGTCACCGAAGAGGCCGCCGGGTCTTCGGCATCGAACGAGATCGTGCCCTCGAAGCCCGAATACATGCCGGTCGTGGTCGAGAAACCAAGGTGGTTATAGGTGAACACGATCTGGCTGTGGCTCGGGTCGAGCGTGTAGGTCTCGGGGGCGGCGATGGCGGCACCGGCGAGACCGAAGGCCAGACCGGAAGCGAGCAGCAGGGATTTCATGGAAAGCTCCTTTGGAGGATTGCAAATACCCTCCAAAGCTAGTCGATCCGCATCTTGGCTCAATTCCACATGATCCAACAGGTTCTGCGCGCCCGCGCGCAGAACAACCGACATGACACCGCCGCGCTAATCCCGCCCCTCCGGCGGCCAGGAACTCGCCGTCGCCTTTAGCTGAAGCAGGTTGAACCCATCGCATTGAAGCGTTTGCAACGGCTCGAACGCAATATGTTCCGGACCGACACCAAGCGAAATCCTCTCGGCCAGGGCCTCAGCCGTGGCCAAGCGATAGACGGTCGCAACGCTCAGATCGCGTGAGAACCGACCGGCGTCGTCCTGCGTCACCGCCCCCGCGCTGATCGTCGGGCGACACGGATGCCGGACATCGCGCCCCAGCATCCCCCAAGCCACGAACCTCTCTGGCACCGCAGGCGGATAGACAACGGCGAAATCGTCACAACCATACATGTCCGAAGGGAGTTGATAGCGCACGCCCGAGCGATCCTTCAACGCAACGCTCGCGCTAAAATACGCATCACGCATATTCACGACACAGGCACCCGCCTCGGTTGCAGCGGTGGCCCCCCAAAACACATGAGTCGGCACCCCGTCCTCAGCGGTGACTATCGGTATTTCGGTCTGGCTCATATCTGCGTCGATAATGGCCCGAACCATCCCGGAGGTGCGCCTGGCGAAGTCGTCCGCAGCGCCCTCTGAACGCGATGCGGTATGTCCGGGGATCAGGCCGGACAGAAGGTGCAGCCCCCAATAGGCGCCGACGCCCAGACCCAGCACGACGACAAGCACCGCCACCATACTCTTACGCACGCTTACCCCCCTCTGCGATATCCCGAAACCTGACGGACATCCGATCCTGCCCGCTCCACGGGCGCGCTGTCGAGTCCCGCAGCCTCCAGCCCCGAGAGCCGGGCCAAGAGACCGGACAGGAGAACCAAAACAAAAAGGGCGCCCGAAGGCGCCCTTTTCCAGAAATCCCAAGGGATTAGCAGGAGTAGTACATCTTGTACTCGACCGGGTGCGGGGTGTGCTCATAGGCATAGACCTCTTCCCATTTGAGCGCCATGTAACCCTCGAGCTGGCCTTTGGTGAACACGTCGCCTTGCAGCAGGAAGTCGTGATCGGCTTCCAGTGCCTCGAGCGCTTCACGCAGCGAGCCGCAGACCGTCGGGATCGACGCCAGTTCTTCCGGCGGCAGATCGTAGAGGTCTTTGTCCGAAGCCGGGCCCGGATCGATCTTGTTCTTGATACCGTCGAGACCAGCCATCAGCAGGGCCGCGAAAGCGAGGTAGGGGTTTGCCGCCGGATCGGGGAAGCGCGCTTCGACGCGTTTCGCCTTGGGCGACTCGGCCCACGGAATACGCACGCAGCCCGAGCGGTTGCGGGCCGAGTAGGCGCGCAGAACCGGAGCTTCGAAGCCCGGGATCAGACGCTTGTAGGAGTTGGTCGCCGGGTTGGTGATCGCGTTCAGCGCCTTGGCGTGCTTGAGGATGCCGCCGATGAAATACAGCGCCTCTTGCGACAGGTCAGCATATTTGTCGCCCGCGAAGAGCGGCTTGCCGTCTTTCCAGATCGACATGTTGACGTGCATGCCGGTGCCGTTGTCGCCCGCGATCGGCTTCGGCATGAAGGTCGCCGATTTGCCGTAGGCGTGCGCCACGTTGTGGATCACGTATTTGTACTTCTGGATGTTGTCGGCTTGCTCGGTCAGACCACCGAAGATCATGCCCAGCTCGTGCTGGCACGATGCCACTTCGTGGTGGTGCTTGTCGACGCGCATACCCATGCGCTTCATGGTGGAGAGCATCTCGCCGCGCAGGTCCTGAGCGTCGTCGATCGGGTTGACCGGGAAGTAGCCGCCCTTGATGCCCGGGCGGTGGCCCATGTTGCCCATCTCGTACTTGGTGTCCGAGTTCCAGGCGCCGTCGATCGCGTCAACCTCGTAGGAGACCTTGTTCATCGAGACCGAGAAGCGCACGTCGTCGAACAGGAAGAATTCAGCTTCCGGGCCGAAGAAGGCGGTATCGCCGATGCCCGAGGCCTTCAGGTAGGCTTCGGCTTTCTGTGCGGTGCCGCGGGGGTCGCGGTCATAGGCTTCGCCGGTGTCGGGTTCGACGACCGAGCAGTGCACGCACATGGTTTTTTCAGCGTAGAAGGGGTCGATATAGACCGACGACGCGTCCGGGATCAGTTTCATGTCGGACTGGTCGATGGACTTCCAGCCGGCGATGGACGAACCGTCGAACATGAAGCCTTCTTCGAAGAAATCTTCGTTCACTTCGGTATTGATCAGCGTCACGTGCTGGAGCTTGCCGCGCGGGTCGGTGAAGCGAACGTCAACGTATTCGACTTCCTCGTCCTTCATCAGCTTGAGAGCATTTTTAACGTCGCTCATATTCAGTTACCCTTTCCTTGGAGCGTGGGTGTTCAGGCCAAAGGCCGGAATTCGGTTCAAACTCAGACCGCGTCGTCGCCGGTCTCGCCGGTGCGGATGCGGATCGCCTGCTCGATGGGGGACACAAAGATCTTGCCGTCGCCAATCTTCTCGGTGCGCGCCGCCGAGGTGATCGCCTCGATCGCCGCCTCGACCATGTCATCGGCCAGCACCATCTCGATTTTCACCTTGGGCAGGAAATCGACGACATATTCGGCACCGCGATAGAGCTCGGTATGGCCTTTCTGACGCCCGAACCCTTTGACCTCGATCACCGAAAGCCCCTGAATACCGGCTTCCTGCAGCGCCTCTTTCACTTCATCGAGCTTGAAGGGCTTGATGATCGCTTCAACTTTTTTCATGCAGCCGACTCCCCCATCAGGTTTTCCGACCCCCTCAGACCACTTTCCTAAAAGCCCCGCAATCGGCTAGGCTGACGCATCGTGGCACGGGCCTTGGATTCCAAGCATTGCGCCTATTTTTTGTGCAGTTAGCACGTATCGCGGGCAGTTTGAAAACAAATTCGGCACGGAAATGCAGCAAACCCTGACAAGCGCCCAAATGCGCGCCGTTGAACAGGCCGCCATTGCGAGCGGCCGCGTGACCGGGCTAGAACTCATGGAGCGCGCCGGCCGCGCGGTGGCCGACGTGATCACAGAGCGCCGGCTGGGGACGTCCAACGACACCAACCCGACCGCGCGAGCGCTCGTGATCTGCGGTCCGGGCAATAATGGCGGCGATGGTTTTGTCGTCGCGCGCCTGCTGCATATCCGTGGCTGGCAGGTGGATGTGTTTCTCTACGGAGACCCGGACACGCTGCCGCCGGATGCAAAGGTCAACCATGATCTCTGGTCGGTTCTGGGGCCGGTCCATCCCCTCGCCTCCTTCCCGGCCTTCTGTGAACCGCTCGCCCCCTTGCCCTTCGATCTTCTGGTCGATGCCGCCTTCGGGATCGGCCTGACCCGCCCCCTCCCCCAAGAATTCCGCACTGTCTTTACCCACCTTTCCTCTGGTGAACTTGCCCGGAGCTGCGTGGCCATCGACATCCCCTCGGGCCTCTGCGCCGATACCGGCACGGTCCTGCGGCCTGCGGCCGATCCCGCCGGGCGCTGGCCCGCGGCGGAAGGTCTCGCCTGCAAGGCCGACCTGACCGTGACCTTCCACACCGCCAAGCCCGGTCACCTGACAGGCGACGGCCCGCGCTATTGCGGCACGGTGATCGTCAAGGATATCGGGCTTTGAGCTTCACCAAATCCTCACCATCAGGCGCTAGGCTTCACCCTTCACGCTGCCCCAAATATCCCCGCCGGAGGCTTCCATGACCCGCCAGATCGAGCTGACCGACGCGATGCGCGCGTTCCTCGCCAAATCACCCGAGGCGCATAAGTACGACTACGGTCATGCGCTGGTGCTCTCGGGGGGGCCGGGCAAAGGCGGGGCCGCCCGGCTGGCGGCGCGCGCGGCGCTTCGGGTCGGCGCGGGGCTGGTGACCGTGCTCGCTCCCAAACCCGCCATGGCCGAACACGCGGCGCAGCTCACCGCGATCATGCTCGATTGCCTGCCTGACGCCTATGCGCTGCGCGGCATGCTCAAGGACGCACGCCTGAACGCGCTCTGCCTCGGGCCGGGTCTGGGCCTTCCGCGCGCGCAGGAAATGGTCCCGGCGGCGCTTTGGGGGCAGCGCGCGACGGTGCTTGACGCCGATGCGCTCAGCGCCTTTGCCGACGACCCCGAGCGGCTCATCAATGCGCTCCATCCACGTTGCGTGCTTACCCCCCACATGGGAGAGTTCCGCCGCCTCTTCCCCGACCTGGCCGCGCTTGAAGATCGGGCCGAAGCCACACGCGCCGCCGCCGCCCGGGCCGGCTGCACGGTGCTCCTCAAGGGGTCAGTCACGACCGTCGCCGATCAGATTGGCCAAATCGCCCATCACGATGCGACCGGTGCGCACGCGGCCCCGTGGCTCGCGACCGCCGGCTCGGGCGACGTGCTGGCCGGGATCATCACCGGGCTGCTGGCGCGCGGCGCCGCCCCGTTCGAAGCAGCCTGCTCTGGCGCCTGGCTCCACGCCGAGGCGGCCCGCAGCTTCGGTCCGGGTCTCATCGCAGAGGATCTACCCGAAGAATTGCCGAAAATCTTCCGCAAGCTCGGCGTTTAAAACGAAAGCAGGGGGCCGAAGCCCCCCGCCCCCGACGGAAACCTTCATTTGGTCAAACGTTTACAGGCACCCGCGCCGCGCCAATCTCGACGCCATCGGCATAGATCACCTCGTCGCGCTCGAAGCACAGCGTGAACAGCCGCAGCCCATGTGCCGGACGACGCGTGATGAACTCCCCATCGACCAGCCGCGCCGCCGGAACCATCGCCTCCGCCGCGCCATACAGTGCCAAGGCGCGCCAGTCGCGCAACAGCACATCCGTATCGCCGCCGATGACCAACGCAGCCTCTGGCCGATCATGGCCCAGCACACCCGGGCGGATATGCACGATCTCCCCGGTAAATTCCTGCGCATGGAGCGCGACGATCCGGCGCATGCCGCCGCGCGTGATCACCCGGTCCCCCACCGAGAGAAATTCGACCGGCAACTCTCCATCCATCGTGCGAATAATCGTGCCCTGCGCGAGCCCGGCAATACGGACGGGTGCCGCCTTGGGCTGATTGGAATGATCCTTATGACGCGCACCGGGAGTCCCCCCGACATCGCGCCCCGTGGTCATATTTGCCATCGGGTTATCCTGCTCTGCTTGCCTGTTGACCGGCCTCTTTCGGGCCAGTTCTGGTTATAAGCCTGAGTCTAAGAGATAAAATCCGTTCGCGCGACCCTTTTTTCGGTTTTTGCCGCGCGCGCCCGCGCGATCCCCTTTCCTTGCGCCTCAGGCGTTGCTAGAAGGCCTCTCGTTGCGGGTGTGGCGGAACTGGTAGACGCACCAGATTTAGGTTCTGGCGCCTTTGGCGTGGGGGTTCGAGTCCCTTCACCCGCACCACTTTCCAGACAGGTCAGAAAGTCGGCGGCGTGCAGGCGCTGATCACCGTGCAAGGCTCCGCGCCGACCTGGCGGAACCGGTGCGGCGTGCGGCTGTCGAAGTAATAGGCGTCACCCGGCCCGAGGATCTTGCGCGCCTCGCCCACGGTGACCTCGACCCGGCCCGAGACGACGATGCCACCCTCCTCGCCCTCATGGCCATAAAGCACGCGACCCGTATCGGCGCCGGGCTGGTAGGTCTCCTTGAGGATCATCATCGCGCGCCCGAACAGGTTGCCCCCCACCTGCCGCAGCGACAGCCCGCCCTTGCCGATCTCGGACAGCTCGTCCGAGGCATAGAATATCTGCTGCTCGGGCTCGGGTTCAAAGGCGAAAAACTCGGACATGCGAACCGGGATTCCGTCGAGGATCTTGCGCAAGGCGCCGACCGAGGGATTCATCTTCCCCGACTCGATCAAGGAGATCGTCGAGTTCGGCACGCCCACGCGTTTCGCCAGCGCCCGCTGCGACAGACCGGCCCGCGCGCGCAGAACCCGAAGCCGGTGGCCAAGGGCAAGATCTTCCACCCCGGTGTTGTTGACGTTCATTATCTGCAAACTCCTGTTCACTGATTACAGCAATACAACAGCTTACCGCCTCGAAGAAACAGCCTATTTGGATATCCTAATCCCGCCTAGGATCCTGTCAAACCTCGGATCAAAAGGATTCTCCCGATGTCGAATGCTGAACTCGCCAAACGCCGCGTCGATGCCATGGCACGCGGTGTCGGTGTCATGACCGACCATTTCGTCACCCGCGCCCAAAACGCCGAAGTCTGGGACGAGGACGGCAACCGTCTGATTGACTTCGCCGCCGGGATCGCGGTGGTGAATACCGGGCATTGCAACCCACGCATCATGAAGGCCGTGAGCGAGCAGATGTTCGCCTTCTCGCATACCTGCCACCAAGTCCTGCCCTACGCGCCCTATGTGCGTCTGGCCGAGCGCCTGAACACCGCCGTGCCGGGCGATTTCGCCAAGAAAACCGTGTTCGTGACGACCGGCGCCGAGGCGGTCGAGAACGCGATCAAGATCGCCCGTGCCCATACCGGCCGCCCGGCGATCATCGCCTTTGGCGGTGCCTTCCACGGGCGCACCTTCATGGGCATGACGCTGACCGGCAAGGTCGTCCCCTACAAGGCGGGCTTCGGCGCGATGATGCCCGACGTGTTCCACGTCCCCTACCCCTGCGCGCTGCATGGCGTGTCGGTCGATGACACGTTTGCCGCGCTCGACAAGCTGTTCAAAGCCGATCTCGACCCGGCCCGCGTCGCTGCCGCCATCTTCGAGCCCGTGCAGGGCGAAGGCGGCTTCTACCCGGCCCCCGCCGAATTCGTCACCCGCCTGCGTGCGCTGTGCGACCAGCATGGCATCGTGATGATCGCGGACGAGGTCCAGACCGGATTTGCCCGCACCGGCAAGCTCTTTGCGATGGAGCATTACGGTGTCTCGGCCGATATCACCACCATGGCCAAAGGGCTGGGCGGCGGCTTCCCGATTTCGGCCCTCACCGGTCGCGCGGAGATCATGGACGCCCCCGCACCGGGCGGTCTGGGCGGCACCTATGGCGGCAACCCGCTTGGCATCGCGGCGGGCAATGCCGTGCTCGACGAGATCGAAGAGCATGACCTTTGCGCACGCGCCGAGACCATGGGCGCGAAGCTCAAATCCGTGCTTGCCGATATCCGCGGCAACACGCCCGAGCTGGCCGAGATCCGCGGCCCCGGCATGATGGTCGCGGCCGAGTTCATGACCGTGGACGGCGCGCCGAACCCCGATCTGACCAATCGCATCCGCCAAGAGGCGCTCAAGCGCGGGCTCGTCCTGCTGACCTGCGGCGTCTACGGCAACGTGATCCGCTTCCTCGCGCCGCTCACCATCGAGGACGAGATTTTCGATGAGGCGATGGGCATCCTCAAAGAGGCCATCGCGGCCGCACGGGTGGCCTGATGCGCGCCCTGAAAGACCCGAGCCTGCTGGAAACTCGCGCCTATGTGAACGGGGAGTGGATCGACGTCCCGCGCAAGTTTGCCGTCGAGAACCCCGCGACCGGAGAGGTGATCGCCGAAGTCACCGATCTGGGTCCGGAAGACGTGGCCCGCGCGATCGACGCCGCCTATGAGGCCAAGCGCGCCTGGGCCGCGCTGCCCGGCAAGGAGCGCTCCATCGTGCTGCGCCGCCTTTTCGATCTGATGGTTGCGCATGCCGATGATCTGGCGACGATCCTGACCGCCGAGATGGGCAAACCCTGGCCCGAGGCGCGCGGAGAGATCCTCTATGGCGCGTCCTTCATCGAATGGTTCGCCGAAGAGGCCAAGCGCGTCTATGGCGACGTGATCCCCGCCCCGCAATCGGACAAGCGGTTCGTGGTGATCAAGCAGCCGGTGGGCGTCGTCGGCGCGATCACACCGTGGAACTTCCCGAACGCGATGCTGACCCGCAAGATGTCGCCTGCGCTCGCGGTCGGCTGCACGGTGGTCGCGCGCCCCTCCGAGTTCACGCCGCTTTCGGCGCTCGCCATCGCAGTTCTGGCCGAACGCGCGGGCCTGCCGCCGGGCGTGCTCAACGTGCTGCCGGGGATGGATGCGGCGGGCATGGGGGCGGAGCTTTGCGCCAATCCCAAGGTCGCCAAGATCACCTTCACCGGCTCGACCCGCGTGGGGCGTCTGCTGATGAAACAGGGCGCGGACACGATCAAGAAGCTCTCGCTCGAGCTGGGCGGCAACGCGCCTTTCATCGTGTTTGACGACGCCGATCTGGATGCGGCGGTCGAAGGCGCGATGATCGCCAAGTTCCGCAACAACGGCCAGACCTGCGTCTGCGCGAACCGGATCTATGTGCAAGCGGGCATCTATGACGCTTTCGCCGAGAAGCTGGCCGTGGCGCTCGGCAATCTCAAGCTCGGGGACGGGTTTGGCGAAGGGGTCACCACCGGCCCGCTGATCAACACCGCCGCCGTCGCCAAGGTCGAGGATCACATTGCGGATGCGGTCTCCAAGGGGGCCGAAATCGCCGCCGGGGGCACGCGCTCGAACCTCGGGCGCACCTTCTTCGAACCGACGATCCTCACCGGCGTCACCCAGTCGATGAAGGTCGCCAGCGAGGAAACCTTCGGCCCACTCGCCCCCTTGGTGAAGTTCGACACCGAGGACGAAGCCATCGCCCATGCGAATGCCTCGGAGTTCGGTCTCGCGGGCTATTTCTACACCCGCGACCTCGCCCGTGCATGGCGCGTCGGTGAGGCAATGGAGACCGGCATGGTCGGCATCAATACCGGCCTGATCTCAAGCGAGATGGGCCCGTTCGGGGGTATCAAGCAATCGGGTCTGGGGCGCGAAGGCTCCAAATACGGCTGCGACGATTTCCTCGAGATCAAGAACATGGTCTTCGGCGGTATCGCCTGACCGATGGCGCGGCCCCCTCTTCGGGGGCCGCAGCGTTCAGCGCGCACGCATCACCATCCCAAAGAGATCACGCGGATCGTCCGGGTCCGCGAGCATGTCGAGCGGCGTCACGAAATCCGTGCCCGCCACGCGGTCATGCACATAGCGCAGCGCCGAGAAATCCTCGACCGCGAAACCCACGCTGTCGAAAAGCGTGATCTCGCGCGGGTCCCGCCGCCCTTCCGCCTCGCCGCGCATCACCTGCCACAGTTCGGTGACCGGATGGTCCTCGGCAAGTTGCTGGATTTCGCCCTCGATCCGGGTCTGCTCGGGATATTCCACAAAGATCGAAGAGCGCAGCAGGATGTCGCGGTGAAGCTCTGTCTTGCCGGGGCAATCGCCGCCAATCGCGTTGATATGCACGCCCGCGCCGACCATGTTGTCGGTCAGGATCGTCGCATATTGCTTGTCGGCGGTGCAGGTGGTGATGACTTGCGCGCCCTCAACCGCCTCTTGCGCAGAGTGACACTCGACGATCTCAAACCCCTGCGCACGCAGGTTGCGCGCGGCCTTTTCGGTCGCGGACCCGTCAATATCGTAAAGCCGCAGACGCTCGATCCCGCAGAGCGCCCGGAAGGCCAGCGCCTGAAACTCGCATTGCGCGCCATTGCCGATCATCGCCATGACCTGAGCGCCTTTGGGTGCCAGATAGCGCCCGACCAGCGCCGAGGTCGACGCCGTGCGCAGCGCTGTCAGCACCGTCATTTCGCTCATCAGGATCGGATAGCCGTTCGCCACCGACGACAGCACACCAAAGGCGGTGACCGTTTGATAGCCCTCGCGCATGTTCTTCGGATGGCCGTTCACATATTTGAACCCGTAGAGCGCACTGTCCGCCGTGGGCATCAGCTCGATTACCCCCTCGCGGGAATGGGACGCCACGCGCGGGGTCTTGTCGAATTCCGGCCAGCGGCGGAAATCCTCTTCGATATAGGTGGCCAGTTCGGCCATGAAGCGTTCCGGCCCGGTCGCATTGACAAGCCGCATCATGTTCTCGACCGAAACGAAGGGCACAAAGGCCAGATCGGAAGGTGTAACCCCCATCAGAAGAACCTCCGCGTCGGACGATCCAGCACCCGCCGCCCCATCAGAGACGCGGCCAGATCGCACATGAGCGTGGCGGTGCGCCCGCGCTCGTCGAGGAATGGGTTCAGCTCGACCAGATCGAGGGAACTCACCAGCCCGCTATCGCACAGCGTCTCCATGATGAGATGCGCCTCGCGGAAGGTCGCTCCGCCCGGCACGGTCGTGCCGACCGCAGGCGCGATGCCCGGCTCAAGGAAGTCGACATCGAGGCTCACATGCAAAAGCCCGTTCGCTGCCTCCACCCGCTCAAGAAACTCGCGCAGGGGTTTGAGCACGCCAAACTCGTCGATCACGCGCATATCATGCACCTCGACGCCCAGATCATGGATGCGGGTGTGCTCCGCCCCATCGACCGAACGAATCCCCATCAGGCACAGGTTCTCGGGCGGCACGGGCGCGGCCAGCGGCGGATAGGCCTCGCAGCCCGGCTGACCCGTGAAATAGGCGACCGGTGTGCCGTGCAGATTGCCGCTTTCGGTGGTGTCGAGCGTGTGCAGATCGGGATGCGCGTCGAGCCAGAGCACGAAAAGCGGCCGTCCAGCCTCGGCAGCGGCGCGCGCCACCCCCGGCACCGTGCCCGCCGAGATCGAATGATCGCCGCCCATGAAGATCGGCAGATCACAGCCCTTCGCGGCCTCATAGGCGCGCGGCTCCAGTGCCTCGATCCACGCAATCGTCTGCGCAAGATTGCGCAGCACCGGGTTCGGATGCGCAACCGGCGCGACTTCGGGGATCGTCACATCTCCCAGATCGCGCACGTCCCAGCCAAGCCCGCGCAGGCTTGCGATCAGACCCGCCGTGCGCAGCGCCGCCGGCCCCATCAGGCACCCCGGTTGCGAGGCGCCCGTTTCGATCGGCGCCCCCAGAATGAAGCAAGATTTTCCCATGTGATCTCCTGTTCGCTAACCCCCATCATGGCTGAAAGAGATCGCAAATCGCACTTTAATTTTGCGCATTTCGCATCCAGTATTATGCAAATTGAATAATCGGATCGCCACAATGACCAACCCCCGCCTTTCCGAGACCGACCGCGCCATCATCGCCGCACTGCGCGCCAATGCGCGCATGTCAATCACGGAACTCGCGCAAGCCACGGGCATCTCGCGCACCACGGCGCGCAGCCGCCTCGACGCGCTCGTGGCCGAAGGACGTATCCGCCGCTTCACGGTCGAAACCGATGTCGATGTCGAAGGCGAGGTGAAGGCGATCACGCTGGTCGAGCTTCAAGGCAAGATGTCGCGCGCGGTCATTCGCACCCTTACCCGCATTCCCGAGGTCGCCACCGTCTACGCCACCAATGGGGCGTGGGATCTCGTGGTGGAAATACGCACCGACAGCCTTGCGAATTTCGACCGGGTGCTGCGTGAAATCCGCGAAGTTCCCGGTGTTCTCAACAGCGAAAGCTGCCTCTTGCTGGCGCCGGTTTCGGCCTGAACCGCCCTGCCCCCACGACGCCGCGCCGCGGCATCCGCAGCCCCTCGCGCAAGATGCGCGAAATCGCGCGTGCGCGCCCCCGAAATCCCCCGTTTTCACCTTGCCTCCAAGGCGCGTGAACACTAGAAGGGCGGCTGAAATTCGACGGATTGGCCGCCTGACGCGCGGCCCAAAGGATAAAGGACATCCCATGCAGGTCACCGAGACCCTCAACGAAGGCCTCAAGCGCGGCTACCAGATCACCATCTCCGCCGCCGAGCTCGACGAGAAAGTCACCGAGAAACTGCTCGAAGCGCAGCCGGAAATCGAGATCAAAGGCTTCCGCAAGGGCAAGGTTCCGCTGGCCATGCTGCGCAAGCAATTCGGCGAGCGCGTGCTCGGCGATGCGATGCAGGAAGCTGTCGATGGCGCGATGTCCGAGCATTTCGAGAAAACCGGCGACCGCCCCGCGATGCAGCCGAAAATGGAAATGGACGGCGGCGACGCATGGAAGCCGGGTGACGACGTGGTCGTGAACGTGACCTATGAAAACCTGCCGGATATCCCGGAAGTGGACCTCAAGGGCCTCAAGCTCGAGCGTCTGGTCGTGAAGGCCGAGGACGCCGCCGTGACCGAGGCGCTGGAAAATCTCGCCAAGACCGCGCAGAACTTCGAGAAGAAGAAAAAAGGCAGCAAAGCCGCTGATGGCGATCAGGTCGTGATCGACTTCGAAGGCTTCGTCGATGGTGAAGCATTCGAAGGCGGCAAGGGCGAGGACTACCCGCTCGTGCTCGGCTCGGGCTCGTTCATTCCGGGCTTTGAAGACCAGCTGATGGGCTCGAAAGAAGGCGAGGCCGTCGAGGTCAACGTCAAGTTCCCCGAGCAATACGGCGCAGCCCACCTCGCCGGCAAGGACGCGCTCTTCAAGTGCACCGTCAAGGAAGTCCGCGGCGCGGCTGAAGCCCAGATCGACGACGAACTGGCCAAGAAGTTCGGCGCAGAAGACCTCGCCGCGCTCAAGTCGCAGATCGCAGAGCGTCTGGAAGCCGAGTACAAAGGCGCCTCGCGCGCGGTTCTCAAGCGCGGCCTGCTCGATCAGCTCGACGCCAAGGTGAAATTCGAACTGCCGCCCTCGCTCGTCGAAGCCGAAGCCGGTCAGATCGCACACCAGCTCTGGCACGAAGAGCACCCGGAAGAGCACGGCCATAACCACGGCGAAATCGAAGCGACCGACGAGCACAAGACCCTCGCCGAACGCCGCGTGCGCCTTGGCCTGCTGCTCGCCGAACTCGGCCGCAAGCAGGAAATCGAAGTGACCGACGCCGAAATGACCCAGGCCGTGCTGAACCAGGCACGCCAATACCCGGGCCAGGAACGCGCCTTCTTCGAATTCGTGCAGCAAAACCCGCAGATGCAACAGCAACTGCGCGCGCCGATCTTCGAGGACAAAGTCGTCGACTTCATCGTCGAAGGGGCCGAAGTGACCGAGAAAGAGGTCTCGAAAGAGGACCTGCAAAAGGCCATCGAAGCGCTCGACGAACTGTAATCCCACCCATTCGGGATGTGAAAGGCCGCCCCTCGGGGCGGCCTTTTTGCTGGGCGCAGAACAACACGGCCCTGCTCAAACACAGCCCTGTCAGTCTGCCCGAAATATCCCGGGGGAGAGGCCGTCAGGCCTCGGGGGCGGCGCCCCCCTGCCCTTTGATCTCGATGACGCGATGCGGATAGGGGATCGTGATCCCGTTCTCCTTCAGCGCATTCCAAATGATGAAGAGCACGTCCGAGGCATATTTGTTCTTGCCGTCGTCGATCCCGTTCACCCAGAACTCGACCGCGAAATCGATCCCGCTATCCCCGAAACCGCGCAGCTCGCAATCGGGCGGCTCCGGGGCGGTCAGCGCCTTGGGATAGGCCGAAACCGCCGCCTCGATGATCTCGGGCACCCGATTGATATCCGTGTCATAGCTCACGGAGAACGGCACCTCGATCCGGTTGGCCGAACCCTGATCCGAGTAGTTCACCACACGCGTCGTGATGAAATGCTCGTTCGGCACCACGATCCACTTGCCATCGAAGGTCTCGAGGATGATCGAGCGCATCGTCATCTTGACGATCGTGCCCTGCTCGCCACCGTCGAGTTCGACATAATCGCCGACCGTGGCCTGCCCTTCGAGCAGCAGGATGATCCCCGAGATGAAGTTCGAAGCGATCTGTTGCAGGCCAAAACCGATCCCGACACCGATCGCCCCCCCGATCACCGCGAGCGAGGTCAGATTGACGCCCATCACGTTCATCAGGATCAGGAAGGCCGCGCCGAAGATCACGACTTCCGCGGCCTTGATTGCCAGTTGGCGCGTCGCCGGGCGCAACCCGTCCTGCGCCTCGAGATAGAGATGCGAGCGGTCGTTCGAGAACCGGCCGAGCCAGAAGATCAACCCGCCGAACAGCGCGAATTTGACCACCCAGAGCATGTCGAAGGACAGGTTCCCAAGCGGCACGCGCATCGCGGCGAGCGCCTCGCTCACGACGGGCAGCAGGCCCAGCACATAGACCGGGCCGATGGGCAGCACGACAAACCGTCCATAGGCGCGCAGGAACGGGTCGCGCAGCACGTCGCGCACAAAGACCCGCAGTGCGAGGAACAGGAAGATCCGCTTGCCCAGCCCGACAACCCCCGCCGTGCCAAAGGCCGCGCGCAAGCCCTCTTCGGCCCCGGCGGCGATCGCCGCACAGGTGAGCGGCACGATGATCGGGGCAAAGCGCCGCGCCTCGTTGCGGGCAAAGACCATGAGCCCTCGGGCCCCTTCAGCGGGCGTCAGCAGGCGCACGAAGAGCGCCTTGAGCTTGCCGCCGATCAGCCGCCCCAGCAGCCACGCCACCGCCAGCGCCACGATCTGCCCCCATGCGGCAGGCGTCACCGCCCAGTCGCGGGCGATCTCGATCCAGGGTTGCAGCTTGTCGAGATAGCTTTGCAGCATGGCATCCTCCGGCCTAGAGCCTTTGTCCTAGGACAGCGCCCGCCAAACGACAAGCGCCGATGAAAAAACCGCGCCCCTTGCGGGACGCGGTTTCAGGCCATCACCGTAGTGCGGCGCCTTGTCTTGAGGCTCAGGCTTCTTCGCCTTCGTCGTCGCCGGTCGCGCCGCCGATATCGTCGAAGAGTTCCGCGATCTCGAATTCAGCTTCGGCTTCCGCCTCGGCTGCGAGTTCCTGGATCGACTTGCCCGAGGCTTGCAGTTCGGCCTCTTCGGTCGAGCGGGCCACGTTCAGAACGATGGTCGCGTCGACTTCGGGGTGCAGAACCACGTGCACTTCGTGCAGGCCCAGATCCTTGATCGGGGCTTTCAGCGCGACTTGCTTCTTGTCGAGCGAGAAGCCCGAAGCGGTCGCTGCGTCAGCCGCGTCACGGGTGGTGACCGAGCCGTAGAGAGCGCCGGCATCCGATGCCGAGCGAATCACAACGAACTGTTGCCCGTTGAGTTTCGCGGCCAGATCTTCGGCCTCTTTCTTGGTTTCGAGGTTGCGCGCTTCGAGCTGCGCCTTGCGGTCCTCGAAGGACTTGATGTTGGCTTCCGAGGCGCGCAGCGCCTTGCCTTGCGGCAGCAGGAAGTTGCGGCCGTAGCCGTCCTTGACGGTCACGACATCGCCCATTTGGCCGAGCTTGGCCACACGTTCGAGAAGGATGACTTGCATGTGCCTGGCTCCTTACTTCACAGCGTAGGGCAGCAGGGCGAGGAAGCGGGCGCGTTTGATGGCGCGCGCGAGTTCACGCTGCTTTTTCGCCGAAACGGCGGTGATACGGGCGGGGACAATCTTGCCGCGCTCAGAGATGTAGCGCTGCAGAAGACGGGTGTCTTTGTAGTCGATCTTCGGCGCATTCTCACCCGAGAACGGGCAAACCTTGCGGCGACGGAAAAACGGTTTAGCTGCCATGGTTTAGCTCCTCTCGATCAACGGCGCTCACGGCGCTCGGAGCGCTCGTCGCGTTTTTGCATCTGCACGGACGGACCTTCTTCATGTGCGTCGACCTTGATGGTCAGCACGCGCATCACGTCGTCATGCAGGCGGCACAGGCGTTCCATTTCCTGAACGGCGGCCGAGGGCGCGTCGGTCTTCAGGAAGGCGTAGTGGCCTTTGCGGTTCTTGTTGATCTTGTAGGCCATGGTCTTCACGCCCCAGTACTCGGTTTCGACGACTTTGCCGCCGTTATCCGCGAGGACGGTCGAGAAGTGTTCGATGAGGCCTTCGGCTTGCGCGTTGGACAGGTCCTGACGCGAAATGAGGACATGCTCGTAAAGGGGCATGCGGGCTCCTGTTTGTCTCGGGCGGCTTCATAGGTGGGGTTCAGACTTCCGCGTCCCACCACGAGAGGCTCCGCCGGTTCATACGATTGCGGAAGATGGCGCGTTATACCGGCATTGCCCCGCGATGCAAGGAAGAAATCCCTGCCCGCCCCTAGCGCCCCAGAAGCCGCGCCATCATGCGGATCTTTCGCCGCTTCAGTCCTTTGTAGGGCGGCATGAAACTGGCCAGCGGCGCGCGGCGGTTCACGAGCACCGGCTTTTCGTGGCTGAAGGCCCGGAACCCCCATTCGCCATGTGCCGCCCCGATGCCGGAATTGCCGATCCCCCCGAAGGGCAGGTTGAGATGCATGTAATGCGCCAGCGTCACATTCACCCCCACCGCGCCAGAGCTGGTGGCGGTACTCACCCGGTCGATGAACGCCTTGTCCTTCTCGAACACATAAAGCGCGAGCGGCTTTGGCCCCTTGTTGATCCGGGCGATGACCGCGTCGATATCCTCGAAGGGGATCAGCGGCAGGATCGGGCCGAAGATTTCCTCGCGCATCACCGTCATGTCGGGCCGCACCCCGGTCAGCACGGTCGGCGCAACAAAGCGGCTTTCGGCATCGCCCGCGCCGCCAAGCGCGATGGTCGCGCCGATGCTTTCGGCCTGATTGATCATGTCCACGAGCCGCTGATAGTGACGCGCACTCACGATCTTGGCCAGATCGCCCGAGGCCATCTGCGCCTCCGGGTCTTTGCCATACATCCGCGCGATCTCGGCCCGGACCGCCTTGAGGAACTTGTCCATCCGCGAGGTGGCGACATAGACGTGATCGGGCGCGATACAGGTCTGGCCGGCATTGGCGAACTTGCCCCAGACGATCGCGCGGGCCGCCGCCGGAATATCGGCATCGGGGCCGACGATCACCGGCGATTTACCCCCGAGTTCGAGCGTGACCGGCGTCAGGTGCTGCGCCGCCTGCGCCATGACCTTGCGGCCGACGGCGGGCGAGCCGGTGAAAAAGACATGATCGAAGGGCTTGTCGAGCAACGTCTGCGCAACGCCCGCCCCCCCCTCGGCCACCCAGACCAGATCCGGGGCAAAGGCCGTCTCCATCATCTTCGCCAGAAGCGCCGAGGTCGCGGGCGTGAATTCCGACGGCTTTATGATCGCGGCATTGCCCGCGCCCAGCGCCGAGACCAGCGGACCCAGCGCAAGACCCAGAGGATAGTTCCATGGCGCGATAATCAGCACCGTCCCCTTGGGTTCGGGCCGGATCAGCCCCTTGGTGCCCACGGTGGCCAGCGTCCCCTTGACCTTGCGCACCTTCATCCAACCCTTGAGATGCTTGAGCGTGTGGCTGATCTCGGCCTGCACGGGCAGGATTTCGGTCAGGCGCACTTCGGGTTCGGGTTTGCCAAGATCGGCGGCCAGCGCGGCGATGATCTCGCGCTCATGGCTGCGCACGGTCTTGGCGAGCGTTTTCAGCGCGAGACGCCGACGCTCAAGGTCGAACCCGGTGCGCCGCTCCTGCGCGCCGGCGGTCATCGCGGCAAAGCGCTCCGAGATAAGCGCGGCGGGTGTATCGGCGACGCTTGCCGGGGGGGCGACGGGCGCGGCAGCCTGTTGCGCCGCCTCCGATGCGACGGCTTCGGGGCCGTTCGCCTCGTTGATCGTGCGGGACACCGCCGCCATCATGTCATCCTCGTCACGCGCCATACCGGATCAATCTCCTAAAACCATTGCCCATTTTTTCCGCACCCATCCCCGCTTGGCAAGCCCGGAGCATTGCGCCACAAATCTGTTTCGAAACGCGAAACGCCGCGACACGCGCCCCGCAAAGGATAGCCTATGTCACCCGATATCTATGGCATGATTGAGGCCAGCCCAGTGCATCTCCATGAAATCACGGCTCCGAACGGTGCGCGGGCCCGGATCATCAGCTACGGCGCGCGGCTCGTGGAGTGGCTCTGCCCCGATCCACGCGGCGCAATACGCCCGGTGACACTCTCCCGGCCCGACCTCGCGGGCTACCGCGCCTGCACGGCCTTCATGGGCGCTACCTGCGGGCGCTTTGCCAACCGGATCGACGGCGGGCGGGTGACGATCGACGGGAAGGTCTGGCACCTTGACCGCAACGATGGGGCGAACACGCTTCACGGTGGCGCGGGCGGGTTTGACAGCCGGGTCTGGCGCTTCACACAGTGGGATAGCGCCTCAGCGCGGCTCGAACTGATCTCCAAGGATGAGGACATGGGCTTTCCCGGCACCGCCCGCATCAGCGTCACCTACGCGTTCACGCCCGAGAACGCGCTGACGATCACCATGGAGGCCGAGACCACGCAGGCCACGGTGATGAACCTCGCCCATCACAGCTACTTCAACCTCTCGGGCGCCGAGACGATCCTCGATCACGAGATGCAGATCGGTGCCGAACACTACACCCCCACCCGCGCCGATCAGATCCCGACCGGCGAAATCCGTCCGGTCGCGGGCAGCGCGTTAGATTTTCGCCACGGGCGCGCGATTGGCGCTGCGATGCCGGGGCCGGACGGGTTCGACCATAATTTCTGCCTGAGCGAGCCGCCCGGACCAGACGGTCTTCGGCTGGCCGCGACGCTGCGCGCGCCCGAAACGGGGCGAACGCTCTCGATCCGGACCGATGCGCCCGGCCTTCAGGTCTATACGGGCGCGCATTTGGATCCGGCCCAGCCCGGCCTCGGGCGACGGATCGGGCGCTTTGGGGGGATCGCGCTGGAAACCCAGAACTGGCCCGATGCGCCGAACCACTCGGGCTTTCCCAGCGCGCTCCTGCGCCCCGGCGAGATCTACCGTCACCGGATGGAGATGACGGTGACAGACCCGGCCTATTCGGCCAGCACCGCCTGACGCTGCACGCCCAAGCCCTCGACGCCCAATTCCACGCGGTCGCCCGCACGCAGATAGCGCGGCGGCTTCATCCCCATACCCACACCGGGCGGCGTGCCGGTCGAAATCACATCCCCCGGCTCCAGCGTCATGAAGCGCGACAGATACGAGACGAGGAACGGTACGTTGTAGACCATCGTCCGGGTCGAGCCCTTCTGCATAACCTCGCCATTCACGGTCAGCCACATGTCAAGCGCCTGCGGATCGGCCACCGCGTCGCGGGTCACGAGCCACGGACCCAACGGGCCGAAATGGTCATGGCTCTTGCCCTTGGTCCATTGCCCGGAATGTTCCGTCTGAAAGGCGCGCTCGGAGACATCGTTACAGATGCAATAGCCCGCGACGTGATCAATCGCCTCCGCCTCGGAGACATATTTCGCGCGCTTACCGATGACGAAGGCCAGTTCAACCTCCCAGTCGGTCTTCTCAGAGCCGCGCGGGATCAGGATCGGATCGTTCGGCCCGCAGATCGCCGAGGTGGCCTTCATGAAGATCACCGGTTCGGGCGGCACCTCCATGCCCGCCTCGGCGGCGTGGTCGGCATAGTTCAGCCCGATGCAGATCAGCTTGCCGACACCCGCGACACAAGCGCCGATCCGCGTGTCAGGCGCGACCTCGGGCAGCGTGGCGGGATCAAGCGCGCGCAGCATCCCCATCCCCGGATCGGACAGCACCTCGCCCCCGATATCGGGCACCAGACCGCTCAGGTCGCGGATCGTGCCATCCTCATGCATCAGCCCCGGCTTCTCGGCCCCTTTCGGCCCGTGACGCAAAAGTTTCATCGCCTGTCCTCCTCT
The DNA here is from genome assembly GCF_029210495.1 of Pseudothioclava nitratireducens. Taxonomy (GTDB): domain Bacteria; phylum Pseudomonadota; class Alphaproteobacteria; order Rhodobacterales; family Rhodobacteraceae; genus Pseudothioclava; species Pseudothioclava nitratireducens. The sequence goes on along the minus strand of NZ_JARGDK010000010.1, from coordinate 66,465 downwards.
TTGCCTCTCTATAAGCCTGTGCGGCAAAACAGTCATCCGCCTGTTACAGGACCGCGCCAAGAGAGATTTCCACTCTGGCGGCCTCCCGCGCGGGCTGGCAGAAGAGTTGAGACGACCAAGGACCCCGGAATGACGCCCACCACGCCCTCCGCCAATCCGCTGCGCGCCTATATGGCGGTGACCGCCGCCTATTGGGCCTTCATGCTGTCCGATGGCGCGCTGCGGATGCTGGTGCTGCTGCATTTCCACGGGCTTGGCTTTTCGGCGCTGCAACTGGCGTGGCTTTTCCTGCTTTATGAGATCGCGGGGATCGTGACCAACCTGACGGCGGGCTGGCTGGCCGCGCGGTTCGGACTGGCCTCGACACTCTATGCGGGGCTGGGGCTCCAGATCGTGGCGCTGACCGCGCTGGCGCAACTTGATCCGGCGTGGTCGGTCGGGCTTTCCGTCGTCTATGTGATGGCCGTGCAAGGCGCCTCGGGGGTGGCCAAGGACCTGGCCAAGATGTCCTCGAAATCGGCGGTCAAACTGCTGGCTCCCAAGGGCGATGGCGCGCTGTTTCGCTGGGTCGCCGTGCTGACCGGGTCGAAGAACGCGGTCAAAGGCTTGGGCTTCTTCCTTGGCGCGGCCCTACTCGCGCTGGCCGGGTTCGAGGCGAGCCTCTGGGCCATGGCCGCGATCCTTGGCGCGATCCTGCTGGGCGTCGTGCTGTTCTTGCCCAAGGGGCTGCCCACCGGGCGCAAATCCGCGAAACTCACCCATGTCTGGTCCAAAGACGCCCGCATCAATCAGCTGTCTCTGGCCCGGATGTTTTTGTTCGGCGCGCGCGATGTGTGGTTCGTCGTGGGCTTGCCGATCTATTTCAAGGCGATCCTCTCGGATGGAACCGCCGCCGGGGATCGTATGGCGTTCTTCCTCGTGGGCGGCTTCATGGCGGTCTGGATCATGCTTTACGGCGCGGTGCAGGGCACGGCCCCGCGCCTCCTGCGCGCCCGAAGCGATGACCCCGCCCCCGCTGCCCGGCAGGCGACCTGGGCGGCGGCGATCCTGGCGCCGATCCCGGCGCTTCTGGCGCTGGCCGCACTGATTGCAGGCGGAGCGGAGACATGGCTCACCGTGACGCTGGTCCTTGGCCTCCTTGCCTTTGGCTTCGTTTTCGCGCTGAACTCAGCGCTCCATTCCTACCTGATCCTTGCACTCAGTGCGCATGAGCGGGTCACGATGGATGTGGGGTTCTACTATATGGCCAACGCGGCGGGGCGGCTGCTTGGCACGCTCCTTTCGGGGCTGAGCTATCAGATCGGCGGCTTGCCTCTGTGTCTTGTGACCTCGGCGGCGATGGCGGGCGCAAGCTGGCTAGCGATGCGCCGCCTCACGCCTTAGCGCCGGTCAAACCCCAGCCAGTGATCGAGCGAGAGCCGCCCCGGCCCGCGCAGGATCACCGTCAGGAAACACGCCGCCCAAAGCCCATGCGTGACCCAGGCCTCGGGGAAGACGAAGGTCTGGATCACCGCCGTCATCCCCAAAAGCGCCAGCGCCGAGAGCCGCGTGGCGAGCCCCAGCACAAGCAGCACCGGAAAGACATGCTCGGCCACCGTCGCCATGACAGCCGCGACATTCGGCGGGATGACCGGCAGCGCGTAAAGGTCCTCGAACAGCGCCCAGGTCGAGGGTTTGATCGACAGCCCGTCAACCTTGGTCCGGCCCGAGAACCAGAACACCGCCGCCGGAAACAGCCGCGCGGCGGTCAAGGCGATGTCCTCGGGCAGACGATCAAAAACCGCATTCAGCGGGCGCAGGATGGCGGTCGGGGTCATGGTGTGTCTCCTGTCAGGCGGGCCGCGACGATCTGGCCGTCGCGGATGAGGTTGGAAAAGACGGTGATCGGGTCAAAGCCCGCGCCCAGTCGCGCGGCTTGGCGCGAAGCGGCCAGACAGGTCTCGCCCGCGCGCAGCGCCTCGATGAAAACGGCCTCCGCAGGATCGAGCGCTCGCGTCAGCACCTGATCCACGCCCCGGCGCGAGACAAACACCGCATCGCCCTGCCACGTAACGGGGCTTGGCGGTGGCTCGGGCTGCTGACGGCGCCAGACCTGATAACCGGGGGTGTCGAGCCGCAGGACCTCTGCCGCTGGCACGAGCACGAGTTGCAAGCGCGCCATATCGCCAGCGAGCGCCAAGAGCGCCTCCGGCGGCATCGGTCGCGCATCCGCCGCGTGATAGGCCCGCCCGCGCGCCAGTTCGATCCGCGCGACATCGGCCAGATAGGGCAAATGGGCGAGCGGCGCGAGCGTCGCCACAAAGCCCGGCATCGCGTCGCCCCATTCGTGCAGCACCGGGCTGCGCGGCGGATGGGCGGCGATGAAATCGGCACTCAGCGCGCGGAAACACTCCGCCCCCAAGAGCCGCTCCAGCGCCGGGAACCGCGCCCGCAACGCCTCGTGCAGAGAGTGGTGGACATTGTTGCGATAGATCGCGAACCGCGCCTCGGAGGTGGTGAGGCCGGGCGGCATTGCGCCCCCCGCCAGCGCCGCGCGCCAGTGGTCCAGCCGCTCAGGATGCGCGGGCATGGGTCAGCCCCCGGTCGAGGATCGCCTGCGCCTGTTGGGCATCGGCCCAAAGCGTTAGAAAATCGGGGACATCATTGTCCCATTCGATCAGTGTGGGCTGCGGCCCGATCCGCCCGATCAGCTCGGCATAAAGCGCCCAGACCGGGTCGGCGACCGGCGCGCCATGCGCGTCGATCAGCACCGTGCCCTCGGGAAGCTCCTCGGCCTCATGCCCGCCCAGATGCAACTCCCCCACCGCCGCAACCGGAAACGCCGCGAGATAGGCGCGCGGATCGGCACCGTGGTTCGAGCAACTGACAAAAACATTGTTCACGTCGAGCAACAGCCCGCAGCCAGTGCGCTTGACGATCTCGGCCAGAAACGTGGTTTCGGGGATCGTGGACTCGGAGAATGTCACATAGGTCGCTGGGTTTTCCAGCAGCATCCGCCGCCCCAGCGCGTCTTGGAGCTGGTCGATATGATCGCAGACGAGGTCCAGGGTCTCGGGCGTATAGGGCAAGGGCAGAAGGTCGTTCAGATAGGCCTCGCCATGGCTGGCCCATGCCAGATGCTCGGAAAAACTGTCGGGCTCGTAGCGGTCACAGAGCACCCGCAAGCGGCGCAGATGGTCCGCATCGAGCGGCCCCGCGCCACCGATCGACAGCCCCACCCCGTGAAACGAGAGCGCATAATCGGCGCGCAAGGAGGCAAGCATCGCATGCGGTGCGCCCCCCGCCCCCATGTAATTCTCGGCATGGATCTCGAAGAACCCAAGATCCGGGCGCGTCTCGCGGATCGCGTCAAAATGCTGCGGCTTGAAGCCAAGCCCGGCTTGCGCTGGCAGGGTCATCGGAACCTCCGTTCGGGAAAAGGGTCCGGTCCGGGGAAGGCCCCCGGACCGGCAGGGATCACATCATGTCCTTGGCTTCGAGCGAGCCCATGCCATGCGGGGTCTCGATCTCGGTGCAGGTGCCGGCGGGGACATATTTCCACGCATTGCCCTGATAGTCCTTGGTCGCGGTGCCGGCGCAGGTCGTGCCGGGGCCTGCGGCGCAATCGTTCTGCCCGGCCATCGAAACGCCATAGCATTTCTCCATTTCACCGGCAGCCAGCGCGGGCGAGGCAGCGGCGAAGGCACAGGTCAGTGCAGCGGCGAGCGACAGGCTCAGATCGGTCTTGGTCATCTTGGGTCTCCCTGATGGAATGGGGCGCTCGGGTCCGTCCCGTGCCCTCGGAATACCCTTCGCGCCCCACCACCGATCCGTTACGCCGCTCACGCATCCGTGAACGAAATGGCTTTGCTTGCGAAAAATTTGCGTTCGCCTGTAACAATGCCCGCGCGCCTGACGAAGAGAGGTCATGATGCACGACACCACGGCGGATTGGAGCGCGCTCTTGCGGGCGGCGAATGCGGGGGACCAGCGCGCCTATGCGCGGTTTCTGGCAGCCGTTACCCCTGTCCTGCGCGCCGTGATCTCGCGCCGGGGTGGCGGCGAGGAAACCGAGGACATCCTGCAAGAGGTGCTCCTCGCGATCCATACCCGCCGCCAGACATGGCATGAGGATCAACCGGTCGCGCCCTGGGCCTATGCGATCGCGCGTCACAAGGTGGTGGATGCGTTTCGCAAGCGCGGTCGGCGGGTGACGGTTCCGGTCGAGGATTTCGCCGAGACCCTGCCCGCCCCGCCCGAGCGCGACCCGACCGAGGCGCGCGATATCGAGCGGATGATCGACCGGCTGGAGCCGCGTGCCGCCGCCGTGGTCCGTTCGATCGGGGTCGAGGGACGCTCGATCCGCGAGACGGGAGAGGCGATGGAAATGACCGAGGGCGCGGTGCGCGTCATGCTCCACCGGGGTTTGAAAAAGCTCGCTGAACTCAGAGAGAGGCTGATCGAGATATGAAAACCGAGGACCTGATTGCCGCACTCGCGCAAGATACCGCGCCCCGCCCCCGCCCCGAGGGGCGGCTGGCCCGCGCGATCGGCCCGGCGTTTCTGGTTGCCGGGGTGCTGATGCTTGCGCTCTTGGGCCTGCGCTCCGATCTGGGCGAGGCGCTGCGCGACCCGATGATCTGGGGCAAGTTCGTCCTGCCCGCGCTGGTGGCCGGGGCGGCGCTGCCGCTGGTGCTGCGGCTCGGCCGCCCGGCCGCCGCCACGCGTTTCAGCCTCTTGGCACTGCCTGCGGGCTTCGTCCTGCTCCTGCTGGTCGCGGGCTATGTGCTCACCCCCGAGGGCGGTCGGCAGATGGCCTGGGCGGGCAAGACGCTCTGGCCCTGCCTCGTCTCGATCCCGACGCTCTCGCTTGCGATCCTCGCGGCCACGCTTTGGGCGCTGCGCTCCGGCGCGGTCCTGCGCCCGGCACTCACAGGCGCGATGGCGGGGCTTTTCGCGGGCGGGCTCGGCACACTGATCTACGCGACCCATTGCACCGAGGACAGCCCGCTCTTTTACGGGAGCTGGTATAGCCTTGGCATGCTGATCACCGCGCTGATCGGCGCCCTGATCGCGCCGCGCCTGCTGCGCTGGTAAGCCCGCACCCCGAGACCGCCACGAATCGAGCGCGCCCACCGCGCGCCGCAAACGCCGGCATGGGCGCTCCGGTGCCCATCTGCGGCTCCAAAAGCAGAGTTTTTCGCGCGGTATACAATGGCACACATTGACTTGAGGCCCCCGCTCCATTACGCGATTGGCCAATGGCGCGGAACGGGGGCCGCGGATGCCCTGCTGTCCCTCTCGCGCGTGGCCGCAGGCGGAGCGTTCCGCCGCGGCTCCGATATCGCAATGAGGATGACATCATGGCCCAATCGCAGACCCCCGACATCATCTACACCATCGTCGACGAAGCGCCCGAACTGGCGCGCGGCTCGCTCCTGCCGATCATCCGCGCCTTCGCCAGCGCCGCTGATATCGACGTCGAAACCCGCGACATCTCGCTCGCCGGGCGCATCCTCGCAACCTTCCCCGACTACCTTCAGGAAGATCAGCGCATCTCGGACGACCTCGCCGCGCTTGGCGAACTGGTGAAAACGCCCGAGGCCAACGTCATCAAGCTGCCGAACATCTCGGCCTCGGTGCCCCAGCTCGTCGCCGCGATCAAGGAACTTCAGGGCCAGGGCTACGCGGTTCCGGATTACCCGGCAGAGCCCGCCACCGACGAGGAAAAGAAAGTTCGCGCGCGCTATGACGCGATCAAGGGCTCGGCCGTGAACCCGGTCCTGCGCGAAGGCAACTCGGACCGCCGCTCGGCCAAGGCCGTCAAGGAATACGCCAAGAAGAACCCGCATTCGATGGGCGAGTGGACCGCCGCGTCGAAAACCTGCGTCGCCTCGATGCCGGGCAACGACTTCTTCGCGAACGAAAAATCCGCGACCATCACCGCCGCGCAGGCCGGTGTCGCCAAGATCACCTTCACCGACGCCGCCGGCAATGAGACCGTGCTCAAGGACGGCCTGAAATATCTCGAAGGCGAAGTCGTCGACGCAACCTTCATGTCGGCCTCGGCGCTGCGTGCGTTCATCAAGGCCGAAGTCGCCTCGATGGAGCCGGGCGTTCTGTTCTCGGTTCACCTGAAGGCGACGATGATGAAGGTCTCCGACCCGATCATCTTCGGCCATTTCGTCTCGGTCTACCTGGAGGACTTCCTCGCCAAGCACGGCGACACGGTCAAAGCGCTCGGCTTCAACCCGAACGCGGGCATCGGCGATCTGGAAGCCAAGATCAAAGGCAACGCAGACCTCGAAGCCGATCTGGCAGCCGCGCTCGCCGCGAAACCGCCGATGTATATGGTGAACTCCGACAAGGGCATCACCAACCTGCATGTGCCCTCGGACGTGATCATCGACGCTTCGATGCCCGCCGTGATCCGCGCGGGCGGCATCGGCTGGGGCCCGGACGGCAAGCCGGCCGACACCAAGTGCTGCATCCCGGACAACTGCTACGCGACGGTCTATGACGAGACCATCAACTACTTCAAAGAGAACGGCAAACTCGACGTGACCTCCTGTGGGGCCGTGTCGAACGTGGGCCTGATGGCGCAGAAGGCCGAGGAATACGGCTCGCACCCAACCACCTTCGAGATCCCCTCGAAAGGCACCGTGCGCATCGTCCTCGCCTCGGGCGAAGTGCTGCATGAGCATGCGGTCGAAACCGGCGACATCTGGCGTTCGGCCACCGCCAAGAAAGCCCCAATCCTCGACTGGATTCAGCTGGGCATCGCGCGCACCAAGGCAACCGGTAAGGCGGCCTTCTGGCTCGACGCGACCCGCGCCCATGACGCCGAGATCATCAAATATGTCGAACCGGCGCTGAAAGAGGCCGGCATCGAAATCCCGATCCTCGCCCCGCGTGAGGCCACCCGCTTCACGCTCGAAGAAATGGTCAAGGGCAACGATGTCGTCACCATCACCGGCAACGTTCTGCGCGACTACCTGACCGACCTGTTCCCGATCCTCGAACTGGGCACCTCGGCCAAGATGCTCTCGATCGTCAAGCTGATGAATGGCGGCGGCATGTTCGAAACCGGCGCGGGCGGCTCGGCCCCCAAGCACGTCGAGCAGCTGGTCAAGGAAAACCACCTGCGTTGGGACAGCCTTGGCGAGTTCTGCGCTCTCGGCGAAAGCTTCAACTTCCTCGCCGAAGCCAAGGGCAAGACCAAGGCCGCCGTGCTCGGCGCCGCTGTCGATGCCGCGACCCAGAAGATCCTCGAGAACGGCAACTCGCCCGAGCGCAAGGTCGGCCAGAACGACAACCGCTCGTCGCATTACTGGTTCGCCCGCTACTGGGCCGAGGCGCTGGCCGCACAAGGGGACGACGCCGATCTGGCCGCACATTTCGCGCCGATCGCCAAGGCGCTGGCCGAGAAAGAGACGACCATCCTCGCTGAACTCAAGGCCGATGAGGGCAAGCCCGCCGATATGGGCGGTTACTACCACTCGGACCCGGCCAAGATCGACGCGATCATGCGCCCCTCGGCGACGCTGAACGCGATCATCGGCTGAGCCGGACGCGATCAAAAATAAAGGGGGGCGCGAGCCCCCCTTTTTTGATGCCGCAACAGCGTCGTGGTTCAGGCCAGCGCCGCCGCACGCGCCGCCTTGCGGCGCGCGACACGGGCGCGGATCGCCTCGATATCGGTGATCGGGGTCGCGGCGAAAAGCTGGCGCGTATAGGGGTGCTGCGGGTCGGTGAACACCGCGTCCCGGCTGCCCTGCTCGACCGCCTCGCCCTTGTTCATCACCATCACCTCATCGGCGATATAGCGCACGACCGAGAGATCATGGCTGATGAAGACATAGGTCAGGTTGAACTCTTCCTGAAGGTCCGCGAGCAGGTTCAGAACCTGCGCCTGCACAGACAGGTCGAGCGCCGAGACCGCCTCATCGAGCACCAGAAGCGCCGGGTTCAGCATCAGCGCCCGCGCAATTGCGATCCGCTGGCGCTGGCCGCCCGAGAACATATGCGGGTAGCGGTTGAAATGCGCCCGTTGCAGCCCGACCTTTTCGAGCATCGCCTCGGCCTTTTCGCGCCGCGTCGGCCCGTCGAGATCGGAGTTGAGCAACAGCGGCTCGGTCAGCGCCTCGCCCACCTTCTGGCGCGGATTGAGCGAGCCATAGGGGTTCTGGAACACCATCTGCACCTTAGACCGCAACGCGCGCGTGGGTTTGCCGGTGCCGATATCGACATCCTCGCCCTCGATCCTGAGCGTGCCGCCCGATTGCCGGTCGATCAGCGCGACGATGCGGGCAAGCGTGGATTTGCCCGAGCCGCTCTCGCCGACGATGGCGAGCGTCTTGCCGCGCTCCACCGCGAAATCGACGCCTTTCACGGCGCGCACGGTTTTCGACGGGCGAAACAACCCGCCCGCGACGTGGTAATCCTGCGTGAGGCCCTTGCCTTCGACAACGATGCTCATTGGCCAGCCTCCGCGAAATAGTCCGAAACCGTGGGCAGACGGTCACCCGTGGCCAGTTCTGGCAGCGCCGAAAGAAGCGCGCGGGTATAGGGGTGCTGCGGCGCCTCAAAAAGGCTCAGCACATCGGCCTCTTCCATCTTCTGGCCCTTGAACTGCACGACCACCCGGTCGGCGGTCTCGGCCACCACGCCCATGTCATGCGTGATCAGGATCAACCCCATCCCATGCGTTTCCTGAAGATCGAGGAGCAGATCGAGGATCTGCTTCTGGATCGTCACGTCGAGCGCCGTGGTCGGCTCGTCCGCGATCAGGAGCCGCGGGTTGGTGGCAATCGCAATGGCGATCATCACCCGCTGGCACTGCCCGCCCGAAAGCTGATGCGGATAAGAGCGCATCTTCTCGGCAGGCTCGGGGATTCCGACGGCATCAAAGAGTTCAATGGCCCGCGCGCGGGCCGCCGCCTTGGACATGCCCGCATTGATGCGCAGCACCTCTTCGATCTGGAAGCCCACGGTGAAGGACGGGTTGAGCGACGCGATCGGCTCCTGAAAGATCATGGTGATCTCACGCCCGATGATGCGGCGCCGCTCGGCCCCGCTCATGCTCAGCATGTCCCGCCCGTCGAACTCCATCACATCGGCGGTCACGGTGGCGGTGTCGGGCAAGAGCCCCATCACCGCCAGCATCGACACCGATTTACCCGAGCCGCTCTCGCCGACGATGGCCAGAACCTCGCTTGGTTCGATATCGACGTCGATCCCGTCCACCGCCTTGAAAGGCCCCGTGGAGGTCGCGAAGCTGACGGTCAGATTGCGGATTTTCAACAGGGCCATGGCTCAGCTCCGCTTCAGTTTCGGATCGAGCGCGTCGCGCAGACCGTCGCCCATCAGGTTGATCGCCAGCACCGAGATCAGGATCGCAAGGCCGGGGAAGGTCACCACCCACCACGCGCGCAGGATGAACTCGCGCGCCTCGGCCAGCATCGTGCCCCATTCCGGCGCGGGCGGCTGCGCGCCCATGCCCAGAAAGCCCAGCGCGGCCGCATCGAGCACCGCAGAGGAAAACGACAGCGTCGCCTGCACGATCAGCGGCGCCAGACAGTTCGGCAGGATCGTGCGAACCATCAGCCGCAGGTTCCCCGCCCCCGCCAGCCGCGCGGCAGTGACATATTCGCGTTGTTTCTCGCCCATGACGGCGGCGCGTGTGAGCCGCGCGAAATGCGGCTGATAGACGATGGCGATGGCGATCATCGCATTGGTCAGCCCCGGCCCCAGAATGGCCACCAGCACCAGCGCGAGCAGGAGTGACGGAAAAGCGAGCACGATATCCATCACCCGCATGATGATCGTATCGACCCAGCCGCCGAAATAGCCCGCGACAAGACCGAGGATGATGCCGCCTGTCAGAGCGATCATCACCACGACCACGCCGATAAAGAGCGAATAGCGCGCGCCAAAGACCAGCCGCGAGAAGATATCGCGCCCGACCGCATCGGTGCCAAGCAGGTAGGCGCTCTGACCACCCTCGCTCCAGACCGGCGGCACCAGAAGCGCGTCGCGATATTGCAGGGTTGGCGAATGGGGCGCGACAAGCGGCGCGAAAATCGCGACCAGCACAAGGATCGCAAACACGATCAGCCCCGCCACAGCCCCCTTGTTACGCCGGAAATCATACCAGAAATCCGCAAGCATCCGCCGCCGGATCTGAGCATCGCTGAGTTTGACAGTCGCATCGGTCATTTGTGGCGGATCCTCGGATTGATGAGCCCGTAGGTCAGGTCCACGGCCAAGTTCACAAGCATGACCACCCCCGCGATCAGCAAAAGCCCCGATTGCACCACCGGGTAGTCTCGGCGCGAGATCGAGTCGATCATCCACTTACCGATCCCCGGCCAGGAAAAGATCGTCTCGGTCAGGATCGCGCCCGCCATCAGCACCCCGATCTGAAGACCGATCGTGGTCACCACCGGGATCATAGCATTGCGCAGCGCATGCACCCCCACGACGCGCGAGGATGGCAGGCCCTTGGCCCGCGCGGTGCGGACGTAATCCTCGCCCATCACCTCAAGCATGGCTGAACGGGTCTGGCGCGCGATCACCGCCAAGGGGATCGTCGCAAGCACGACCGAGGGCAGGATCAGGTGGCTCAGCGCCGAAAGGAACGCACCCTTCTGGCCAGACAGCAGGCTGTCGATCAGCATGAAGCCGGTGACCTGCGGGAAATAATAGAGAAGGCTGATCCGTCCGGAAACCGGCGTCCATTGCAGGATCCCAGAGAACAGGATGATCAGCAAAAGACCCCACCAGAAGATCGGCATCGAAAATCCGACCAGCGCGGCAGTCATCGACACCTGATCGAACCACGAGCCGCGCTTGATCGCCGCGATCACCCCGACCGGGATGCCGACCATCGTGGCAATCACGATCGCCACGAGGCCAAGTTCGATCGTCGCCGGGAACAGCGCGAGGAACTCGGTCAGCACGGGCTTTTTGGTGACCAGCGAATTGCCCAGATCGCCCTGCAGCAAGCGCCCGAGAAAATCGAGATACTGCTCCCAGATCGGACGGTCGAAGCCGAGCTGATGCGACAGTTCGGCGTGGCGTTCGGGGGTGATCCCCCGCTCCCCCGCCATGAGAAGCACCGGATCGCCGGGCAGGACGCGGACAAAGCCGAAAGCGATCATCGTGATCCCCAGAAAAGTCGGGATCAGATAAAGCAGCTTGCTGAGGATGAATCTGAGCATGGCGTCTTTCCTGTGACAGACGCGCGGAGCACACAGCCCCGCGCGTCCGCTGATTGAACGGGTCGCGGCTTATTCGACCAGATCGACCGTTTCGAAGGTGAAGTCGCCCAGCGGGCTCATCATGAAGCCTTCGACATTCTTGGCCATCGGCACGTATTGCGTCGAGTGTGCAATGGTAGCCCAAGGCGCTTGATCCTTGAAGATCACTTGCGCCTCTTCATAGAGCCGGGTGCGCTCTGCCGGGTCGGAGGTCTGCTTGGCCTGCGAAATCAGTGCCGAGAAGTCCTCGTTGCACCATTGCGCGCGGTTCGAACCGCCCTCGCCCGCCGCCGCACAGGACAGCAACACCGCAAGGAAGTTGTCCGGGTCGCCATTGTCGCCGGTCCAGCCAAGGATCACAGCGCCATCGCGGTTCACCTCGGTCGACTTCTTGAGGTATTCGCCCCATTCGTAGCTGACGATCTCGACATTGACGCCGACCTTGGCGAAGTCTTCCTGCATCAGCTCGGCCGTGCGCCGCGCGTTCGGCATGTAGGGACGCTGCACCGGCATCGCCCAGATCTTCATCGACAGATCGCTCACGCCTTCGGCTTCGAGCATCGCCTTGGCCGCTTCCGGATCGTAGGGGTCGTCCTGGATCGCGTCATTGTAGGACCACATGGTCGGCGGGATCGGGTTCTTGGCGGCGACCGCCGCGCCCTGGAACACCGCGTCGACGATGGCACCCTTGTTGATCGCCATGTTGAGCGCCTTGCGGACCTTCGGATTGTCAAAGGGCGCGACCGTGGTGTTATAGGCGAGATAACCGACGTTCAGACCCGCCTGCTCGTCGAGCTTGAGGTTCGGATCGGCCTTGATCGCCTCAAGGTCTGCGGGCGCCGGATAGGGCATCAGGTGGCACTCGCCCGCCTTCAGCTTTTGCAGACGCACCGCCGCATCGGGCGTGATCGCAAAGACCAGATCGTCGATCATCGGCGCGGTGCCCCAATAGTCGGCGTTCTTCTGATACCGGATGACCGCGTCCTTCTGATAGGCCACGAATTTGAAGGGGCCGGTGCCGATCGGCAGGTTGTTCAGGTCCTCGCGGGTGCCAGCGGCTTCCAGCGTATCGGCATATTCCTTGGACACGATCGAGGCGAAGGGCATGGCGATATTGGCCATGAAGGGCGCCTCGGGGCGGCTCAGCGTGAACTTGACGGTGTAGTCGTCGATCTTCTCCATCGAGGAGATCAGCGAGGCCATCTCCATCGCCGAGTAATACTCATAGCTGATCCCGGCGAGATACTGGTGCCACGGGTTCTCGGCATTGCCCTGACGGTCATAGCTGAAGATCACGTCGTCCGCATTGAAATCGCGGGTCGGGGTGAACTTCTCATTCGAATGGAACTTGACGCCCTTGCGCAGATGGAAGGTGTATTCCAGCCCGTCTTCCGACACTTCCCAGCTTTCGGCGAGGCCCGGCTCGACCTCGGTCGTGCCTTTCTTGAACTCGACGAGGCGGTTGTAGATCGGGTGCGCCGAGGCGTCGAAGGTGGTGCCGGCGGTATAGGGCACCGGGTCAAACCCTTCGGGCGAGCCTTCGGAGCAATAGACGAAGGTCTTTGCCATCGCCGGGGCGGCAGCGCCCAGTGCGAGGACGGAGGCGGCGAGAAGGCCGCGGGAAAATGCGTTCATAGACGTTTCCTCTCTGTCATTGGTTGCGGCTTTCGACCTCTCCCGGATCGCGCAGCCCGAACTACCGTGAGTCGTTTTTGACCCATCAGTAAAACTGCCATGACACTACCCCACGACACGCTAGGTGCAAGCCTTGACATCGCGTCAGAGACAAAGCCCCCGCCAAGAGCCTAGCCCGGCCGGTCGCCCGCCTTGATTTCGCCCGTCGTCAGCACCGGCGAGGCGTCGAACCCCTCGGCGTCGAGCATCGCCGCGATCCGTTCGAGCGAAGCGAGAATTTGCGCCTGCTCCCAATCGGCCAGCTTTTCGAAAGCGCGCACATAGCGCTGCTGAAGCGCGTCCGGCGCCTCTTGCAGCGCGCCGCGCCCGGCCTCGGTGATGACCACATTGGTCTGACGCCGATCCTGATCGGAACGCTCGCGCACCGCCATGCCGCGCGCGACGACCTTATCGACCAGCGCGGTCACCGTCGCCTGACTGACCCCCATCTGCGTCGCCAGCGCCTTGGGCGTGGTCGAGCCGCCCCGCGCCGCCACGATCTGCAAGACCCGAAGCTGCGCAGGCGTGAGCCCCGCCGCCTGCGCCAGATCGCGGGCATAAAGCTCTGTCGCGCGCAGAATACGGCGCAGGGCGATCAGGCTGGCATCGGTTCTATCATGGGGTTGGTCGGTCATCTCCCCAAGACTGGCATAGATCGCAACGAGGAACAATTGCGCGAATATTCTTCGCAAAGCAAATGTAAATACTTTGCAACCCGGCAATGAAATCACCGAAACAACGCCAAAAATCACCGATATAAATAGATTTTCAAAGAGTTCTTGAAATTTCGCCTCTCAAGCTATACTTAGCCTAACGAAGCAATATAAGGCCGCGACATGCCGGAACATCTGACAGATCAGGACAGCCAACCCGCCCGAACGCCCCAGCCCCGCCTGCGCAAACCGAATGCGACGGACGGGGCTGCAATCTGGGCCCTCGTGCGGGCCTGCAAGCCGCTCGATGAGAATTCGCTCTATGCGAATATCGTGCAGGCCGACCATTTCCGCGACACTTCGGTGATCGCGGAGGCAGAGGGTGAGACCCTCGGCTGGATCTCTGGCCATATGATCCCGAACACCGACACGTTCTTCGTCTGGCAAGTCGCGGTGAGCGACAAGGCGCGCGGCCTTGGCCTTGGGCGCAAGATGCTGCTCGAGCTGCTCTCGCGCCCTGAAACCGCAAGTGCCCGCGCGCTGCACACGACGATCACGCCGGATAACGCCGCCTCTTGGGCCCTGTTTCGCAGCCTTGCCCGCAGCCTTGGCGGCACGCTGACCGACGCGCCGCACTATACGCGCGCCCAGCACTTCGACGGCGCTCATGCCACCGAACATCTGGTGCAGATCACGCTGCCCACGCAGCGCGCCGCCGCCTGAACCCTTCCCTTTTCCAAAGACCAAAGGATGTCCCCATGCCCAAAGACATGGCCCAAACCCCGACCATTTTTGAACGCCGCGAAAGCGCCGCACGCTCCTATTGCCGCTCCTTCACCGCGACCTTCACCGAGGCGCGCGGCTCGGAATTGTTCACGGCGGACGGCACGCGCTACATCGACTTCCTCGCCGGGTGCTCGTCGCTCAATTACGGGCATAACGACCCGGACATGAAAGCGGCACTGATCGAGCACATCGCGGGCGATGGTATCGCGCACGGGCTCGACCTGCACACGGACGCCAAAGCCGCCTTCCTGAATGCACTCAGCCGCCATATCCTCACCCCGCGCGGGATGGATCACCGGGTGATGTTCACCGGCCCGACCGGCGCGAATGCCGTGGAAGCGGCACTAAAGATCGCGCGCAAAGTGACCGGGCGGACCAATGTCATCGCCTTCACCAACGGGTTCCACGGTGTGACCATGGGCGCGCTGGCCGCGACCGGCAACGGCTATCACCGGGGCGGCGCGGGCATGGACAAGTCGGGCGTCACCCGCCTGCCCTTCGCCGGCTACGCCGATGGCGTGGACAGTGCCGCCCTGCTCGACCAGATGCTGTCAGACCCCTCGGGCGGCATCGACGCCCCCGCCGCGATCCTGTTCGAGACCGTGCAGGGCGAAGGCGGGCTGAACGCGGCTTCGGCCGAGTGGGTGCGCAAGATGCAAAAGATCGCGCACAAGCACGGCGCGCTTCTGATTATCGACGACATTCAGGCGGGCTGCGGGCGCACGGGCAGCTTCTTCTCCTTTGACGAGATGGACGTGCAGCCCGACATCGTGACCATGGCGAAATCGCTTTCGGGCTTTGGCCTGCCGATGGCCTGCCTGCTGGTGCGCCCCAAGCACGACATCTTTGGCCCGGCTGAGCATAACGGCACCTTCCGGGGCAATACCCATGCCTTCGTCACCGCGCGCGTCGCAACCGAGAAATTCTGGGCCGATGACGCATTCCAGAAAGAGCTTGCCGCGAAGTCGGTGATGCTCACCTCGGCGCTCAAGGAGGTCGCGGACCTGGTCCCCGGCGCAACGCTCAAGGGCCGCGGGCTGATGCAGGGCGTCGATGTCGGCTCGGGCGATCTGGCCGCCGATATTTGCGCGCGCGCCTATGAGCTGGGCCTTTTGATCGAGACCTCTGGTCCGAATGACGAGGTGGTCAAGATCCTCGCACCGCTGACGACGCCGAACGCGCTCTTCCGCGAGGGCTTCGATATTCTGTTGCGCGCAACCCGCGAAACGATGTCCAATCTGAAACTGGCCGCGCAATAAGGAGAGAGACCATGATCGTTCGAGATTTGAACGCCCTGAAGGGCACAGAGCGGGAAGTATCCGATGCGCAATGGACCTCGACCCGGTTGCTGCTGGCCGATGACGGCATGGGGTTTTCGTTCCACATCACCGTGCTGCAAGCGGGCTCTGAGCATCAGTTCCACTACAAGCACCATTTCGAGAGCGTCTATTGCATGAAGGGCAAGGGCTCGATCACCGATCTGGGCACGGGCGAGACGCATGAGATCCGCCCAGGCGTCATGTATGCGCTCAACCTCCATGACAAGCACATCCTGCGCGCCGAGGAAGAGCTGCACATGGCCTGCTGTTTCAACCCGCCCGTAACGGGGCGCGAGGTGCACCGGGCGGATGGCTCCTACGCCCCCGCCGAAGAAACCGCCTGAGGCCCGCCATGACCCATACTGTCGAAAAGATCGGCGGGACCTCGATGTCCCGCATCGATGAGCTGCGCGACACGCTGATCGTCGGGGACCGGAAGGGCGCCGCGCTCTACGGACGCGTTTTCGTGGTCTCGGCCTTCGCGGGCATCACCAACCTGCTGCTGGAACACAAGAAAACCGGCGCGCCCGGTGTCTACGCGCGCTTTGCCGATGCCGACACCGATCACGGCTGGCACGAGGCGCTAAGCCGGGTCAGCGAGGAGATGACCGCGATCCATACGCGGCTGCTGGACCACCCCGCCGATCGCGCGCAGGCCGACGCCTTCGTCGCAGAGCGGATCGAGGGCGCGCGCAACTGCCTGATCGATCTGCAAAGGCTCTGCTCTTACGGGCATTTCCAACTGAGCACGCATATGATGCAGATCCGCGAATTGCTCTCGGGGCTGGGCGAGGCCCATTCGGCCTTCGTGACCACGCTTCTATTGCAGCGTGCGGGCGTGAATGCGCGCTTCGTGGACCTCTCAGGGTGGCGCGAACAGAACGAAATGGACCTCATGCAACGCATCAATAACGCCATGCAGGATATTGATATCGCGTCAGAAATACCAATCGTGACCGGCTATGCACAATGCCGCGAAGGGCTCATGGCCGAATTCGACCGGGGCTATTCCGAGGTCACCTTCTCCCGGCTCGCCGCCCAGACCGGCGCAGCAGAGGCGATCATCCATAAGGAGTTTCACCTCTCCTCAGCCGACCCCAAGCTCGTCGGCGCAGGGGCCGCGCGCAAGCTGGGCCATACGAATTACGACGTGGCCGACCAGATGTCGAATATGGGCATGGAGGCGATCCACCCGAAAGCCGCCAAGACCCTGCGTCAGGCCGATGTGCCGCTGCGCGTGACCAACGCCTTCGAGCCCGACGATCCCGGCACGCTGATCGACGACCGCCCCGCCGAGCGGGCCGCCGTCGAGATGATTACGGGGCTTGAGATCGTGGCGCTGGAGGTGTTCGAGCAGGATATGGTCGGCGTGAAGGGCTATGACGCGGCGATCCTCGACGTGCTCACGCGGCACAATGTGCGGATCGTGTCGAAAACCTCGAACGCCAACACGATCACGCATTACCTCGACGCCTCGCTCAAGGTGATGCGCCGCGTCGAAAAGGACCTGAGCGCGCTCTACCCCAATGCCGAAGTCTCGGCCCGTCCGCTGGCGATGGTGTCGGTGATCGGGCGCGATCTGCTGGGCCTCTCGGTGCTGACGCGCGGGCTTCAGGCGCTTGAAGCGAACGGCATGGCCTGCCTTGGCGCGAGCCAGGGGCCGCGCAATGTCGATGTGCAGTTCATCCTCGACCGCGACGACATGAAGCCGGTGATCAAGGCCCTCCACGCGGCGTTTATCGAAGCGGAGACGCCTGCGCTCCGGGCGGCCTGAACGCTACCAATCCGCATCGAGCCGGGGCTGTCGCGGTCCCGGCTCCGCCCCCTCCAGATGCGCCTTGGCCGATTTGCGGATCGCGTCGCGCTGCGTCTGGGGCATTTTGCGCAGCGTCGCATAGGGCAGCCCCATGCGCGGGTTCTTGGACAATGTGTCTTCGTTCTCGATCAGGAAATTCCAGTAGAGATAGTTGAAGGGGCACGCGCCCTCGCCGACCTTGCCCTTGGGGTCGTAATCGCAGCCCGTACAATAATCCGACATCCGGTCGATATAGGCGCCCGATGCCGCGTAGGGTTTGGAGCCGAGCAAGCCGCCATCCGCATGCATCACCATCCCATGCACATTCGGCAGTTCCACCCATTCGAACGCATCCGCATAGACCGCCAGATACCATTCGGCGATCTGCGCGGGCGCTATCCCACACAAGAGTGCGTAATTGCCGGTCACCATGAGCCGCTGGATATGGTGGGCATAGGCATGGCGCCGGGTGGTGCCGATACACTCGGCCATGCAGCGCATCCCCGTCTGGCCCGTCCAATAGACCTCGGGCAGATCGCGCGTGGCGTTCAGGTGATTGCGTTCAGGGTAGTCCGGCATCTCGGTCCAATAGATGCCGCGCACGAATTCGCGCCAGCCAAGGATTTGCCGGATAAAGCCCTCGACCGCGTTGAGCGGCGCCTCCCCCCGATCATAGGCGGCCTCGGCGCGCGCGCAGACCTCGAGCGCGGTCAGGAGCCCGCAGTTCAGATAGGGCGAGATCAGCCCGTGAAACAGGAAATCCTCCCCCGCCCGCATCGCATCCTGATAGTCGCCAAAGCGCGGCAGGCAATCGGCGATGAAATGGTCGAGCGCCTCAAGCGCCTGCGCCCGCGTCACCGCCCATCCGAAGGGCTCGAGATCGCCGAAATGCTTGGGGAAGCGTTCCGCCACGAGGTCGATCACCTCGCGCGTCATGGCGTCCGGCTCGAAGCGCAGGCGCTTGGGCAGGTCGATCTGCGCGGGTAACGGCTCACGGTTGTCGTGGTCGTAATTCCACTGCCCGCCCGCCGGATCGCCCCCCTCCATCAAGATCCCCGTGCGCCGCCGCATCTCCCGGTAGAAATACTCCATCCGCGTGGTTTTGCGCGCGTCCTTGAGGGCGGCAAACCCGGCCCGCGAACAGAAGAAGCGCGCGTCCTGCCGGATATCTAGCGGCACGTCCAGCGCCGCCTCCCAGCCGCGCATCATCTCCCAGACACGCCATTCGCCGGGCTCTGTGACGATCACCGCCTCCGGCGCGTGGCGGTCCACGGCGCGGGCAAGTTCATCCGTGAAGCTCTGGGTGTTCTCGGGGTCGTCGAGGCGCACGTAATCGACTGTAATCCCCTCGGCCCGCAGTTCGTCTGCGAAATGCCGCATCGCCGAAAGGATCAGAGCGATCTTCTGCGGGTGATGGGGGACATAGGTGGCCTCGGCCATGACCTCGACCATCAGCACGACATCGCGCGAAGGGTCGAGATCGCCCAGCGCGCTCAGATCGCGGGTCAGCTGATCCCCCAAGACAAACCGAAGCCGCATCACGCGCGCCCCTGTCCGCCGGGCTTGCCGCGCACGCCCCGGCACCGGTCCGAGCAATAGCGCACCTCGTCCCAGACCCGCGCCCATTTGCGCCGCCACGTGAAGGGGCGCCCGCAACGCGCGCAGGTTTTCTGCGGCAAATCGGCTTTCTTTCGCATTCCCATCGGCATCGCTTTCGTCATGTCCGGCTCATATGTCGCGCCGCCGGACGCAATCAAGTGCCCCTTCGGCGCGATAAATCCTTGCAAGCGTGAAACTTTTTCGCGCCTTCTGTCGTTCACAGGGAAAAGGAGACCCAACATGCAGCTTCCCGTGCTCTATCTCTCGACGCTGGTGATCTTTCTGGCCATCGACGTTGTC
This sequence comes from Pseudothioclava nitratireducens, assembly GCF_029210495.1. Classification (GTDB taxonomy): domain Bacteria; phylum Pseudomonadota; class Alphaproteobacteria; order Rhodobacterales; family Rhodobacteraceae; genus Pseudothioclava; species Pseudothioclava nitratireducens. The sequence goes on along the minus strand of NZ_JARGDK010000010.1, from coordinate 47,099 downwards.
GGCATCACCACCCTGATCAAACCCGTCTTCGATCGCCATGTGGGCGATATGCTGGCCGATCCGTTGCGGCTTGGCCCGGCGGCGCTGTTCTACCTGTTCTACATCGCGGGCGTGCTCTATTTCGTCTCGGCCCCGGCCTTGGCAGCGGGCCGCCCGATGCAGGCGCTTCTGGGCGGCGCGCTGCTGGGGCTGATGTGCTACGGCACCTATGAGTTTACCAACCTCGCAACATTGCGCGGCTGGTCTTGGGAGCAGGTCATCATCGACAGCCTTTGGGGCGCGGTGCTGACGGGTGGCTCGGCTTGGGCGGGCGTGATGATCGCCAGCCAGTTCGGCTAGGCTCATCCGCGCGGCAAGAGCGGCGCAATGGCCTCGCGGATCGGACGCGCATCGGGTTTCGTCAAAGAGCCCCATGTGCCGACGATCCGCCCCTCACCGTCCAGAAGAACCTTGTTGAAGTTCCAGCCCGGCTCGAAACCCGCGGTCTTTTTCACCCATTTGTAGAAGGGATGCGCCTGCGCGCCCTTCACATGGGTGATATCGGTCATCGGCAGGGTGATCCCGAAATTGAGCGTGCAGAACTCTTTGACCTGCGCCGCGCTGTCATATTCCTGTTTGAAATCGTCCGAGGGCACGGCAAGCACGACAAGCCCTTTCGGCCCCCATTCCTCATGCATGTCCTGCATCCCCTCAAGCTGAGGCGTGAAGCCGCACATCGAGGCCGTGTTGATCACCAGAACGGGCTGCCCGCGCCAATCGGCGGTGTCGAGCGTGCCCCCGTCGATCGAGTCGAAGGTAAAGCTCGGGGCCGGATCGGCGGCCTGCGCCCCCGTGGCAAGGCCAAACCCCGCCCCCATGACAAGCGTCAGGATCTTGAAAAGCCGTGTCATCGCATGTCTCCTTTGTCTCGCGCAGGGCCTAGCCCTCGCGCACCAATCGTCTCGTCAGGCGCAGCGCAATCCCATACGGAAGTGCGCGCAAGAATTTCAGCCCCCAAGTCAGTCTGCGGGGGAAATGGATTTCAAAACCGCGCCCGGCGAGCCCCCGGATAATGCGCTCCGCTGCCGCATCGGGCTGCATCAGACCCGGCATCTCGAAATCGTTCATCTCGGTCAGCCGTGTCTCCACGAAGCCGGGATTGATAAGCCGCACATCGCAGGCGGGCCAAAGCTCGGCGCGCAGCGTCTCGGCCAGATTGATCACCCCGGCCTTGCTGGCTGAGTATATCTGACCTTGCGGCAGGCCGATATAGCCCGCGACCGAGCCGGTCAGCACCAACTGCCCACCGGGGCGCAGTAAGGGCGCTGCGGCGCGGGCGAAGTGAAAGCTGCCCATCAGGTTGACGCCGACGATCTGCGCCGCGCGGTCCGCGTCGATCTCGGAGACCTGCCCCGGATCGTAGAGCGCCGCGAGCGTGATCGCCGCGTCAAGCGGACCGCCCATCGCAATCCTCTCGGAGGCGGCCTGAAGGCTGAGCGGGTCGGCGACATCGGCGGCGATGACCTCGGCCCCGCCGATTTCCTGCGCGAGCGCCTCCAGACGGTCCTCGGAGCGCGCGGACAAGATCAGCCGCGCGCCTTGCCGGGCATAGGCCCGGGCGAGCGCCGCCCCGATCCCGTCCGAGGCCCCCATGATCCAGATGCGCGCACCCTGTTCAGGCATGGGCCAGCCGGTATTGATAAACATCCGTCCGCCCGGTTTCGAAGGCCGCGACACAGGCCGCGAGGTAGAACCGCCAGACCCGGATAAAGGCCTCGTCAAAGCCCAGCGCACGCACCTCGCCCAGACGGTCCTCGAAGCGGATCAGCCAGTCGCGCAGCGTGCGCGCGTAATCGAGCCCGAACCCATGCGTATCCTCGACCCGAAGCCCCGCGCGGCGCGCCTCATGATCGAAGCGCGACGGCGAAGGCAGCATGCCGCCCGGAAAAACGAAGCTGCGGATCATGTCACCGCCCTTGCGGTAGCGGTCGAAATAGCGATCGCCCACCGTGATCGTCTGGATCATCGCGCGGCCCTTATCCGAGAGAACCGAGCGCAGCTTGTCGAAATAGACGGGCCAGTAGGACTCGCCAACCGCCTCGAACATCTCGATGGACACGACATGATCGAAGCGCCCGCGCTCATCGCGGTAATCCTGAAGCGCGATCTCGGCCCCCTGACCCAGACGCGCGCGGGCAAAGGCCGCCTGCTCATGCGAGAGCGTCAGCCCCTTATGCGCGAAATCACCCCGCTCCAGCGCGCGCTCGGCAAAGCCGCCCCAGCCGCAGCCGATCTCGAGGAGTCGCCCGGACTGCGCGCCCAGACCATCGAGGATACGGTCGTATTTGCGCCGCTGCGCCGCCGCTAACGGATCGGCGGCACCTGCATCCTCGGGGGCGAACAGCGCCGAGGAATAGGTCATCGTCTCATCAAGCCACAGCCGATAGAACGCATTGCCCAGATCGTAATGCGCCTCGATATTGCGCCGCGACCCGGCCTTGGTGTTGCGGTTAAAGATGTAGAGTGCGCGCACCAGAAGCGATTGCAACGGGTGACCATAGAGGAAATGCTCCAGCGGCTCCTCGTTGCGCAGGCCAAAGAGGAGCAGCGCGGTCAGGTCGGAACTGTCGCACCAGCCATCGCGGTAAGCCTCGGTCAGGCCGATATCGCCGCGTGCCGCGACTGCGGGGACCGCTCGCCAGTCGGTGATCGTCAAATCGGCATGGGGGCCGGGCTGCGGCCCTGCAAAGCCGCGCTCTCGCCCGTCCGGGGTGGTCAGCGTCAGGCTGCCGTAGCGGATTCCGTCGAGCCCCTTGAGAAGTCTGGTTTCAATCTGGCGTTCGAACATTCTCACTCACCTGTCTTGGCCTCGGACATGGTCCGGGAAAGTTGCTCTGGTTTTTGATAGAAACGGGCGCGACGGGCGAAAAGTTTCGCCGCCTGCCAATGGATCAGCGCCATGACTTTTTGCACCTGAAGCGGATGCCGCCACGCGGCGCGGCGCAGGCTTTGGGCCGTGAGCGCGCGGGCGGGACCGGCCAGCGACGTGCCCAACCGGACCTCTCCCGAGGCGCCGACCCAATCGACCCACGCCCCGAACCGCCCCGGCCCCGTATCAAAGCGGAACAGGTAGCGCCCCTCACGCGGCAGGAAGGGCGAGACATGGAACAGCTTCTCGCCCGAGATGCGGTCGCTGGGCTGGATCGGACGGTTGTCCGAATGGCGGCACAGATAAAGGTGCCGCTCGCCAAAGGTATTCGAGACCTCCGCCAGCACCGCGCGCAACCCGCCAGCGTCCCGCGCAAGCCAGAAGCTCACCGGGTTGAAGCCATAGCCCGCGCTGCGCGTCATCGTGACCAGCGTGACCTCGGTGCCGCCAAGCCCGACGGGCGCGAGTTGCGCCCGGATGAAGTCGGCAAACCCGGTGCCATCGCGCGGGCCATAGTCACGCGTGCGGATTGACCAGAGCCCGCGCCGGTCGGGCCGGATCGGCAACGCGCCCGACTCCAGCGCCGTGATCGGCAGTGCGACATAGGTGGCGTTATATCGAAAAGTGCGGGTGAGATCGCCGGCCCGGCCATGCCAGATCCGCCCCTCGATCAGCGCGCCCTGCCACAGATCGCTCATTCGGCAGCCTCCAGTCGCGTAGGCTCGACGCGCAGTGGCGGGGCTTCATCCGCCCACGGGTTCGGCCCAAGCGGCCAGGACACGCCCAGCGCCTCGGCCACGCGCAGCGCCGACAGAAGCCCATCCTCATGGAACCCGTAGCGCGTCCATGCACCGGCATAATAAACCCCGCCCCGCCCCTGAATTTCGGGCAGCCGCTCCTGCGCGTGGCGCGCCGTCGCATCGAATTGCGGGTGATGCAGGATCGCCTCGTCATGGATATGGCGCGGCTCGCGCTCGGGGTTGAGGGTCACGATCAGCGGACGCTCGGTTTGCAGCGATTGCAGGCGGTTCATCCAATAGGACAGGCTGATCGGGCGATCCGTCAGCCCCGGCGCAGCTTCGGTCACATAGTTCCAAGACGACCAAATCGAGCGCCGACGCGGCATCAGATCGGTATCGGAATGGAGCACCATCCGGTTGCCCTCGGTGCGCAGCGCGCCCAGGATCGCCAGCTCCTGCGCGTCCGGCTGCGCGAGCATCCGCAGGGCCTGCGGCGCATGGGTCGCAAGGATCACCCGGTCGAACAGCTCCGGCCCACGCTCCGAGACCACGCGCACCGACGCACCGTCGCGCTCAATCGCCGTGACCGGACTGTTCAGCCGGATCTGCGCCCCGCTCGCCTGCGCCAGCACCTCGACATAGCGCGCGGACCCGCCCCTGACGGTGAGCCATTTGGGCTGGTCGTTGACCGTCAGAAGCCCGTGATTGTCGAAGAAGCGGATGAAGCTTTGCGCGGGGAAATCGAGCATGTCGCGGGTGGGCGTGGACCAGATCGCCCCCGAGATCGGCATGAGAAAGCGGTCGCGGAACTCGGCCCCAAGCCCCAGCTCGGCAATCAGCTCCCCGATGCTGCCCGGATAGTCGGCGCGCCCACCCGCTTGCCGAAAGAAGGCCAAGATGTCGCGCACCATACGCCAATGCGACGGGTCCAAGAGCCGCCGGGGCTGCGCGAACATATCAAGCGCGCGCGTCGTGCCATATTCGTAACGTCCGCCGGCAAAACTCGCGGCGAAGCTCATGTCGCTGGGGATCAATTCGACGCCGAGATGTTCGAGCATCGGGATGAAAAGCGGATAGGTCTTGCGGTTGCAAACGATGAAACCGGTATCCACATCGACACCCTCGGCCTGCACGGTGCGGGCATGCCCGCCAAGACGCGGCTCGGCCTCAAACAATGTCACCTCATGCGCACGCGACAATAGCCACGCGGCCCCCAGCCCGGAAATCCCGCTGCCGACAATTGCAATCTTCATCGCTTCCCCCTGAGCGTTCGGGTTGATCCCGAAAACGTGAAGTTTCGGGAGCAACGCGCGCAGGCGCGAAATGGTTTCACAGATTTAAAATTTTTTTCGCAAGGCCCCGCGGGCCCTGAGACCGGGCCAGTTCAGGGATGTTCGGAGGGTCGGAAGGCGCTTGCGAAAAGGGCGGAAAACTGACGGATGCGGTGCTGGTCAAGTGCCACAAGAAGGCTGGGCGCCAGCGCGATGAAGCGCCGCGCGCTGGGCAAAAGTCCGGTCTCCGTCGCATCTTGCGGAAAGATCAACCCGGCCTCGCTGAGCCGCGCCTGCCCATCGGGCGAAAGCAGGTAATCAAGCAGCCGCCGCGCCGCCGCGGCCTGTGGTGCCCCCTTGGGGATCATGAAGCCGCGCGACAGGAACAGCGTGTAATCCTCGGGCAGGATCAACCCGACCTCGGGACGGGCACCGGCTTCGACATAGGAGCCAAGCACGTGATAGGCCAGCAGGTAGCGCCCCTCGGCCACGCCCTCGATGATCTCCGCCGAACAGCAGGTCGCAATCGCCTCGGTGCGCGAGAACCCTTCGAGCAAAGCACCGAAAGTTGTCGCCTCCAGACTGTCGCTATAGGCAAAGAGATAGCCGAGCCCTGACGCCTCGATGTCGTAGGTGGCGATCCGTCCGCGCAGCGCATCGGGCCGTGTGCGCAGCAGATCGAGCAGCGCGAAACGGTCCCGCGGCACCTCGGCTTCGGCAAAGAAGGCCTTGTTATAGGCAATGACGGCGGGTTCTTCGGTGATCCCCCACAGCTCGTTGCGCCAGCGGCGTGCAGGCGGCAGCGCTTCGGTAAAAGCCGAGCGGTGCTGGGCCGCGCAGCCGGCATTGACCAGCGACACCATCTGATGCACCGCCGAGGAAAATACCGCATCCGCGACCGGCTCATCGCCCGCACAGGCCTCCAGGCTGTTGGCGTAGAGATCGTTGGACCCCCATTGCTCATACTCGATCCGCAGGTCGGGGTTGAGCGCCGTGAACCGTTCGAGCGTGGGGCGGATGATTTCGATATCGGTGGTCGAATGCAGCAGCAGCGTGGTGGAGCCTGTGCCAATCGCCGTGCGGGCCTCTTGCGCCCGCGCCGCAACAGCCCCCAGCAGCCCCGTCAGACTGGCCCCCAGCACGATCGCTTTGCACAGCGACCCGATCATGACCCCACCTCCGCCGCGCGCGGCAGCACCAGCGCCATGCGGAACCCGTCCTCGGTCCGTTCCATCGCAACCCGCCCGCCAAAAGCCTGCGCCACCGCAGCGACAATCGAAAGACCAAGGCCCGCGCTGTCCTCGGGCGAGGCCTTGCTGCGCTCGAACCTCTGACCCAGACCGCGCAGGATATCCTCCCCCGGCCCCGCCCCACTATCCAGGACCCAGAGCCAGGCCTCGGAGCCGCGCGCCTCGACGCCGATCCGCACCGGCGGCTGACCATGGCGCAGCGCGTTGGAGAGCAGGTTTCCCACCGCTTGCGAGAGCGAGAATTCATCCGCTTCGACCCAGACCGGGCTGTCGCCGATCACCAGACCCACCTCGGCCTCGGGGGCCAAAACCTCATGGTCGCGCATCTCGACGACGCCCAGCGCCACTTCGCGCAGATCGAGCCGCGCCCGTGGCACGTTATCGGTCCGGTGAATGATCATCGCACGCGACAGCATCTGATCGAGCAGCCGCCCCAGGGAGCGCGTCCGCCGCACCAGCCGGACAAGCCGCTGCCCACCATCCGGGGTCTCGGGCGCCTCAATGATGGCCTCGGCCTGCACCCGGATCGCGGCAACCGGGGTGCGCAACTGATGCGCGGTGTCCGAGATCAGGTTGCGCATCACGCCGATCTGCCGGTCCAGCCGCCCCATGAAGCGGTTCATCGCATCGACCATGACGGCAACCTCGCGCGGCGGGTCCGCGACCGTCATCGGCGTCAGGTCATAGGGATCGCGCGCCAGCAGATTGTCGGCGATCCGCTCCAGCGGGCGCACCGCCGCGCGGATCACGAAGTAAGAGGCCACCAGCAGCACCAGCCCCGCCACCGCCAGCGGCAAGACCGCGTCGAGCATCAGCCGAAGCGTCATCGCCTTGCGCGCAATCAGCGTCTGCCCGACGCTGACCCGGATCACGCCAGAGAAATCACGCTCGGCAAAGCGGCGCGTGACCTCGACGAAGCGCGCCCGTTCCCCTTGCATGGGGGCGTCGAAAAACAGCCGCGCGTCGGTGTCCGGCATCCCAGCGCGCGTCGCGGCATCGGCAAAGCCGGTGATCAGCGCGCCATCGGCCGCGCGCACCGCATAGGCGACGCGATCATCCGGGGCCTGCGCCAGAAGCTCGAAGGCCGAAACCGGCAGATCGACCACCGGGCCGCCGCCCTGAATACGGATCGATTCCGCAATGTCATTGGCCGCGCCCAGCAAAATGCGGTCATAGGCCTGCCAAGCGGCCTGCCGTCCGTTCAGCCACGCCATCCCCGCGACCAGCACCGCCCCCAAGAGCAAGAGCGCGAGCACCCGGCGCAGAACGCGGGCCTGAAGGCTTTGGGGGTGTGGCCAGAAGCCGGGCGTGTCAGACATCTTCCTCGATCCGGTAGCCAATCCCGCGCAGCGTCACGATCGCCACGCCGCTCCCCGCAAGCTTCTTGCGCAGCCGCGCGATATACAATTCGATCGCGTTGATGCCGACATCCGCCTCATTGAGCGCGAACAGCCCGTCATAGAGCCGCTCCTTGCTCAGCGCCTGCCCCGGATGGCGCAGCAAAAGCCCCATCAGCGTGGCCTCCCGCCGGGTCAGGCTCAGCCGCTCCCCGTTCAAACTCGCATGCATCGCGGCCACCGAATAGCTGAGCGGCCCGAGCCGGATCTCATCGCTCTTGGGGCCGGTCTCCCGACGCATGAGCGCGCGCAGCCGCGCCTCCAGCTCGCGCTGATCGAAAGGTTTCACGAGGTAATCATCCGCGCCCAGATCGAGCGCACTCACCCGATCATCGACCGAGTAGAGCGCGGTCAGCATCATCACCGGCGTGCGGTCGCCGCCCCCGCGCAACCGGCGCAACAGCTCTGCCCCCGAGCCGTCGGGCAGATTGATGTCGAGCACCAGCGCGTCATAGCCTTGCACCCGGAGATAATCCTCCGCATCAGCGACGCTTGCAGCGTGGTCGCAGACGATGCCCGACTGCGCGAGCCGCCCGACGACGGTCTCGGCCAGGTCGATCGCATCTTCGACGATAAGCACCCGCATGGCGCCGATTCTCCCCCTCAAACCCCTGTCAGGCCACGATTTCCCGAGCTGACAGGTTCGTGACAGGTTTTTCCTCTACACCCGTTGCATACCCCGCACGGAGGAGTCTGCAAAGCGTGGACAGGGTCGCGGGGGAGGAAAGGCCCGGGCGCTTCATGTCGCCCATGGCTGGAAACAGTGGAGGAATACATGACGTTCAAAGCAACCCGCATGACGCTCGTCGCAGCCCTTCTGGGCGCATCGGCGCTGACCGCGTCGGCCGAGGGCTTCACCCCCGAAAACCCCGAATGCATCGCACCCGCGAACCCGGGCGGCGGCTGGGACTTCACCTGCCGCCAGGTCGGCAAATCGCTGCAAGACCTCGGCCTGATCGAAAAGACCATGCAGGTCGTCAACCTCGCCGGCGGCGGCGGTGGCGTGGCGTTCGCCGAAGTGGTGAACAAGCGCGGGGACAGCAACGACCTGATCGTGGCAGCCTCCTCGGCCACCGCCACCCGTCTCGCGCAAGGCGCCTTCCCGGGCAACACCATGGATCAGGTGCGCTGGCTCGCCTCGATCGGCGCGGATTACGGCGTGATCGCGGTCGCGGCCAACAGCCCGATCCAGACCCTGCCGGAACTGCTCGAGCAGATGAAAAACGACCCGACCGCCATTTCGGTCGCGGGCGGTTCGGCTGTCGGCGGCTGGGACCACCTCAAGGTTCTGATCGCGGCGGACGCCTATGGCATCGACGATGTACGCACCGTCAAATACATCGCCTTCGATGGCGGCGGCGAGGCTGTGACCCAGCTGCTGGCTGGCTCGGTTCAGGCATTCACCGGTGACATCTCGGAAGCCAAGGGCTTCGTCGACTCGGGCGACATCCGCGTGATCGCGGTTCTCGCGCCCGAGCGCCTGGAGGGCGAATTCGCCGCCTTCCCGACCGCCAAAGAGCAAGGCGTGGACGCCATCGGCGCGAACTGGCGCGGCTTCTATGTGCCTGGCGGCATGTCGGACGAAGCCTATAACGGCTGGGTCGAGAAGATCGGGGCGCTCTATGAATCGGACGAGTGGAAAGAAGTCATGGCTGTGAACGGCATGGCCCCGCTCGACCTGCAAGGCGAAGCCTTCGAGAAGTTCGTCGCCGATAGCGTCGCACAGATCGAAGCGATCTCGAAAGAGATCGGCATCATCAAGTAAGCGCACCAAACGACGCTTGCCTGAACGGGCGCTGCCGGGCCGGGCAGCGCCCACCCCATATCCCTTCCCCGAAAAGGAGATCGCCATGAGTGATCGGATTTTCGGCATCTTCGGGGTTCTCCTGTCGATCGGCTTTGCGCTCGCGGCGCTGGCGATCGAGGAGAGCTTCCTGTCCGATGCTGTCGGCCCCAAGGCCTTCCCCCTCATTATTGCCGCCATCCTCGGGCTTTCGAGCCTCGTGATTGCGTTGCGCCCCGATGCCGAACCGCATTGGCCCGCGCTCGGGCGTCTCGTCGAGATCGGCGCGGCGGTGGTCGTGATGATCCTCTACGCGCAGCTTCTGCCGGTGGCGGGCTTTGTGATCGCGACCGCACTGGCGGCCAGCTACCTGTCCTGGCGGCTCGGCTCATCCGTGCTCGCCTCGGTGCTGACGGGTGTTGGCACATCGCTGGGCATCTACTCTGTCTTTCACCTCGTGCTGGGCCTCTCGCTCGCGCGCGGTCCGCTTGGTTTCTAAGGGAGAGCGAGCATGGAAATCCTGTCCCAACTGGGCGACGGCTTCGCAATTGCCCTGACCTGGCAAAACCTCGGGCTTGCGCTGCTGGGTTGCTTCCTTGGCACGATCATGGGCGCCCTGCCCGGCCTTGGCCCCTCGAACGGCGTCGCCATCCTGATCCCGCTGGCCTTTACCATGGGCCTTGGCGCGACGCCCGCGCTGATCCTGCTGACCTCGGTCTATTACGGGGCGATGTATGGCGGGCGGATCAGTTCGATCCTGCTGAACATCCCCGGTGACGAACCGGCGATGATGACCTGCCTCGACGGCCACCCGATGGCCAAGAAGGGCATGGCGGGCGAGGCCCTGTCGCTGTCGGGGATCGCCTCTTTCGTGGGTGCGTTCCTTGCAACCTGGGGGCTCATCATCCTCGCACCGCAGCTCGTCAAAATCGCGCTGCTCTTCGGCCCGGCCGAGTATTTCGCGCTCTTCGCGCTGGCCTTCATGACGCTGGGCGGAGTGTCTTCGACCAATCAGGCGAAATCGGCTTTTGCTGCGGCGCTGGGGCTCGGCCTTGCGATGATCGGGGTCGATACCCAAACCGGCGTGCCGCGCTTCACCTTTGGCGAGGTGCACCTCTATGACGGGCTCGACTTCCTCGTGGCGATCGTCGGCCTCTTCGCGCTGTCCGAGGTTTTCATCTTCCTCGAAGAGCGCCACGGCAGCTCGGATGCGGCAGGCCACAAGCTCAAGATCGGGCGGCTGACGCCTCCGCTCAAGATGATCAAGGAAAGCACGCCCACCATGCTGCGCACCTCGGTGCTGGGGTTCCTTGCGGGCGTTCTGCCCGGTGCGGGCGCCTCGTTGGGGTCCTTTATCTCCTATTCGATGGAGAAGCGTCTGGTCGACAAGGACGGCACGTTCGGCACCGGTGACCCGCGCGGCGTGGCGGCACCCGAGGCGGGCAACAACGCAGCCGCAGGCGGCGCGCTCGTCCCGATGCTGGCGCTTGGCGTGCCGGGCTCTGGCACCACCGCCGTTCTGCTGGCCGTGCTCCTGAGCCTCAACATCACGCCAGGACCGCTTCTCTTCACCAACAACCCGGATGTGGTCTGGGGCCTGATCGCCGCGCTCTTCATCGCGAACTTCATGCTTCTGGCCATGAACATCCCGATGGTGGGCCTCTTTACCCGGCTCCTGCTGATCCCGCCGCGGATCCTGATGCCGATCGTGGCGATGGTGTCCTTTGTGGGCATCTACGGGATCTCGGGCTCGAGCTTCGACCTTCTGGTGATGATCGGCTTCGGGGTGATGGGCTGGGTCCTGCGCAAGCTCGACGTGCCGCTGGTGCCGATCATCCTTGGCACGCTCTTGGGCAACTCGATGGAGAACAACCTGCGCCGAGCGATCACCATCGACAATGGCAACTGGTGGACGCTGATCGACAGCCCGCTCGCCATCGGGCTCTGGATGGTCGCCATCTTCGGCTTCGTGCTGCCGATCATTCTGGCGGGCCGGATCAAGATGCCGAGCCTGCGCCGCGACGAGGAAGGTTCGCTCCGCGACTGATCGCAGCCAAGACCTAAAATCAAGAACGGCCGGGGCGCGCGATCCCCGGCCGTTTTTCTCTGCGGCCCAACATGAAAAAGGCCACCCCCGAAGGGATGGCCCGTTTTTCATCTGTCTTGACCCGATCAGGCGTGCAGATCGAAGCGATCCGCGTTCATCACCTTGGTCCAAGCCGCCACGAAATCCTCGACGAATTTGCCCGCGTTGTCGTCTTGGGCATAGACCTCGGCATAGGCGCGCAGGATCGAGTTCGACCCGAAGACCAGATCGACGCGGCTTGCGGTCCATTTCACCGCATCCGTCTTGCGGTCGCGGATCTCGTAGACGCCCTTGCCAGCCGGAACCCACTTATAGGCCATGTCCGTCAGGTTGACGAAGAAGTCCGGCGTGAGCGCGCCTTCGCGGTCGGTGAAGACGCCGTGCTTGGTGCCACCGTAGTTGGTGCCCATCGCACGCATGCCGCCGATCAGGACGGTCATCTCCGGCCCGGTCAGACCCATGAGCTGCGCCCGGTCGAGCAGCATCTCTTCGGGGCTCACGACATAGTCTTTCTTCTGCCAGTTGCGGAACCCGTCGGCCAGCGGCTCGAGCGGGTCGAAGCTCTCGGCATCGGTCATCTCGTCAGTCGCGTCCCCACGGCCCGGCGCGAAGGGAACCTCGATGTCAAAGCCCGCCGCTTTCGCCGCCTGCTCGACGCCCACATTCCCTGCAAGCACGATCACATCCGCGATCGACGCCCCGGCCTCTTTGGCGATCGGCTCCAGAACCGAGAGCACACGCGCCAGACGCTCGGGCTCGTTGCCCTCCCAGTCCTTCTGCGGCGCCAGACGGATACGCGCGCCATTGGCACCGCCCCGCATGTCCGAGCCACGGTAGGTGCGTGCGCTGTCCCATGCGGTCGAGACCATATCCGAGAGCGAGAGCCCCGAAGCGGCGATCTTGGCCTTGAGCGCGGCCACATCGTAATCGGTCGACCCCGCCGGAACCGGATCTTGCCAGATCAGGTCTTCTTGCGGCGCGTCCGGCCCGATGTAGCGTGCCTTCGGCCCCATATCGCGGTGGGTCAGCTTGAACCATGCGCGGGCGAAGACGTCGTTGAAATACGCCGGATCGGCCATGAATTTCTGGCAGATCTCGTTGTAGATCGGATCGACTTTCATCGCCATGTCGGCATCCGTCATCATCGGATTGTGGCGCTTGGTCGGATCGGTCGCGTCGAGCGGCTTATCCTCTTCCTTGATATTGACCGGCTCCCACTGCCAAGCCCCTGCGGGCGATTTGCGCAGCTCCCACTCATGGCCGAAGAGCATCTCGAAGAAGCCCATATCGAACTTCGTCGGCTCCGAGGTCCATGCGCCTTCGAGACCCGAGGTCACGACATTGGCCGCCTTGCCGCCCATGTTCGGGTTCGACCAGCCAAAGCCCTGCTCGCAGACATCGGCCCCTTCCGGGTCCGCGCCCAGCACGGCGGCATCGCCATTGCCGTGGGTTTTGCCGACGGTATGGCCGCCAGCGGTCAGCGCAACGGTTTCTTCGTCGTTCATCGCCATGCGGGCAAAGGTCTCGCGGACCTGAGCGGCGGTCTTCATCGGGTCGGGCTTGCCGTTCACACCCTCGGGGTTCACATAGATCAGACCCATCTGCACAGCGGCCAGCGGATTTTCCATCGTGTCGGGCTTTTCGACATCGCCGTACCGCGCATCCGACGGCGCCAGCCATTCCTTCTCGGCACCCCAGTAGATGTCGAGTTCGGGATGCCAGATGTCTTCACGGCCGAACGCGAAGCCAAAGGTCTTGAGACCCATGTTTTCATACGCAATCGTACCGGCGAGGATCATCAGGTCGGCCCAGCTGATCTTGTTGCCGTATTTCTTCTTGATCGGCCACAACAGGCGGCGCGCCTTGTCGAGCGAGACGTTATCCGGCCACGAGTTCAGCGGCGCGAAACGTTGGTTGCCGGTGCCGCCACCGCCACGACCATCTGCCAGACGGTAGCTGCCCGCCGAGTGCCACGCCATGCGGATCATCAGGCCGCCGTAATGGCCCCAGTCCGCCGGCCACCACTCCTGGCTGTCGGTCATCAGCGCGTGCACATCGGCCTTGATCGCGTCGAAATCGAGTTTCTTGACCTCTTCGCGGTAGTTGAACGCCTTGCCCATAGGGTTCGGCTTGCTGTCATGCTGATGCAGGATCTCGAGGTTGAGAGCATTCGGCCACCAGCTCATCACATTGGATCCCTGCGCGGTGTTCCCACCGTGCATCACCGGGCATTTGCCTTCGGTCTTGATGTCGTTTCCGTCCATGACGGTCCTCCTCTGAGATTTCGAGTTCATGACAAGTTGCGATGGCGGAGCCGTTTGGGCCGGAGATCTCCTGCCCCATCGAATCCGCTGCGAATTCATGCGTTGCTTATACCACGCAGAACGATTAATAGAATTTTGAATTTATAATAATTCCAATAAGGCTAGCTTATGATTGGCCTCACGCTCAAGCAGTTGCGCTACTTCGAGGCGCTGGCCCGGCACCGCCATTTCGGCCATGCCGCCGATAGCTGCGGCATCTCGCAGCCTGCGCTCTCCCTGCAAATCAAGGAACTTGAGGCGCTCCTGGGGGCACCGCTGATCGAGCGTGGCGCGCGGCAGGTGCGGCTGAGCGCGCTTGGCGAGGAACTGTCCGAGCGGGCGCGCGCGATCCTCGGCGCGGTAGAGGAAATCGACGATCTGGCGCGCACCGCACGCGGCCCGCTCTCGGGGCGGCTGCGTCTTGGCGTGATTCCGACCATCGCGCCCTATCTCTTGCCGGGTGCGATCAAGCGGCTGGGTGCGGCCTATCCGGCGCTCGACCTGCGTCCACGCGAGGCGATTACCCAGACCTTGATCCGCGACCTGAACGAAGGGCGGCTCGATCTGGCCATCGTGGCGCTGCCGGTCTCGGAACCCGCCTTGCACGAAGAACCGCTCTTCGAGGAAGAATTCATGCTGGTTCGCCCGGTGCATGAGGCCAACCTGCCCGTGCCCAATCTCGACAATCTGCTCGACATGCGGCTCCTGCTGCTCGAAGAGGGCCACTGCTTCCGCGATCAGGCATTGTCCTTCTGCACCGCGCCGAGCAAAGGCCCGCGCGAGTTGATGGAGGGCAGTTCGCTCAACACGCTTGTGCAGATGGTCGGCGCGGGCATCGGCGTGACGCTCATCCCCGAGATGGCCGTCCCGATCGAGACCCGCTCCGCCGAGGTTTCGGTCACGCAACTCCCCGCCCCGCGCCCCAAGCGCACCGTCGGCATCGTCTGGCGCAAGAGCAGCCCGCTATCCGCGCAATTTGGGCAGATTGCGGATCTGCTGCGCCCCTGACCAACCCCCTTGCGTATGGCGCCCGATGGCATAATCTCGCCGCCATGATCACGATCACGCTCGAACATCCGGTTCAGGAAAACCTCGCCCATCTGCATGCGCGCCATACCGCTGCGATGCATGCCGACACGCCGCCCGAGTCGATCCACATGCTGCCCGCGGACGCTCTGGCCGCACCGGGCATCCTGTTTTTCGTCATGCGCGACGATGCGCAGGCTGTGGGAATGGGCGCGATCAAGCGGCTCACCAGCCCTGACCATGGCGAAATCAAATCGATGCATGTGCTGATGGAGATGCGCGGGCGCGGCTTGGCACGAATGTTGCTCGATCACCTGATTGCCGCGGCGCGCGAAGAAGGCCTGACCAGGCTCAGCCTCGAAACAGGCGCACAACCTTCCTTCGAGGCCGCCCGCCTGCTCTACGAGCGCGCGGGCTTCAGCTACTGCGATCCTTTCGAAGGGTATCGCCCCGATCCGAACTCAGTTTTCATGACATTGGCGATCTGACGGGTTGCGCGCGCGCGCGCCATGGCGCAAAACATGGTCCCATGCGCTCCCTTAGCTCAACAGGATAGAGCAGCCGACTTCTAATCGGCAGGTTGAGGGTTCGAGTCCTTCAGGGAGCGCCACATCCCAGCATCGCGTTCATTGCGTTTTTCTCGCCCCATTTGCTTCCAGCGTGCCTCCACGGGCGAATCTGGAACGCGAGCGACCGCCCAAGGGCGGCTCGTAACGCATTGTATTTGCAGATATATTTGGTTGCGGGGGTAGGATTTGAACCTACGACCTTCAGGTTATGAGCCTATACCCCAACGATTCCAATAACTTATGGAAATTAGGCATTTAGCCAATAAGCCTTTGTTATCCCGAAATTTGTGACCCGGCATTCAGCCGCATTCACCGACATTCAGGCGCAAACCCCGCGCGAAACCTGCATTCGCGGGTTGATGTGGCGTTGATGTAACTGTTTGCCCTGCGCCCGCGGATCTACATCTCAGGCCGTTATTTTCTGTGCTCCCCGAGCCCCAGCTCAACCCATGTGGAGGACCAGCTGCCCGCAAGATCGACGGTTTCGGCCCTTAGCGGTCATCGGGCAACCTGTCGGCTTGTCCTGAAAGCGGTCGCTCGAAATCGTCCACAAGATGCAGGAAGTTGAACGCGCAGATCGCATCAAAAGGCGCGCCGTCGAACGCCCTTTGCGCGTCAGTTCTTTCAAAATGCAGAGTGGCGGGTGCCAGCTTTGACCGGGCGATGCGGATCATTTCAGCTGAAAAGTCGGTTGCCGTGTAGCTGGCCACATGGCTGGCCAGACGGATCGCCGTTCCGCCAGTGCCGCAGCCAATTTCCAGCACCCGATCGCCGGGGTTCAGCCGTAAAGCGACGTCGGCCAACAACGCCTCATAGGCCGCAACATCCGTGATCTGGCGCGCGGCATAGCGTTTGGCGATGCGGTCCCAGAACCTCATGCTGCGATTATGGGGCATGGCTTTCCTCTGCTGATCATATTCTGGCAGCGGTGGCGCTGAGGGGCGACCGTCCATCTCACGTCCGGCGCCGCCGCATTGCGTTGATCACCACGATGCTGCTGCGAGTGTTCACGGTAGCTTGCCGACTGCGGCGTTGCGGGATGTTCTGGCTGATGCTCAGCTTTCGGCGCGGCGCATCCGGTTGATCAGCCCGTCCTTCAGCACGAAGTGGTGGTAGACAGCACCAACCACATGCAGCGCCACGAGCGCCAGCAAAGCGATTTTCAGGATGTTGTGGCCCTGTGCTGCCAACTCGACCCCGCCAAACCAGGCCATAGACCCGCTGAGCGGCATCAGGATCATCAGCGCGTAAAGGCCCAGATGCGTGGCCTTGGCCAACGCCCGTTGCACAGCGCTGTCGCCCACCATTGCCGGTGCCCCAACGCGGGCCTTGATCGACAGCCGCCACAGCGCAAACACCAGTACCAGCGCGCCCCCCGCGACATGGGCAAGGACAAGTGGGTTGAAGGCGATCTCCACGCCCTTGGTTGCCGCATCCCATGCCGCAGACATCGCGTCCTTGAGCAGGTATTGCTGCACGATCAGTGCCGCGGCACCCCAGTGTAACAGGATCTGCAGGCGGGAATATCCGATCGGGGCGGGTCTGGTGCTAGCAGTCATCGCGTTCATCTCCAGGCAATGCGAATCACTTTGATTTCCTAGAACCTTATGTTAGTGTTTACTCACTCACAAGAGGTTCCCATGCTTCAACGCAAACCCGCCGAGGATCGCAAGACCGATATCGTCGAGGCGCTGCTGCGTCTGGCCGATCAGATTGGGCCAGATCGCCTGACCACGAATGACATCGCACGCGAGGTTGGGGTCACACAGGCGGCGATTTTCCGGCACTTCCCGACGAAGGCCGAGTTGTGGTCGGCGGTGGGAGAGGTGATCGCCGTGCGGCTGGCAGAGGCTTGGCAGCAGGCGCTGGCGGCGAACACCACGCCGAAAGATCGGCTGCGCGCCTTGATCGCCGCGCAATTGCGCCAGATCGAGGCAACCCCGGCCTTGCCCGCAATTCTGCATTCGCGCGAGATCAACGTTGACAACGTCATCCTGCGCGAACGGTTTCGTGGCCTGATGATGCAGTATCAGGCACATCTGGTGGCAAACCTTGAAGGCATGATCGCCGACGGTTCGATGACCCCGGACGTCAGGCCGCAGGATGCAGCAGTCCTGCTGACGTCGCTGGTGCAGGGCATCGCCATCCGCTGGAGTCTTGGTTCGCGGGGATTTGCGCTTCAACCCGAAGGCCTGCGCCTGCTTGACGTGCAATTGGCGCTTTTTGCTTATGGGGAGAGACAGCGATGAAAACTCAACGGATTGCGGGCGGCGCAGCGATGGCCTTTGGGCTGCTGACACTGCTGTCTGGCGGCAAGGCGCTGTTCGGGACGGCCGACATGGGCGCGGTGGTGCCCTTTGTCTTGTGGTTCAACTTTATTGCGGGCTTTGCCTATGTCGTGGGTGGCCTGCTGCTATGGCGCGGCCATCGCTTTGCCCTACCCGTGGCGCTGGCGATCCTGTTCGCCACGGCAATAGTCTTTGCAGCCTTCGGCCTGCGCGTCGCCTCGGGCGGTGCCTACGAGATGCGCACGGTCGGCGCGATGGCCCTGCGCACGGGTTTCTGGGCCGTGGTGGCCTTGACGGCATGGAAACCCATGACCAAGCAGAGCAGCACATGAAACGGGCACGCGTGGCCGTATTCACCGCGGTGCTGCTGGTCGATGCCGGGGAGAAAAGGACAATATTATGCAGAGACTGATCCTGAATAGGGCGGACTGCGGCGTCAGGGTCTTTGATGCGGCGTTTAGCAGAGGAAAACTCACAAATGCCTGAAATACAGAAACTCTCGCCGCCTGGCGTCGAGGTCGCGCATCAGACTGCTGTGACAGCGGCAGGCAAAATGGCTGTGTTGCCTCGGCCCGGCTTGGATGGCGCGGGCGAAGACAGCGTGCAGCGCCTCGGGGACGGGCTCGACCGGACGTGGCACGCGTTCCTGGCGCGTCGGACAAAGGGCCTTTCTCCCCTCGCCGTGACCACTGCCTATTCTGACTGGATGACCCATCTGGCGGCCTCGCCCGGCAAGCAGGCGCAACTGGCTGACAAGGCCGCGCGCAAGGTGGCGCGCCTCGGGCGCTTTGCAGCACAATGCGCCCTGCAGCCAGACGCCACCCCGTCTTGCATCGAACCCTTGGAGCAGGACCGGCGCTTTCGCGATCCGGCCTGGCAGCGCTGGCCCTTCAACGTGCTCCACCAGTCCTTTCTGCTGCAGCAGCAATGGTGGCATGTGGCAACCACCGGCATCCACGGCCTTGACGCCCGACACGAGGCGCAGGTGAATTTTGCGACCCGGCAGGCGCTGGATACGCTGTCTCCGGCGAATTTCGTGGCCACCAATCCGGTGGTGCTGCAAAAGACCTGGGCCGAGGGCGGTGCCAATCTGACGCGCGGCTGGCTGAACCTGCTGGAGGATTGGCAGCGCAGCCTGAACGGCAACCCGCCGCACGGGGCCGATGCCCACGCGGTGGGTCGCGATCTGGCCACAAGCCCCGGCAAGGTGATCTATCGCAACCGGTTGATCGAACTGATCCAGTATGCCCCCACGACCGAAATGGTCCATCCCGAGCCGGTGCTGATCGTGCCGGCCTGGATCATGAAGTACTACATCCTCGACCTGACCCCGCAGAATTCGCTGGTGAAATACCTGACCGACCGCGGCTTCACCGTCTTCATGATCTCGTGGAAGAACCCCGACTACGAAGACCGCGATCTGGGCATCGACGATTATCGCAGTCTGGGCGTTCTGGCGGCGCTGGAGGCGGTGAATACCGTCGTGCCGGGGCAGAAGGTGCATGCCGTGGGCTACTGCCTTGGCGGCACGCTGGTGTCGATCGCGGCGGCGGCCATGGCGCGCGACGGCGACGACCGGCTGGCCAGTCTTTCCTTTCTGGCCACCCAGATTGATTTTGAAGAGGCGGGCGAGTTGACGCTGTTCATGGTGGAAAGTCAGGTGGCCTTCCTTGAGGACATGATGCGCGAACAGGGTTATCTGGATGTGCACCAGATGGCCGGGGCCTTTCAGATGCTGCATTCGAACGATCTGGTCTGGTCGCGCATGGTGCATGACTATCTGATGGGCGAGCGCAGCCCGATGAACGCGCTGATGGCCTGGAATGCCGATGGCACCCGGATGCCCGCGCGCATGCATTCGGAATATCTGCGCCAGTTGTTCCTGAAGAACGATCTGGCCGAAGGACGCTTCCGGGTCGAGGGTCGCCCCGTTGCGCTGACCGATCTGCGCCTGCCATTGTTTGTCGTCGCTGCTGAAACCGATCACGTCGCGCCGTGGCATTCGGTGTTCAAGTTCCACCTGCTTACCGATACCGAGATGACCTTTCTTCTGGCCAGCGGTGGCCATAACGGCGGCATCGTGTCAGAGCCGGGCCATCCGGGTCGACATCTGCGGGTCCGGACCAGGCAGGCGCAGGATCGCTTTATCGATCCGGACAGTTGGCTCGCACAAACCATGGAGCAGGAAGGTTCGTGGTGGCCGGTCTGGGCTGACTGGCTAGCGCAGCGCGCCGGTGCCCACGTGGCGCCGCCGCCGATGGGCGCACCTGATCGCGGCCTGGAGCCGCTCGGCGACGCTCCGGGTTCATATGTCCTTCAAGCTTAGGACAGGAGCGTAGCGATGGGGACAGAAGCGAAAACGTCGCGCGGCGCTGCGGTTCAATTTGGGCCTTTGGCCATAGAGTCAGGCCTGTGCGTGCTGTTTGGTTACATGCCCCGGCGGCTTCGGCACGATGGTAAAATTGTTCAGGAGCCATCCCCCCCCGTACGGCACCCCCGTCCGGGCCGGCAAGATGGTCCGCATCCCGATCATGTTGTGTGGCCACCGGCATGACGGCAACCGCCACCGCGCAGGAGAAAACAGATGTCTCGCCGGATTTCCATCATCATCGTCGCCCTTGTTCTTGCCGGGGTCCTTGGCTTTGGGGCCTGGACCGTGCTGTTCAAACCCTCGGATCTTCCGCCTGATGGATTTTCCCGGGGCAACGGCAGGATCGAGGCGGACATGGTCGATATCTCGCCGCGTCTTGCAGGGCGGGTGGCCGAAATCCGCGTGCGCGAGGGTGATCTTGTGGCGGCAGGCGACGTGCTGACGGTCATGGACACCACCGAACTGCGCGCGCAGCTTGCTCGTGCCGAGGCTGCCGTGGATAGCGCCGAGGCCGCAGTCGGCGTTGCCGCGGCCCATGTCACCGAGGCCGCAGCCCGCTTGGCGCTGGCGCAAAGCGAACAGAACCGGGCCGAGGCGTTGATGGCACGCAATGTCATCTCTCAGGTAGAACTGGATATCCAGCGCACCGAAACGCAACTGGCCGACGCAGGGCTTGCTGCGGCCCGGGCGACGCAGCGAGCACAGGAACGCGGGGTAGATGCGGAAAAGGCGTCGCGCGACGAAATCGCGGCCCGGATCGCAGATGCCACGCTTTATGCAGGTGGGCCTGCGAGGGTGCTGTATCGACTGGCGCAACCCGGCGAAATCGTCGGTGCCGGTGGCAAGATCCTGACGCTGGTCAGCCTTGAGGAAGTGCATATGGAGTTCTTCCTGTCCGCGGCGGATGCGCCACGTGTGAAGATCGGCGACGAGGCCCGGATCGTGGCCGACATCATGCCGGGAATGTCGATCCCGGCCCGAGTGGCCTTTGTTTCACCGCAGGCACAGTTCACCCCGAAACAGGTTGAAACTCTCAGCGAACGCGAAAGCCTGATGTTCCGGGTGCGGGTGCGTATCCCGCCGGAACTGGTGATGGCGCGCATCGATCAAGTGAAGACCGGAGTGCGCGGCGTGGCGTGGGTGCGGCTGGCCGCACCTGATGGCAACCTGCCAGAATGGCCCGAGGGTCTGACCCCGCCGACGTTGGACATACCCCAAGGCAGCGCGCCGACCACGCCATGACCGAAAGCCCCGAAACCATCGCGCAACTGAACAATGTGCGGCACCGGTATGGCGCGGTTACGGCGCTGGACGATGTGTCACTATCGCTGCCCGGCGCGCGCATGATCGGGCTGATTGGCCCCGACGGTGTAGGAAAATCCACGCTGATGGGGCTGATCGCCGGCGCGAAACGCTTGCAGACGGGCGCTGTGCACTGTCTGGGCGGCGACATGAACGATGCCCGCCACCGCGCGCGCATGGGCGGGCGCATTGCTTTCATGCCGCAGGGCCTGGGGCGGAACCTCTACCATGATCTCTCGGTGCGCGAAAATCTTGAATTCTTCGGTAAATTGTTCGGACTTGGCCGTGCTGACCGGTCCGCCCGTATTGATCGCCTGACCCGCGCGACCGGGCTTTACCCGTTCCTTGACCGTCCGGCGGGCAAGTTGTCGGGTGGTATGAAGCAAAAGCTGGGCCTTTGCAGTGCGCTGATCCACGATCCGGATTTCCTGCTGTTAGACGAACCGACGACCGGCGTCGATCCTCTGTCGCGGCGCCAGTTCTGGGATCTGATCGATGCAATCCGCGCCGACCGCCCGCAGATGAGTGTGCTGGTTTCAACTGCCTACATGGAGGAAGCCGCACGTTTCGATCATCTGGTGGCGATGGGCGCGGGGCGGGTGTTGGCCGAAGGCAGCCCGACGGAATTGATGCAGCGCACCGGCAGTGGATCGGTGGGCGATGCCTATGTCCGGCTGATGCAGCCGGAGGGGACAAAGGATGCACCTGAAAACGCGGCGGCGAAACTGGACCCGGCAGATGCGCCCCTGACCACCGAAATCGCCATCCTGGCGCGCGGTCTGACCCGTCGTTTCGGGGATTTTACGGCGGTGGATTCGGTCAGTTTCGAAATCGCGCGCGGCGAGATCTTCGGGTTTCTCGGCTCGAACGGTTGCGGCAAGACCACGACGATGAAGATGCTGACCGGGCTTTTGCCCGCCACCGAGGGCGAAGCCTGGATCTTCGACCGACCGATCGAGGCGCAGGGGATGAACGCGCGCCGTCGCGTTGGTTTCATGTCGCAGGCCTTTTCGCTTTATGGCGAACTGAGCGTGCGCGAAAACCTGATGCTGCATGCCCGACTGTTCCACCTTGGTGCCGCCTTGACCGCGCAGCGCCTGGCCGATCTGGTGCCGCGCTTTGGGTTGACCGAGCATCTTGACCAGCGCGCCGATGACCTGCCACTGGGGTTGCGCCAGCGCCTGTCGCTTGCGGTGGCGGTGATCCATTCCCCGGACATCCTGATCCTGGATGAGCCGACTTCGGGCGTCGATCCACAGGCGCGCGATGATTTTTGGCAACTGCTGCTGGAACTGTCGCGCAGGGACCGGGTGACGATCTTCGTGTCCACCCATTTCATGGACGAGGCAATGCGTTGCGACCGTATGTCGTTGATGCATGCAGGCAAGGTGCTGGTCACCGATACGCCCGCCGGTATCATCGCGCAAAGCGGGACAACCTCGCTGGAAGAGGCGTTCATCAGCTTCATTTCCGCAGCCCTGCCACCGGAAGAACCGTCAGGCCCCACCACGCTCGCCCCCGAAAGCGATGTGGTATCCGATGCGGCCGATTTCAGCTTGCGTCGGCTTTTTGCCTATACCGAGCGCGAGGCGATGCAGGTGTGGCGCGATCCGGTCCGGCTGGCTTTTGCCTTTCTGGGCAGCGCACTGCTGCTTTTGATCATGTCGTTCGGCATCTCGCAGGAGGTGCGCGACATTCCCTTTGCAGCACTTGACCATGACCAAAGCCCGGAAAGCCGGGCCTATCTTTCGGCTTTCGAGGATACCGAATGGTTTGCAGTCCATTCCCCCATCAGGGACGCGCTGGCGATGGAGACGCGGCTGAAAAGCGGCGAACTGGCGCTGGCGCTCGAAATCCCGCCCGGATTTGGCGCAGATCTGCGACAGGGCAGTCGGGCCGAGGTTGCCGCAAATCTTGATGGGGCCGATACCGGACGGGCAGGCACGATTGAAAGCTATGTCGCCGGTGCCCATGCGGTGGCTGCGGCGGACATGGCCAGGGGCCTTGCTGTTCCGACGGCATCGCCGCTGGTGCAGCTTGTCCCCCGCTTCCGCTACAACCCGACGATGGCAAGCCTGCCTGCAATTGGCCCGTCCATCCCGCCGCTTCTTCTGCTGCTGTTTCCAGCGATCCTGATGGCGGTCAGCGTCGCGCGGGAAAAAGAGATCGGCACTATCACCAATTTCTATGTCACGCCCAGTGGCCGCGCCGAATTCCTGATCGGAAAGCAACTGGTCTATATCGGCATCACGTTGCTGAATTTTGCGATTCTGACGACACTTGTCGTGCTGGTGCTGGGTGTTCCGATGCGGGGGAACCCTATGCTTCTGCTGCTGGCGACACTGGTCTATGCCGTGGCCGCCACCGGTTTTGGGTTGTTGGTGTCGATGATGTCGTCGACGCAGGTGACGGCGGTCTTTGCCAGCACGGTGCTGTCGGTCATGCCGACGCTGCAATTCTCGGGCATGCTGACGCCAGTATCCTCGCTGGAGGGACCAGCGCGCGTGCTGGGCAGCCTTTGGCCGACGACTTGGTATATGGCCGTCAGCGTCGGGAGTTACACCAAGGGCCTTGGCTTTGCCGATCTTAGCGGCGCACTAATGCGGCTGGCGGTGTTCGGCCCCCTGTTCACCGGGCTTGCCATCGCCCTTCTGCGCAAACAGGAGCGGTAGATGCAATCGCTGGCCAATATCTTCTGGCTGATCGGCAAAGAGCTGAAAAGTGTGTTGGGTGACCCGGTGATGGTCATTCTGATCCTGTGGTCTTTCGTCGTCGCCGTGATGCTAGAGGCCAGCGGCGCCGCCGATACGGTGCAGAATGCCGCCATCGCGATTGTGGACGAGGACCGTTCTGCCCTGACGCGGCAGATCGCCGGGGCCCTGATGCCGCCGTGGTTTCAGGAACCGGTCTACCTAAACGCCGATCAGGCCGCCGCAGCGATGGATCGCGGCGAGATCATGTTCGCGCTGGCCTTTCCGCCTGATTTTGCGGCTGATACGATTGCTGGCAAGGTGCCCATGGCACAGCTTCTGGCCGATGCGACGGCGGTGTCGCAGGCGCAGTTGGGCACGGACTATCTGCGCAACATCGTCCAGCTGGAAAGCCTTGAGTTCCTGTCGGGCAGCACTGATGCCCCGCCGCCTGATCTGCGGCTGGAACTGCGCCGTGCCTTCAACGCCAATGGCAACCCGGTCTGGTTCAAATCGATGTCTTCCTTGCTGAACCAGTTGTCGCTGCTGACCATCGCCCTCACCGGGGCCGCGATGCTGCGCGAGCGCGAGCATGGCACGATCGAGCATCTGATGGTGATGCCGCTGACGCCTGCCGAGGTGGCGTTGTCGAAGGTGCTGGCCACGATGATCGTGGTACTGGTGGCGTTCATCGGCTCGTTGCTGCTGGTGGTACAGGGGCTGTTGCAGGTGCCGGTTGTCGGATCGGTGCCTTTGCTGGTGGCGGGTGCTGCGGTTTATCTTTGGGCTGCGGCGGCCATCGGGATGCTGCTGGGCACAGTTGCGCGCAGCATGGCGCAGTTCGCCCTGCTGGTGATCGTGGTCATCATCCCGGTCATCATGCTGTCGGGCGGGATGGGCGCGGTCGAAAGCCAGCCCGATCTGGTGCAGAAGCTGACACAGGCGCTACCCTCGCGCCACTTCCTCGCCTTCGCCAAGGCGGTGGTGTTTCGTGGCGCGGGCATCGACGCGGTCTGGCCTCAGTTGGCGCTGATGGCAGGCCTGGGGGCAGTCTTCTTCACGGCGAGCCTGCTGCTGTTCCGACGATCCATGAGCGTGACAGGATAGAAATTTACGCGCGTTTGGCGGGACAGAGCAAAAAATGCCAGAGATGGGGTGGATCGCAGTTCCGCCCCATCCACCGCAAGACCGCTTTTGAGGCTTAGGAGCCGAACTTGATGTCACGCCGAACGCCCGCAATCCGCCCTCCACGTCGCTACTCTGGCATCTCTCAAGGCAGAACCTTCACCTCACCGCGCCGCACCTCGTCGAGAATTGAGATCAGTTCTGGCGGTTCAAGGACCTCGACATCGTTGCCCCAGATGATCAGGTGCCAGGCCATCTCGACCCAACCGCTGGCCGTGAATTCCACGAGAAGGCTGCCATCGGCCATGTCGGTCAGAACCTGTGTTGGATGAAACACGAATTCGCGCGCTACTGGCGCCGCACGCGAAGTGAAGCGCCAACGCACGAGGCCGTGTTCCTCCTCGGAAAAGTATGAGCCGAAAGCGAAGGTGCTGTAAGTCTCGATGTCGAAATCAGGGTCTCGCGCGAAGAGCGTTGCGGTGCCTTGGATTTTGCTGATCCGATCCAAACGGTATTGCTTGTACTGCCGATCATCTGGCCCATCGCGGGCCACAAGGTAATGTCGCGTGCCGACAATCACACCATGCGGCTCGACAAGCTTGGTACGAGGTTCCGGATTGCGTGCACTGGTGTAGGTGATCTCGATCATGCTCGGATGGACCAGGGCGTTGAACAGCGCCTCGAGGTGGTGTTTCTGTATCCTCGTGGCAGGTCCAGGACGGCATGCGAAGCCGTTTGCAAGCATCATTATTTCCGAGCTGACTTCAGCTGACCTCGCATGCACCCGGGGGACAGATGCGACGAGGTGATCGCGGATGCTCTGCAATGCTGCCACCTCGTTTTCTGCGCCATCGCGCGCTGCACGCCGGATTGCCAGATCAAGCGCCGAAAGCTCCTTCTCATGAACGACGCGGTGGTCGATGAACGGAACCTGTGCCAGCTTCCAGTACCGCCGCCGTTCCTCATCTTCGGTGATCAGAACCTTGGGGCAGAGATCCTCCAGTTCGCGTACCATACGTCGAGCGGTCCGCTCGTTCACTGACAACTCGCTCATGATGTCTCGGAGGCTGACCCCGCGGTATCGCGCCTTGGCCATTTCAGCGATGCGCAGCAGTTCCCGTGCCTTGACGAACGACATTGCCTGCCTCCGTAGCGAAAATGCCCAAGCAGCATCGAGGGGGTAAGATTCTTACCTCCACGGTAAATTACCATGGCCTCGTGGTCGAGCCGAATCATCCAGACGGCCGCCCCCGGGCATCGCCCATCGTCTCAAAACACGGCCAAGATGCTGCTTTGCATGGAGTTCATTCGGCGTGGCAGCAACTCAACTGAAAGGATTTCTGCCAATGGGACTTCCACAACGCGCCTTCTACCCTGTGCACGAAACAGCCGCGCGCTGGGGCTGTACGGTCTCCGACATTGCGGGCTGGGCCGCGACGGGATCGCTCAAGATCATCACAGGCATACCGCCCGTGCTCTGCGGTGACGAACGTGTGGCCGGCATGATCAGCATCGATCCAGCTGATATCTTACCCATGTTCAGACGCTGCGGGACGGGCCCGCAGGAAGCCCATCTTCAACGCATCAGACGGATCGAAGAGGCTGACTGGCTGTATATCACGACGCCTGAAGAAGGCGTTCTGGTCTCGATCGGCGACATGATGATCCTCGGCCAGGATGTCCACAAATTCGAGATGACCAACGACCTCTTCGGCCGCGTCGCCGGGGGCGCTGGGCTGGGAGATAGCGGGGAGTACGATTGGGCGGGGATGAATGTCGAAATTACTCGCCGCGTTTTCGAGGAAGGCCTGCCGAAGTCGCAAGGCGAGTGGATCCGGGAGTTACAGGACTGGTTCTCGATGCAGTCTGAGGACGGAACCTTCCCCGACGAAAAATCGATCCGGCTGCGGCTGGCGCCAATCCTGAAGGCATTGAAATTCAAGCACCCGAAGCGATGAGCGGGCTGGCCTCAGAGTGTGTAACATCAGCCGGCTGGGGCTGGGCATTGTGCACGAGGCGGGGCTTTGGTTTGAACGCGCTTGCCACAGCACCCACACCGGCGCGCAGGGGCGAGTCCATCAGGTGTGCATAGCGCTGGGTTGTCTGCATCTGGCTGTGGCCCAGCAACTTGCCGATCATCTCCAGCGACGCGCCGCCGCTCACCAGCAGCGAGGCGAAGGTATGGCGCAAGTCGTGAATGCGCACGTCCTCAATCCCAACGTCCTTCTGGATGCGCGCCCAGAATCGGCGAATTTCCTGCACGGGCTGGCCCGGCGTGTCGCCCGGGAAAAGCCATGGCGATCCTTTGATAACAGCGATGCGCCGCTGGCGGACGATCGCCGCGGCCTCATCGGAAATCGGCACACGGTGCACACGGCGCTGCTTGGTCGTGCTGGCAGGCTTGGTCCAGCTCAGATGCTCGAGGTTGAAATCCTCAAAGCGGGCCTGCCGAACTTCACCCACGCGCGCGCCCGTCAACATGCACAGGCGGATGATCCCCGCAGCACGATCGTCCTGTGCCGCATCAAGCGCCATGGCAAGGCGTGAGATTTCCTCTTGCGACAGGTATCGTTCGCGCGGCGTCTCCATGCGGCGGCGGAACCCCATGGCAGGATTGTCCTCGCGCCACCCCCATTTGATGGCATAGGCGAACATCTTGCGGATCACCTCGCCGACACGGTTTGCGCGCACCGGCGTGGGCTTGGCCCCTTGCAGCTTGCGCGCGCGGTTGTTCGGCTTCTGCTTGGCGGGACGTGCGCGTCCTTCGGCAACCTTGGTCAGAAGCAACTCGACGTCATAGGCGGAAACCTCCGTGACCAGCATCCTGCCCCACGCGGGCCCGATGAACTTTTCCATCATGGATCGCTGGTCGGCAGCATTCAGAGCCGCGAGATGGGGCAAATGCACCTCGACGTAGCGCTCTATCAGGTCGGTAACGCGCGGCGCCTCGCGCAGAGCACCGCGCTTGGCCAGCGGGTCACCCCCTGCGTCGATCTCGCGGCGCAGTTCCTTGGCCCGTTCCCGCGCCGCCGTGACACTCCACTCAGGCCAACGCCCGAATGTCATGCGGCGCTGGCGCCCGGCGTAGCGATAATCGAGGGTGAAGGCGCGGCCGCCGCCCCGATAGATGCAGACGGCAAAGCCACGCACATCGGTGTCAAAAATCTGATAGTCGCGCCCCTCGGCGGGAATGGCCTCTCGTAGAACCTTTTCGGTCAGCTTCTGTCTGTTCACCATGCCAAATCCTTTCTCCTGGACCTGTCATCAGGCGTAGATCCAGACCCTCATCAAGCAGAGCATGGCGACCGGGGTGGAAGGCTGGAACAGGGTGGCATCGTGGAGACAGATTGCTTCCACCCCCAAGTTTTCTTGAAGATTTTGCCGCTACGTGACGTGCGATTGTCCCGCTGTCGAACATTGTCACACCCGCAGGCAGGACGTTTGAGCCTCCATGCGAGCCCCGGTCCGCGCTGGAAGCTGCGAATCTTCAATAATTACAGGGGGTGGAACGCGTTTTGCGGCGTTCCACCCCCGAATTGCACGCGAATGCCGGGATTTCAGGGGATTTGCCGCCGAGTGTCGCCGAAACCGGTCCGAGGGTGGCCTGCGAGGTGGCTTCAGCTTGAAGGACGGTGGCCGTGCGGCGCACGAAATCATCAATAAAATATGGGGGCGGAACGGGTTTCGCGGTTCCATTCCACCCCGTTCCTCCCTTCCACCCTCAAGCCTGTGCCTGAGTAGCCCTCGGAAATCGCCCGCATCGGGGCGCAAAACTGGAGGGACATCATGCAATCGCACGAAATCGGTGAAAGCATTGCAAGGCAGTCAGGCGGCTTGCTGGGAGGATGGATCAGCAGGACCGACCTCGCGCTACAACTCGGAGTGTCCGAGGACACCTTGCGTCGTTGGGACGTTCTGCGATCCGGCCCGCCATGTATCCGGGCGGGTCGCAAAGTCTTTTACCGCCGCGCCACCGTCCTGGAATGGCTCGAAGAGCAGGAAACTACAGCATCGCGGCGCAAGTGCCATGGGGGACGTCGATGAGCATTCCCCTGCCCTTCCGCAAGCCCAGCGCGCGCGACCGCGCCCGCCAGGACTGGATTCACGAGCGTCGTCGCGAGGCGCGCATCGTCGTCGCTGATGTGGTTCACCATTCCGACCATCTGTTGCGCTTGGCCTGCAATGTCCTGGTCCAGCATGGCGAGACGCCCGAGGAGCGCGAGGATGCCCGCATCCTGCTCGTTGTCCTCGACGCCAAGTCGCCCGGCCGTACGAAGCATCTCCGGTCAGACCGGGAGGGCCACCGATGAAGCGTCGCGGCACACCCGAGGCGGATCTGCAGCGCGCTGTCGTCACGGCGTTGCGTTTCGCGCTGCCCAAGGGCGCAATCATTCACCATTGCCCCAATGAAATCACCGAAACCGGACCGCGCGGAGCCAAGCGGCAGGCGATCCTCGTCGGCATGGGCGTCCATCCCGGCTTTGCCGATCTGATAGTGCTCTGCGCCGGGCGCGTCCTCTTCCTTGAACTAAAATCCCTCAAGGGTCGGCTGAGCCAAGCGCAGGAGGCGTTTCGTGATGCGGTGACCGCGCAGGGCTATGGCTGGGCGCTGGTACGATCACTGGACGATGCGCTGGGCGCCTTGTCAGATCATGGCTTCACTACGCGCGTAACGCCTCAGGTCAGGAGGCCAGCGCCATGAGCCATGCCGCCACCAACTGGGCCATCCAGCAGCGCGGGTTGAAGCCCACGACCAAGATCGTGCTTTGGCATCTTTGCGATCGGTTCAATCCGGATTTCGGCTGTTTCCCCTCCCAGGAGCAGCTGGCCGAGGACTGCGAGATCAGCCGATCCACGCTGAACGAGCATCTGGCCCTGCTCGAGACGGCGGGCCTGATCCGCCGCGTGCAGCGCCTCAATCCTGGCAACAAGCGACAGATGCCGACCCGCTACATCTTGGCCTTAGAGCCGGCCTTTGCCCAAGATCGGCCAGCCCCGTGTCCGGAAACCGGACATGGCGGTGACGCGCAAGACGACCTGCCCTTCGCGGCCCCCGAAAACGCTGCCGAAATTGCCAGATCGCCGGTGGATAGCCAGTCCCCGCGTCCGAAATCCGGACGCGGAGCCGTGTCCGTTTTTCACCCCGAGCCGTGTCCGGAAAATGCCCCGAGCCGTGTCCGAAATCCGGACAGTAAACTTGTAAGAGAACCAGTAAGTAAACCAGTAAAGGAGGAGGAGGGCGCGCAGGCGCGTGACGGCCTTGATGAGGCGTTTTTCGGCTCGTTGCTATCGGCGTTGGGCTTTGACCCTGACGGCCCCCTGCCCGGCTGGTGGCAAGGCTGGCCGCCGCGTGAACATGTTCGGCGCTGGCAGACCGACCTCTGGCTGAGCAAGGCTGAAATCCTCGAGGCGGCAGAGGCGTCGCGGCGGGAACACCCCGAGCCCCCCGATGGGCCCAAGGCGCTGGACCGTATCATGCAGCGCGCTGCCCAGCGCAAGGCGGATGAGGCGTCACGAAAACGGCGCAAGCCGAAGACGGCAGCGCCGCAGGGACCCCGACCAATCACGGATCTGCCAGTCTTCTATGCCGAGATGGTGAACTCCGATCGCTACGTTCCCGTAAGTGCAATCTCGAATTCCATGCGCGACGCCATGCTTGCGCGTGGGCTGGTGACGGCGGAGCGCCTCCGCGAGCGGGGGATTCGATGAAACACGATCGCAATTTGCAGGCACGCGCCGGGCGTGTCGCGCCGGGCCGACCGAAGCGGTCCATGTCGGTTCAGCAAGCGCTGGAGTGGGCATTCCGCGTTGAGCATGCCCAGCTTGAACTGCCCGAGCCGCCCGACCCCGAGCGCGAGCAAGGGTTTGGCTTCGGCCTCGAATACGTCCTCCTGCAGCGCGCCATCCTTGGCTGTAAGATCGACGGCGGCCATTACAAGATCGGCAGCTACACCCATGAAGACGCCGAGGTCATCGCGGCCACCGTCGCTGGGATGCCCGACAGTCTGGGCGGCAAGCGTATGGCTATCCGGGTTGCCGAGCTCGCCCGCGCTGGGCTGACGCCGGACTGGATGCCTGGTGTGGCGCCGCGCTGTGTGCCGGTTGAGACGAAGCGGAACCAGCATGGAGAGCGGGCTACCACCGTGGTGGTCGGGACCGATCGTGTTTTGTCGCGCGGTAAGTGGCGCACAGTAGAGGTGCTCGCGTGCCCAGTGACGTTCTCGCCCCATCCGCAGCAGATTGAGGCTGCACGGCGGGCATATGACGACTGGTGGCGGGCGCTAGAATGGGTGGGGGAAGGACTTCAAGCTGGGGGAATGTTGCGGGAAATTGATGTGACAAACACGGCACCGAAGAGGTATCCATGGGTACGCATGTGCGGACCATGACATGGGCCGGGTTCTTCACATTCGTTGCGAGGGTTCCATC
The DNA here is from genome assembly GCF_029210495.1 of Pseudothioclava nitratireducens. Classification (GTDB taxonomy): domain Bacteria; phylum Pseudomonadota; class Alphaproteobacteria; order Rhodobacterales; family Rhodobacteraceae; genus Pseudothioclava; species Pseudothioclava nitratireducens. The sequence goes on along the minus strand of NZ_JARGDK010000010.1, from coordinate 15,561 downwards.
TTGGTGCTAGCGTGGATGAAAGCAAAAAATTAAACAATGCAATCAAGGCTAAGACATGAAAATCTCGGAGGAACGTCGTGATGCCGTCGAGCGTGTCATTCGTGATCGCTTTTTAGGCAAAGTTCAACGCGTCGAAATGGAAACGTCGGTTGGTGAGAGCGGCGAAGAAGTACTGCTAATTCGTGTACACTTTGGCAGGGATACAACGGCGCGTGATTTTTCTGGCAAGTTCTTTGGCCTGACCGGACGCGTTAAGACTGTATTGGGCGAAGAGCTTGAGGGTGTATTTCCTGTAATTCGCCCGATGGAAGCGCATGCCTGATACCACGCTCTCAAAGGGGTTAATCGCGTCGGCGAAAACCCTTTGTCCTTCGAATGGGGTGAGAAAGCCAAGACAAGCAGACCTGCGCCGTGCCGTGAGCGCGGCCTATTATGCGGTTTTTCATGGGCTGGCGCGGACCTGTGCTGACGCCTTGGTTGGCAAGACGAAAGCAAAAAGACCGAACAAAGCTTGGGTCGAGGTTTACCGAGGCCTTGATCATGGGACTGCGAAAAATGCATGCAATGCGGCAGCAAACATTGCGTTTCCTCAAGGGATCAAGGATTTTTCTGATGCCTTCAAGCAGCTGCAGGCAGCCCGGCATGCCGCGGACTATGATCCGATGATCCGACTCAGTAAAATTGAAGCTCTGAGTTTCATCACACTGGCTGAGGATAGCATCAGTGCGCTCGCTGGGGCTGGCCGCAACGACAAAATTGCATTTGCGACTTGGGTATTAATCACGTCCAAGGGGGCGAATGAAGCGCGCGCTCGTGCACGCGCCGCCAATCCACGCCAAGTCTAAATTTCCTGCTTATTGGGAATTCAGCGTGTCGACCTTGAAATTCGGACGACTCTGATGTCCAGTTGCGAGCAACACTCGGAAAGCAGGAGCGCTGAGATGAAGAATGCTGTAAATGCCATGCTGGTCGCCAGCATCAGTCTACTATCGGCATGCGGCGGAACGATGCAAGGCGCTGTCCGTGGATCTGGCCAACCAGTTCAGTTCTCCTACGAACAAGGCATGTCGAGCGATATGCTCACTGCCGTGATCGACGGCGAAACTTTCAATGGCAAAGCGGTGATGCGTGGGGCAAGTACCACTATCGGAACCGGGTTCGGCACAGCCACGGCGGGCGGCACCACAGCCTTTGGGACGACTACCATTGTAGGGTCGAGTTACACGGGCGATTTTGTGGCAGTGTTGTTGGGCTCCAAGGGTTCGACCCTATCCTGCCAACTTCAATATGCTGACTCGAGCGGCTTTACCACAGCCGGCGGCGTAGGAGTGTGCCAGCACAGTGACGGTCGCGTTATAGACATTGTTTGGTGAGACTTAGGACCACAGCCCCCCCCGGCATGGTTCCTCCCCGGCCCTACACATATACGGGGGGGCGCAGCGCGCAAGTTTTCTAGCCTCTGGCCTTTACACCGGGGAATCCACTTGCAAGCCACCCCATCTGCGTCAGCCAGAATACCTACGTAATTACAATGTGTTGCGCAGCACGGATTACCTCGAAAGTGGATTTTACCGTTTTTGTCAAGAATCCACCTTGCCAAAACCAGCGTCGAGGAACCCACCTAATCCAGCGCACCATTTGCAGCCTCATTCGCCCGAGCAACCGCCAAATCAGACCAGCGCGTGGTGTAGCGCGGCGAAAGCATATCTTGCTTCATTGCCCAGAGCCGTCCCCTCGATTTCGGGGCAAGACCGAACGCTATCGCACCACGCCCGTGACGCTGATTGATGGCGTCCACGGCCTGCATGAGATCATCGCTGTAGCGTATTCGTTGGTCGAACAATCCAGCTCGCCGATCCCCCGGCTCCGCAAGATCCAACAAAAGCACGCCCGCCTTGCGATAGGCGAACCCTGGTCTCCAGATTTTGTCGAAGGCTTGCCCAGCAGCTTTCACGATATCGCGGGCGTCAGCGGTGGGGACCAGAAATCGGATGGTCGCAGCCGAGCTGTACGGCGGCGCCTTGGTGTCGAAGCGGTCGGTCGAAACAAAGACCTGCAGTGCCCCCGCCACCTGATTTCCGACGCGGACCTTTTCTGCCGCGCGTTCCGCGAACGATAGCAACGCAGAATAAACCTCCTCGCGCTGAGAGACTGCCTTACCAAAGCTTCGGGAGCAGCAGGTTGTCTGTTTCGGGGCCGGCTCAGTTTCCAGATCATGGCAAGCTATGCCCCGCAACTCGTGAACGGTGCGCAGACCCACGATTCCCATACGCTGACGCACCCATCCATCCTGCGCGCGGCTCAAATCAAACGCTGTCGCAATGCCCCGGTCTGCCAACATGGAAGACCACCGGCGACCAATGCCCCAGACATCCCCAACAGGTGTTTTGCGCAACGCGGGCTCAATCCAGTCAGGATGATGCACAAGGTCCAGCACACCCCCTGCACGGGGTGACCCCTTGGCAAGTTTGTTCGCGATCTTGGCCAGCGTCTTGGTCGGACCGATCCCGATCGAAACGGGAATCCCTGTCCAGAGCCTGACCTTTCGTCGCAGGTCGGCGCACCACGCTGAGAGATCAGGGACGGCGAGCCTGTGCAAATCCAGGAAGCATTCATCGATGCTGTAGATTTCCACACGCGGTGCCTCCTGTGCCAGAAGGCTCATCACCCTTTCGGACAGATCTCCATAAAGCGCATAGTTCGACGAACGCACAACAACGTCGTGGTCACTGATTATCCCCCTGATCTTGAAGAGCGGCGCCCCCATCGGGATACCAAGCGCCTTTGCTTCCTGCGAGCGCGCAATCACACAGCCATCATTATTCGAGAGGACGACCAAGGGACGCTGAGCCAGACCCGGCTGGAACACCCGCTCGCAAGAGGCATAAAAGTTGTTGCAATCCACCAAGCCAAAAGTCGGCATGGTTTCACCGCTGGCAATGGCGGCGGACGCTGTTGGTCACCACGCCCCAGATCTCGCAACCATTTTCATCGACGGGGATGTCTGGGAACGCCGCATTCGCGGCAGCAAGGCGCCAGGTATTTCCACGCGTGCGAGCCAAACGTTTGACCGTCAGGTCGCCCTGGACCACAGCGATCACAACATCCCCGTCCTGAGGCGCAAGCGAGCGATCGATAACCAAAAGGTCGCCATCAAAGATCCCGGCATCGCGCATGGATTCACCACTCGCGCGCACGAAGAAGGTCGCAGCGGGCCGCCGGATCAAATGCTGATTGAGGTCGAGTTTGCCCTCGATATGATCCTCGGCCGGGCTCGGAAACCCGGCCGGGACACGGCTGCTGAATACTGGCAGCAAACAAACGGAAGGATCGTCAGCGGGTGTTTGCATGGTGAGAATTCAGAACAAGGGCAGGACAGAAACATAAGGTGAACAAATGCTGGGGATTCGTCAATCCGTGCAGACCTCATTTTGAATTTGACAAAGCTGCCCCCCTTGACGTACCCCTAGATCATCGAAGAATTGCGCCCGGAGGATGCCCTCGCGGGCGTTTCGTTTTCCTGACATCGCGGATCCCAAGTCTTGGCGCCCCCCTAGGCGGCCACAGGACATTCCGCGCGCCTGTGCGAGCCCTGCCCTATGGATCTCCCATTCATGCCGAGCCAGATCGAACTCTGGCCGATCGAACGCTTGCGGCCCTATGCCCGCAATGCGCGCCTGCATAGCGACAACCAGGTGGCCGTACTGGCGGCCAATATGCTCAAGTTCGGCTGGACCATGCCGTGCCTGATCTCCGACGATGGCGAGCTCATCGCCGGGCATGGGCGCATCATGGCCGCGACCCAGCTTGGCCTAAGCAAGATCCCGGTACTGCGCCTGTCGCATCTTGATGAGGACCATCGCCGAGCGCTGCGTTTGTCGGACAACAGCGTCGCGGATATGGCGGAGTGGGACGAACTCAATTTGGGTCTGGAAGTGATCGACCTGCAGGCGCTGGGCTTTGATACTGACCTGCTGGGCTTCTCAGACGAGTTCCTCGAGGGGTTGCTGAACGCGGCACAAGGTGACGATGACGCGAACAACGGGTCGATAGAGGGCGAGGACGACATCCCCGAGCCCCCGGTGACACCGGTCTCGGTGGCGGGTGACCTCTGGCAGCTGGGTTCGCATCGGTTGATCTGTGGAGATAGTACCAGCGGAGATGTCGTTGGGCGACTTCTTGGCGGTGTGAAGCCGCTCCTGATGGTGACTGACCCGCCCTATGGCGTGGACTACGATCCGTCCTGGCGCAACCAGGCGGGTGCCGCAAAGACCAAACGTACCGGTAAGGTGCTGAACGACGACCGCGCAGATTGGCGCGAGGCCTGGTCGCTCTTCCCCGGCGATGTTGCTTATATCTGGCACGGTGCGCTGCATGCCGCGACCGTGGCCGAAAGTCTGATCGCCGCGGGTTTCGGCATCCGCTCCCAGATCATCTGGGCCAAGGACCGGCTGGTGCTCAGCCGCGGAGATTATCACTGGCAGCACGAACCCTGCTGGTATGCGGTGCGTGCCAAGGGCAAGGGCCACTGGGCCGGCGATCGCAAGCAGACCACGCTCTGGCAGATCGCCAACCGCGATCAGGATGCAGCCACGGTGCACGGGACTCAGAAACCCGTCGAATGTATGCGCCGCCCCATCCTCAACAACTCAAGCCCCGGCCAGGCGGTCTATGAGCCCTTCATGGGATCCGGGACCACACTCATCGCGGCCGAGACGACCGGTAGGATCTGCCTCGGCGTTGAACTGAACCCAGTCTATGTCGACGTCGCAATCGAGCGCTGGCAAGCCTTCACCGGCGAAGAGGCTGTTCTGGCGGATAGCGGCGAGACATTCTCGGCGCTCAAGTCGCAGCGGTTGGCCGCGTGACCCAATCCCGACGGCTCTCGCTGGTCGAGGCGATCACCAATGTCGCCGTGGGCTATCTGCTGGCGTTGATCACGCAGATCGTGGTGTTCCCATGGTTCGGCATTCACCCCAGCCTTGGCGAGAACCTTGCCATTGGCTCAATCTTCACCGGGATCTCGCTCGTGCGCAGCTATGCGCTGCGCAGGCTGTTCGAGCGGCTGCGGTGAGGGCGAGGTATCAAGCAGCCTCAAGTTTGTAGACGGTTCCTCTGCCAGCGACCTTCTGCGCGGTAATCGGCAGACCAAGCTTCTTCTTCAGCCCGCCCGAGATCAGACCTCGGGCACTGTGGGGCAACCAGCCCGTCGCTTCGACGATCTCGGTGATGGACGCCCCCTCGGGTCGCTGCAAGAGCGCGATGATCTGCGCCTGTTTGGTGCCAGCACGGATGGCAACTGGCTGCGGCGTGTCGGCATCGGGTGATGTTTCGGCGGGCTCCTTTGCCGTCGAGGCTAGGTCCAGCTTCGCCTTTCGCAGATTGGTCATGGTCGTCGCGACGACGGGCTCGATGCCAATCACGGCAAGGCCAGCTTCGGTCGCGATCAGCGTGGTGCCGTGACCATCGCCGGTCTCGCGCCAGCGCGGATCGCCACGACGCAGATTGGCCTCGACCTCTTCGAGCCAGCCGCGCTCGATCATCTTGGCGACCGCCATCTTGGCCGCAGCGCCTGCCAGCCCCTCAGGCAGCGGCATGGCGAGATTGTCGGGGCGCGTGGCAGCGCGGCTGAGAATGATGGACTGCGTATCGGTGAGTTTGGGCATCTTGGCCTCTTATTGTGATGGGGATGTCGGGGATGGGTCAGTCGCTGTCGGCCATCGCGGCCTCGACAGCGAAGTGCTGGACCCAACCCGTCAGGTAAGGCAGCCCTGCGGGGATGCCCTCGGAGCGTTCTGTGGCACGATCGATGCGCCAACCCTGCCAACGGCGTATCGCGGAGACGATTGCGGCCTCGAGCCCGATGTTGCAGCCCGTCATGTTGCCGACCACATCGTCGGCGAAATGCCGACCGATCCGGCTGTCGAGAAAGTCGCGGATGCCGATCATCTCATCTTCGCTGTCGGCCCCAATGGCCTCGGCAATCATGCGCGAGGCCAGAGCCCAGACCTCTGCGCTGCGGCGGTCGCGCTCTGGGCAGACGGTCAGGGTGCGGAAGAAGCCGTAATCCTCGTTGCGGCTGGGCAGGCAGGGATGCGTGATCATGGTCGGGATCCTCGTGATGGGGGCTGGCAGGGCGCTGGGCCCCGCCCGTTAAGGCTCAGGCGGCGCTGAGTGCTTCGAGCGTCGCGATGTGGCTCCGCAGCGCCGCGGCCTCTTCGAGCGCCGCGTCGGCCCAGAAGGCGGCGCGGGCGTTGCAAGCGGCTGCGAGGCGCTCGGCATCTTCCTTCGTGAAGCGGTTGACCTTGTGGGCGCTGCCGTGACCCGTGCAGGTGGCGCGATGCTTCCCGCCCTCGGGCGTTAGTTCGAATTTGAGGGGGCCGAAGTCGTCGATGACGATCCAGTTGTGCGAGGCGATCGTGGCGCAGGCGCTGGGCGCGAGGCGGGCTTCGATCTCTTCCACGGCGGCGCGGAAGTTGGCGATCAGGGCGGCGGTCGGGTTGGTCATGGCGTGGGCCTTTCAGGTGAGTTGCATCGTTTTGGTGCGATGACCATCGCTCTGAAGCGCCAGATGTCGTAGAGAAATAGTAGCAATTTCATTGCTTTATGATCACTCGGCAGAGGTCGTCGCATCGACCCATGCCCCGTCCTGCCAGACATAGAGATGGGACAGCTCGCAGGTCGGACACGGCAGGATGCGGGGCGCGCGGGGCGGATCGAAGCAGTCCAGCGCCTCGGCAGTGACCTGTCGGATTTCGCGGGCGGCGAGGATGTCCTCGGTATTCCATGCAGCCAGCGCGGGCAGCATGTGGGACGGGTAACCGTCGAAGTGGACGTAGACGTGGGCCCATTCCTCGGGCCCGATCTGAATGGCGATCTGCGCGCGGGTGCTCATCGTCGCGCCCTCAGATCAGCTTGAGGCTCGCCAGCAGGGTGCTGGCGGCAGCGAGCTGCGTGGTCGGCAGCTCAATCTTGATGTGCGAGATCACGTCGGAGGCTTCGGCGGTGATCCCCGCATCGCGCAGCTCAGTCTCGATGACCTCGGCGACGGCGTCCGGGCGCGAGCAGTCGAGATGCTCCGGCAGCGCGGCGTGGTCGATGCGGATGGTGGTGATGGCAGTCATGGGGATGTCCTTTCAGACTTGGGTGTTGGCTGGGCCTGCGCGGCGTCCGGCTTCAAAGGCTTCCTCGAGCGCGGCGCGGATGGCCCAGACGGCGACATCGTGGAAATCCAGCCGGTCCCAGTTCTGGGTCTCCAGCGTCTCGATGCGGAACTGGCGCTGGGCGATCTCAAGGAGCTGGGCGTCGCGCTGGGCAGTTGGGTTGGTGGTTTTGCGGCGGGTCATGTTGGTATCCGATCCTTGTGTGCGGGGTGCGATGCACCCGCCTTCTGAGACCATGAATCGCTCGATCCGGGAGTGTAATCAACTGAACAATCGGCACTTTTCTGTTTAATTTCAATGTATTGAGGATCATCTCAGCGCCATGGAAGGTATGTCCGAGCGTGCCTATGCCGAAGCTTCCGGCCTCTCTCGGGGCGCGGTGCAAAAAGCGCGAAAGAACGGTCGGCTGGTGCTCTTTGCCGACGGGTCGATCAACGCCGAAGCATCTGATGCGCGTCGGGGCGCGATGACTGATCCAGACCAGCAGATGCGATCGCGGGGCAGCGTCGGCGAAGGTGCCGTCTCCGGTCCCGGCGACAGTACTTCCTATCTGAAAGCCCGGACTGCGCTGACGGTGTACCAGGCGCAAGAACGCCAACTGGCCATCCAGAAAAAGAAGGGCGTGCTGGTCGACCGTGCGCGCGCCGAGACGCTGGTGTTCCGCCTCGCGCGCCAGGAGCGCGACACTTGGGTCACCTGGCCCACCCGCGTCGCGGCCCTCATGGCCGCGCAATTATCCGCAGAGATGGAGAAGGCATCGGGGGTGCCCGTGACGATCGAGACTGCGATCCTGCAGAGGGTGCTGGAAACCCATGTCCGAGAGCAGCTCGACGCCCTCGCAGACCTCCGGGTCTCGATTGCATGAAGGAGACAATGAACACAGCCTGACCGACAACGATCTGACCGAGGAGCTCGATCTCGCCTTTGACGGCGCCGAGGATATCCTGCGCGCTTGGCGCCGAGGCATGCGGCCTGACCCGGACCTGACAGTGTCCGAATGGGCCGACAGGCATCGTTGGCTGTCGTCGCGGGCGGCAGCAGAACCCGGTCGGTATCGCACGGCTCGCGCGCCTTATCTGCGCGAGATCATGGATGCGCTGTCGCCAAAGCACCCGGCGCAGCGGATTTCGTTCATGAAAGCCGCGCAGGTCGGGGCCACGGAAGCGGGCAACAACTGGATCGGTTTCGTGATCCATCACGCGCCGGGCCCGATGCTGGCGGTGCTGCCTACTGTGGAGATGGCCAAGCGGACCTCTCGGGGGCGGATCGATCCGCTGATTGAAGACAGCCCAGCGCTGAAGGAACGCGTGCAGCCGGCGCGCTCTCGCGATGCTGGCAATTCGATGCTGTCGAAGGAGTTTCCCGGCGGCATTCTGGTGCTGACGGGAGCGAATTCGGCGACGGGCCTCCGCTCGATGCCAGCGCGCTATGTGTTTCTGGATGAGGTCGATGCTTATCCAGCCTCGGCCGACGAAGAAGGCGATCCGGTCACGTTGGCCGAGGCGCGCACCACGACCTTCGCGCATCGGCGCAAGGTCTTCATGGTCTCGACACCAACGATCCGCGGGCTCTCTCGGATCGAGCGCGAGTACGAGGCCAGCGACCAGCGGCGGTATTTCGTGCCCTGCCCGCATTGTGGCCATAGGCAATGGCTGCAGTTTGAACGGCTGCGCTGGGACAAGGGCCGGCCGGAAACCGCGGCCTATGCCTGCGAGGGCTGCGAGCGCCCGATCGCCGAGCACCACAAAACGCAAATGCTGGCGAATGGGGAATGGCGGGCGACGGCAACCTCGACCGATCCGTCAGCGATCGGCTTCCACTTGTCAGCCCTCTATTCGCCGATCGGCTGGAAAAGCTGGGAGCAGATCGCGCGGGACTGGCTGGCGGCCCAGGGCTCGGACGAGATGCTGCGCGCAGCGCGCAACACGCTTCTGGGCGAGACCTGGGTTGAAAGCGGCGATGCGCCGGAATGGCAGCGATTGGCGGACCGACGTGAGGTGTTTGCCGCTCAGGTGCCCATGGGCGGGTTGTTCCTGACTGCCGGTGCTGACGTCCAGAAGGATCGCATCGAGGTCGATGTCTGGGCTTGGGGCCGCGGCCTCGAAAGCTGGCTCATCGATCACATCGTGCTTCCGGGCGGGCCGGATGACCCGGCGTGCTGGGAGAGGCTGACCGCCATTCTTAGCCAGACTTGGGCGCATGAGAACGGCGCGTTCATGACGCTGGCGAAGCTTGCCATCGACACGGGCTACGAGTCCGCGGCGGTCTATGCCTGGTCCCGAAAGCAGGGCACCGCTCAGGTGGCGCCTGTAAAGGGGCTCGAGGGATTCAACCGGGCCACGCCAGTGTCGGGCCCGACCTTCGTCGACGCGACGGTGAACGGACGGAAGCTCAAACGTGGGGCACGGCTCTGGACGGTGGCCACGGCCACCTTCAAGGCCGAGACCTATCGCTATCTGCGCCTTGAGCGACCGTCCGATGAAGATCGCGAGCTGGGCGTGCCAAATCCCGCGGGCATGATCCACCTGCCCGACTGGACAGACAGCGAATGGCTGAAGCAGCTCGTGGCAGAACAACTGGTCACCATCCGCGACCGGCGCGGTTACGCCCGCCAGGAATGGCAGAAGATGCGCGAGCGGAACGAGGCGCTGGACACACGGGTCTATGCGCGGGCCGCCGCTTGGATCCTCGGCGCCGACCGCTTTGACGAACGGATGTGGCGTCAGTTGGAGAACCAGGCGGGCGTGGAAACGGCTGTCCCAGCACAGGGTGCCGAGCCCGAGAAATCGATCGAGCCGCAAGCGGGGCGGATTGCAACGCCCCGGCGGCGCGGCTGGAAGATCAGCACACCCAAATACATGGAGTGATCAAAAGCCGGAGAACACCATGTCGAGCGCCCCACGGATTTCGTAATCTGAGGCTGATAGATCAACGACAGGCCCGCCCTTGAGCAACGCGGACGGAACCGCGGCCATTTCAGCGGTGTGAAGCACATAAGCGGTACCATCGATATCCAACACCGGCTCAAGCCGACCGATGGCTTTAGGACCTGAAGCCAAGGGTATGAGCGGAGCAACCACGCGCGTGCCGGTCTCGATCAAATCCGTCTGCAGGTCGAGCACGAGACGATCGCCAGGCACCCGATAAACATGAAACTGCGCCATCAGCCGATCTTCAATACCTGAAGATCCGCCAGAGGCGTTCCATTGGCTTCGATCCAGGTTCGGCGCTCTGCGATGGCTGTCGCGTTCTCTTGTGCCCAAGCTTTCGCCTTTGCCAAGCGGACCGCTTCGGCAACTGCGGCGTCGCTAATGGCTGATACATTGAGACCCAACTCTCGAGCGGCCGCCAAGTTGGCGGCCGTGAGGGTGACGTTGGTACGCTGCTTTTCTGTGGTGGCGTGCTGCATTGGAACCTCCTGACGCATACGAAATATACACACTCAAAGTGTGCAAAACAAGAGCACTCCATGACCCTCGACGAGCTGAAACTCCGCCACAGCGCGCTGCTATCCGCGCGCTACAGCGGCACGCGGTCGGTCAGCTATGACGGCAAGACCGTGAACTACGGCACGGATGCCGAACTCGCCGCTGCGATCGGTGATGTCGAACGTCGCATTGCCAAACTTGAGCGCGGCGCTGGGCGTGTGCTCCGCCCCTTCGCCGTGAAGGATCTGTGATGAACTGGCGGCAGCGCCTAGGCGCCTTCATCGGTGGGTTTGATGCCGGTCAGCATCATCGGCGCCTGCGCGGGTTCCAGGCCACGCGCGCGCATGTGAATGCGCTGATCGCAGCAGCAGGCCCCGACATCACCGCCCGTGCGCGCTGGCTCGTGCGCAACAATGGCTATGCCGTGAATGCGGTCGAAAGCTGGGCGGCCAATACGGTCGGCGACGGAATCAAGCCGATCTCGAAGCTCACCGATGCCGCAAGGAAAGAAGAGCTGCAGCGGCTCTGGCTCGCCTGGACGGATGAGGCCGATGCCGAGGGGCTAACGGATTTCTACGGGCTGCAGCGCCGCGCCGCGCGGGAGGTGTTCTTAGCCGGTGAGGTCTTCGTTCGTATCCGGCCGCGGCGAGTGGAGGACGGCCTCACGGTTCCGCTCCAACTGCAGATGCTGCCCTCGGAAATGCTGCCACTGCATGAAACAGGCGTGGCGCGCAACGGCAACGCCATCCGCCAGGGGATCGAGTTCGACCGGATCGGGCGGCGCGTCGCCTATCACTTCTTCCGCCGTCACCCGGGCGACAGCACAGATCCGGGGCTCTCGGGAGAAATCGTGCGCGTTCCCGCCTCGGAGGTCATCCATGTGATCGACCCAGTCGAGGGCGGGCAGCTGCGCGGCGTCTCGAAACTGGCGCCCGCCATCGTGAAGCTGTTCCTGCTCGACCAATATGACGATGCCGAGCTCGACCGCAAAAAGGTCGCCGCGATGTACGCAATGTTCGTGACCTCCCCTGCCCCCGAGAACCCGCTCGCGCCCTTGGACGATGAAGAAATGCCCTCTGGCGTCGAGATCAGTCCGGGCCAGATCGTCCGGCTGGATCCTGGCGAGGATGTGACCGTGGGCCAGCCGGCTGACAGCGGAGCGACCTATGAGCCGTTCCAGTATAGGACGCTGCTGCAGATCTCGGCCGCGCTCGGGATCCCCTATCCGTATCTCGCCAATGACATGGTGAAGGGAAACTTCTCGAACTCACGCCTGGCGCTGATCGAGTTCCGTCGGCGGGTTTCAGCATGGCAGCACTCAGTGATGGTCTATCAGCTTTGCCGCCCGGTCTATGCACGGTGGCTCGATCTTGCGGTGCTCTCCGGCGCGCTGGCCTTGCCCGGCTATGAGGCCGAGCGCCCACGCATGCTTGCCGCCGACTGGCTCCCCACGAAATGGGATTGGGTCGATCCCTTGAAGGACGCCAATGCAGAGATCGCGCAGATCGAGGCAGGGCTCAAATCCCGCACCCAGGCCATCGCCGAGCGCGGCTATGACGCGGAGCAGGTCGATCGTGAGATTGCCGCAGAGCGGGACCGCGAGCGTGCGCTGGGCCTTGATTTCCGCCGGCCAGGATCGCCCGCGCAGGGCGTGCAGACGGTTCCGCTCGAAGACGAGGTGAGCGAGCCAATCGATGACGCTGATGACGCGGAAGACCGCCCGCTCCCTGACGAGGACCAACCCTGATGCTCCATGCCCGTATTGCCGCGCGCGCTTTCAACACGCCGCTGCTGGTCGAACCGTCCAAGGCCATGGCGTTTCTATCTGGCCTCGGGCCGCGCATCCTGGGACGGCAGGTTGAACTGGCTGATGGCGTCGACGCAGAAGATGGCGCTCCCAGCCTTACCGCCCGCGCCGGTATACTCGCCGGAAACCTTACCGAACGACTTCAGCAACATGGCAATGCGCCCTACCCGATCGTGGACGGCATCGCCGTGATCGAGATTTCTGGCGTTCTTATTCATCGCGGGAGCTGGATCGGTCAGTCCTCGGGCCAGACCAGTTACGAGGGGATCGCCGCTCAGATCGAAGCGGCGGCCAGTGATCCGGCGGTGCGCGGCATTGCCTTGGAAATCGATAGTTTCGGAGGCGAAGTGGCCGGCGTTTTCGACCTCGCCGATCGCATTCGGGCAATCCGGGGCAGCAAGCCCGTCTGGGCCTTTGTCGCAGAGCATGCGTTCTCGGCCGGCTATGCGCTGGCTTCCCAGGCCGACCGAATTCTGCTGCCGCGCACTGGCGCCGTGGGCAGTATCGGGGTTGTCGTCATACATGCCGATCTCAGTGGTCAGCTGGATGAGGATGGGGTGCGGGTCACGCTTATTCATTCCGGCATGCACAAGGTCGATGGCAATCCCTATGAGCCGCTGCCCGAGAACGTGCGCAACGAAATCCAGCGCGAGATCGATGTGCTGCGGTTCCTCTTTTCTGAGACTGTTGCTGCAGGCCGCGCTGGGCGACTGAGCCAGGAGGCAACACTGGCGACAGAGGCTGCGACCTATCGCGGGACGGATGCCGTGATCGCTGGCTTGGCCGATGAGGTGATCGACCTCACCCGTGGCTTTGCCCGATTCCGCGAGAGCCTGTCCGTCCCATCACCTACCGCGCGGCTGCCCCACGCCGCTCATACCAAACCAATGGAGGTCGCCATGAACGCCCATCGAGACACTGCTGAGGAAACTCCTGAAACCACTAACACGGAAGACACGGCGATGGAGAGCACTGCTGAGAGTTCGGATGCCCTGGATGATGCCGGTGGCGTGCAGGAAGAAGACCCCGCGCCCGTCGCAGCTGCGGCGCCTTTGCCCGCCCCGGCGGCCGCGCAACCCAGCAATCTGGCGGAACTCTCAGTTCAGCTTCGCGAGGCAGCGGCGGAGATCGCCGAGATCGCGGCGCAGGCAGGCCGCCTCGGGATCACCATCGATGCCGCGAAGGCGCTGCGCGACGGCACGGCCCCGGAAGCCCTCCGCAAACTGGTCCTTCAGCGCGCCGCTGCAGCAGCTGACGCGCGCGACATCGTTGCCGCGCCACCCTCCCCGGTTCTCCCCAAGTCCTTGGAAAGCCCGATTGTGGCGGCCGCGAAGAAGGCTGCCTCGGCGGGCAGCAGGGGCTGAACTGCTCTCCCAGAAATCTGCACCGCCCACCTGATCCCCCGCCGTTCCTCCCCGGCGGGGGATTTCTTTTTGACACCCAATCTTCAGGAGATTGCCCATGTCCGTGCTGACCCAACCGCCCACCATGGGCGATGTCCTCAAATACGAGCTGAACCCCAACTTTACCCGCGAGACCGTCACGCTGCTGGCCGGCGCCAGCTACCCTGTCGGCGCTGTGCTGGGCCGCATCACCGCCAGCGGCAAGTACAAGCTCGCCACCTCGGGTGGCACCGATGGCGCCCAGACGGCTGCTGCCGTCCTGCTCTACGCAACCGACGCCAGCGCGGCGGACGCGGAGGCGGTCGTGGTCGTGCGCGGCCCCGCCATCGTCTCAAAAGCCACGCTCGTGTTCGACGCCAGCGTCGATGACGCTGCAAAGACGGCCGCCAAGCATGCCCAGCTGACAGCGCTCGGCATCATCCCGCGCGACGCCGCCTGAACTGACTGATCGTAACCTGATCCCGAACACGCAGCTACGCAGCCCCCTCTTTCTCTGGAGTTTCCCCATGACCATCACCCGCAACCCGTTTGACGCGGGCGGCTACTCGCTCGCCGAGATGACGCAGGCGATTAACATCCTGCCCAACCTCTACACCCGCCTCGGCCAGATCGGCCTCTTCCGTTTTGAAGGCGTCACACAGCGCTCGATCGTGATCGAACAGCGCCAAGGCGTCTTGAGCCTGCTGCCGTCCGTGCCGCTGGGCGCGCCTGCCACTGTCGGCACCCGCGAGCAGCGCTCGATGCGAAGCTTCGCCCTGCCCTGGATCCCGCATGACGATGTGATCCTGCCAGCCGACATTCAGGGCATGCCCGCGCTGGGCCTGTCGGACGCAGCCGATCCGCTCGTAGAGGTGATGAACCGCAAGCTCACACTGATGCGCCGCAAGCATGCGCAGACCCGCGAATACATGGAGATGAATGCGCTCCGCGGCATCGTGAAGGATGGCGCAGGCACGACGCTCTACAATTACTTCACTGAATTCGGCCTCGAGCAGATCTCGGTCGACTTCGTCTTCGGCACGGCTGGCACCAATGTCCAGGGCAAGGTCCGCACCGTGCTGCGTGGGATCGAGGACAGCCTTCTGGGCGAGACCATGACCACCGCGCATGCGCTGGTAAGCTCGGAGTTCTTCGACAAGCTGATCAGCCACCCCAAGACCGAAGAGGCCTATAAGTTCTTCTCCGCCACGGGCGGCCAGCCGCTCCGCGAGGACATGCGCCGCGCCTTCCCCTTCGCGGGCATCCTGTTCGAGGAATACAACGGCTCGGTCACCCTCTCGAACGGCACCTCAGAGCGGCTGATCCCCGCGGGCGAGGGCATCGCCTTCCCGCTTGGCACCTTCGACACCTTCACCACCTATGGCGGGCCAGCGAACCTTCTCGAAACGGCCAACACCGTCGGCCTGCCGCTTTACGCGCGGCAGATGATGGACGCCAAAGGCCGCTGGATCGATCTCATGACCGAGGCCTCAATCCTGCCGGTGAACAAGCGCCCACGTCTTGCGATCCGGTTGCACAGCTCGAACTGAGGCCGCTGAGACATGACGGCCTTTGCCGTGGCCCTCGATCTGCTCTTCGCTGATCCGAACCTCGCCCACGAGGCCTGGCATCGTGACAGCGAAGGGCAGTTCACCCGCATCCGCATCATCATGCGTCGCAATGATGATGTGACCACGTTCGGAGCGGCGCGGCTCCTGTCGGACACCACCCGGATCGATGTGCGGGTGGCGGATATCCCGGCCCCTCGGCCGCAAGAACAG